>MWEK01000009.1 GCA_002070955.1 Planctomycetes bacterium ADurb.Bin069
AACTTATGCCTGAAGGGCCGCGTCGAGATGCTCGGAAATTCCCCCGGGTCGCCGTCAAGAGCTGCGGAATGTAGGATGAGGTGGTTAGATCAATAGATATAGCGATCAATAAGCCGAAAGGTATTGTGTATGAATCACATAATTTGGGCGCCGACAGAAACAAAAGCTTGGCTAATTATCTAACCAGTTTCGGGTACGTAGTGCGTCAACTAGAAGGAGATGCGATAGCCGAGAGGGCTGTTTAGTCGCTCGATGACCTGGAGATCGAGGCTTCGTTCTGGCGACGTGTCTATGGCGGCGTTCGGTCGTCCGATCGTCAACGTTTCCGCCTTGTCGCGAGTCTCGACAAGGAGGCGGGAGGGTATCACGTCTACGTCACGAACCTCCCCGTCCACAAGATCCCCCGTGCCGACATTGGTGTACTCTATCGCGAACGCTGGGGCGTCGAATTGACCTTCAAGCAACTGAAGAGCAGTTTCCATTTGGAGGAGATGCTCAGTCGAAAGAAGCATATTGTGGAATCGATGATCTACGCGAGCATTCTCACGCTCGCGGCCAGCAAGCACCTGTTCGCCGCCATTCGCCAGAAACTCCGGCGAGAACGGCATCGTCTCAACGAGTGCCGATGGGCTCGGTTGCTCAGTACGTTTGCCGATCATGTTCTGCGCATCGTCAACAGTGCTCCCCGCCACGCCAGGGACCTTGCGCGACGACTGGAGCCGCTGCTACTGGTCGAGATTCTCGACCCGCGCCTTCGGCGGGCGCGCCTTCTCGACCGAGTGCGGAATGGAACGACTTGCCACACCGTGTGAAACATGGAAATACAGCGTCATAAAGGCCAAGCTTGCAATACCTCACGAGGGCTTAAGCGATGCCCCATGTAGATGCAGACAAGAGCCGATGGGACCGTCTTTACCAGCAACTCGTCCGGGAGGCTCGCGCGGGTGACGCCAATCCGCCCCGACGGAAGGTCGGGGACCGCACCGGCCGCGGCGCCCCCGCGACTTGCGCGCTTACACGGTGTTAAATAGAGGAGGAGCCGATAGCGGCTCCGGTCCCGCAGTCGTCGCGATCCATGCGCACCCCGGGAGGCTCCGATGATCACGGCGGTTCTCATGGCGGCGCTGGCCGCCTCCGACGCCGCGCGCCCCGTCGCGCATCCCTACGAGCGCGAGGGCGCCGCCGTCCCGCAAGGCCGCATCGACGAGCTCGTCTTCGATCGGCTCCGGCGACACGGCATCGCGCCCGCCAGAGTGTGCTCCGATGCGGTCTTCCTGCGGCGGGCTTTTCTCGACCTCGCCGGCACCCTGCCCACGGCCGCCGAGGCGCGGCGGTTCCTGCGGGACGACAACCCGGACAAGCGCCGCGCGCTCATCGAGCGCCTGCTCGCCTCCGACGCATACGCCGATTACGCGGCGATGCACTGGTGCGATCTTCTGCGGGTCAAGGCGGAGTTTCCCATCAACCTGTGGCCGAACGCCGCGCAGGCCTACCACGGCTGGATCCGGCGCGCGATGGCCGCCAACCTGCCGTACGACCGCTTCGCGCGCGAACTGCTCACCTCCAGCGGCAGCAACTTCCGCGTCCCGCAGGTCAACTTCTACCGGGCCGTTCAGAGTCGCGAGCCCGAAACCATCGCCCAGGCCGTCGCGCTGGCCTTCATGGGCGCGCGGGCCGAGAAGTGGCCGAAAGAACGCCGTGCGGGCATGGCCGCCTTCTTCGCCCGCATCGGCTACAAGAGCACGGTCGAGTGGAAGGAGGAGATCGTGTTCTTCGACCGGGACAAGGAACCCCTCCGCCCGGCGGTCTTTCCCGACGGCGCGGCCGCCGACGCGCCGCCCGACCGCGACGAGCGCGAAGTATTCGCCGACTGGCTCATCGCGCCGGACAACCCCTGGTTCGCCCGCGCCGGCGCCAACCGCGTCTGGCGCCGGCTGCTCGGCCGCGGCATCGTCCACGAGCCCGATGACTTCCGCCCCGACAACCCGCCGTCCAATCCCGAGCTCCTCGCGCACCTCGCGCACGAGCTGATCGCGTCGCGCTGGGACCTCAAGCACCTCTACCGGATCATCGCCAATTCGACGACCTACCAGCTCGCGCCGATTCCCGCAGGCGGCGGCGCGGCGGAGGAATGGTTCGCCTGCTATCCCGTCCGGCGGTTGGAGGCCGAGGTGCTCATCGACGCCCTGAACCAAATCACGGGAACGGCGGAGAAGTACTCCAGCGCCATCCCGGAGCCCTTCACCTTCGTGCCGGAAACGCTGCGCTCCATCGCGCTTCCGGACGGGAGCATCAGCAGCTCCTTTCTGGAGACGTTCGGGCGGCCGGCGCGCGACACGGGGCTGGACTCGGAGCGCTCGAACCGCCCGAGCGCCGCCCAGCGGCTGTTTCTCCTGAACTCGAGCTCCGTCCAGCGCAAGCTGGAGCAAGGTCCGGCGATCCGGGCGCTCCTTGACTCGGGCGCCAAACCGCGCGAGATCGTCGACGAGCTCTACCTCGCGGTTCTCTCGCGTCCGCCCACCGCGGCGGAGCGCGCGGCCGTCGCCGCGTACGCCGCATCGGGCTCCGTCAACCGGCGCGAGGCCGCCATCGATCTCGTGTGGGCGCTGATCAACAGCGCAGAGTTTCTGTATCGCCACTGAAGAACCCGGACGCCCCGGCGCGTCCCTAAACAAGGAGAAGGCACCATGCGCGCGCACGACAAGCCGCTCGGCGGCGCGGCGCCGCTTTCCCGGCGCGAGGCGTTGCGCCGCGGGCTCCTGGGCGCGGCCGGCCTCCTCCTGGCCGAGCGCCTCGCGCCGCCGGTTCGCGCCGCCGCGCCGCCGCCCAAGGCGTCGTCGGTCATCCAGATTTGGATGTGGGGCGGGCCGTCGCACCTGGACACCTTCGACCCCAAACCCGACGCCGGCCGCGATTACACGGGCCCGCTCGACAAGCCGATCCGCACCAACGTCGACGGCATCATCATCGGCGAGCTGCTGCCGCTCCTCGCGGCGCAGGCGGACAAGTACGCGATCATCCGCAGCATGACGCACGGCGTGAACGCCCACGAAACGGCGGCGTACATCGTCCAAACGGGACGCATGCCGGGAGGCAGAATCGTGTACCCCTCCGTCGGAGCCACGGTCGCCTTCTTCCGCGGCTACGACGCCGGCTACCGCGGCCTCGTGCCGCCTTACATCGTCGTGACCGAGCCCCAGGGGCGCTTTTCGGAAGCCGGCTTTCTCGGCAACAAGTACAAGCCCTTCGCAACGGGCGGCGATCCCGCCCAGCCCCGGTTCGTGGTGGAGGGAGTCGTCGCCCCCGGCATCTCCGACGAACGGCAGAAGAGCCGCCGCGAGCTGCTCCGCAGCCTCGACACGCTGGGGCGCGCCCTCCCGGGAAACGCGCAGCTCGAGGCCGCCGCGAGCTGCGAGCGCGAAGCCTACGACTTGATCCTGGGCGACGGAGGCAAGGTGTTCGACCTCTCCCAGGAAAAGGAGGAACTCAGGGACCGCTACGGCCGCAAGTCCTTCGGCCAGGCCTGCCTGCTCGCGCGGCGCCTCGTCGAACGCGGCGTGCCTTTCGTCACCATCAACTACAAGGGCTGGGACACCCACAAGCAGCACTTCCAGGCCATGCGCCGCAACCTCCCCGACCTGGACAAGGGCATGGCGACGCTGCTTTGCGACCTCGCCGACCGCGGGCTGCTCGACCGCACGATCGTGTGGTGGAGCGGCGAGTTCGGGCGGACGCCCAAGGTCCAGTGGGAACCGCCCTGGAGCGGCGGGCGCGGCCACTACGGGGCGGTTTTTTCCGCCGTCGTCGCCGGCGGCGGATTCAAGGGCGGCCGCGTCGTGGGCGCCTCGGATGCGCGGGGCGAGACCGTGAAGGAACGGCCCGTCTACCCCTGCGATCTCATCGGCAGCATCTACGAGCTTCTCGGCATCGACACGGCGGCGAAGCTGCCGCACCCCATGGGGCTTGACGTGCGCGTCATGCCCGCCGAGGGCGAAGGCGTGAAGATGGGCGGACGCTTGAGAGAAATCATGTAGGTAACGCCTTATGAGCCGATTCGCGAAGTCCGCGGTCTGCGCCCTTGCGGCGCTGCTCTCGGCGGCGCCGGGCGTCTCGGCTCAGGCGAACGCCCCCCGCATCGGCTGCGTCTACCCCGCCGGAGGCCGGCGGGGGACGACCTTCCAGGTTTCGGTCGGCGGGCAGTTCCTGGACGGCGCCGCAGCGGCGCGCTTTTCGGCCGCCGGCGTGCGCACCAAGGTGATCGAGCACACCAAGCCCCTCTCCCGGCAGGAGTTCAACCAGTGCCGCGAGCGGCTCAAAAAGCTCGCGGCCAAGAAAGCCGCCGCGCGACCCAAAGGCGGGCGCGGCCGCGCGGCGCCCGCGTGGACCGCCGCGGACGAACGGCTCCTCGCCGAGCTCAGGGCGAAGATCGCCCTCTTCAACAAGCGCACGCTCAGCCCCGCCCTCGCTGAGAACGTCGTCCTCGAGGTGACCATCGACTCGGAGGCCGAGCCCGGCGAAGGCGAGCTCAGGCTTCTTACGGCTCGGGGCCTGACGAACCCCACCGTGTTTTGCGTGGGCGTCCTGCCCGAGTTCGCCGAGCGCGCGCCCGACTTCGCCGAACGCGCGCCCGAGGCCGACGCCCTCCGACGCCGCGCGCTGCCCGCCGCAAGGACGCCCGCCGCGCCGACGGACGTCACTCTGCCCGCCGTCATCAACGGCCGCATCATGCCGGGCGGCGTCGACCGCTTCCGCTTCCAAGCCCGCGCGGGCGAGCGGCTCGTCTTCGACGCGCGCGCGCGGCGGCTCGCGCCCTACCTCGCCGACGCCGTGCCGGGCTGGTTTCAAGCCGTGCTGGCGCTGTACGACGACCGGGGCCGCGAACTCGCCTACGTGGACGACTACCGCTTCAGCCCCGACCCCGTGCTGTTCCACGAGATCGAGGCCGACGGCGCGTACCTCCTCGAGATCAGGGATGCGATCTACCGCGGCCGGGAGGATTTTGTCTACCGCATCGAAGCCGGGCGGCTGCCCTTCGTGACCGGCATCTTCCCGCTGGGCGGCCGCGCGGGCGTTGCGACGACGGTCGCGCTGGAGGGGTGGAACCTCTCGGCGAACTCCCTCGCCCTCGGCGCCGAGGAGATGAGCGCCCGCCTGACGCATCTGCGCGCGCGCGGCGGAGACCTTCTCTCAAACCGCGTGCCCTTCGCCGTGGACACGCTGCCCGAGTGCTTGGAGCGGGAGCCGAACGACACCCCTGGCGTGGCGCAACCCATCGTGCTTCCCATGATCGTCAACGGACGCATCGCGGCGCCGGGCGACCGCGACTGCTTCCGCTTCGAGGGCCGCGCGGGGGAGGAAATCGTCGCGGAGATCCGCGCCCGCAGGCTCGGCTCGCCCCTCGATTCGATCCTCGAGCTGACGGACGCGGAGGGGCGGCGCATCGCGATCAACGACGACTACGAGGACAAGGGCGCGGGGCTGCTCACGCACCAGGCCGACTCGTGGCTGCGCGCGACGCTGCCCGCAAGCGGCGTCTATCACGTGCAGGTGAGCGACCTGCAGGGCAAGGGCGGATCCGAGTACGGCTATCGCCTGCGCGTGAGCCCGCCCCGGCGCGACTTTGAGCTGCGCATGGTGCCGAGCGGCATCAACGCCGGCCCCGGCGCGGCCGCGCCCCTTCTCGTCCACGCCTTGCGTAGGGACGGTTTCCAGGGCCCTATCGCCATCGAGCTCTGCGACGCGCCGCCGGGATTCGCCCTGCACGGCGGCCGCATGCCGGCCGGGCAGGACCAGGTGCGCCTCACGCTGGCGCTGCCGCCGAACCCGCTCGGCGAACCGTGCCCGCTGCGTCTCACCGGCCGCGCGACCATTGACGGGCGCGTCGTCTCCCGCCCGGTCGTGCCAGCCGACGATCTCATGCAGGCCTTCGCGTACCGCCACCTCGTTCCGGCCGCGGAACTCGTGGTCGCAACCCGGGGGCGCCGGGCCTTCGCAGCCCAGGCGCGCATCGCCGGCGAAACGCCGGTCAAGATTCCAGCCGGCGGCGCGCGCCGCGTCTTCATCGAGATTCCCGCGCGCGGCCTTCTCCACGACTCGGACCTGGAGCTGGACGAACCGCCCGAGGGCATTGCGCTCAAGGCCGTGAACCCCTCGCGCCGGGGCGTGGAAATCGTCCTCGGCGCCGACGCGGCGAAAATCGCGCCCGGGCTCGAGGGCAACCTGATCGCCGCCGTCTTCGCCAAGAAGGCGGCCAAGGCCGACGGCGCGGCTCCCAAGGGCGCGCAGCGCGGCGCGCCCTTGACCATGCTGCCGGCGATTCCCTTTCGGATCGTCGCGCCCTAGCGCGTCTCGGCCCTGACGCCCGCGCAGAAGAGCGTCTTTTCGGTGCGGATGAAGAGTTTCCCCCCGGCAATCGCGATGCTCGAGCGGCTCGAGCCCGGGTCAGGCTCGAGGCGGCCGCGGGACAGGATCTCGAAGCTCGGCCCCGCCGAGAGCACCAGCGTCTCGCCGCGGTCGCTCAGGCAGTAAATCTTGCCGTCGGCACCCGTCGGCGAGGCGTACCAGGTCGCGCCTCCGCCCAGACGGCCTTGCCAGACGCGCGTTCCCGTGGCCGCGTCCACACACGTCATCTTCTTCCCGGCGCCGTCGAGCACGAAGAGCTTTCCGCGGTAAAGGAGCGGCGTGGCTTCGTCGGGGCAGGCCTCGTTCAGCCGCCACGCAAGCGCGTCTCCGTCCGCCGCGCCGATCGCGCCCGTCTTGATCGCAAGGAGCGCGCTCCCCCTGCCGCGCACCGCGTAGACGAGCCCCGCCCCGGGCACGATCGACGGAATCAAGCGCTGCCGATCCTCGCGGCCGCGGGGAGGGTAGTCCCAGCGCCAGACCTCGGCCCCCGTCGCGGCATCGTGCCCGGTGAGGAATTCGCCGCTGGGAACCAGGATCACGGCGCGGCCGGCTTCCTCGCAGGGAATCGGCGTCGCGTAGGTCTCCGAGGACTCGTCGATGGTGTCGCTCGGGCGCACCTGCTTCCAGAGGTCCGCGCCGGAAGCCGGATCGATGGCCAAAAGGAACGATTCCAGCGGCGCCGCGCGGTCCGAGGCGCGGTAGCGTCCCGGGGTCTTGTTCTGCAGAACGGAGACGTAGAGCTTCCCCTTGTAGAGCAGCGGGCTCGCGCTGTACCCGAACTGGATGACGAACTCGCCGTGGTCTTTCTCCAGGGCGCGCCGCCACAGCGTCTTCCCGCCGAAATCCACGGCGATGAGCTCGCTGGTTCCGAACATGAAGTAGACGGCCGCGCCGTCGGTCGCTGGCGAGGGCGTCGCCATGGTGTTGCCCGCCCCGACCCGGCGGTCCTCGCCCGCCGTGATCTTCCAGAGCGCCCCGCCCGTGGCGACATCGAGGCACAGGCCGCACAGCTCGCCCGTCGCCCGGTCGGTGGAGGTGACGAACACGCGGTCGCGCCACACGATGGGCGTCGAGGCGCCCCGGCCGGGCATCGGCGCCGTCCAGAGGACCGCCTCCTTCAGGGAGGCGGGGAGGTTCTCGGCTTCGGTCGAGCCGTTGAAGAAAGGCCCGCGCCACTGGGGCCAATCGGCGGCGAAAAGACTCGCGGCGCAACACAGGGCGGCGGCGGCCGCGCGCCGGTATCCAAGCATGGCTTTCCCTCGTTTCGAACCGCGGCCGGCGCGCGGCCGCCCGCGGATGGGCTCACACCGCCGCGAAGGCCTCCACGGCCTCGCGCGCCTTCACGGCTTCCCGGAGCAACGCGGGCAGGTCGCCCGGGCTCAGCGTCTCCACGACCAACGGCCCAGAGACGAAGCCGCCCTTCTTCAACCGCGCCATCACGGCCTTGAAGTCGACCTGTCCGGCTCCCGGCGTCACCAGGACATCATTGGGGGGCCGGTAGTCCTTGACGCTCATGCCGACGACAAGACCGTCCACCGTGGCCGCGTCGGCGACTGGGTCGAGCTTCCCTTCCGAGTAGTACAGGATATTGCCCGGGTCGTACCACAAGCGGAAGTTGGGGTGGCCCACCTTCGCGATCAGCGCGCGGCACTGGGGACCCGTGGCGTTGAGCCCGCCGTGCGGCTTGACGGTGATGCCGACTCTCCGCTCGGCGGCGTAGGCGCAGGTTTCGGCGACGGCTTGGTAGTAGATGTCGTTGAGCTTGGGATCGCCCGTCCCGCCCATCATGAGCGATGCCGCGCCCGCGGCCGCGCAGGCGTCAATGAGCCGCTTCATGGCGGCGATGCCCGCCGCAAGCGATTCCCTCACGGGAATGTCGCCGCCGTAGACCGACGGGATGGCGAGCCCGCGCTTGCTTGCCTCCTCCCCCACGCGCGCGGCCTCCTCCGCGGTGGTCGCGGCGGAGATGACGAGGCCCGACGGCGACTTGGCCGTCATCAGACCCGCGTGGGAATAGCCGGCCTCGGCGATGGCGTCCAAGGCCGTGCGATAGTCGTGCTGATCCCACGGCCGCGTGAAGCAGCCGATCTCCCAGCCGCGCTTGGGAGCGCCGGGCGCGGAGGCCGGCGCGGAGCAACCGATCAGGCCCAGGCCCGCGACGGCGCCGGCGGCCGCGGCCTTGCGACAAAAATCCCTGCGCGAGAACGCCGTGGCGTCGGACATAAATCCTCCTTGGTCGTACCACCCAATCTAGCGCCTAAGGGCGCCGGCGGCAAGCGGCCGAGGAACGCGCGCCGCCCCGAAGCGGCGGCGCTTCGTTGGCCGCCGCGGCCGTCATTGCGCCCGCGCCGCGGCGTTCTCCGCTCCGGGCGTGGGAACCAGCGGGCGGAAAACGCCCTCCCCGTCGGGGAGCCGCCCCCACGAGGCGCCGTTCGAGATCGCGCCCCAGACCACGCGGTCCAATTCGTCGTTGCCGCAATCGTCGCGGTCGGTGAGAACCAGGGCTTCCCCTCGGGTCGAGATCTTGAAGTCGGCGCGCAGGCCCGTGCCCGCGGGGGCGTCCTCCCCGGCCTCGATGAGGAGGAAGCCGCGCGGCGCGACGGCGGCGCCGGCGGGAAAGCGCCACTTGCGCGGGTTCTCCAAATCGTCGCTCAGATACATCCCCCCGAGATCGACCGCGGCCTCCGAGGTGTTGACGAGTTCGATCCAGCCGCGGTGCGCCTTGTCGTCCCCGCGCGCCGCCTCCGCGGCCGTCTCGTTGATTCGCACGGGGAAGCCCGCGCGCGGCCGGGCGCGCACGCGGTACGACAAGCATTCGAACTCGGCGCGCGCCGGGTGGAACGTCGTCGTGCCCGCTTGGGCGGAGGCGCGGGCCTCGACGTAGTAGCGCACGCGCGTGCCGGCCGGCTGGGGCGGAATCTCCGCCCCGAAGACTCCATCGTCCGCCGCTCCGTCCCCATGCGCGCCGTCATCGAACATCGCGGCGCATTCGAAGGCGCCCGTATCCTTCGGATTGTAGTAGAGGAACACCGCCTCGGGCCGCGCCGCGCCGCTCGTTTCGGCGGTGACGATCACGGGCGTCCGCGGCGAAGGCGCGTCGATCCCGTCGTGCGCCTCCCACCGGCGCGTCACCGCGGCGATCGCCGGACGCGGTTTCTCGAGCGCGGCGTGCCGGAGCAGGAAGGCGCGGCGCCCCTCGACGAACTGCTTGAGCCCCGGCATGCGCTGCCGGCCGCCCTCGCCCTGCCCCGCGATGCTCCCCTCGTAATCCTGCGTCGTGTACAGCTTCTTGGTGTCGGCCGCGACCTCGCCGCCGAGAAGCTCCCCGTACGCCGCGACGATCGGTCCCATGGCCGCCCAGTCCAGCGACTCGTCCACGATCGTCCGAAGGTGCGCCAGGTAGCGCGCGCGCCACTTGGGGACCGAAAGGAGGCGGCTGATCAGCGGCCGGGCGTCGCTTTCGGCGTGGACGAGCGGGTCGAGGTCGAAACGCGGCGCTCCGCCGCTGCCCGGAGGGCCGAACATCCCGCCGGGAGGACCGTCCGGGTCCCTCGGAGGACCGTCCATGTTGCCGGGCCGGCGACCCACCCCGCCGCGAGGACCGTCCATGTCGCCGGGCGGACGCCCCATCCCGCCGCGAGGGCCGTCCAGGTCGCCGGGCGGACGTTCCATATCGCCGGGAGGCCCCCCGCGCCCGCCTCGCCCGCCACGCCCTCCCGGTCCGCCCGGTCCGCCCGGACCGCCAGGGCCGCCAGGGCCGCCGCCGCGGCCGAAAGTCTCATTGTTGTCGTAGCTAAGCGTGTGGAACCGGCCGCTCGCATCGAGGAACAACAGGTAGTCGCTCGCCCGGGTCACGTACCCATCGCTGTCCATGAACACGTTGTCCAGCGCCAGGAACCACAGGGCCCGGTCCACATCGAGAAGCGGCGCGAGCGCGCGTTCCAACTCCTCGGACGGCGTCCGGTTGAGCGTCGTGCACAGCTCGGCCAGACGCTTCCAGGCCTCCTCCTGATCGCCCTTGGTCTTGATGAGGTAGCTGCGCCGGTACTGCGCGGGATCGCCCCTCTCGGCCAACCCGCCGCCGCCGCTGAAATCCGGCGGCACCTTCCAGAGCACGCCCTTGGCGGTGTCGAACCATTCCTTGAGCAGGTCCTTGTTCACCTGCTCGACGTTGACGTAAATGCCCCAGCTCTCGCCGTTGATCACCACCTTCACGAGATTGGCGCGCGGGGAAGGCAGGTACTTTCGGGAGATCTCGCAAAAAAGCACCTCCCGGAGGAACGAAGGGTCCTCGTGGCCGTTCAGGAGGTTCAAGGTCTTGTGCCCGTACAGGGTCTGATCCGCGATGGCGTGATCCATGGAAATGTTGAAGGAACGCTTCCGCCCCGGGCCCACCATGAAGGACGAGTTCCCGCGGAAACGGACGCCGACGCAGGGATAGCTCCAGCCATCGACGATCATGTCGGCGGGAACCTCCACATCCGTGCGATGAAAGCGGGCGAGCGTCTGCTCCCAGTCCTTCTCGGAAAACTCAAGAAAGATGGTCCTGAGGACGCCGGGGTCATAGAAGGGCCGGCCGGGGTAGGCGCGCGCCTGGTCGGGCGCCAGGCGCTCCGGCAGGCGGACCTCGCCGCCGCCCTCTTCCGCGCCGGGAAACCCGCCGAAGGGCGGCCGCCCGCCTCGGCCCATGTCGGAGCGGCCGGGGCCTCCGGGGAAACCCGGGAAACCGCGTCCGCCGGGGCCCTGCGCGTCGAGCCATTTTGCGGCCTCGGCGCGCTCGGCCTCACCGAGCCTCCCGTTGCCGTCGACATCGAACTGCGCGACGATCAGGCGCTTTCCGCCGCCCGGGCCTCCCGGGAAGCCGGGGAATCCGCCCGGACCGCCCGGGAATCCGGGGAAATCGCCGGGAGCGCCGCCCCTCCCGGGGCCGGGTCCGAAGCGCCGCTCGAAGAACCGGCGCATGGCTTCCAGTTCCTGCCCATCGAGTTTGCCGTTACCGTCCTTGTCGAACTGCGCGAGCATTTCCTCCGGACTCGGGAAGGGCAGCGGCGGAGGGAGGCCATCCGGGGGTTCCTCCCCGGCGGCGCCGAAGGCGGCGGCGGCGAGCAGCGCAAGCGCCGCCACGAACGCGGCAAAGAACTTCGACATAAACGTGTCTCCTCGGTGTCGGCGGGCGGCGCATTCCGCGGCACACCGCGCGGCCGCCCCGCCGCCGCCCGCTCGAGGGGCGGCGGCTCTCTCACCTATAGAACGTCAGGTTCGGACGCTCTTCCACCATGCGAAGGAGTTCGGCGGCCGCGTCCCCGCCGCCGCTCCGCCCTAGGCGCCTTTCGGGGGCGCGCCCCGCCCGCGGTCCCACCGCGGCCAGGGCAGCGCAAGTTCGATGTTCGCCGCGGCGAAGGCCTGCTTGACCGCCGTGTGCAGCTCGTGAATCGTCTTGGTCCGGTTGGCGAAGTCGGCCAGAAAACAGCGCAGCACCATGTTGAGCCCGTACTCCCCGAAACCCTCGAAGGTCGCCATGGGCTCGGGATCGCGCATGACGAGGGGATGACCGCGCGCGGCGGACAGCAGCGCCGCGCGGGCCTTGTCCGTGTCGGTGCCTTGAGCCACGGCCACCGTGATCACGATGCGGTTGACGGTGTTCGACAGGGTCCAATTGAGCAGCCGGCCGGTGATCAGGTCCTTGTTGGGAACCACATACTCCATGCGGTCCCAGTTCGTGATCGTCGTGGCGCGGATGCGGATGCGCGAGACCGTGCCCGTCACATCGCCCACCGTGACGATATCGCCCACGCGGATCGGCCGCTCGAAGAGCAGGATCAGGCCGCAGATGAAATTCGCGACGATCTCCTGCAGGCCGAAGCCCACGCCGAGGCTCAGGGCGGCCGCGAGCCACTGCACCTTCGACCACCCGACGCCGATGGTGTTGAAGACGAAGATCACGCCCGCCACCGCCAGCAGGTACTGCGAGACGGTGGTCACGGCGTAGCGGCTGCCCGCATCGAGGGGCAGATTCTTCAGGAGCAGAAGCTCGAGCACGCCGGGAAGGCTCTTGGCCGCCGCGATGGTGAGCATCAGCGCGATCGCCGCCACGGCCAGGCTGCCCAGCGTAATCCATTTCGTGACCGCGGCGCCGCCCTCGCCGATGGCCTGCGTGTTCCACAGCCTCACGTTGTCCAGCATGGCGAGGGCGGGCAGCACCCGCGCCCACACGATCCAGAGCCCCACCACGATCGCGAAGCCCATCAGCGTGTTGAGCAGCGAACGTATCTGCACATCGATGGTGGACACGTCGATGACGGGCTCCTCCAACGCGGCCTGCTTGGCGCCCTCGGAGACCTGGCCCGCCGCTTCCGCGAGTTTGAGCTCGGCCTCGCGCCGCTCCCTGGCCTGGCGCGCGGCGAAGCGGCGCTTCTCCACCACGAACCAGCGCAGCGCCATCTCGTGGAAGAGGACGGCGCACACGACGATCCAGATGCTCACGATCACGCGGCGCTCAAGCTCGATCGCCGTGAAGTGATACCCGACCGCCGACGTGACGGCGAGCGCCACGGGAACGCCGACGGCCACGGGGTACCACAGGAACCGCAGGCGCGCGAGCCAACCCGTGGGCCGGCGCCGCAGCGCGTTGGCGGCGATGCCGCCCCCGGGTCCCAGAACGCGCTGGATGAACACGGCCTGGACCATGACGCCCGCTATGAAGGCCAGCCGCCCCAGGCTGTTGCGGATGGCCTCGCTGCTCTGGGCTTCGGCCAGCGCGACGAGCACCATGGTCGCGCCGAGCGGCGCGACGATCCAGCGCACGTGGCGGCGGAGAAGCGCCAAGGTGCGCTCTTCCCAGTGGAAGTGCGCCGAGGCCACCCCCGTGGGGGCGCAGAGCAGCAGAAAGAAGCGGACCGAGAAAAAGAACTCGGCGAAGGTGAGGAGCCCTTTCCCGAGCCCCGCCGCGAAGGCCGGCGTCGCGGCCTCCGCCAGGCGCCACCCGAAGTACGCCGCCGCGAGGGGCGCCGGCGCGGCGAGGAGCGCCGTCAGCGCCAGCGCCTCGAGCGTGCCCACGAAGGAATCCTTGTAGGCGCGGCCGAGCTTGGCGGCGATGGCGTCCAGTCTGCGCCGGGCCCATCGCGCGGCGAACAGCATGCCGGCCGCGAGCGCGAGCACGAGCAGCGCATAGTGCGGCAGGCGCAGCACATCGGCCCCCAGCGTCAGCCCGACGGCCCCCCAGTTGGCGGGCGAGAGCACCCAGGCGAGCGACGGCCCGAGATCCCTCAGAGTCTGGAGCGCGAAGGGCGCCGCGCTCGGAATCCACGGCAGCCATTCATCCAGCAGCATGGAGAACCGCCGCGCCGTGTCGCCGAGCTGCGCATGCACGGTCTCCATGTCGCGCAGGTTCTTCAAGAGGCTGCTATAGGCCTCATCGAGCTCGCCGAGCAGCTCGCCGCGCTTCACGAGCAGCGGGAGGAGGGCCGCCGCGATGTCCTCGCGCCGGGCATCGGCCGCCTCCGGTTCCTTCGCCGCCAGGCGGGCCGCGGCGGCCGCGGCATCCGCCAGCGCGTGCCGGTCCATGCTGATCTGGAAGCGCCGCGACTCGGCCGCGCCAATGCGGTCGCGCCACCGCGCCCACATGGACCGGTTTTCGTCCACGATGGCGGGCAGCCGCGCGCGTTGCTCGCGCAGCGCGGCGCCGCCCAGCCCCTGGAGGCCGACCCGCTCGAGCTGACCGCGCGTCCGCTCGAAGATCTCGCTCAGATGCTTGCGCTGCTCCTCCCCGTGGCGCCGGTCCGCGGCGACGGCGCCCGCGTCGGCGGCGATCTGCGCCAGCTCTCGGCCCAACACGGCGTTGTCATCCGCCGCGTCCTTCACCAGCGGGTGTTTATAGCGCGCCTCGTGCTTGGCGCGCTCGGCGTCCTCCGTGACGACTTGGGCCTCGGCGCTCCTGCGCCGCGCGGCCTCCTCCTCGATCTTCGCCAGTTCGTCCTGCAACACGGCCACGCCGCGCGCGGCCAGATCGCGTTCGGCGGCCAGGAGATCCGCCCGTGCCGGCTGGCTCACGATCTCCTGATCGAGCATCGCGATCTCTTCGGCCCGCGCGCGGATGGCGCATTGATGGAAGAGCCGCACGGCCTCGGTGAAGCGCGCGTCCTCGCCGGCCGCGGGGGGGGCGCCGAGGGCCTTGCGGCGCTCCTCGATTTTCTCCCTTGCCGCAAGCTGCTCCTCGCGGGCCTTCTGCAGCCGGCCCTGAAGCAGCTTGTTTCGGCCTTCCGCCTTCTCCAGCTCGCTCTTGGCGGCGGCCAGTTCGGCGCGCTTCTGATCGAGAAGCTGCTCGAACGTCTTGGCCGTGGCGTCGGCGGGCACGGCGAAGGATGTCTCCGCGGCGGACTCCTCTTTCAGCCGCGCGCGAATCTCCGCGGTCCGCGCCGGGGCGTCCTTGAGCTGGAGTTTGTAGTTCTCCGCGAGGGCTCTGTGCTCGCCGGCCCGCTGGAGCGAGGCTTGCGCCTGCTTGAGAAGGTCGACGATTTTCTTCTTGAGCTCGTCGTCGAGGTCCGCGGCTTCCTCGGCCTCCTTGAGGAGCTCTTGCAGTTTCTCCGCGGTGGCGATGCCCGCGACGGGCGTCTCGTCGCCCGCCTTCTTATCGATTCTTGGCGCGGCCTCTTCGGCCGCGCCCGCCCACGGCAGCGCCGCGAGCAAGGCGGCGATGGCGATCCGCGATGTACGACGCATGGTCGGGCTTCCTCCCTGCCGCCGAGCAAGCTGATCCGGGCGCGCGGCCGGCGCCGCAGGCGCCGCGCGCTAGCGCTGGATGCGCGCCGAACCGCCCGCCGCGAAGGCACGCACCTGCTCCACGGTGGCCATGGTGGTGTCGCCCGGGAACGTGGTCAGGAGGGCGCCGTGCGCCCAGCCGAGCTTCAAGGCCTCCGCCGGCTTCTCACCCGCGAGAATACCGTAGAAGAACCCGGAGGCGAAGCCATCGCCGCCGCCCACGCGATCGTACACGTCGAGATCGCAGGTGGGCGCGGTGAAGGTCTTGCCGTCGACCCAGGCGACGGCGCTCCAGGAATGGCGGTTAGTCGAGTGGACTTCCCTGAGGGTGGTCGCGACGACCTTCAGGCGCGGATGCCGCGCGAGGACGCGATCCATCATGCCGAAGAAAGCGGCGGGATCGAGGGCCGACGCTTTGGCCGAGACTTCCGGCCCGGGGATGCCCAGCCCTTTCTGGAGGTCTTCCTCGTTGCCGACGAGGACATCGACGTTCTCCACGATTCGGTTGAGCGTCGCCGCGGCGCGGGCCTCGCCGCCGAGCACCTTCCACAGCTTGGCGCGGAAGTTCAGGTCGAAGGAGATCACCGCGCCCGCCGCCTTGGCGGCCTGCATGCCCTCGATGATCACCTCGGGCGTGGTTTCCGAGAGCGCCGCGAAGATGCCGCCGCTGTGAAACCAGCGCAGCCCGCCGGCGAGGATCTCCCCCCAGGCGAAGTCCCCCGGCTTCAGGCGGGCGGCCGCCTCGTTGGAGCGGTTGTAGAAGACGACGGGCGCCCGAAGGCCGAAGCCGCGGTCGCTGTAGACCGTCGCCATGTTGGGCCCCGCGACGCCGTCGTGGGCGAAACGCTTGTAGAAGGGCGTGACGCCCATGGCGCGCACCCGCTCGGCGATCAGGTCTCCGATGGGGTAGTCGACCATGGCCGTGGCGACGCCGGTCCGCAGGCGGAAGCAGTCCGCCAGGTTGGCGGCGCAGTTGAACTCCCCGCCGCTCACGTGGATCCGGCACTCGCAGGCCTTCCGGAAGGGGACGATCCCGGGATCGATACGGTGAACGAGCGCGCCGAGAGACAGGAAATCGAGCGCGGCGCTCGGCCGGACCTTCAAGCCGTAACTCATTGGCGTCTCCTCTCGTTGTCCTGCGCCCGCGGGCGTGGGGAAATGAACGGAATACTAGGTCGCGTCATGTATGGATTGAGCTTGCGCCCGTGCGCGCGGAGGAATGAAGTTTAAGCGCGCGGGCACGCAATTACAATCGGGGAGAGAGGGCGCCCAGGGGCCCTCGCGGGTCGGCCGGGAGGGGGAACAACAAAAAAAGCCGAGAAAACTCGGCAATCATCTATAGCCCTCGGTACAAGGTGTCGGTCGGATTATTTCTGCATTTTTTAGCCCAGTTTCTATAACTCCCGCTTATATAGTATTTTACAACGCGGCTCCTCCTGTAAAATGGCTATTTTTTAATCCATACCCCCCCGCCGTGGGCCACTTTTGATTGACCTCGGAGACGCCCGCTGGTAGCATCAACCACAATACGGACGGCAAATGGCAACCTTTTCAGCGAGGATGCATCTATGAGTGTGTATACATATTTGCGGGCCGCCGGCCTGGCTTTGCTTGTCGCCGCCACGTGGTCGTGGGCCGGTCACACGGTCCTTGTCGAGGGGGTCTCCCAGACGAGTTGCCCGGCTTGCGCCAACGCCGCTCCCGTCATCGACGCCATCGTCGCCTCCGGCGCTTACGATGTCTGTCACATCGCCTACATTTACGACCGGAATCCGGGGTCCATCGGCCGGGTCAACGAATTCGAGGTAGCCTTCGTTCCCCATTATTTCTTCGACGGCGGCGTCGATTCATGGATCGGGTCGGGCGACTTGCCGGACGCCTACGTCAACCGTATAGCGTTCTGTCTCGCCCGCCCGGTTCCCGACCTGGTGCTGACCCTTCGCACCGTCTGGGAGGCGGACGCATACGTCCAGCTCACCGCAAGCCTCACGAACCGCGGGGACGCCGACTATCGGGGTCGGCTGCGCATGTGCCTTGTGGAACGTCAATCGCGCTGGTTAACCACGCACGGCGAGCCCTACCGCCACGCCATGATCGGCCCCTTCGCCGTCAACCAAGAGTTGCTCGTGCCCGCCGGCGAAGTCCGCGAGCTCACGGGAACCTGGGATGGTTTGATCGCCGGGTTCGCCAACGTCACGCGGGAGAATCTGCTGGGCGTCGCCTTCGTGACGGCCCACGACACCGGCTACGCCGATGCCGCGACCGAGGCCCCGGTCAGGTTGCCGGGCGAGGAGCCGGAATTCCTGCGCGGCGACGCCAACGCCGACGGCAAAATCGATATCGCCGATGCGGTCAGGGTGCTCGCGTACCTTTTCGGCGGCGGCCAGACGGCGCTGGTTTGCCTGGCCGCCGGCGATGCCAACGACGACGGCAAAATTGACATCTCCGACGCGATCAAGATTCTCGGCCACCTCTTCGCGCACACGGGACCGCTGCCGCCGCCCTTCGGCGCCTGCGGCCCCGATCCCACCCCTGACGCCTTGACCTGCGTTTCGTTCCCCCCCTGCGCGCCCTAGGCCCTTGACCCCGCCGCGCGCCCGCGGCTACACTCGGGTTGTCGCTGCGGCGCTCCCGCGCGCGAAACGCGCGGTCGAAGCGCCGCGCATTCGCGAGGTGCCCCATGCCGAAACAGCGTTCGCTCAAGTCCGCCGCTCTCTCCCGCCGCGGTTTCATGGCCCGGTCGGCCGCCGTGACGAGCGCCGCGGCGGCGGCCGCCGCCCTCCCCGTCCACGCCGCGGGGTCGGACATGCTCCGCATCGCCATGGTCGGCTGCGGCGACCGCGGCACACACGATGCCATCGTACTGTTGCAATCGGTGCCGGGCGTCGAGCTCTACGCCATGGCCGACATGTTCCAGGACCGGATCGACGCGTCCCTGGCGGAGTTGCGTCGGCGCGTTCCCGGCAAGGTGAACGTCACCAAGGAGCGCACATTCCTCGGCTTCGACGCCTACAAGAAGGTGCTGGCCCTCGGGGAGATCGATATCGTCATGTATTTGACGCCTCCCGGTTTCCGTCCCGAGCACGTCGCCGAGACCGTGAAAGCCGGCAAGCACATGTTCCTTGAGAAGCCGGGCGCCGTGGACGCGGTGGGAATTCGCGCGCTGCTGGCGGCCTCCGAGGAAGCCGACAAGAAGCGCCTCTCCATCGTCGTCGGCACCCAGCAGCGCTACGCGCCGCAGTACCTCGACGTCCTCGATCTCATCTGGAGCGGCCGCATCGGCGAGCTGCGCGTCCTGAAGGCCCACTGGATCTGCGAGATGGTCGACTGGCACTTCCATCCGCGCCGGCCCGAGTGGAGCGACATGGAGTGGCAGATCCGCTGCTGGCCCTTCTTCACGTGGCTTTCGGGGGACCACCTCGTCGAGCAACTCTGCCACAACATCGACGTGTGCAACTGGGTGGCGAAGGCCGTGCCCGTCACGTGCACGGGCCTCGGCGGCCGCCAGTGCCGGACCGGGCCGGAATACGGCCATATTTACGACCACTTCGCGGTGGAGTACCGCTACGGCAACGGCCTGACGATGATCGCCCTGGCCGCCCAGATGTACGGCGTCACCAACGACGTCTGCAACCGCATCGAGGGCACGAAGGGCGTCGCCTACGTCACGCGCGGGGGCGCCCACATCGAGGGCGAGCGGCCGTGGCACTACCAGGGCGCTCCGTCCAGCGGCGAGCCCGAGATGTACAACGCCCTGGCGGAGAGCATCCGCGAGGGCAAGCCCGTGAACGAGTGCCCGCGTTTGGCCCAGGCCACGATGACCGCGATCGCCGGGCGCATGAGCACCTACACGGGGCGCGCCGTCGCGTACGACTGGGCCCTGAAGGAATCCAAGGAAGATCTGCGCCCCGCCCGCTACGAACTCGGCCCGTTGCCGGCGGCGCCCGTCGCGATGCCCGGCAAGACGCCGCTCCTCTAGCCGGCGCCCGCGCGCCGCCCCCTTGAGGGCGCGCGGGCCCGCGGCGATAATGAGATGCGTGCGGGGTTCGCCCGCGTCCGCCGGCTTCGGCCGTCCCACGAAAAAGGAGAAAACTCATGGGAAGAACCGCTGCCTTTGTGTTGCTTGCGTGCCTCTCCGTGTTCGCGGACCAGACAAGACCCGACGCGCGGGTCTTCCGCGGCGAGAAGCTTGACGCCGTCGCGATGCCCATCGGCGGCATCGGCACGGGCACCGTCTGGCTGGCCGGCGACGGCAGGCTGAGCGTCTGGCAGATCTTCAACAACTCCGACGAGCAGCCGCTTCCCGACACCTTCATGGCGCTCCGAGTCGGCGGGGAGAAGAGCGCGCTGCGCGTGCTCCAGCGCGGCGACGGCTGGGGCCTGCCGGGCTTCACCGATGTGGCCTGCATCGGCGAGTACCCCTTCCTGAGGATCGACTATCGCGATCCGGCGCTGCCCATCGCCGTGGAGCTCGAGGGCTTCAATCCCATGATTCCCACCAACACGAAGGATTCGTCGCTTCCCTGCGCCATCTTTCGGTTGACCGCCACGAACCTCGGAACCGCACCCGTCGACGCGTCCTTCCTCTTCAGCCTTCTCAATCCGATCGGATACGCCGGCGGCGCGCGCCTCACCGACCGGCGCTTCAGCGGCTTCGGCGGCAACCGCAACACGTTCCAGGCCCTGCCCGAGGGCGGCGCCATGACCCTCGCACTCCCCAACACGGCGAGCCCGCGCGTGGACAAGGGCTTCAGCCTCGCCGTCCTCAACCGCAACGACCGCGCCCTCACCACCTGCACGGGCGTCACCCTCGTGCCGTTCACGCGGGACGGCGCGGTGAAGGCGGACGCCCTTTGGCTCGAAGGCCTCACGGGCGGCGAGCCGGCGCACGTCTGGCAGTCCTTCGCGGCGACGGCGCGCGACGGCGGCACGGTCCTCGTCTCGGGAGCCGAGCTCAGCTTTTTCAAGCTCCTGGAGAGCCTGAGCGAGGGCGCGCGGCCGGCCTTCGACTACACCGTGTTCGAGGATTTCGAGAGCGGGTCCTACGAGGGCTGGAAAATCGAGGGCGCAGCCTTCGGCGCGGCCCCGCACACCGGGACGACGTCGGGACAGCAACACGTCAGCGGCTTCGCCGGCAAGCGGTTCGTCAACACCTACGTCCCGAACGACGGGCCGCAGGGCCGCGCGACGTCCAAGCCTTTCAAGATCGCCGCGCGCTTCATCGGTTTTCTCGTCGGCGGCGGCAGCCACGCCGGCAAGACCTGCATCAACCTGGTCGTCGACGGCGCCGTCGTGCGCACCCAGACGGGACGCGACAACGAGCGCCTCGAGCCCGCGCAATGGGATGTGAGCGATCTCCGGGGCAAGGAGGCGACGCTCCAGATCGTGGACGCGGAGAGCGGTCCTTGGGGGCACATCAACGTCGACCACATCATCTTCAGCGATTCGCCGCCCACGGCGATTCTCGCCCCCGCGGCGGGGCTGGCCGACGCGGCGGCGCTGATCGAGGCGCGGATCCTCGACAGCCGACAAGTCCGGCTCGACGCCGTCCTTCCCTTTCCGGGCGCGCCCGAGCTAGGCTCGTGGCGGGTCGGTGACGCCGTCGCGGTCATGGCGGGGGACTCCTTCGGCTTCGACCTCCTCCTGGAGCACCAGGGCACCCCGTTGATCGCGACCGGACCGCTGGGCAAGGGGCGCGTCATCGTGGCGCTCGCCAAGAACCTGCCCGCGGCGTGGGGCCTGGCGCTCCTGGCCGAGGCGCGGGGCGGCGCGTACACCCACGGCGAGGGAATCGCGGCCGATTCCCGCGTCCGGGGCGACTGCGCCCTTTCCGCCATGGGCGGCAAGGTCAGCGCTTGCGCCCGCTGGACCGACGCGGAGGCGCTCATGCAGGACTTCGGCGACGACGGCCTGCTCTCCGGACCGGCCGATTCCGGCGAGAGCCCCGCGGGCGAGACGTTCAACGGCGCGCTCGCCTGCGCCTTCACCCTCAAGGGCGGTGAACGCGGAACCGCGACCTTCGTCCTCTCGTGGCACTTCCCCAACGTCGAGCGCTTCGGCCACCGCGGCAACCGTTACGCGGGTTGGTTCGCCGATGCCGCCGAGGCCAACGCCTATGTCCGCGCGAACTTCGCGCGCCTCGACGCCGACACGCGCCTGTACCACGCCACCATGTACGCCACCAACCTGCCCTATCTCGCCGTCGATGCGATCACATCGCAGACGGTGATCCTCCGGGGGCCGACCTGCTGGTGGGCGCTGAAGCACAAGGCGACGGGCACCGACTACTTCGCGGGGTACGAGGGCTGCTACGGCTGCTGCCCCCTCAACTGCACCCACGTCTGGAACTACGCCCAGTCCCACGCGCGGCTTTTCCCCGAGATCGGCCGCAACCTCAGGTGGTACGACTTCATCCACTACCTGCGGCCGGACGGCGAGACCCAACATCGCCAGCATTCGCCGCACGGCGCCTTCATCGACGGGCACTGCGCCGTCATCGAAGGCGCCTACCGCGAGTACCTGATGAGCCCCGACCGCTCGTTCCTGCGCACCATCTACCCCGGCGTCAGGAAGGCCGTCGAATGGCTGATCAAGCGCATCGACCCCGACGAGGACGGCGTCAACGGCGGCGTCCAGTGGAACACCTACGACGTGGCGACCAACGGCGCCCACACTTTCCTCGGCTCGCAATATCTCTCGGCGCTCGCCGCGGGCGAGGCCATGGCCCTGGTCATGGATGACCCGGATTCCGCCGCCCGCTGGCGGAAGATCCGCGAGGCGGGCAGCGCGGCCCAGGACGCGCGCCTCTGGAACGGCGAATACTGGATCCAGATCCCCGATCCGCAGCCCGCCCGCGACTACAACACCGGCTGCCACTCCGACCAGATTCTCGGGCAGTGGTGGTCCCACATGCTCGACACCGGCTACCTCTATCCGCCGGAGCGGGTAAAGACCGCGCTCAAGTCCATCTTCACGCACAACTTCAGGACTTCCTTCGAGGGCTTCCGGCAATTGCCGCGGCGCTACGTGCTCGACGATGAGTCCGGCCTCCTCATGTGCTCGTGGCCCAAGGGCGGCCGCCCCAACCCCTTCATCCTGTACGCCGACGAGGTGTGGACCGGCATCGAGTACGCCGTTGCGGGCCTCATGATCTACGAAGGCATGATCGACGAGGCCCTCGCGATCATCACGGCGGCGCGCGACCGGTACGACGGCAGAACGCGGCACGGCCTGAACTCCGGGCCCGGCGGCAATCCCTTCAACGAGCTTGAGTGCGGGAAGTTCTACGCCCGGGCCATGAGCTCCTGGAGCATCCTCCTGGCAAGCCAGGGCTTCATCTACGAAGGCCCCGTCGGGCGCCTGGGCTTCAAGCCGCGCTGGAAGCCCGAGGACCACGCCAGCTTCTTCTGCGCCGCCGCGGGCTGGGGCCTCTTCACCCAGACGCGCGCCGAGGGGCGGCAGACCGACACCATCGAGTGCCGCTGGGGGACGATCCCGTTGCGCGAGCTCGTCTTCGCCGCGCCCGCCGGCGCCAAGACGCCCACCGTCCTTCTCAACGGCGCGCCTCTCGGCCACGACGGCACCCGCGCCGGCGACGAGCTGCGCTTGCGCCTCAGGGAAGCGACGCTCAAGAAGGGCGACAAACTCACCGTCGAAATCCCCTATTGAGGAGGCGCGCCGTGCTCGCGTCCGTTCTCTGCCTCGCCCTCGCGGCGGCGGACGGGGGCGACCCCCTCGCCGGGGCCGCGGAGCGCATCCGCGCTCACCGCTCCGGCGACCTGGTCGTCACCGTCGTCGACGCACGGGGCGCCCCCGTGCCGGGCGCCTCGGTGGCGGTCGCCCAAACGCGCCACGATTTTCTCTTCGGCTGCAACATTTTCGCCTTCGGCGCTTTCGCCGAGCCGGCGCGGGAGGAAGCCTACCGCGCGCGTTTCAAGGAGCTTCTCAACTTCGCGACGCTGCCCTTTTACTGGGCGAGCTACGAGAGCACCCGGGGCAAGCCGCAGTACGAGCGCACCGCCGCGGTGGCGGCCTGGTGCGCCGCGAACGGCATCGCCGTCAAGGGGCACCCGCTGGCCTGGAACCATCCCGCCGGCGTGCCCGCGTGGCTCCCCGCCGCGCCGGAGGAATCCGGGCCTCTCCTCATGGCGCGCATCGAGGCCTGCGTGCGCCGCTTCCGCGGCGTCGTCGATGTGTGGGATGTCGTCAACGAAGCCGCCGATCCCTACCGCTTCGACGAACGGCTCCAGATCGCGGACCTCATGAAGTCCATCGGCGTCGAGAAGTATCTGCTGGAGTCCTTCGCGGCGGCGCGCAAGGCCAACCCGGAGGCGCGGCTCCTCATCAACGATTACCGCGTCGACGACACGTACGCTCGCGTGATCGACATGCTCGCCCCGGGCGGCGCGCGCGTCTACGACTACATTGGCATCCAGAGCCACATGCACGACGGAGGGTGGCCGGCGGCCCGGGTTCTGAAGGTGTGCGATCGCTTCGCGCGCTTCGGCGTGCCGCTTCAATTCACGGAAACGACGCTCGTCTCGGGGCCCCGCCTCCAGGCGGGCCGCTGGGGCCCGAGCGAGCCCGCCCTCGAGGAACGCCAGGCCCGCGACGCGGTGGAGTTCTACACGGCGGTTTTCAGCCACCCCGCCACCACCGCGCTCACGTGGTGGGACTTCAGCGACGCCCACGCCTGGCAGGGCGCCGCCGCCGGCTTCCTCAGGCGGGACTGCTCGCCGAAGCCGGTCTACGACGCCCTCAAGGGCCTCATCAAGGGGGAATGGTGGACGGCGGCCGCACTCGCGGCCGACGGCGCCGGCAAGGCCGCGACGCCGGTCTTCTTCGGCAGCCACATGATCACCGTGAAGACGCCGGCGGGCGTCAAGGCGCGGGCCGCCGTGCAATTTCCGCGCCCTTGGCCTCCGCCCTCGCTCGAGCGAGCGCGCAAGGAAATCACCATCGTCGTCCCCGCGCCCTGAGGCGGCGGTGGGAGGCTTCCGCCGCCGCCGGCGTCAGATGTGGTTGGCGGCGCGCACCTGGCCGATGCGCTCCTCCGCCAGGGCGATAGCGGCCCGCTGCGGCGTCGTGCCCGTCTCGCGGGCGCGCGCCAGAATTTGCTTGAGCGTCTCGGCGATGGCCGTCACCCTGCGCACGGCCTCCTCTTCGCGGTAGCCGGCGGGTTCGGTCTCGACGGCGATGTTGATGAGACCGCCCGCGTTGATGACGAAGTCGGGCGCGTAGAGAATCCCGCGCTCCTTGAGCCGCGCGGCATCCCGCGGCCGGGCCAGTTGGTTGTTGGCGGAGCCGGCCACGATCGCCGTCTTGAGCCCGGGGATGCTTTCCTCGGAGAGGACGGCGCCGAGGGCGCAGGGCGCGAGGACGTCGCAGGACTCGTAGAGAATCCGGTCGGGATCGACGATGGCGATGCCGAGGGCCTTCGCCCCCGCGGCGGCTTTCTCGGGACGCAGATCGGCGCCGACCACGCTCCCGCCGGCCTCGACCAGCCGGCGGGCGAGCTGGGCACCCACGTTGCCCAAGCCCTGGATCGCGAACCGGCGGCCCTTGATGGCGGGGTCGCCGAACACCTCGGCCAGGCAAACCTTCATGGATTCCAGAACGCCCAACGCCGTGAAGGGCGACGGGTCGCCGCCCCCGCCCTCACTACGGGGCAGCCCGGCGACGTGCGCGGTATGGGCCCGCATGGCCGTGAGATCCTCGGCGTTGACGCCCACGTCCTCGGCCGTGATATACGCGCCGCCGAGCATCTCGATGACCTCGGCCATGGCCGCGAGCCGCGCGGGCTTCCCGCCGTCCCGGGCATCGGCCAGCACCGCCGCCTTGCCGCCGCCGAGCGGAAGGCCCGCCGCCGCGGCCTTCCACGTCATCGCCTCGGCCAGCCGCAGGACGTCGGCCAGGGCGTCGCGCTCCTGGGCATAGGGCCACATCCTGAGCCCGCCCAGCGCGGGCCCGAGGGTCGTGTCGTGCACCGCCACGAACCCCAGGAATCCCCGCGCCGGATCCTCGGCCCGCACCACCCGCTCGAAACCATCGACCGCAAGGTTCTGAATGCGCATCTGTCTCTCCGCTTCCGCCCGCGCTCCGCGCCGCGTGAAGGAACAGGGTACTGCATCCGCCGGCAACGCGCGAGGGTGCCTAGAGATACCCCAGCTCTTCGAGGCGCTGCCGGACGGTCGCGTCGATGATGCGCTCGGGCTCCCGGAGCCTGCGGCCCGCCAGATAGGCCTCGATCCGCCGCAGAAGCTCGGCCCGGACCTCGGGGAGCGCCTCGGCCTCGTTCCGTCGCTCGGCCGGGTCCGACACGATGTCGTAGAGCTCGGCCCGCGCCACCCGGACCCTGAAGGGCGCCGCGGCGCCCGCGCCGATGGGCAGCGCCGCGCCCTCCGGATTGTGGATGAAATGGTGCCGCGCCGTGAAGACGCCGGCGATGGCGTTCTCGTACTCGGTGAACACGGCGTCCCGCGCAAGGGCCCGCCCCGCGGCGAGAGGCGCCAGATCGACGCCGTCGCAGGCGTGGGGGAAGGCGAGCGCCAGCGCCGCCGCCAGCGCCGGCGCGATGTCGGCGACGCTCACGGGCGTGTCGATGGACCGCGGCGCCCCGCCGGGCGCCCGCCACAGGAGCGGCACTCGGTGAACGGATCTGGAGACCGAGAGGGAATGGAAGAAGTAGCGCTGCCTTTCGCCGAGTTCCTCGCCGTGGTCGGCGACGACGACGACGATGGTGCGCGACGCGAGGCCGCGCTCCTCGAGCTCGGCGAGAATGCGGCCGATCCTCCGGTCGGAGCCCGCCGTCTCCTCGTCGTACCGGGCGCGCACGCCGCGCAGATCCTCAGCCTCGAGGGGCGCGGCCCCGCGGGACAGCGCCTCGAGCTGCTCGCGCGATCCGTCGATCCGCGTGGCCCCCGCGAACCTGCCGCGGTCCTCGGGACCGGCCTGGTACGGGCTGTGGGGATCCATGAGGTGCACCCACGCGAAGAACGGGCCCGCGCGGGGCGCCGCGATGAACGCGACGGCCGCCGCCGCCGCGGCCTCGTCCCACCGCCACTGCGGCGCGCCGTCCTCGTCGGTGCAGCGGCTGTAGGCAAAATCGCGGTCGAGTTTCGCGATGGTCACGACGCGGTTGGCGACGAACGCCGCCGTCTCGTACCCGGCGCCGGCCAAGAGCCGCGGCAGCGTCGCGATGTCCTCGGGCAGGCGGCAGTCGTTGCGCAGGACGCCGTGGTGCGACGGGTTCAGGCCCGTGAGCAGCGTCGCCAGGCTGGGCGCCGTCTCGCCCCGCGGCGTGTAGGCCGCCCTGAAAACGACGCTCGCCTCCGCCAGGCGGTCGAGAACCGGGGTCGCCGCCCCGTTGCCTCCGTAGCAGCCGAGGGCGTCGGCCCTGAGGGAGTCCACCGAGATGATCAGGATGTTGGGGCGCGGCGCCGGGGCGAACACGAGGAGCCCGGCCGCCGCCAGGCCGAGGGCGGCGCACGCCGCCGCGACCAATGGGTGCCGCCGCCATGGCGCCATCGCGCTACTCCCCTGAGATCTCCGGAAAACCGACGCCGGCCCCCGCGTACCGCTGCGCCAACGCGGCGCGCAGCGCCGCCTCCTTCTCGGGCCGGACCAGCGGCCGTTCCTCGCACGCATCGGCGGCGAGGTCGTACAGCTCCTGCTCGCCGTCGCCGGCGAGAATGAGCTTCATGGCGCCGTCCCTGACGGCGAAAAGATCGCGGTCCAGCCGCGCCCAAGCCGCCGGTCCAAGGATTCCCTTGAGCCTCGCAAGGACGCGCGAGCCCCTCCGGAACATGAAGAAGAGGGGGCGCGCGGGGATTCGCGCCGGCCCCCGCGCATCCAAAAGCGGCGTTCCGGGAAGCCGGAGCCGCGCGCGGACCGCATCCCCTCCCGCGGCGGCGAGCACCGTGGGCAGGAGGTCCGAGAGCTGGACGAGCTCGGCGCACACCGCGCCGGGTTCCAGGGCGGCGCCGCGGACGACGAGGGGCACGCGCAGGAGATCCTCGTAGAGATTGAACTGGTGATCGAAGAAATCGTGGTGCCCGATGCACTCGCCGTGATCCGAGGTCGCGATGAGGAGCGTGTCGTCCAGCAGCCGCGCGGCCTCGAGTTCCGCGCGCAGCTCGTCCACCGCCGCGTCGGCGTACGCCGCCTCGGCGCGATACAGCTCCCGGAGCCGCTCCGCCGCGCCGCCGTCCAGTTCGCCGGCTTCCTGCTTGACGAGCCAGTTGCCGCTCTCCACCTCGGCGAGGCGCCGCGGCGCCGGTCCCTGCAGGAACCGCTGGCGATAGAGCTCCGGCGGATCGTAAGGCAGGTGGCAGGCGATGTAGTTGACGAAGAGAAAGAGCGGCCGTTCGGGCGCGCGCCGCAGCTCGAGGAACTTCCTGAAGCAATACGTGACCGGGTGGAAACGCAGGTCCTCGCCCTGCCGCTCGGGGAACGGGAGGCTTGAAGGGCGCGCCGGCTCCCAGAAGTGATCGAAGCCGTGGTCCTGGGTGCTGAGGGGGCCCACCCACGGGTTCTGGCTGATCCCGACCGTCTGGTAGCCGAGCTCCTTCAGCGCCGCGGCCATGGTCGTGTGGCGCCCGGGGAGCCGCGCGGCGGCGGCGATGCCGACGCGCCCCTCCGTTTCCTCCACCGCCGCATGGGTCTGCCGGTGGACCTCGGGGGGCAAGCCCGTGAAGAGCGATGCGTGGGAGGGCAGCGTCCAGGGCGCGTTGGCGTAGGCGTTGGCGAAGCGCACGCCCTCGGCGGCGATCCGGTCCAGCGCCGGCGTGGCGTCGTCCTCGCCGCCGTAGCACCCGACGAAATCCCGCCTGAGCGCGTCGACGACCAGGAGCACGATATGGGGCCGGCGCGCGGCGGGCGCGGCGCCGCGCCGCCCGCACGCGGCGAGAAAGGGCAGCGACAGGAGCGACAGCGCCGCGCGCCGGGACAGGCCCGCGCCGGGGCGGCGCCGGGGCGCGGAGCCGGCGCGGCGCCTCACAGGACGCTCCCGCCTTCCAGTTCCTCCGGAACGGGAAGGTCGAGCGCCGCCAGCACGGTCGGCGCTAGATCGCGCACGCTCGGCGCGGCGGACGCGATCCGCCGGTTCGCGAGCAAGACTCCCGGCACCGCCGCCGGATCGCAGAGGTGCGTGCCGCTCCAGGGGCGGTCATTGTCGGCGAAGAGCTCCCGCGGGCAGCCGCCCAGCGCGGTCTCGGACGACACCTCGTAGCCGGGTTCCAGCCCGAGCACGATGTCGGGCGCATCGACCACGCGCGGCCCTTTGTAGATCTCGTGGCGCAGCCAGGCGTTGCGCACCGGCGCAAGACCCGTGGCCGGGTCCTCGAGCGCCTTGAGCTTGGCGACGAGCTCGGCCGCCGCCGCCGCGGCGCGGTCGGACGTCACCGTGCCGTGCTTCTCCCGGCCCGCCGTGTTGATGTAAATCCCCGAGAACCCGCAGGCATAGGCCGCCGTCGCGTCCCACCGCACCGAGGCGAAGCCTTCCCTCCCGACCTCCTCGCCCAGCGCCATGGCGCCCTCGCGGACCAGGAACCGGTTCACGTGGAAGTCGCGCCGGCGCGTCGTGAAGCCGTGGTCCGAGACGATGAGAAGCACATCGCGCGGACCGAGCGCCGAGCGCACTTTGCCGGTTAGGCGGTCCAGGCGCAGATAGATCTCGCGGATCGGCCGCGCGCCGAGAGCGTGGAACTCCCGCGTGCGGTCCAGCAAACCGCCGCCCGCGGCTTTCCGGTTGAAAGGGTGGTCCGCATCGAGTCCCGCCCAGAAGAAATGCTGAATCCGGTCGGGCGTGAAGAAAACCGCGCACACCAGACCTCGGTCCTGCGCGGCGAGGGCGCGGTCCAGGAGCCTCTCGTTCTCCGCCATGGCTTCCTCGCAGGAGGCGAGAAACGCCGCGGGGGAGAGCACGCCGTCCTTGAGCGCGTTGATGTCCTCGGTCATGCCGAGGGTGTGGAAGGTTCCCAGCGCCGCGGCCAGCTCCGGCGCGTACTCGGCGGGGCTGCTGATGGGGAAGACCGGGTCGGCGGGATCGATGCCCAGGGGCGACAGATAGAGCAGCAGTGGATCGGCGGCCCGCACGAGAAAAAACTGCGCCGTCGCCTTCACCTTCTTGAAGAGCCCCACGGAGAACGTGAAGGAGAGGCGCGGGCTGAACGCGCCTTCCTCGAGGATCAGCGCCGCGCCGGGGCATTCCAGCGCCACCGCGCCCGGCCGCGGCGTGATTGCAAGGGGCAGCCGCGCGAAGCCCTCCGCCGAGGTGCGCGGGCCGCGGATTTCGGTGGCGTGGCGGCCGCCCGCGGCCGGGCCCAGCACGATGGTCTCGCCGCGGCGCTCGGTCCCGGTCGGGGCTTCGCCGCTGGTGTACAAGGTATATCTTCCCAGGCCGCCCTGGATGTCGGGCGTGCCGAGGCCCGCCAACACCGCGGCCTTGCCCGCGGCGGGGAAGGTCAGCGGCCACCTGAGAACCTGCGCGGGGACGCCCGCCGCCGCCGCGCGCTCCCAGAACGGCGCCGCGGCCAGGGGCGGCTGGAAGATCGGCGTTCCCGCCAGGCCGCGGCCCTTCGGCCGCGTGATGCTCAGGTATAGGCGGTATTCCTCGGGATCGCGGTGCAGGAAGTCGAAAACGCCGTGGCGCCCCGGATTGACGCCGGTTCCGAGGGTCGCCCACGCAACGGGGCTCTGCGCGGGATTGGCGGTCGCGAGGGGTAGAAAACCGCCGTCGCGCGCCAGCGCATCGAGATTGGGGAGCACCCCCTCTCCGCGGAAGCGCGCGAGGAGCCCGGGGTCCGCGCCGTCAAAGCCCAGAACGACGACTCGCCGCGCGTCCGCGCCGCGCTTCACCATGGCACGCTCTTTCCTTCTGCAGCCCGCAAGCGCGACTCCCGCCCCGAGCGCCGCGCAGAAGGAGCGCCGCGGAAGCCTCCGCCGTCGCGTTCCCCACCGCGACCTCATGGCGCCGCCGGGGGCTCCGCCTCCTTCTCGGCCGCCGCGCCCCGCAGGCGGGCGAGCAGGCGCCGGAACGGCCGGAAGAGGAGCCCGCAGAGGACCGCGACGCCGCCTCCGACCGCGGCGAGCAGCGCCGGCAGGCTTCCGAAGATCGCGCCGCCCGTGCCGGGATCGATATACATGAGCATGGAACGATTATAGCGGATCCGGGGCGATCCGCGGCGCCGGCGGGAAGCGCGGCGGCGGGAAGGAAACGCGGTCCGGGGCGGCGGGGGTTCAGCCCGCGGATGCGGCGGCGGGCGGCGTTTCGCCTTCCTCGTCCGCCGCCGCAATCCGCGCGGCGTTTACTAATCGAGGCGGCTGGCGCAGTTGTCCGTCCAGACCAGGCGCCGGACGCTCACCGCGCAAGGCATGATCGCTTCCAGGAACGAAGTGCCCGAGTTGAGCAAATCCGGGTCGAAGCCCCAGTTGCGGGTGGGCGCCGAGTAGACGCCGGACTTGCCCCACCTGGCGGTCCCGTACTTGCTCTGGAAGAGGCAGATGAACGCGCCGCGAATGGTCATGGTGACGCCGCCCCAGTCCTCGTGGAAGCGCGGGTAGTTCTCCAGGCCGCCCGAATAGGTGCCGTTCGGCGTATCCGACGTGCGCACGATGCCCGAGATCATGGCGCAGTTCACCGTGGTCGCGCTCGCTTTCGGCACGGCGCCGCCTTTCTTCTTGGTGTCGTTCCAGGAGTTGGAAAGCAGGTTCAGCGCATCGCACATCACCACGGCGGCCTGCTTGGTGAAGCCGGATCCCGCCGCCGGCGCGTTGAAGTCGCCCTGGATGTAGACGGGATTGGGCGACGCGAGGAAAGTGGGCCCGCTCAGCTCCTTCCCGTTTTTGAAGCGAATGCCCGTCGGATTCTCCGCGGAAACATCGGTGCGGTAGGCATAGACGAGGCCGTTGGCCGGCATCAGGCCGGCCGCGCGGATCTTGGCCAGATCGACGTTGGTGACGGGGAGCGTCTTCTCTTCACGGGCATCGTACATGGTGCTCTGGGCGACGGTTCCGTCGGGAAGCAGCGCCGTCACATCCGTGAGCGTGTCGCCGTTCCTGCGCAAGACGGTGATCTCCGAGTCCGTGGACCGGATGATCAGACCGGCTTGTTCGTGGTAGTGCCCCCCCGCTTCCAAGGTCTCCAGTTGGGGCGAGGCGACTTCCTTGACGCCGTGGGCCTGCGTCTGCACGGTCCCTTCCCAGCGGGCGTCGGCGTAAGAGACCCAATTGTTCGCGTTCCCGCCGTACTGCGCGTAATAACGGGGATCGCACGTGTTCCCGCTCCAGCGCTGGCCCGGCGCCATCGCCGCCGTGAAATCGGCATAGCCGCCCGACTCGTACCGCTTGAAGCGCACCGTGCCGCCGGGAGGATCCGGGCTGTCCTTGCGCCCGCGGAAGAGCTCGCCGGTGCAGCGCACGTGCGGGGTGTCGAGAGTCAGCGTGTTGCCCCCGCAACTGAGATAGATGCTGCCGTTGGCGTGAATGCGTCCCGCCAGGGTCATGCTCGGCCCGGGCAGCACCTCGAGATCGTCATTGTAGAAGACGCCGTACTGAAACAGGGGCGACTTGGCGATCTGAATGGTGCGCATGATCTGCGCGTTGCCGTCGCCGCCCGTCACACGGCCGGTGATCCGGTAGTAGCTGGCGAAGGTGGTGACGCCGTCATCGTCCGTGAAGCGCAGCTCGCCTTCGGCACCGCCGGCCAGGCTCTGGCGCGTCACCGACGAATGGACCGTGATGTCCTCGCCGTTCCTGTTGATGGTGTGGGTCCGTTCGCCCAGCAGGACCTCGTCGGGGGCGAAGTCCGCGATCTCATCGAGGAGCAGCTTCTGGCGCAGCTCGGTGGCCGATTCGGCCAGCGCCAGCACCTCGGCCTGATCGAGCGCGTACGCGAACCATTGGTTGGTCGTGCGCGCGGTGAAGAGCGTGGCGATCACAAGACCGATGACCAGCACGCACAGAATCAGCGTCACGAGAAGCACGGTGCCTCGGCGTCGTTCCTGAGACATACCACCTCCTTCGCCGCCGCCGCGGCGCCTGCCGCAGTCGGACGGCGTTTCTCTCCGGATAGCCCTCTTCGGGTTCTCTCCCCCCTCCGGCGCTAGTTTCTCATAATGATCATGTACTGCGACGTATGCGCGATGCGGCCGCCGCGCGCATCGTTCTTGGCCAGGGTCATATCGACGGTGATCCTGCGGCCGGCCCTGGTGAAAGCGACCGATTCGACGCCGGCGCACATGACGATCTTGCGGCTACCGCCTTCCCAGATGCCCAGTTCGCCGTCGACGGCCTTCACGGTATACACGGCGGGATTCCACAGCAGGTCGGCGCCTCCGCCGGTCGTGCAGGGCGGGTCGGCCAGCCGCACGAAACTGAGCTCGGCGCCGGCCGCGTCGATCTTCGGATAAGCCGTGCCGCCCACCACCGCCTGGCCGGTTTTGCGCAGTTCTTGATCGAGCTTCGTCATGGACTGCGATGCGTTCAACGCGAAGGCGAGTTGAGTGTCCTGGCGTCCCGCGAAGTTGGCCATGTCGCTCGTGACCGCCAAGACCGCGCCAATGACGATGGTGAGGATCGCGAAGGCAACGCACAGCTCAAGCAGCGTGAATCCCCGTCGGCTCATGCCATCCTCCTAGCGCGTGCGCACGGTGGCGAAGGTGCGCGAGAGGGCCGCGCCCGCCGCCGACGTCCACGATACGGTCACGTTGATATTGAGCGGATCGGGCATGACCACGCCGCTTCCCTCGGCGCCCGTCACGCCCAGCAGCGCCGCCGTCACCTGCCCGTCGGAAAGGCAGAACGGGATGCCGGTCAGATCCTTGCGGTAGGAAAAACCCCCTAGCGCGGTATAGCCGTTCAGGGCGAGCTCCTGGCCGATCGCTTCGAACGGCGCCGTATGAATCATGGAAAGGGCGTTGCCGACCTCGGAGGTCACCACGGCCAACTGGCGGTTCATCTCGCTCTGTCGGCCGAGGGCGCCGAAGGAGGCCCCCAGCGAAATCAGCAGAATCGCGAGCACCGCGAGCGCAATGGCGATCTCGAGGAGCGTGACGCCCTTTCGGCCGCCGGCGTGAACTTGCAGGACCATGGAAAATCTACCTCCCAGAGACAACGACCCCGGGGACGAAATGCGCATTTGCGTCTTCGCTTTCAGGTCGAAAGCGGCGCGCGCGCCGTCCGCTCGTCTGTGTTCCACTCCCCCCATAGATCGGCAAATTCCATGCCGCTCATGCGCCGCCGCGCGTTTTCCGGGAAGCAGCGCGACGCGCGCGATACCGGAACGTCTCCTCGCCGGGCCGCCGGCGGCGCCTCGGGGCCGGCGCGGCGACACGGCGGCGCGAACCGGCGTTTTCCCCCTCCGCTTGACGGTCCCCTCGGCCTCGCGGCACAATGGAGTTATCGGCCGGCCTCGGACACCCAACCCTGATTCAAGGAGATACCACCATGACTTGCCGCCGCATCGCCTGCGTTCTTGCCGCCGCCGCCCTCGCCGCCGCCTCCTGGTGCGCCCCGTTGCGCGCCGCCGACGGGCGGACGCTCTCGTGCCCTCCCTCGCGGCGGCCCGTCGACTTCTCAGACTCCGCGGGCCGCATCAGCGAAGAGATGCTCGCCGCGTTCCGGGCGATGGTCGCCGCGGACCCCCGCACGGCGCCCGTCACCAACGCCGTGACGCGCAACAGCGTCAAGGACCTGACCGTCGACCTCCGCATGGTCACGGCTCACGACGGCGCTTTCAGCCACCCGATCAAGACGGGCTCCGTGACGGACCAACGCGCGAGCGGACGCTGCTGGCTCTTCGCGGGGTTCAACATCCTCAGGCCGCGAATCCTCAAGCAGTACAACCTGGCGGACTTCGAGTTCTCGCAGAACTACTCTTTTTTCTGGGACAAGCTCGAGAAGGCGAATCTCTTCCTCGAGGGGATTCTGCGCACGCTGGATCGGAGGCTCGATGACCGCCACATCGCGTGGCTCCTCAAGACCCCCTTCCCCGACGGCGGCCAGTGGAACATGGTCGTCGATCTGGTCGCGCGCTACGGTCTCGTGCCCCGCGATGTCATGCCCGACACGAAACACTCGTCGGGAACGGCGGAGCTGAACGGCATCGTGAGCCTGCTCCTGCGAAAGAACGCGGCGCGCCTTCGCGCGCTCAACGCCGAGGGCAAGAGCCTCGAGGAGCTCCGCGGCGCGAAGGTCGCCATGCTGGCCGATATCTACCGGATTCTGTGCTACCACTTCGGCGAGCCGCCCGCCGCCTTCTCCTGGCGCTACAAGAGCAAGGACGACAAGCTCAGCGAGATGAAGACCTACACGCCCAAGAGCTTCTACCGGGAGTTCGTGGGGGTCGATCTGGGGGAGTATCTGCTTTTCTACAGTTGCCCCGCCCACGCCTTCGGCCGGCTCTATCGCATCGAGTTCGACCGTGACGTGTCCGACGCCAAGGACATGACCTTCGTGAACGTCCCCATGGAAACCCTCAAGGGCATGGTCCTGAAGCAGATCCTGGCCGAGGAGCCCGTGTGGTTCGGAAGCGACGTCGGCCAGGAACACTTCCGCGATTCGGGGATTCTGCGGCCGGGCATCCACGCCATCGGCGCCCTGCTGGGCATCGACCTCGGCATGACCAAAGCCGAGCGCGTGCTCTACCGGGCCAGCAACCCCACCCACGCCATGGTTCTGATGGGCGTCGATCTGGCCGGAGACAAGCCCGTCAAGTGGCGCGTCGAGAACAGTTGGGGCGCCCAGCGCGGCGACAAAGGCTACCTCATGATGTACGACGACTGGTTCGATGAGTACCTCTACGCCGCCCTGGTCCATGCCAAGCACGTTCCCGAGGACATCAAGGCGCTTTTCGACGGCGAGCCCGTGGTCCTGCCGCCCTGGGATCCCATGTACGACGGCCTGCGCTGAGGGCGCCGCGCCCGGGAACGCCCGGGGAAGATGGAGGCAAACCCTCGAAATAGTCCTTAAGCCCGCGGCCGGATCGCTTATGATGAGAAGGCGATGGGGCGGCGGCGGACGCGCGGCACGCAAAGGCGCGAGAAAGGGGGTGCCGTGAACCGCGAACCCTCTTCCCGAAATGCCTGCGCGGGCCTCCGCGCACCGGGCGGCGGATTCGACGCAAGTCGAGAACTCGGCCTACCGATTCCTGCGCCTTCCCGACTCCGCGTCCGTTCTTCTCAACGCGCGCCGGGCGGCGGCCGGAATTTAGGGCGACTCGTTCGGCGGATGCCGCAATCCCGCCGAGGCGCTCCTCGGCGCGCGGCGGGCTCGACCGCGACGACCGCCCGCCCCGGTCGCTTGAGATACAATCGATGGAAACCCGGCTGCAGATGGGTCGTGTACCCGGAGGATGACATGCGCGGCGCGAAGACGCTCATTGCCACGTATGCTGCTGCGATAGTCCTTGCGCTCGGCTCGGCGGCGCCGGCCGCCGAGATCGCGCCCGCGGCGGCGGAGGCCATCGCCGCGGAGCTGCGCGTGGCGGCGTATGCGGTCTGCGACATCACCCTGCCCCCCGGCGAGTCGCCCGCGGCGTTCAGCGTGGCGGTGCCGCGCGGCGGCCGGATCGAGACGCTCGCGCTTACGCGGACCTCCGTCCGTGGGCGGAAATTCCAGGTGCTCGCGCAGGTCGCGGGCGGCGCGTTCGTCGAGCTTGCGCCCCCGCCCGCGCGCACGTATCGCGGCGCGGTCCGGGGCGCGCCGGGCGACAACGTCGCGGCCTCGCTCCTGCCCTGCGGCCTTTCGGCCTGCGTGCTGTCGCAGGGCGGCGGGGGCTGGGCGATCCGGCCGCTCCGATTTTTCGACCCCGCCGGCCCGCGCGAGCGCCACATCGTCTACGCCCTGGCCGACGTCGACCTTCCCCCGTGCGGTTGCGAGCACGTCGATCTCCCCTCCGCGCCGCCGCCGTCGCAGGGGGCGGCTGAGGGCCGCGCCGCCAAGAAGGGCGGCTGCACCCTCAGCGCCGCCGCGATCGCCTTCGACTCGGATTACGAGTACCTGGAGCGGAAATGCGGCGGCGACACCGACCTGGCCGTCGCCGTTATCGAGGACGGTCTCAACATCGCGAATCTCATCTACATTCGCGACGTCCGGATTACGCATCCCCTGAGCGCCGTCGTGCTGCGCACCGACCCCCTGGCGGATTTCTACGCGCAGTTTCCCGATGCCTCCGATTTCGGCGCGATGCTCTCGGCGTTCCGCGCCGAATGGAACGCGAACATGAAGCACATCGACCGCGATCTGGCCTACCTGGTGACGGGCAAGCCGAAGCCGAACTACGGCGGCCTGGCGTGGGTCAAGGTCGTGTGCTCGAACTACGCCTACGGCATGGGAATCGGCGGCCTGGGGTACGAGGACATCTTCAGGCACGAGGCGGGCCACAACTGGGGCGCGGGGCACAGTTGCGGCGAAGAACGCAGGTTCATCATGTGCGGCAATTCGATCCCCGCCTTCTCGGCCCACAACATCCGCGTCATCCGCGCCTTCCGCGACACGCTCGGCTGCCTGGAGGAGACGACCTACGAGGCCGCCGCGGCGCCGCCCTACGTGCGCCTCGACCCCGTCGTCATGACCCAGGGGGACGGCGCGCTCTCGGTGGACGTGCTCGACGGCGATACCGACATCAACTGCGACCTCTTGACGCTCGCGGCCTTCGACGCCCGCTCGGCGCGCGGCGCTCATATCCGCGTCGTCGACACGCCCTCGCCCGACGGCCGCGAGGCGCTCCTCTTCTCGCCCCGCGCCGACTTCGCCGGCACGGACTGGTTCGGCTACACGGCCGGCGACGGCACGGGATTCGACGTCGAGGGCGTGTGCACCGTGAAGGTGCTGTCGCGCGGGCTCATCGGGTACTTTCCCTTCGAGGAAACCGCCGGCACCGACACCGCCGATGCCAGCGGGTTCCACAACGACGGCGAGCTCCGCGGTAAGCTCGACTTCGCCACGCATTCCGTGCCCGGCCGCTTCGGCGCCGCGCTGGAGCTGAAGGGCGTCGAGAGCGAGTACGTGTCGCTCGGGGACGTCGCCCTGTACAACCTGCGGCGCGGCATCACCGTCGCGGCCTGGTTCACCGTGGCGGCCTTCAGCGGCGCGAACGAGACCCTCGCCCGCAAGGGCTCCGGCGGGTGGCGCCTGAAGCGCGACGGCACGGCGCCGACCCTCGAGTTCGCCTGCGGCGGGGTGTTCGCCGCGGGCGGCGCCGAGGCGCGCGCGCGGGGGACTCAGCCCGTCGACGACGGCGCGTGGCACCACGCCGCGGGCGTCTACGACGGCGCGGCGCTATACCTGTATATCGACGGCGTTCTCGATGCCTCCGTGCCGGCCTCCGGCATGATCGCCGCGAACACCGATTCGGTGCGCTTCGGCGCCAACGCCTGGAACGGGATCATCGACGAGGTGCGGGTCTACAACTACGGCCTGAGCGCCGCCGAGATCGCCGCGCTCTTCGAGAACGGCCGCGTGGAAAACCCCGATCCGCCCCACGGCGCCCGCGACGCCATCCCGGGGGCCGCGCTGACCTGGCAGGCGCCGCCCGATACAAGCGCGTACGACGTCTATCTCGGCGCGGACGCCGCGGCCGTCGCCGCGGCCACGCCCGCCTCGCCTGAGTACAAGGGCCGCCGGTCCGAGACCTCGTTTCCCGCCGCGACACGGCCGGAAACGAGCTACGCCTGGCGCGTCGATCCGATCGCCGGAGGAAAGGTGCGCCGCGGCGACGTGCGTTCCTTCACCACCTGCGCCGCGCACACGGACTTCAACGATCCGCCGCGCAACGCCGCGTCGTACACCCCTCAGCCGGGCGACACGGAGATCGGCTTCGCGAGCGTGTGGCGGGCCACCTCGGGCGCGAACCCCTTCGTCGGGACGGTCAACACCACCACGACGCCCACCACCCCGATCTTCTCGCACCGCTCCGTCGCCGCGACGACGACGTTCGCGCCGGTGGCGCTCCCCGCGGACGCCGCCTCGGCCGTATCGCTCATGCTCCAGGTCCGGGACACCGGCTACGAAGAAGGCGATCTGCTCGATGTCTACGCCACCGATGGGGCCGAGGCGCTGCGCCTGGTCAGGGTCGCCGGCGGCTCCGCGCTCACGCAGCTCGCCGGGCGCGACTATGCGCAGTACGCGGCGCTGCTGCCCGCGGCGTGGAGCACCGCGCGGCTCGTCCTGGCGACATCGAGCGACTCCAGCTCGGGCAAAGAACGCTACGATTTCGACCGGGTCGCTTTCTTCCGCGCCGCGCCCTACGCGCGGATCGCGGGCACGGACTTCGCCGAACCCGCGGTCGGCGCCGTCTCCTATGATCCCGGGGCGTCCGGGACGGAGATCGGATTCGCGACGACCTGGTCGCCCACCGCGGGCGCCGCGCCTCTCGCCGGCGTCGGCGAGGGCGCCGGCCCTCACCGCCCGCGCTTCTTCGCGTACCGCTCGGTCGCCGCCGCGACGACTTTCCGGGAGGTCGACCTGCGCGGCTGGGAGGCGGTGTTCGTGCGGGTGACGCTGCGGATACGCGCCACGAGTTACGAGTCCGCGGACAAGCTCGAAATTTACGCGGCGAACGGCGGGGAGCGGCGCGATCTGGTGAACGTGCGCGGCAATACGGGGCTCAACGGCTTCGCGCACGATGTCTACTTCTCCCTCCAAGCCGAGATCCCCGACGCCTGGGACGCGGCGCGCCTCGTGATTGCCTCCTCGACCGACTCCAGCGACGGCAGCGAGCGCTTCGACATCTGCCGCGTCGAGTTCTTGAGCCGCTGCGCGACGTGCGCCGTCACGCCCCCCGAACCCCTGTTTCGGCGGGGCGACGCAAACGCCGACGGCAAGCTCGACATCAGCGATGCGATCTTCGTGCTCGCCTTCCTGTTCGGCAACGGGAAGGCTCCCGGCTGCGCCGACGCGGCCGATGCGAACGACGACGGCCGGCTGGACATCGCCGACACCATCGCCGTCCTCGGGTATCTTTTCACCGCCGCGGTCCCCTTGCCGGCGCCCTTCGGCGCCTGCGGCGCCGATCCCACCGGCGATGCCCTCGACTGCGCGGTCTACGCTCCCTGCGGAACCGGCGCGTGAACCTTCAGACCCGGAGGAATCGAAGATGCCTGCGCCCCCACGTTCGTCCCGTCCATGGCGGTTGCCGGCCGCGGCGGCGGTCGCCGTCCTGAGCGGCGCCGCGCTGGGCGCCGTAGCGCCCGCGACTCCCATCTTCTCCGCCGGGGAAAACGGGTACCACACCTACCGCATTCCGGCGCTGCTGGCCACCGCGGGCGGCACGGTGCTCGCCTTCTGCGAGGGGCGCGTCCACGGCGGCGGCGACAGCGGGGACATCGATCTTCTCGTGCGGCGCTCCCGCGACGGCGGCGCCGCGTGGGATCCGCAGCGCGTCGTGTGGAGCGACGGGGCCAACACCTGCGGCAACCCCTGTCCGGTCCAGGACCGCGAGACCGGCGCCGTCTGGCTCCTCATGACCTGGAACCGCGGCACCGACACCGAGCGCGGCATCATCGACGGCGCGAGCGCCGACACGCGCCGCGTCTTCGTCGCCTCCTCGCGGGACGAGGGCGCGACCTGGGAGCCTCCGCGGGAGATCACCGCCGCGGTCAAGCGCCCCGACTGGACCTGGTACGCGACGGGCCCCTGCACGGGAATCCAGCTCCGGCGCGGGAAGTTCGCGGGACGCCTCCTCATCCCCTGCGACCATATCGAGGCCGGCACGAAGAAGTACTACTCCCACGTGATCTACTCGGACGATCGCGGCGCCTCGTGGCGGCTGGGCGGCAGGACGCCGTCCGATCAAGTGAACGAGTGCCAGGCGGTCGAGCTCCCCGACGGGAGGATCATGCTCAACATGCGCAACTACGACCGGCGCGTGCCTTCCCGCGCCGTGGCCGTGAGCGGCGACGGAGGCGCGACCTGGTCGGCGGTGACGCACGACGAGGCGCTGGTGGAGCCCATCTGCCAGGCGAGTCTGATCGCCGCGACGGAGACAAGCGGAGGCGAAGTTCTGCTCTTCTCGAATCCCGGGCACGCATCCCGGCGGGTCCGGATGACGGTGCGGCTGAGCCGGGACGGCGGGGCGACGTGGCCCGCGGCACGGCTTCTCCACGAGGGTCCCGCGGCGTATTCGAGTCTGGCCGCGCTCCCCGGCGGCGACATCGGCTGCCTGTACGAATGCGGCGAGAAGGGCGCTTACGAACGCATTGCGCTGGCGCGCTTCTCCCTCCGGTGGTTATCGGAGGGCAAGGAGGCCGCCGCGGCGGCCGAGACGCCGCCGGCCGCGCCGAAGGGCGGGTGAGGCCGGAACGGCGCCGTGCGCGAGCGCGCCACACCCCTCCGCCGCGCTCCGGCTTCGCGGGGCGGGGCGCGCAGCCCGCGCGGCTCGTCTTCAAGCCCGCGCGGCTCGTCTTCAAGCCCGCGCGGATCGTCTTCAAGCCCGCGCGGGCTCGTCCTGGGTTTTGGCGGGCTCCCGGCCGAAGATAATGAACAGCAAGACCCAGAAGCAGACGAAGATCGCCGGCGGCACGAAGAATTTGATCCAGTCATGCCGCTGGGCCTGGAGGTACTTGTCGCGGGTAAGAGGCGTGCCCACCTTGTCGAAGGTCGCCTTCAACTCATCTTTGGTGTAGGCGATGCCGCCCGATTCCCAGACGGCGGGCAGTTTATCCATGTCCAGGGACCCGTCCGCCTTGGTGTACTTGCCGAGATGCTCTCCGAAGCTGAAGACCTCCTTGTCGCCCCGGAGGTACTTGACCGACTTGGCGAGGTCGAGATAGCGCCAGGCCGAAGTCTCCATCTCAGGCGCGTTCCAGGCCGGCAGGCTCTTGGCCACTTGAGCGGCCTCGGTCGTGACGGTCTGCGTGATCGCGGGAGCGGAGCGATCGATCTGGTACCCGAAGAAATATCCGCTCAGGACCTGGCCGATGCCGAGCAGGAGAAAGGCCAGGAGGCTTTGGACGCTTGCCTTGAGGTGCGCCGGCGCGACGCGATCGCCGAAGATGTAAGCCGCGGCATAAAGAAAGGCGTAAGCCATGCCGTGAAAGAGCAGCCCGATCAGGGCGAACAGGAATCCCTCCTGCGTGAAGATGAAATACCGGACCGCCCAGGCGCTCATGCCGAGCACCAAAACCCACTTCAGCCCGAAGCGGGTCACGCAGAAAGCCAGAACCGCCATGAAGAACAGCTCTGAGAACTGGTTCAGCGTCGTCAGCGCCACCGGCGCGGGATAACCGTATTCGGTCAGGTATGCGACGACGGACGGGAAGAAGTAATTGCTGCCGAAGACGCTCACCATGAAGGCGCACAGGAGAAACACGGTGAAGGTCGGAGACTTGAACAAGGCCAGCGCCCCCAGACCGAACGCGTCTTTCGCCCCCCGGGTGGCGGCGCCCTTGGGCGGCGTGTCGGGCAGCGTGAGCGAATACAGCCCCATGAAAAGGCCGCAGCCGCCCCCGATGAAGAAGAACGTCGGACTCGAGGCGCCCCCCGCGAAGACCTCGACCACCAGGTTGACAAGGATCCAGCCGATCGTCCCGAAAATGAAGACCTTGGGGGCCGAGGCGGAGTCCGGAAGATGCTTGAAGACGACGGTGTTGACCAACGGAATCGACGGCATGAAGCAGATGCCCGAAATCAGCATCAGAATCATGAGGGGAGTAAACGGCACGGTGACCGTTCCCCCGGCCGCGGCGGACTCCGCCTGGGCGCAGACGACGCCGCAGGCCACCAGCGCGCCACCGCTGATGAGGTGCAGCAGGCCCAGGACCTTCTGAGCCGCGAAAAAGCGGTCCGCAATCGGCCCGATGAACAAGGGGGCGATGATGGCCCCCCAGGGGATGGCCATGTAGATGGCGCCCACGTGGGCGCCGCTCATTTTGCCGTTGAGGTACCCTCCGAGCGCCACCGCCCAACTGCCCCAAATCGCGAATTGCAGCAAGTAGGCCAACTGCAATCTCGGATAAACCCAACCCGCTTTCGTTTCCGTCATCCTTGGCTCCTGCTCGTCAACGGTTGAACCGCTTCCTTCGCCTTCACGAAGAGACGACCTTCCTGAACCCCTGCCTTGCGGGGCGCCCCGCCGCCGTTTCAAGCGAAAACGACGGGCGCGGCGGCTCTCGGGCGTCGCCAGCGCCGGCGATCATAATCGAGCACTCCCCTTGCTGTCAAAGGGTCCGCGCGCGACGCCGCGGGCGAAACCGCCCTCCTGCCCCGCGGGGACGGGACCGGCATCCGGGGCGCGCGCGGGAATCGTGCCGCCTTAGGGGGATGAGTCGGCCTTCGCGGGGGCGCCTTGGAGTCGCAAAGACGCGAACTGCGACGGAAGCCTCAACATGCCCCTCCCATCTCACGCGAAGAGGCAGTAGCAGACGACCACGACGGCGATGAGCAGCGCCGCGATGACGCGCGGGTCGCCGAGGCCCGCCGGCGGCTTCTCGGTGATGACCGCAAGAGGGCTCTTCCAGCAGTAGCGCGCCACGCGCGCCTGATCGGGCGGCGGCGAGGCGAGGCTGACGCCGACGAAGATGGCGCTCGACGCGGCGAAAAGCAGGAAAGCCTGCAGCATGAAGGGGATGCCCAGCTTGTCGGTCACCAGCCGGAGTCCGAAGGCGGGGAAATCGAGCACGAAGACCGCCGCGCCCAGGACGAAGCCCGCCGCAAGGGTCGCGAGGGCGGCGCGGGCCGTGCCCCGCCGCCAGAAGATGCCCAGGACGAACACGGCGCTGATCGGCGGCGCCAGTACGGCGATCATCTGGTTGATGCCCTTGAAGATCCCGCCGAAGCGCTCGCCCTGGGTCGACCAGGCCATGGCGCACAGCATGACGATGACGGCGGTGAGCTGGCCGATCCTGACGAGCGCCCGATCCGGCGTGCCGGGCCGCAGGCGCTTCACGATGTCGATGCTGACCAGCGTCGCCGTGGAGTTGAGGGCCCCGGCGACCGTGCTCATCAGCGCCGCCAAGAGCCCCGCGATGACGAGGCCCCGGAGGCCCGCCGGCAGCAGCTTCTGGATGAGCACGACCAGGGTCTGATCCGGATTCTCCAGGAGAACGTCCTTGAAGAGCAGGTACCCGATGATGCCCGGGAACACCATGACGAAGACCGGCAGGATCTTGATGAACCCGGCGAAGAGCGGGCCGAGCTGCGCGTCGCGCTCGGAACGCGCCCCCAGGACGCGCTGGACGATGGTCTGGTCGGAGCACCAGTACCAGATGCCGATAACCGGATAGCCCAGGAGCATGATCCACCAGGCGAACTCCCCGTCCGTCCGGATCATGCTGACCTGCCCGGGACGGGCGGCCGCGCGCACGTCGGCCAGCGACTCGAACCCGGCATCCGCCAGGGCGGCGATGCCGAAGGCGGTGACCGCCAGCGCCCCGGCGATCAGAAGCACCGCTTGGATCGCCTCGGTGACGACGACGGCCCGCAGGCCGCCCAGCGCGGTGTAAAGGATCGTCAGGACCGAGACGATGAGGATCGACCAGACGATGGGCAGGTCGACGAAGCTCTTGAACATGACGGCGCCCGCGTAGAGCGTGACGCCGATGTGAATGAAAAGCGCCCCCACCACGGCCATGAACGCCAGGAACGTGCGCGCGCCGGGGCCGTAGCGGCCTTCCAGGTACTCCGGCAGGGTCGACACCCGGCTCCGGAAGTAAAAAGGCGCGAAGACCAGCCCGAGGACGATGAGGAGAAACGGCGCGAGCCACTCGAAGTTGCCGATCACCAGTCCGTCGGAGAAACCCGACGAGGCCAGCCCGATCAGGTGGACCGTGGAGATGTTGGTCGCGAAGAGCGCCAAGCCGATGGTGGGCCAGCCCAGGGCGCGGCCCGCGAGAAAATAGCGCGCGCTCGTCTCGGTTTGACGCCGGGACGCGAGCAGTCCCGTCGCGGTAATGCCGGCGAGGTACGCCGCAACGATTGCTCCGTCGAGCCAGTCGAGGTGCACGGGGCTCCTTTCGGGCGGTTATCTGTACTTGCGCGCCGTGAGGTCGAGGACCCGCGCGGCGGACACCGCGTCGATGACCGCCGCTCCGGCGTCGATGCTCGGCGGCATGATGCCGTATCTGAGATAGTGCACAAGCCCGACGACGGGGTAGAAACCTTGGACGTAAGGCTGCTGGTCGATGGTGCAGCGAATGTGGCCCGCGCCGATGAGCCTCAGGGTCTCGGGCGACAGATCGAACCCCGCCGCCCAGCAGCCCGGGCCCGCCAAGCCGCTTTCGATCGCGAGGCCCGCCGCCTCGGTGTCCGCCTGCCCCGTCCCCAGGATCACCCGAATCTCGGGGTCCTTGCGGAGCGCCTCGCCGATGCGCGCGGCGCCTTCCCGCGCCGCGTTCCCCGTCACCAGCACCGTCGGGACGACCTGCTTCTCCCGCAGGGCGTCCCTCAGGCCGCGCAACCGATCGTCGAGGGCGGAAACGCCCTCGTCGTGAAGCGTGAAGAGAACGTGCGCCCCCTCCGCCACGTGGGGCGCCACATGGGCCCCGAGGGTCCGCCCCGCGTCGTAGAGCCGTTGGTTGACGGCGGCCAAGCGCGCGTTGGGCGTCGCATGATCGTCGACGTTGAAGGCGACGACGGGGACCCCGGCGGCGACGGCCTCCTCCACGACGGAGTCGAAGGCGACCGGGTCGATGATGTTGAGCGCGATGCCGTCGCAGCCCTCCGCGACGGCCTTGCGCACCAGCGCGGCCTGCGCGGCGGCGTCCACGCCCGGCGTCCCCGTGAACTCGCACGCCACGCCCAGCATGGCGGCGGCGTCGCGCATGCCCTGCTTGACGGGGTCGAAGAAGACGGCATCGACGGCGCAGCTTATAAAGACGATCCGAAGCGGTTTCGCGTCGGGGACCGGCGGCCGCGCCGGTCCCCGCGCGGCGCACCCGCACCAGGGAAGCAATAAAAACGGGATGAGCAGGCGGCGGTTCGGCATGGCGAGAGCTCCCTGCGGCCGCGCGTTCGGCGCCGGCCGCCGGCACATTGTAGAGACGCCCCGGCGGCGCGGCAAGGCGGCCGGCCCGGCGCCCTCGCCCTCAGGGCTGCACTTCGACGCCGCGCACGAAGCCGTTCCGCTTGACGTCCTTCTCCGTCAAGAGCCGGCCGTCGATGGTGACATCCTGGAAGCGGACGTTCTCGACGGCGTGCTCGGCATCGAAGCCCACAAGCTCCACGAGGGGCGCCTCTCCGCGGGCCGCGATTCCCTTGAACTCGACCCTGCGGATGTGCCCGCGCCGGTCATCGCGGCTCCAGAACGCCTTGCCGATCCACAGCGAGATCAAGCGGCGCGTCTCCTCGATGCGCAGGTTCTCGAAGCGCACGTTCGAGATCACGGCGGCGTCCGAGTGGAACACGCGCAGCGTCCACTCGCGGCCCTTGTCGCGGATCACGTCGCAGTCCTCGAAGAGGACGTCGTCGACGTCCTCGCGGAGCTCGGCCCCGATGCTTAGGGCGTGGGCCACCTCGTTCCAGAGAACGCACCGGCGGGCCGCAACGCGGCGCACGGGCCCGCGGCCCTTGTCCGACTTGACCACGATCAGGTCGTCGAGCGTCCGGATGAAGCAGTCCTCCACCGCCACGTCGCGGCTGTTGCAGATGTCGATGCCGTCGGAGTTGGCGCGGTAGCCGAGGATCTTCACGTTGCGCACCGTGACGCGGTCCGACTCGCGGATGGGAATCGTCCATGTGCTCGCGTCCCGCACGATCACCCCTTCCAGGGCAATGTCCCGCCCCTTGACGAAGATGGGGTTGCGCGCGTGCGTCGGGCAGGCCGAGGAGTCGATAATGCCCCGGCCGCGAAGCACGATGTTCTTCCCGCGGAGCTCGATGGCGGGCGCGTAGTTCTTGAGCCCGCTGTACGAGCTGATGCTGAAGGGCTCGTCCGGACGGACGACGCAGCGCACGATGGCGCCGCCGGCCACGTAGACCGTCTTTCCGTCTCCGACGACCAGGCGGCTCACCTCGTGAATGCCCGGTCCGAAATAGATGACGGCGGGGTCGTCGGGCTTGGGCGCGTCCCGCTCCAAGGGATCGGCGAAGATGTGCAGCGAGCCCACCCAATCGCCATCGATTTCCAGCGTGAGGTGCCGCGGCCGCTCAAGCGCCAGCGCCACCGCCGCCCCCGCGACCGAAGGGGCGATGCCGTAGGACGACGGCAGCACCTTGGCCGACGCCACCGGTTTCGGGCAGGTCACGACCACGCTCACGGGGCCGTCCATCTCAAAGGCGGCGAAGGCGGCCGTCTCGAAGAAATCCGCCGAGTTTTTCTTGTCATCCATGGCGGCCCAGCGCCGCGCCGGGTCGCGGGGCGCCACGCGGGCGATATACACGGGGCAGTCCCGCCCGTCCACCGCGACGCTGAAAGCCCGCGACAGATCCTCGCCCGCCGGCGCGGGGAAGATCCGCGCCGGGCCGGCGGCCCCGAGGGGCGCAACCGCGGCGAGGCACGCCAGCGCCGCGGCGGGAACGAAGGAACGGGCAACGCGCATACGCACCTCCCTCCGACTCCGGCCCCAAGGCGCGCGGGGCCGGCCGGAAAAGCAGCCGGCCGAATTCTCGGGTCAGGGCGCCTCGAGGCGCGTCTTGTACATCGAAGCGCCGATCTCGCGCACCGCCGCGATGGTTTCCGGATACGGGCGGTCGCAGATGTCGACCAGCCCGATTTGGTAATTTTCGCCGTCGCCGCGGCCGGTCGTCGCCTGGTCGCCGTACTGGAACCAATGGGTGCCCACGATGAAGCGGTTCTTGAGGGCGCCGGTGACATAGCTCCTATAGGCCGCCGCGCGCGCCTCCTGGCTCGCCGTGGGCCGCAGCCCCGTGTGAAACATGCCCCGGTCGAGGGCGCCGAAGTGAAACTCGCCGATGATGACGGGCTTGTCCAGGCCGGAGGGCAGCTTGAAATCCGCGACGCTGTTTTCGTAGAGGTTGTACCCGATGACATCGCAGTACCCGGCGGAGGCCCTTGCGCCGCGGTCGTTGACCCACGCGAAACGGCACCCGAGGTAGAGGTTGTTCGGGGCGATCCGTTTGACCTCGTCCCGGCACACGCGGAAATACTCCTCGCCGATGCGCGTGTAGAACGCGGCCAGGTCCGCGCGGGCCTTGTTCTCGTCAGGCGGCGTGCGGCTCGCGGCCAGCGCCTCCCACGATTCGTGCGCGACGCCCCACGCGGCGTTGAGCGCGGCGACGTTCCCGTACTTCGCCTTCAGGTCCTTCAGAAACTCTTGTTTGGCCGCCTGCTCCTCCGGCGACGCCAGGGCCGCCTTCGCCAGCGAGAGCTCGTCGCCCCACCCCAGCTCGTTGTCCACGAAGTAGCCGATGCACCACGGGTCGCCGGCGGTTCGGCCGGCCTCCCGTTCCATGGGCCGCGCGATGGCCTTCCGGAAGGACGGATCGAAGGGATCGGGGAACTTGCCCCAATAACCGGTGCTCCCCTCGATGGGTTTGGCGCCGCCGCTTGCGATCGACACGACGTACGGCGTCTTGCGCATGAGGTAGACCCGCGCGCTGGACCAGTTCGCAATGGTGTTCATCGCCCAGGATCGGAGGCGCCGGTGCGCGGCCTCGGCGCCCTTTTCCGCCCAGCCTTCCCCGTATTTCCGCAGGAGGTTCGCGCCGGTGAAGTTGAACGTGCGGAAGGAGCCCTTGTCCTTGTAGTAGCCGTGCGGCGCCCAAGAGCCCCGCCCGTAGAAGACCGCCAGCGGGTCGCCCTCGGCCGGCAGCCCGGCGAAGTAGAATTCGCGGTCGCTGATGGGCGTCATCCCTTCCCCCGGGCCGACGCAGTCCGACCCGTGCGACCAGAAGAGGCACCCTTCCGGATCGACGAGCCACCACTTGCCCGCGTGAAGGGCCGGGTAGAAAAAGCCCGTCGCCTTGAGCTTGGGGCCGCTCTTCCAGCCGCCGTACTGGTTCCAATCCCCGGGCCCCGGGTGCGCGGCCATGTCGGCCGCCTCCTCCTTGATCGCCGCGGCTAGATCCTTCTCGGAGCGCGTCTTGCCGGGCCAGTCCTTGTGCACGAACTGGCCGAACCGATCGATCATGGGGAAGAACTTCTCGGGCGGCAGGGAGAGCCAGGACTCGGGAGCGTGGGTGCCCTCGGCCGCGATCGGCCCGAGCTGGAACATCCGGTCGTCAGAGGGTCTGCTCACAAAGACGAGAATCTGCGTCACCCGCGCGGCATCGAGGCCGTCGTCCTTGACGTACCCGCCGGGGTAGCCGCGCATGCCGAAAAGCTTCTCGGACAGCGCGGCGGGAAGCTGCCGGCGCAGGGGCACGCGCAACCGCCCGGATTGCCCGGGGTCGAGGCTCACATGGGCCGTGACGCAATTCTTGGAGCCGTCGCCGCCGGGAGAATCGACGCGGCAGTAAACCTCCGTCGGCCGGGAACCGAGGTTCGCGACGCGGAAAGCGATTTCGGCGTAACCCGACAAGTCCCACGCCCCGCCGGGCGCCTTGAAGCTGACGCCCGGCCACTGCGCTCTGTGCCCGGTCGCGACGCGGAGAGCCCGCGCGAACTCGTCTCCGACCAACGCCACCGTCGCATCCTGACGGCCGACCGTTTCGAGGTCGAAGCGGCCCGCGAAGGAGACCAGCACTTTCCCGGCCGAGGCCGGCGCGCCCCAGGCCAGACAGGCCGGGGCCAGCGAAACCGCGACACAGGCGGCGCGGACGATACGTTCTCGCATACGCATGGGTGTCACCTCTTTTTTCCCGCGCGCCCGACCGTGATAGGCGCGCACCCCGAAGGAGCCAGTCTACTCGCGGTCAAGCAGTCTGTCCACACGCGGGGCCGTCGGACGCTGCGGGCTCCGGCCTAAATCCGGCAATTGACCGCGGCGGGGCGAGGGGCCGCCGGGGCGGGATAAGAAATCGCCATCGTTCCGCGGCGTTCGGCGACGGATTGCATGCATCGTCGCCGCCCTTCAATCAGCCGCGGATCTCCGGCGCAGTCCCGCGGCGCGGCCGCGGGCTCACTTCTTTTCGGCGCGCGGCGCTCGCGCTTCTTCCAGGCGGCCGACCACCTTCGCCGCCCGCGCGGCGAGTTCCTCGCGCCGCGTGGCCGCGATCACCTTCGCCATCGCCGCCTGGACCGCGTCGGGCGCGGCGTCGACCGCCGCGCGAGCCAGGCGTTCGCCGATGGCGACCGCCGCCTCGCAGGCATCCTCGCGCAGACTCGGCGCTTCCGCGCAGGCCTCAAGAAGCGCGAAGGCCCCGGCGTCGCCGGCCGCCCCCAGCGCGGCGATCACGGGCCGCTTCTCTTCGTCGCTCTGCGCGGCGGCAAGCGCGTCCCGCGCGAGAGCCCGCCCGCTCGAGAAGTCGACCCGCCGCACCAACGCGGCAATCGCGCCGAAGGCGCGGAGCGCATCGCGATCGTCGCCCGCGTCCTTGGCCAGCGCGAGCAGCGCCGGCCCGGCTTCCGCGCCGCGCCATTCCCCCAACACGCGGAAAGCATCGGCGCGAAGGCGCGCATCGGCATCGCGGGCGCGCGCCGCGACGACCGCGAGGGCTCTCGGTCCGCCGCGGTCCCGCAACGCCGTCAAGGCGGCGATGCGCGCCGCGTCCGCGCCGCTCGCCGCCGCGGCCTCGACGGCTCCCTGCGCGCTCGGTTCGTCGCGGCGGGCCAGGACGGGAATCAGCAGCGCCTGCAGCGCCGGCCGCAGCCGGCCCAGTTCCGCGGCCAAGGCCCGCGTCACCTCCGGCTCCTGCAATTCGCGGTAAAGGAGGCCGAGGACGGCGCCGCGCGCAATGCCATCGCCTGACTCCAGCGCCTCGATCAAGAGCGGCAGGCCCGCGGGCCCGCGGACGGCGATCGCCCCGCATGTGGCGGCGGCCCGAATGGGCGCGGGCACGTCCGCCCGGCGGGCTGCGTCGTACAGTTCCCGCGCTGCATCGCGCGCCCCTTCCGCCGCCCGGCGCTCGGCGGCCAGGACGCACCCTTCGGCCGCGGCCGGCCGCAGCGCCTCGGGCCCCGAGGCGAGCGCGCGCACGAGGGCCTCGCCCGCTTCCGTCGTGGCGATGCGGCCCAGGGCGCACAGGGCTTCGCGCGCCGCGCCCGAGGCGGGATCGCCCGCCATGGCGCGCAGCGCGCCGACAGCCGGCGCATCCCTCCGCGCGCCGATGGAGTTGACGGCGCCCGCCAGAAGCTTGCCCTCCAGCCGGCCCAGCGCCTCCCGGAGCGCGGCGCCGGCCGCCGGATCGGCGATCTTCTCGAGAGCGTCGCGCGCGTAGGCGGCAAGCCGCTCGTCGGCCAGAAGCGCCGCCAGCGCCGGCACGGCTTCCTTGGCGCCGCGGGCGCCGAGCCATCGGCAGGCCTGCGCCTTCTCGAAGACCGCCGCGTCGGAAGCGAGCACCGCTAGGAGCGCGGGCGTCTCCGGCGCCTTCCCCCCAACCTCGGCGGCGGCGCCGGGACGCGGGAGCGCGCACCATGCCGCCGCCATAACCGCGAGCGTGTATCGCGCGATCACCGTGCCCGCCTTTCCGCGGCGCGCCCCAGGCCGCCGCTTCTCAGATGTGCCATGGCTCCCGCATCGCGCGGCGGCGCATGCGGTTGGCCTCGTCGTCCCCGACAAACTCCTCCTTGACCGGATCGAAGACGAGTTTGCGGCCCAGCTCCCACGCGAGCGCGGCCGCGAAGCTCGCGATATGCGACCGGCGCATGACCCGCGGGTTGCAGGCCGTCACGCCCCGCGACTTGACGCAATCGAAGAAGTCGCGGGCATGCTCGGCGGCGCTCGTCCCCGGCGCGGCGAAAACCTTCCCGCGGGTTTTCGCCAGGCTTTCGGAGAGCACGATGGGCCCGTTGTCGCCTGTCTCCACCCAGCCCTCGTCGCCCTCGAACCTGACCGGGCAGGTGCCCGTCGCGGTGCGGTACTGCGGCGCGCGGTCGCCGAAAGGCGTCGCCAGGAAATCGCAGAGGAGCGTGACGCCGTTGGCATACCGCGCCGTGATCCCCGCGGGCCCCGCCTCGAACTCAAGCGGCGTCGTGTGGTCGGCGTCGTTGGCCCACTGGCACAGGTCGAGGGTGTGGGCGCCCCAGTCCAGGAAGTTGGCGCCGGCCTCGAAATCGTAATGCCCCCGCCACCCGCCGCCGACATAGGCGCTGTTGTAGGGCCGCCACGGGCAGGGCCCCAGCCACCGATCCCAGTCGCACTCCTCGAGGGGAGGCTCGGGCTCCGGAGCCAGCCAGTCGAAGCGCCGCGCCGGGAAATAAACCGACGCGTGCAGAGTTCTGAGCCGTCCCAGCGCGCCGCTCCGCGCCAACTGGACGGCGTACTGGAAGTTGCGCTGGCTGCGCCGTTGGGTCCCCGCCTGGAACACGCGGCCCATGCGCTCCATGGCGTCGGCGAGATCCTGCACCTGGCCCATCGTGAGCCCGCAAGGCTTCTCGCTGTAGACGTCCTTGCCGGCCTTCGCCGCCAGAATCGAGGCGAGGGCGTGCCACCGGTCGCCCGTCGCGACGAGCACCGCGTCGATATCCGGACGCGCCAGGACCTCGAACATGTCCCGGTAGGCGGCGCAGTCCCGGTTGCCGTTGCGCTCGTCGATCATCTGCTTGCCGCCCTCGCGCCGGGCGCGCTGCACATCGCAAGCCGCGACGAACTGCGCATCGCGCTCAAGCAGCATGCTTGACAGCACGTACCGGCCTCGCGGGCCGAGACCGATCACGCCCAAGACGATGCGCTCGCTGGCCGCCGCGCCGCCGTCCCTTCCCAAGACGCGGGCCGGAACGAAACTCGGAACGAGCGCCGCGGCGCCCAAGGACCGCGCCAGAAACGCGCGGCGCGACACCGGCCCAGTCCGCGTTCGACTCCCTTTCATAGCTTTCGCTCCCGGACAAGGCCAGTATATGCGCCGCGGCAACTCGCCGTCAACGCGCGCGCTCCCGCGGCTTCACGGCAGGTCCGGCAGAATGAAGACCTGCTCCGCCGCGCCCGGGCGCCGCAGGGCGACGCGAAGAAGGCGGTCGCCGCCCAGCTCGCGGCACTCGACGCTGGGCTCTGGGCCGGCGCCGAAAAAGAAGAGGTGGACGAAGCGGGCGCGGTCGCCCGTCGCCACGCGCAGGAGGAGCGGCTTGTGCGCCGAGCCATCGTCGCGCGTCGGGAAATCGATCAGCCAAGCCGCCGTCGCGGGCGGACACACGCTCAGCACCGTGAAACGGTCGGCGCCATCCGCGAAGGGGAAGCGGGCCGTGCCCGCGCGCTCGATCTTGCGGGGTCGGGCAAGCCACGACCACGGCCGACCCTCGGGAAGCGCGGCCTCGCGCCATTCCAAGGCGGCGCCCGCGAGCTCGCCCGCCGGGTGCAGCGCAAGGACAAAGGCGGCCTCGCGATCGGCCGCCGCCGTGAGGATGTCCAGGCAGGCATCGGGCAGGAGGACGAGGCTGCGCATCTGGCGCACGCCCTCGTAGAGGCGTCCTCGGAAATCGGCGAGCGTGACGCACGCGAAGCCCTCGCCGCGCCGAAAGCCGACGAGATCCAGCTTCTCGGCGGCCCCGCGCTGCGCCCGCCAGTCCACAAGCAGCGCGTTATGGCAGATCGTGTGCCGGTTCAGCGTGCGTTGGATGTCCGACGAAAAGGAGTGCACGGCGCCCGTGACCGCCTCGCGGTCCTCGAGGCGGAGCTTGCCGCCCGCAAAAAGCATGAACGACAGCTTGTCCGCGTGGCCGTGGACGCCGGCGGCGTCGTAGGTCGCCAGAACCATGGCCTGCGCCGGCGAGGGCGGCCCCTCGGGCACGCGCAGGACCGCGTAGCCGTGCTCGGTGAAAAGCTCGCTCGCCAGCACGGGCGGCTCGGGGCGCGCCGGCAAAGGCGGCGCGGTCAGCGTCTCCCACGGGTCCGTCTTGACCCTCCGAGACAGCATGTATGCGGCGAGGCCGTCCGGCCACAGCTCGGCCGCCAAGCGCCACGCGCCCGCGTCCGGAAGATACGAACGCGCGCCGTAGGCATCGCCCAGCGGCGGCAACACCAGATCGGGGAAGACAACCCGGGCCGGCCCTCGGTAGAAATCCTGGAACGACCTTCCCCCGGCCGGAGGAGGAAGGTCCAACCCGGCGCGGCGGTAAAGGCGCAGCACCGCGATTAGGGGATACTGCGCCGTCAGGTGATACGGAATGCTTCCCTCCAGCCACAAGCCGCCGTCGCGAAGGCCGCGTTCGGCGAGCTCGCTGGGGGAGCGCGCCCCGTTCCGCGTGAAGTCGACGGCGGCCGTCTCGCCCCAGAAAAGGCCGATGGCGCCCGCGGCGTACCGATGCCAGGCCAGGTGGTTGTTAAGCCCGCCGCCGATGTCGTATTCCAGCCAGAAGCAGTCGTTGCGGAGGACCGCGCCCAGCGCGCGGCCGAAGAAACCGGCGAGGGCCGCGTGGTCCCCCGGCGCGAGTTCGTCGAAAACCAGATCGCAGCACTCCAGGGCCATCAAGACCCAGATCGCGTAGTTGAGGCCCACATCGTAATGCTCGACGGCGAAGCGGTAATCCGCCCAGGCGCGGAGCTGCGCCACGACGGGGGCCAGAAACTCGGCGCGGCCGCTGAGCGCCCAGGCGCGGGCCATGGTCACGATGGGCCGCCAAGCCGCGGCGGGCTCCCGCGCCGTGCGGGCGTAGACTTCGGGATAGACGGCATCGAAAGGCCGGCCCTTGACGGCGTCGTACCAGCCCTCCTCCGGCGCGGCGCCGGCCGCGCCGAGGGCCGCCTCGGCGTCGCGGACAAGCTGCCGGAACTCGCCGGCGAGGGCGCCCCGCGCCGCCTCCCGCGCCGTCGCGATCTCGGCCCTCGAGATGAAAAGCCAGGGATGGGGCCGCGCCGCGGCGGCCTCCACCCGCAGGTCGAAGACGAAGCCGCGCTCCTTGCCCGGCACGGAAAACGGATTGCCCGGGCGCGACTCGTACGCCGTGAACCGGGCGCAGATAATCAAACACAGAAACGATGTCGCCGTCATGCTTCCTCCTAGTCTCGCCGACCGCCGGCTTCCCCGGGAAGTCCGCGGAAGATCGCCGCGCGGCCGCCCGAGCGCGGCGCCCCGTTCTCACAGATAGCCGAGCTGCGCGAGCTGCGCGCGCACCGCGGTGTAATCCCGCGGATCGAGGCGGCGCGCCGCCTGGGAGATCTCGGCATCGAGGGCGCGCAAAAGTTCCGCGCTCGGCCCTTCGCGCGGCGTGAAGGGCCGCCGTTCCCCCGGGTCTTCCGCCAGGTCGTAGGCCCGCGCCGCGCCGGTCTCGATGGCGCGGATGACCTTCCAGCGCCCCTCGCGGCATCCGATCTCGGCGTACGCTTCGTCAAGGCTCTCGGGCAGCGCCTCCTCGGGCGCGAAGTCGCGGTTGCGGGCGAAGAACGCCGGGCCGTTCGCGGCGATGCCCCGCTCCATGGCCGGGAGCAGCGAAACGCCCTGGATCGCATCGCCGCCCTCGCGCACGCCGGCCAGGGCCAGCACCGTCGGCATGATGTCGATGCTCCGCGCGATCCCGCGCACGACTCCGGGGCGCACCAGGCCGGGGGCGTGCATGATGAGCGGCACCTCGAGCACCTCGTTGAAAAGATGCCTTCCGTGCAGGTCGAAGATCCTACGCGGCCGCTCGGCGGGGCCCATGCGCTCGCCCCACGACTCGCCGTGATCGGCCGTGATGATGAGAAAATCGGGCCGCGCGACCTTGAGCAGCGCCGGCAGCCATTCCTCGCTGAAGTAATCCACCGCGCGGGCGTAGAGCTCCCTGAGCGCGGCGCGGTTCTTCTCCCGCCGCCAGGGGTCCGGGTCCGCAAGGGTCGCGAGCTGCGCCTTGCAGCGCGCGTCCCACTCGGCGAGCGCGAACCGCCGCGGCAGGTAGGGCAGATGCGTCCACCAGTAGTGAACGAAGGCGAAATACCCGCCTCGGCCGCGGTCGGCGAACCACGCCCGCATGGCGGCGGGATCCTGGGAAGAGCCCGCCACGGCCGCCTCGGGGCACTTGAAGAAGAGATGCGCGGGCTCGAACACGAACGACGCAACCTGGAAGCCCCCCGCGCGCAGGCGGCTGAACAGGGTCGCGGCCGCGGGGCTCCAGGGCTGCTCCCAACGCACGAGGCCCAACCGCTGCGCCGCCACTCCGGTGCAGATCGACGCGATGGCGGGCACCGTCCACGGCGCGGAGGCCACCGCGGTCTCGAACCGCGCTCCATCGGCCGCCAGCAGATCGACGACGCGGGTCCGCCGCGCCGGGTTGTAGCAACCGAGGAAATCGGGCCGAAGCGAATCGGCGACAAGCAGCAGGATCCGCATGCGGGCAAGTGTAGCGCCCGGCCTGATGCCGCGCCAAGGGCCGCCGGCGCGAAAGGACTTCTTGAAGAAGCCTCAGGGGCCGATATTCTTACTGTTCTCCGGACCCGCGCGGGCGAAGCCCGCCCACGCGCCCGGCCGTGCTGCCGGCGCGCGCGTCGCGCGGCGCCGCGAACCAAGGAGCATTCCCATGACGGACCTTCGTTTCACCCTGCCCGACAAAAGCGAGCTTGTCCTCCCGGCGGGCACGACCGGCCGGCAGATCGCCGCCTCGATCGGCGCCAAGCTGGCGGCGGCGGCCCTCGGCGTCGCCGTCGACGGCGAGATCTTCGATTTGGACCGGCCGCTCGCGGCGGGGGGCGCGGCGCGGATCATCACGGCGCAGCCCCGGGGCGTCAAGGACGGCGAAATCGACCGGCTCGACCGGGAGGCGCTCGCGCTCATCCGCCACTCGGCCTCCCACGTCATGGCCGAGGCCATCGTGTCCCTCTTTCCCGAGGCCAAGCTCGTCTACGGGCCGCCCGTCGAGAACGGCTTTTACTACGACATCGACCTGGACCGCCCCCTGGGAAGCGACGACTTTCCGGCCATCGAAGCCGCCATGGCGAAGATCGTCGCGGCCGACAAGCCGTTCCGCCGCATCGAGTGCACCCGCGAGGAGGCCATGGCGCGCGTCGCGGGCGATGCCTACAAAACCGAGAACCTCCGCGCCGTCCCCGAGGGCGAGGTCATCAGCTTCTACCGCACGGGCGATGACCCCGGCGCCTTCACCGACCTGTGCCGCGGGCCGCACGTGCCCTCGGCGGGCCGCATCGGCGCCTTCAAGCTCATGCAGGTTTCGGGCGCCTACCTTCACGGCGACGAGAAGCAGAAGCAGCTCAAGCGCGTGTACGGCACCGCGTGGCCCACCAAGACCGCCCTGGAGGCGTACCTGGAGCGCCTGAAGCTGGCCCAGGAGCGCGACCACCGCAAGCTGGGGCAGGACCTGGAGATCTTCTCCATCGCCGACGAGGTCGGCTCCGGCTTGATTCTCTGGCTCCCGAACGGCGCCGTCATCCGCCAGGAACTCGAGGCGCTGGCCGCCGAGCGGGAGTTCCTGGCCGGCTACAAGCGCGTCGCGACTCCGCACATCACCAAGGCCGCGCTGTACCACCGCTCCGGGCACCTGCCTTACTACCAGGGTAGCATGTACCCGCCCATGACGCTCGACGATGACCAGGAATACTACCTCAAGCCCATGAACTGCCCCCACCACCATATGATCTACCTCGCGCGGCCGCGCAGTTACCGCGAGCTGCCCCTGCGCCTCGCCGAATACGGCGACTGCTACCGCTACGAGAAGTCGGGCGAACTGGCGGGTCTGCTCCGCGTCCGCGGCATGTGCATGAACGATGCGCACATTTACTGCAGCTTGGATCAAGTGCGGGAGGAGTTCCTGGGCACGATCAACCTGTCGCGCTATTACTATGAAATGTTCCGCATCAAGGACTTCTGGATCCGGCTCTCGCTCCACAGCAAGGACAAGGACAAATACATTGCCAACGAGGATCTGTGGGAGAAGTCCGAGGAGATCGTCCGGGACGTTCTCAAGGAGTGCGGGCTCCCCTTCGAGGAGCGCACCGGCGAGGCCGCCTTCTACGGGCCGAAGATCGACTACCAGCTCAGGAACGTCATCGGCCGGGAGGAGACCGCCTCGACGACGCAGTTGGATTTCGCCATGCCCGAGCGCTTCGATCTGGTTTACACGGCGCCGGACGGGACGCGCCGGCGGCCCCTGGTCATCCACCGTGCGCCGCTGGGCACGCACGAGCGCATGATCGCGTTCTTGCTGGAACACCTCGGCGGCGCGTTCCCGACCTGGCTGGCGCCCGTCCAAGTCGTGGTGATCCCCGTCGCCGAGCGCTTCGAGCGGTACGCTCGCGACATCGCCGCCCGGCTCAGGACGGACCTGCTCCGAGCCGAAGTCGACGACTCGGCGGACTCCTTCAACAAGAAGATCCGCAACGCCGTGACCGGCAAGACCCCCAACGTCTGGATCGTGGGCGGCAAGGAGCAGGCGGCCGAAGCGGTCACTTGGCGGCGCCATTGCGTCGCGCAGCAGGCGACCATGAAGCTCGCCGAGGCCTACGAGGCTCTCGCCGAAAGCCGCCGCGCGCGCCTCATGGACAACTTCCCGGACGTGCATCCCCGAGGCTGGGAGAACGCCGCGCGCCGCGGCTCGGACTCTTCTGGCAACGGCCCCGAGGCTGTATGATTGTTATAGCTGCATCAACGGGCTGAGGTTACGCGAGCCATGCTTCAACGACGACATCTGCGTTGGTTCTTTCTTCTAATCCTTCCTTTGTCCGCGCCGCTCAATGTCGCCGCACAGGTGTTCATCAGCGAGTTCATGGCTTCGAACCTCACGTCGAACCGGGACGAGGACGGCGAGTACACCGACTGGATCGAGCTTTACAACGCCGGCGGCGCCGCCGTCGACTTGAACGGGTGGTCGCTTACCGACAATCCGCAATACCTGCGCAAGTGGGTTTTTCCCGCCGTGACCATCGGGGCCGGCAAGTTCATGCTGGTTTTCGCGTCGGGCAAGGACCGCCGCAATCCCGCCTATCAGCTCCACACGAACTTCCAGCTCCGCGCCGACGGCGAGTACCTGGCCCTTACCGCCGCCGACGGCGTCACCATCGTGCACGAATACGAGGACTACCCGCCCCAGATCGAGGACGTCTCCTACGGCTTCAAACAGATGTCGTCCGCCTTCAACGTCATCGGGCCCGGCGCCCCCGCGCGCGCCTATGTGCCCATCGACGGATTCCTGGGCCTGACATGGACCGCCGTCGGCTTCAACGATTCGTCCTGGATCAGCGGCGAGGCCAGCATGGGCTTCGAACGCGCCTCGGGGTTTCAGGGCCTCTTCGATATCGATCTGAACGCCGCCATGTACAACGTCAACTGCTCGGCGTACATGCGGGTCCCCTTCTTTCTCGCCAACGGCGCCTCCGTCTCCACGGTGCGCCTGCGCATGAAGTACGACGACGGTTTCGTCGCGTACCTGAACGGCGTCAGAATCATGAGCAAGAACGCGCCCGCCGCGATTGCCCACAACTCGTGCGCCACGACGATCCACCAGGATTCGCAGGCGGTCATCTTCGAGGAGTGGGAGATGGGCGTCGACGCGGGCGTGCTCCGCGACGGCGCCAACGTGCTGGCCATTCACGGCATGAACTATCCCGTCACCAGCTCGGACTTCCTGATCGTCCCGGAGCTGGACGCCGTGGTGGCGGGCGCCATGGACACAAGCGCCGCGTACTACTTGAACGAGCCCACGCCGGGATCGATCAACAGCAGCTCCGGGCACCTCGCGGTCAGCCCCGCGCCGGTGTTCTCCCACGAAAGCGGCGTCTACACCGGCAATTTCTCCCTCGTCTTGTTCTCGCCCGCCCCGGGATCCGTGATCCGCTACACGCGCTCCTGGTCGGCTTCCTCGCCGCCCGAATCCTGGTCCGTCTACTCGACGCCGTTATCGATCACCCAGAACACCATTGTCAGGGCCTGCGTCTATGCGCCGAACGCCGTGCCGAGCCGGATCGTCACACAGGCGTACACGCGGCTCGACTCGACGGCCGCCGGCTTCACGTCGAATCTCCCCCTTGTGGTCGTCAACACCTTCGGGGTCGGCATCCCCCAGGATCCCCGCGTCCCCGGCTTCATGCAGGTCTTCACGGCGGACGGCGAGCGCACCGCCTTGAACTCCGTGCCGCAGTTCCAGAGCGTTATCGGCATCAAGCAACGGGGCTCGAGCTCCGCGGGTTTCCCGAAGAAACAGTTCAGCATCGAACTGTGGGACGAGCACGGCCAGGATTACAACGCGTCGATCCTCGGGCTGCCGCGCGAATCGGACTGGATTCTCTACGGCCCCTACAGCGACAAGGCGCTCATGCGCAACGTGCTCGCCTACGGCTTCAGCAACGAGATCGGCACCTACGCCTGCAGAACCCGGTTCGTCGAGGCATATCTGAAGACGACCGCCGGGCCGCTCACCTCGGCCGACTATGTCGGCGTCTATGTCTTCATGGAGAAGCTCAAGCGCGATGAGGACCGCATCGACGTCGCCAAGCTCCTCCCGTCCCAGAATACCTCGCCGGAGGTGACCGGCGGCTACATCCTCAAGGTCGACCGCCTCGACCCCGGCGATGCGGGCTTCTCCACGGCGCGCGGCACGCAGTTCTGCTACGTCTTTCCCAAGGAAGTCGCGATCACGCCGGCCCAGAAAGCCTACATCCGGGGTTATCTGGACACCTTCGAGGCCGCGCTCTACAGCGCGAACTTCACGGACCCCGCCACCGGCTACGCCGCTTATGTCGATGTGGATTCTTTCATCGACCACTTTCTCCTCACCGAACTCGCGAAGAACATCGACGGCTACCGCCTGAGCACCTTCTTCTACAAGGACCGCGAGGGCAAGCTCGCGTCCGGCCCGATCTGGGACTTCAACCTGTCCTTCGGCAACGCCAACTACGCCGAAGGGTGGATCACTTCCGGGTGGTATCTGGACCAAAGCGGCGGGGCGGCCCACTGGTGGAAGCGGATGCGCCAGGACCCCGAGTTCCTCCAGAAGACGATCGACCGGTGGACCGCCATCTCGCGCAAGCAATTGGCCACGTCCGCCATGCTGGCCCGCGTCGATGCGTGGGCCGATCTGCTGCTCGAATCCCAGGCCCGCAATTTCGTGCGATGGCAGATCCTGGGAGTCTATGTTTGGCCCAACTGGTACGTCGCCCCCACCTGGCAGGCCGAGCTGAACTGGATGAAGGACTGGATGAGCGGGCGGGCGGCGTGGATCAGCGGCAACTATCTTGAAGCGCCCACGCTGAGCCACAACGGCGGTATCGTGCCGGCCGGCTTCAAATTCACCATCTCGACGCCCGCGGGGGCCTCCTACTACACCCTCGACGGCTCCGATCCGCGCCTTCGGGGCGGCGGCATCGCGCCGAGCGCGATCCTGTACAGCGGCGCGATCACCGTCAACAACAACACCCTAGTGCGGGTCCGGGCCAAGCAGAGCACGCGGTGGAGCGGCATCATCGAGGCGACCTACGTGGTGAATCCGCCGCCCCTCACCGTGACGGAGATTATGTACCACCCGCGGGAACCCGTGCCGCCCAGCCCGTACCGCGACAACGATTTCGAGTTCATCGAAATCCACAACAAGAGCGCCGCGCCCTACGATCTCTCGGGAGCGCGCTTCACCGACGGCATCGAGTTCACCTTTCCCGAGGGCATGGTGCTCGAGGCCGGCGCGTACGGGGTGATCGTCAAGAATATCGCGGCTTTCACGTCGCGCTACGGCTGGTCGGGCGACATCATTCTGGGCCAGTACACCGGTTTCCTGAGCAACCGCGGGGAACGCATCCAGTTCGTCGGACCGCTCAACGAACCCATCCTGGACTTCGTTTACAACGATTATTGGTATCCCGAGACCGACGGCAGCGGCTACTCCCTCGTACTGGTCGATCCCGCGACGGCCCCGAACTTCTTCAGCGACCCGGAGACCTGGCGCGCGAGCACCGCCATCGACGGCTCGCCGGGCCAAAGAGATCCCGACAGCGTCCAGCCGGGCGGCTGGCAGATGCCCGGCGACGCCAATCAGGACGCACGCCTGGACATCTCCGACGCCGTCGGGCTCCTGCGCCTCTTGTTCGCGGGCGGCAGCCTGGTGCCGCCTTGCGACGGCCCGAGCCTCAACCAGGGCGGCACCCTCGTGCTGCTCGACATGAACGGCGATGGGAAGGTCGATCTCGCCGACCCCGTCTACCTGCTGGCATATCTTTTCGCGCACGGGCCGGCGCACGTGCTCGGCACGACCCGCGTCAAGATCGAGGGCTGCCCGGACATCGTCTGGTGAACGGGCCCTCCGCGCCCGCGCCGCCGCGCGGCCCCGCGGCGCATCTGGCGCTCGGCCCCGGCGCGCGCCATAATCCGGACTGCGGGGCCGGACCGCGGCGAGGGCTCCGCCGCGCGCGTCCGGCGCCCCCCGAGAGCCCGGTATGAACTATCTAGAAGAACTGAATCCCCGGCAGCGCCAGGCCGTCGAGATCCTCGAGGGTCCGGTGCTGGTCATCGCGGGCGCGGGTTCGGGCAAGACCAAGACTCTGGCCTACCGCGTCGCGCACCTCGTCAAGAACGGCGTGCGCCCCGAGACGATTCTGCTCCTCACCTTCACGCGCCGCGCGGCCGCGGAGATGCTCCGCCGCGCCCAGGCCGTCATCGGCAGGGCCGGCCGGAACGCCTTCGCGCGGGCATGGGGCGGCACGTTCCACGCCACGGCGAACCGGCTGCTGCGCACCTACGCCGCGTCGATCAACCTGGCGCCGGAGTTCACGGTGCTCGATGAGGGCGACAGCCGCGACCTCATGGACATGGCGCGGCGCGACGCCAAGGCGGCCGATCAGCCCAAGCGCTTCCCCCAGAAGGGAACCCTGCTCGCGGTCTACTCCCGCACCGTCAACACCGGCCGCGGCGGCGCCGCGCTCAGGGAGACGCTGGAACGTTTCTACCCGTGGTGCCTGGAGCACGAGGAGCGGCTCACGGAGCTTTTCCGGCGCTACATCGCGCTCAAGCAGGAGCGCAACCTGCTGGACTACGATGATTTGCTGCTCTTCTGGCACGAACTCCTCGAGGATGACCGCACCGCGGATCTCCTGGAGAGCCGCTTCAGCCACATTCTGGTGGACGAGTACCAGGACACCAATCCGATCCAGGCCCGGATCCTCGCGCGCATGCGGCGGCACAACCGCAACATCATGGTGGTCGGCGACGACGCCCAGGCGATTTACGGGTTCCGCGCCGCCACGGTCCGAAACATCCTCGACTTCCCGAAAGAGTTCCCGGACGCGACGGTGGTCACGCTGGACCAGAACTACCGCTCGGTCCAACCCGTGCTCGATGTCACCAACAAGGTGATCGCCTACGCCAAGGAGCGCTACACCAAAGACCTGTGGAGCGAGCGCGCGAGCGCCCAGAAGCCGTACCTGGTCACGTGCTACGACGAGCCCCAGCAGAGCACCTTCGTCATCGACACGCTGCTGGCCCATCGCGAGGAAGGCGTGCCGCTGCGGCGCCAGGCGGTGCTCTTCCGCGCGAGCCAGCTCAGCGCCAACCTGGAGCTGGAGCTCGTGCGGCGCAGCATCCCGTACCACAAGTTCGGGGGGCTGCGCTACTTGGAGGCCGCCCACGTCAAGGACTTGCTCAGTTTCCTGCGGGTCATGGAGAACGGCCGCGACGATCTGGCCTGGCACCGCATGCTGAACCTGCTGCCCGGCGTCGGCCAGTCCACCGCCGCGCGGGTGATCGCGGCTTTCGGTGCCGGGGGCGGGTCGTTCGCCGGCCTCAAGGACTGCGCCGTCCCTTCCCGGGCGGAGGAGCACTACGGCAAGCTGGTCGACCTGCTCTGCGAGCTGCACGGTTCGAAGCGCCCGCTTCCCGAGGAGGTGAGCGCCGTCCGGAAGTTCTACGGCAGCCTCCTTCAGGACCTGTACGAGAACGCCGAGGTGCGCGACCGCGATCTCGACCACCTGGAGGCGCTCTCGCAGCGCTACAAAAGCCGGCGCGAGTTCCTCGCCGATCTGGCCCTCGATCCGCCCACCTCCACTTCGGACTTCGCCGCCGACCCGTCGCGCGACGACGACTGGCTGGTTTTGTCGACGATCCATTCGGCCAAGGGCCTCGAGTTCGACGCCGTCTACATTATCCACGCGGCCGACGGTTGCCTCCCGAGCGATCTGGCGACCTCTTCCGAGGAGGAGCTCGAAGAAGAGCGCCGGCTCCTGTACGTCGCCATGACGCGCGCGCGCAACTTCCTCTACGTGAGCTTCCCCTTCCGCTATTACTCGCGGCCCTTCGGGACCGGCGACCGGCACGCCTACGCCCAGCTCACGCGCTTCATCCCGCCCGTCCTCTTCGACTCCTTCGAGCGCATCAGGCTCGCCCAGGAGATCGTGCCCGACGAGGTCGTGGACGCGGCGGATATCCAGCGGCGGATCCGCAGCAAGTGGTGGTGACGCGCGCCCTCGGGCCTTGGCCCGGCGGCGCCGCCTCGGCTATAATGAGGTTCGCGGCGTGCGCGGCGCTCCGGCGCCGCGGGCATCCGGTTCGGCGAACTTTTTCTGGAGGAACGAGCGTATGCGCACCCAAATTTCTCGTCGTCACCTTTTGAAGTCGGCGGCGGCGGCCGGCGTCGGCCTGGCCGCCATGAAGAGCCGGACCATCGCGGCCGGCGACGTGGCGTTCAAGGCGGGCCTTATCGGCTGCGGAGGGCGCGGCAACGGCGCCGCCGGCGACATCCTGAAGGCCGCTCAGAAAACCGGCATCAAGGTGGAGCTCACGGCGGTCCACGACGTGTACGAGGGCCAGGCCAAGAACTCGGCCAGGCACTTCAACGTCGGCGCCGCCGGCACCTTCTGGGATTTCGACGGCTACAAGAAGCTGATCGACTCCGGCGTTGACATCGTCATCCTCGCAACGCCTCCGGGCTTCCGGCCGGAGCATTTCGAGGCCGTCGTCGCCGCGGGCAAGCACTGCTTCTGCGAGAAGCCCGTGGCCACCTACGCCCAGGACTGCCGCCGCTTCCTCAAGGCGGCCGAGGAGTCCGTGCGGAAGAATCTGACGGTGGTCGCGGGCACGCAGCGCCGCCACCAGAGCAACTACGTGGAGACCGTCGCCAAGCTTCACGACGGCGCCATCGGCGACATCCGGGCGCTGCGCGCTTATTGGTGCGGCGGCCCGGTCATGAAGGGCCGGCCGCGCACCCCGGGCCAGAAGGACATGGACTTCCAGCTCAAGGCCTGGTACTCCTTCGTGTGGATCTGCGGCGACCAGATCGTCGAGCAGCACCTCCACAACCTCGATGTGTGCAACTGGGTCATGGGCGCCCATCCGGTGAGCGTCTACGCCTCGGGCGGCTGCGCCTGGCGCCCGAAGGAAGAGTGGTACGGCAACATCTACGACCACCTCACGGCGGACTACGCCTACGCCGACGGCGTCCACATGATGAGCATGTGCCGCCAGTACAAGGGCTGCGATGACAACGTCTCGGAGTTCATCGTGGGCGCCAACGGCGAGAGCAACGGCACCTCCATTTGGCAAAAGGGCCGGAGAGTGTTCGAGGGGCCCGGCGGCGAGAATCCCTACGTTCAGGAGCACATCGACATGCTCAAGAACATCGTGCGCGGCGACGGCGAACCGCTCCTCAACGAGGCCGTCGGCGTCGGCGAGAGCACGATGACGGCCATCATGGGGCGCATGTCAGCCTATACGGGCAAGGTCGTCACGTGGGACCACGTGATGAAGGTCAACGACAGCGAGATGCCCGCGTCGAGCTGGGACGCGACGATCCCGATTCCGCCGGTGGCGGTGCCGGGCGCGTAACGGCGCTCACGGTTTTCGACGCGCGGCGGGGCGGGGCGGCTCAGAGGAGCCGTCCCCGCCCCGCCGCGCGCTACCTGCCTCCCACCAGACGCACCAGCTTGTCCAGCCCTTCGGGCGGAAAGCCCAGGTACGCGAAGAACGCGGCGAAAACGCCGATCCCGGCCACGAGCGCGCCCAGGCAGATCGCCGGGTTGCTGGGGCGCCGCTCGCGGTAACCGAGCACCGCGGCCGCGCCGGCGCCCGCGAAGAACCCGCCGATATGGGCCCACACGGCGCAGTTCGGAATCGCGAAAGAGAGCACGAGGCCTAGGCCGGCCCAGAAGAGCCCGAACCGAAACACCCCGGCGCCGAAGACCCCGCCGCGCCTGAAGCCGTACCAGACGAGCGCTCCGAAGAGGCCGTAGACCCCGCCCGAGGCGCCCACCAGGATGTCGCCCGCATCGATGAAGACGCCGGCGGCGTTCCCCGCGACGCCCGCCGCGAGAAAGATGAGCAGGAAGCGGGGCGCGTCGTAGAGTTCGCAGAGCGGCGCGGCAAGCTGCCACGTCCACAGCAGGTTAAATAGGATGTGAAGGAGGCTCCCGTGGAGAAACACCGCCGTGAGCAGCGTCTCCCATCTCCCGAGGAGCTCCACCGTGATCCGCCCGGTCGCGCCGAGCGTTATGAGCGCGGCCGGGGTGGGCGCGGCCAGGGCCGCCACGGCGTCGGGTCCGTCTCCGCGGTGCAGCGCCAGCGAGCCCGCGTACAGCACGCCGCACAAGGCGATGATGCCGTCGCGGAAAGGCAGCGATCGCACCTTGAGCAACGCCGGTCCGAAGCCCCAGAAGCTCGGACGCCACATGCCGCACGCGGGGCATCGCCGCGCCCGCGCCTCCACGAGGCGGCTGCAGCGCGGACACACGATCGCGCCGCTCCGCCGCCGGAATGCCCCCATGCCCTGTAGTTCTCCTTCCAAGGAACGCCGGGACGAAAGCGCGCGCCGCGCCCGCGCGCGCCCAAATCATAGCCCGTGCCCGCCGGCGCCGCAATTTGAAGCGCCCGCCAATCGGCCGGATTCGGGGAGGGAATGCAGGAATTCATCTTAAACCGGGGAAGGGGAGTGGAAAACGGCGCGGCACGGTGCTATTATCGCCCTGTTGGGGCCATGCTCCTCTGTCGCGCGCGGACCGTCCGGATCGTCGGCCATCATGCGAGGTGCGAACACGCCGTGAGAGAAGAATGCGGTATCGCCGCGGTTTACGCCCTGAAGAACGGCATGCCCGATGCCGAGAGCGACGTCGCGCCCTTCGTCACCCGGCTGCTCCTCGACATGCAAATGCGCGGCGAGCTCTCCGCCGGGATGACGAGCTACGACCCGTCCCGCCGGCGCCTCCTGGTCACCTACAAGCAGGTCGGCACGGTCAACGAGGCCTTCCGGCTGGGGCACAGCGGCAAGTCGGCGCACATTTTGGCGCATTGCCGGGGCTGCGCCGCCATCGGCCACGTGCGCTACTCCGCCTGCGGCCCCGATGACCGCGCGTATGCCCAGCCCTTCGAGCGGCAGCACGGCCGCATCTACAAATGGTTCTCCTTCGGCTGCAACGGGCAGCTTGCCAACTACGCGCTTCTCCGGGACCGTCTCAAGCAGCAGAAGGGCTACCACGTCGTTCTCGACACGGACACCGAGATCATCATGCACTACCTGTCCCGCGAGCTGGCCGGCGAGGAGCGGCCGCCGCTGGAGCGCGTGTTCGGGAACGTCGCGCGGGAGTTCGACGGCGCCTACAGCCTCGCGTTCTTGAACGCGGACGGCGAGCTGGTCGTCGCCCGCGACCCTCTCGGCTTCAGGCCTCTGTGCTACGGCATCCGCGACGATCTTTTCGCCGCCGCCAGCGAATCGGCGGCGTTGGCGAACCTCGGCTTCAAGGAAGTCTTCTCCCTGGAGCCCGGCTGTCTGGTCCTCATCAACCGCGACGGCGTCGCCGTGCGCCGCTTCGCCGAGTCCCCGCGCCGCGCCACCTGCTTCTTCGAGTGGGTGTACTTCGCCAACGCCGGCTCGGCGATCGACGGATGCTCGGTCTACCTCACCCGGAACCGCCTAGGCCGCATTCTGGCGGAGATCGAGACCGTGCCCAAGGACGATGACCTGATCGTCGTGCCCGTGCCGGACACCGCGAAAGCCGCCGCCGACGGCATGGCGTACCACCTCGGCATCCCGGTGCTCGAGGGGCTGCTACGCAACCGCTACGTCGGCCGGACGTTCATCAAGAGCGGCGCGCGCAGCCGCGCCGTGTCCTTGAAGTACACCCCCGTCAGGGAAGTGCTCGAGGGCAAGCGCGTGCTGCTGGTCGAGGACAGCATCGTCCGCGGCACGACGCTCAAGCACCTCATCGGCCACATCCGCGAGCGCGGGCGCCCGCGGGAGGTGCATCTGCGGATCGCCGCGCCGCCCATTCTCTACCCGTGCTTCTACGGCATCGACATGTCGACGGTCGGCGAGCTTTTCGCGCGCGCGCATGTCGCGGAGATCGAGGACGAGATCCCCGAGCCGATCCGGAGCATCATGGCGGCCGAACTCGGCGCGGACTCGCTCAGGTACGTGCCGCGCGCCAAGATCCCCGTCGCGATCGGCCTGCCCGGCAGGGACCTCTGCACGGCCTGCATCGACGCACACTATCCCACCGAAGCCGGGCGGCACCTCCACGGCCTGGCCGAGGCCGCGCACCGCGCCGGCATCACGAGCTGCCCTTACACGACGAGCCCCGTGACGCCGACTGCGCCGCGTGGAGGCTCCGGCGCGCCCCTTTCCGCGTCGGCCCGCCGCTCCGCCCGGTAGCGCCCGGGCCGGCGCGCGCGCGCCGCGGCGGCGGCCGCGCGGCTCACTTCGCGATCTTCCCCAGATCGGCGGCGATCTGCGCCAGCCAGCGCGCCTCGTCCGCCAGGTCGAAGGCGCGCAGCGGCCCCATGGCCGCGGGAAGCTTCTGCGGCGCCTCCAGAAGCACCGCGACCCGGCTCACGCCCAGGCGGCTCGCCAGGCAGCCCGCCGCGAACGCGGCCGCGGGCGCGAGGCCGCCGGACGCGTCCGGCGGCGCGATCACGACTCCGTAACGCAGCGTCGCGAGCGTCATGATCCTCGCCAGAAGGTCGCCGCCCTCTTCCACCACCAGGACCTGGAGATTGCCCTTCGCCAGGAGCGCGGCGGCGCCCTCGGCCGCCGCCGCGCTGCGCGCCCACACGACGCCCGCGAACACGCGCAGTGCCTTCGCGAGCCCGCCCTGCTCCCGCGCCGCCTCTTCCTTCCCCTTGAGAAGTTTATCGATGACCTTCAGCTCGCGATGCAGATTCGCCACAACCTGCGTGAGATAGTAGGAAGGATCGGTGTCGAAGTTGGTCATGATTCTGCGATGCGCGGCCGCGAGTTCCCTGAGCTCGGCCGACGCCGGTCCGTAGATCGCCGCGCAGGCCTCGCGCGCTCCGCGCGTCCACGCCTCGCAGGTCTCCCGCACGACGGGCTGGTGCTTAAGAATGCCGTTGCCGCGCTCGCACACATCCTTGAGCGCTTTGAAAGCCTCTGCGTCGTCCATGGAGCCTCCTTTCCTGCGCGCCGGTCGCGGGATGACGCAGCGCGCGGCTTCGGGGAAGACCTGCAATGCCCGCCCGAGGACCTACCGTGATGGCGCCGCGCGCCCGGCCTGCGCGCGCGCCGCGCTGCACAACCCGCATCATACGCGACGCGGCGCGGCCGGCGCAACCTTCGAACGCCGCCGCGCGGGAGGAACGCCCGCGGACCGGACCGATGCGCCGCGGCCTCCTGACATTGCCCTCCGGCCTCGACATGCGTAAGATACTTGCGACAAGAAAGGCAGGTGCGGTTATGCGGTACCTCGCGTGCACGCTCGCGATCATCCTCCTGGCGGGCGCGGCCCTGCGCCCGGATGCGGGGATGCCCGCCATCGGCGTGGTCGACGTCAACCAGGTCTTCGAGAAGAGCGCCAAATGGCGCGACATGGAGAAGGTTCTCGAGGCCCGCCGGACGGCGTGCCAGGAGGAGATCGACGCGCTCGTGCAGCAGGTCGAGAAGCTCCGGGAAACGCTCGAGCAATCGGCGGCCGGCTCTCCGGAGTTCATCCGGCTGCAAGCCGAACTGATCAAGAAGGAGGCGTACCTGGGCTCGACGTCCCAGCAATACGACCTGGAGCTCGGCCGCGCCGATGCCGCCAACTACGACGGCTTCACCGCCGAGCTCGACGCGGCGATCGCGGATCTGGCCCGGGAGACGGGCCTGGCCCTCGTCATCCAGCGCACCCTGGAGACGTCCGAGGGAGAATGGCGCAGCGTTCTGTATGCCCACCAGGGCGCGGATCTGACGGCGAGCATCATCGAGCGGCTCAACGCGAAGCACTCTCGGGAGAAGAAGTGAACGGCGCGCCGCGCGACGACGAAGCATCGCGACGTCCGGCGCGCGGCGCCGGAAGAGGATAACGAGGAGGCGCGGTGAGGGTCTTACTGCTCCGGCCGCCGGCGGGCGGCCGAAGGCGGCTCTTCGACTTGGGCGCGGGGCGGCACCGGTATCCGTTGCATTTGGCCTACCTGGCGGCCGGTCTGCGCAGGCTGGGCGTCGCCGTCGAGTTTCTCGACTGCCCGCGCCTGGACTACGATGCTCACGCGGCCGCGGGCGCGGTGTTCACGGCTCACCCCGATGTGGTCTACGCGGAGCTCGATCCCCGCGCGGCCCGAGCGCAGCTCATCTTCCTGGCGGGCATCAAGGCCTGCGGCTCCGCGCGCATCGTCCTCGGAGGACCCTACGCGTCGCTGTGCGCGCGGCCGGTCCTCGCCGCCTTCCCCGGCCTCGATGCGCTTATCCTCGGCGAGCCCGATCTGGCGCTCGTCGAGCTCGTGAGCCTCTGGTACGAGGGCCTTCCCGCCGTGAAGGTCCGCGGCGTCGCCGTGCCGGGCCCGACGCGCATCAGCGAGGGGCCGCCGCGTCCGCTCATCGACGACCTGGACAGCCTGCCCTTTCCCGATCGTACGATCGTGCCGCTCGCGGCCTACCAGGCGGGCTGTCTGCGCCGCCGGCCGGTCGCCACGGTGGCGGGGATGCGCGGATGCCCGCGGCAATGTCGCTTCTGCCGGCGCGGAGCCGATTCCCGGCCGCCGCGGTTCCGCAACCCGCGCGCCGTCGCCCAGGAGGCGGAGGATCTCATCCGCCGCCACGGCGTCAGGGAGATCGCCTTCGTCGATCCGGTGTTCAACGCCGATGAGGATTGGGCCCTCGCCCTCGCGGAAGCCATGCGGCCCCTCGGCGCGACGTGGCACTGCTCCCTCGCGGCGCACGCCGTCACGGCGGAGTTGCTCGAGAGCCTGCGTCGCGCGGGCTGCCGCGATGTCGTCTTCAATCCCGTTTGTCCGACGCGCGAGAGCGCCGACGCGCTCCTCGTTCGGGACGGACCGGAGGAGACCCGGCGCGCTTGCGCCCTCGCCGTCAACGAGGATGTGACGGCGCACGTCGTCGTGGCGGCCGGCGACGGCGAGCTTCCCCCCCTGGCGGATGCGAACGCCTTCGCGGCGTCGCTCGCCGGCGCGTGCGTCACCGTGCGCCGCATCGCGCCGCAGCCGGGCTCGGCGCTGCTCCCCGCGCCCCCCGACGACTTCGCGGCGCCCGGCGAGGACCGCGACCTGCGCCTGTCGCCGGCCTATCCCTTCAAAGACCCGCGTTTCTGGCGCGAGAGCGTGCGCACGCTGCTGGGTCGGCGCGCCGAGGTCTGCGCGCGAGCCGGCATCGAGGAGTGCGGCCGGTGACCGTCCTCACGATCCATTATCATCGGCCCGACGGCGATTACGATGGGTGGGCTCTCTGGGTCTGGGAGCACCCGAGCGGCGCCGCCGCGCGGACCATCGCTCCCGCGGCGAACGATGCCTTCGGCGCCGTCTTCACCGTCGCCGCGCCGCCCGCGGGGCGGCTCGGCGTCCTGCCCTACCGGCCCGCAGCCGCGGTTTACGACCGGCCCGACCGAATCTGGGACGCGGAGATGGGCGCGGAAATCTGGATCAAGCGCGGCGCCGAGCGGATCCACGGCGAGCCTCCCCCCCTGCTGCCGGCGCTCCTGCGCGCCTTCGTGGACGGGAAGCGCCGCGTAACCGCGGTCCTGGAGCATCCCCTCGCCGCGCGGATGACCACGCCGGCCGCTTTCCGGCTGACGAACCGCAAGGGCGCGGCCGTCGCCGTCGCGGGCGTCGAGGGCGATGCGGCGGTTCTCTCCCTGGCGACGCACGTCCTGCTCCCCCACCGCGAGGCCGATGCCGCCGCGTGGACGCTGGCTCTCCAAGGCTCGAACGCGACCCCCCTGCGGGTGCGGCGCATCCTCGATGCCTACGAGAGCGACGCGCCGCTGGGCGCGCGCGTCGAGAACGGACGCACGGAGTTCGCGGTGTTCGCGCCGGGCGCCGGCATGGTCCGGGTCGAGCTTTTCGCCGACGCCGAGGGCGGCGCGCCGCGCGCGCGCCGGCTCAGGCGCGACTCCCGCGGCGTCTGGCGCGCGACTTTCGACGAGGACCTCACGGGAACCTACTACGCCTACGTTATCCACGGCGGCGATCCGGACTTCGACGGGCGGCGCCGCGCGGTCGATCCCTACGGCCGTCTATCGACTCGGCACGACGGCCGCTCGCGCGTGCTGGCGCCGCGGCCGCTTTTGCCTCCGGGGCCGTCGTTCCCGCCCCAGGACGCGGTCATCTACGAGCTGCACGTCCGCGATTTCACGATCGATCCGGAAAGCGGCGTCTCCGCGCCCGGCACGTTCCGCGGCTTGGCCGAGGGAGGCGCGCGTCTTGCGGGGCTTTTCACCGGCCTGGACCATATCGTCGAACTCGGCGCCAACGTAGTCCAGCTCATGCCCGTCCTGGACTTCCCCATCGACATCGGCGGCGGGGGCTACGACTGGGGCTACATGCCGGCTCACTACTTCTCGCCGCAGGGCTGGTTCGCCGCCGATCGCGCCGGCGACGGCCGCGTCGACGAGCTCCGGGCCCTCGTCGCGGCGCTGCACGAGCGCGGCCTCAAGGTCGTCTTCGATGTCGTGTACAACCACACCTGCGAGACCGAGCCCGACCGCGGCGTGTGCTTGAGCCCATGCGCGCCGCGCTACTATTACCGCGAGCGTCCCGACGGAACGGCGCACAACGGCTCGGGCTGCGGCAACGAGCTGCGCACCGAGGCGCCCATGGTCCGCCGGCTCATCTTGGATTCGCTCGCGTACATGGTCGACGCCTTCGGCGCCGACGGATTCAGGTTCGACCTGCTGGCGTTGATGGACGCCGACACCGTCGCCGCGGCCGGCGCCATGCTAAGGGCCAAGAACCCCGCCATCCTCCTGTACGGAGAGCCGTGGACCGCCGGCCTCGCGGGCATTCCGCCGCCCAACGCCGACACCCTGCGAGCCAACGGCTTCGCCCTTTTCGACGACCGGTTCCGCGACGCGCTGCGCGGCAACGTCTTCTCCAGCGAGGGCGGCTTCCTTTCCCACGGCGACAACGTCCGCGAACTCAAGGCCGCCCTCAAGCGCCGCGATCCCCTCGGCCGCATTATCTACGCCGAGTGCCACGACAACCACACGCTGTGGGACCGCCTGGCGCTCGTCACGGCGCGCGAACCGCACGTCACCTGGCAGGAGCGCGAAGCCATGGTGCGCATGGGCACGGCGCTGCTCCTGGCAAGCCCGGGGATACCGCTCCTGCACGCCGGGCAGGAGTTCCTGCGCACCAAGAACGGCGCCCACGACAGCTACAATCTCGGCGATGAAATCAACATGATCCGGTGGCGCGCCAAGGTCGAGCACCTCGCCACCGCGGCTTACGTCCGCGGCCTCATCGCCATGCGCCGGGCGCACCCCATCTTCAGGCCGGGACCGGCCGACGAGAGCCCGCTGTTGCTCCTGGACGATGATCTCGGCCTTTCCGTGCCGCCCAAGGCGGTCGGGTTCGTGCTCAGGCGCCGCGCGGCGGCTTCCGAGCTCAAGGAGGTCGCCGTCCTGGCCAACGCGAACGTCATTCCGCAGACCTTTCACCTTCCCTTCAAGCGCTGGCAGGTCTTCGCCGACCACATGCACGCCCAGGCGCTGCCGCGCGGGACATACGTCGGCAAGGCGATCGTCGTGCCGCCGCGGTCGGCCTGGATCCTCGGCCGATCGTGACGCCGGCGGGACCCGCCCGCGGCGCGCTCCCCGGCAAGTATCACTGCGGCGGCGAAGGCGGCGGATGCTCGGAAACCGATTCGGGTTTCGGCGGCGGGCGCTGGTTGGAGCGTTCGTCGGTCCTAGGCGCCGCCGGGAAAGCCCGCGAATGGTCCGAAATCGGCGGCGAATAACGCCACGCCGACTTCTGCTCGAGCCTCGCGGCCGGGACGGACCCCGCCGGGCTCTCTTCCGACTTCTGCTCCTCGGGCTTTTCCGACTTGGCCGGCGGCTCCTCGGGCCGCGGGGGCCGCTTGATGCCGAGCACCAGGCGGGAGCAGAATCCCACGATCGGGTACGAGGGCTCCAAGCCGACCAGACACAGCAGTGCGTAGAGCGCCGCGACGCCGCCGAGGGCGATCTTCGCGCTTCCGAGGGGGAACGCGGCCTCGTTCGCAAGGAGCGCGAAAAGCCCGCCCTGATCCAGAAGCGGCGCGAGGCTCGTCACCGCCTCGGCCCTGCACGCGACCAGCGCGAGCACCAGGAAGAGAATCTGCGCGAGCGTCTGGTACGCGATGGCCTGAACTCCGGTCAGCCTGATGGACCGGGACCAGTCTTTCCTGAGGGCCCAGATCGCCGCCGTCGTCGCGATGCCCCACCACCCCAGGAAGTACCCGCCGTGGCACAGCGCGCCGAACACGCGATCATCGCGGCCGCGCCTCTGCGCCATGGGGTCCACGCGGTGCTCGCGGCGCCCCTGGGCGGACTGACTCTGCGGGCGCCTCGGGTCCTGCCGGGGACGATCATCGCGGGGCCTTTGCTGCTGCTGCGGGCCCCCCTCGGTCCGGCCGGCGCGGCCGCCGATGGGACGCATTCGCCCCCTGCCCCTGTAGCGCTGCCGTTGGTTCTCATCCATCTGCGGGAAGATCCTTTCTCTTCGTGCCCGCGCGTTCCGTTGCGAGTGCGCCTGAAGGCAGGGCCGGAAAAGCGCCCGCGGGCATGCCTGGCAGGCTTGACGGCCCTTCACCCGGGCGTCGCGGACAAGAAACAAGCACGCCGCGCGCGTTCGCGCATCCATCGCGGCCGCCCGGACGGCGGCACTCGCGCCCCGCTGCTAGCCAGCGTTGGCGAATGACCGTGAAATACTCAGGATAGGTTCTTCGGAGAGAATCGTCAAGCGCGGGAGGACGCCGGATGCCCTCGGCGGCGATCTCCGCGGGCGGTCCACGGGAAGGGCGCCGCCGCGGAGCCGCGAGGCGGCGCCGGCGCTACAGAAAGAGCACGGGTGCAAGATCCAGATCGGCGGGAATGCCCGGCACCGTCCGATTGATGAAGTCCTCGTGCGCACGGCGCGTCTTCTCGGACAGGCAGCCCTGCAGCCGCTCTTCGCACTCGGCGCACATCCCAATGACGGGCATGATGAGGCGGTCGCCGCGGCACACGGCCGAGAGCGATTGCGACGGCGCGCCCCCCATCACCGCGCCGCAGAACGTGCAGACCTCCGGCGGCCGCGAGAAATCCAGGCGCTGCTGCATGAAGGCGGTGATGGCCGCGATCGACTCGCGCGAGTACTCCGCCGCGAGCGCCAGCCCGCACTCCATGCACACAACGATCTCGAACACCGCCTCGCGCTTGTTGAACGCCTTCTGAATTTCGTAGCAGTCCTCGGGACCGAGCGCGCGGTTGCAGACCATGCACTCGCGAAAGGGCGCGTTGCGCTGGGAGGACCACAGCTTGCGCGGAACCTCCCCGTGATCGCCGAAGAACATGGTTTCGTCGCCGAACATGGCTGCCTCCACGGAAGACCGCGGGCGCGCGGGGCCGCGCGTCGCCGCCCGGCCCCGCCGTCCCGCCGCAAGCGAGTCTATCGCACGAGTCTGTGCGCCGTAAGGTCTTCCCCCCGACGCGCCCAGCCATTACACTGCTCTAGGCTGCCCATCGGCATCGGATCTGCCTGGCGCGAAAGCTCTCTTTCGACCGCAGCCGGAACGCGGCTTTCCCGCCAGGCCCGGAAGCCGAGGAAAGACAATGCGTGCGATCAACCTCAAACGACTCGCCGGCATCCTCTGCATCGAGGCGTTGCTCCTCTCCGGCCTCTTCGCGCTGCACATCGCCTTCAGCCTCCCGCGCGCGATGATCCAGGGGGAGGATATCGTCGTCCTCCCCGGCGAGGAGACCGCGCTCACTTGCATCGTCGCCCTCGATCCGCCGGGACCCCAACCCGCGCGGGGGGACGGTATCGAAGTCGCCTTCTTCGAAACCCGCCGGCACGCCGATGCTATCGTGCCCGCCGGCGGCATACCGCTCGGCGTGGCGCGTGCGGCGGCCGGGGGCGTCGCGTCCCTCCCGTGGAAAGCCCCGCGGGATGCCCTGGCCGTGACCGAGATTCTGCCCCTGATCGACGGGGACCGCGAGATCTCTTACGCACCCCTCGTGCCGCGATCCTTTGTCGCCGCGTATTCCATGTCGCCGGGAACCTTGCTCGTCCTTTGCGACGTCGAGGCGCTGCTCGCCCCACACGCAACCTGGGAAACGCTCGACATGACCGCCCCCGCCGACTGGCCCCTCGCCGCCGACGCGGCCGCCGCGCTCGTCAAGGTCGGCCAGGGCTCCGGCCGCCGGCTCATCTATCTGGCGCCCGGCGCCGTCCTTTTGACGGCGGAGGTCCGGGCCGCGCTCCATGCGGCGCGCTTCCCGACTGGTCCCATTCTCTTTCCTGAAGCGCCTCCCCGCCCGCAAGCGTACGCCGCCTGCGTCGCGGCGGTCCATGCCAAGTGGCCCCACACCAAGTGCGGGATCGTCAGGGGCGCCGTCCTCGCCGAGGCCCTCGCCGCCGCGGACCTTTTCGCCGTGGCGGTGGGAACGGCGCCCGCAGGCCTCACGGTCCTCAAGAAACTCCGCGTGGCGCCCACGTGGCGCGAGGTGCCCGCGCTCGCGGGCTCGCTCTAGGCGTTTTCCAGCCCTTGTTGTCGTTAGAAATACTTACAGGCGGCCACCCGAAGTTCCCAAATGGATTTTATCGGCACTTGATCGGCGCTCCGCGCAACGGCGCCTATGGCTCGAATTCGGTCCGCGTCGACATTTCGGGTCCCCCTCCGTATGATCTTCCAACTTCCGAGAATTCCTGAATCTGTTGGACCATCCCGCGCCGATCAAAAAACGACCGCCGCCTTGCCGCACGTAAGATTTTCTTACACAACCCGATTACGCCTTTCACCAAAGGTCTGATCGGGGCGTCTCGAGCGTCAGGCGGGCGTCGGCTGAGCTGCGCGAAAGAGCTCGCGCAGGCGCTCGAAATCCTCGGCGCTGAAGAAGTGAATATGAATCACGCCCTTGGCGCCGTGCCTCGTGATCTGCACCTTGGTGCCGAGCAGGCGCGTCAGCTCGTCCACGAGGGCGTTCATCTGCGAGTCGCCCCCCCCGACCCGCTTCTTGGGCGCGGCGTCGCGCCTGGTTGGAACGATCCCACCGGCGATCAGCTCCTCGAGCGCGCGCACCGAGAGCCCGCGTTCCTTCACCTCCTGGAAGAGCGCAAGCTGCGCCTCGCCGTTCGTCACGGACAGCAGCACCTTTGCGTGTCCCGTCGAGATCACGCCGCTCGCCAAGCCCTGCAGGATCTCTTCCGGGAGGTCGAGCAGCCGCAGCGTATTCGCCACGGTGGAGCGCTTGATGCCGATCGCGTCGGACAAGGCCTCCTGCGTGAGGTTGTAGCGGTCCATCAGGCTCCGGAACCCGTGGGCTTGCTCGACGGCGTTCAGATCCTCACGCTGCAGGTTCTCGACCAACGCCAGTTCCTGCGCTTTGCGCTCGTCCACATCGAGGACGATCGCGGGCACAGCCGGAAGATTCGCCAGCTTCGCCGCCCGCAGCCGCCGCTCCCCCGCGATCAACTCGTATCCGCGCACGGCTTGGCGCACGAGCACGGGCTGCAGGACGCCCTCCCGGCGGATGGACCCGGCGAGTTCTTCCAGCTCGCCGGCGCCGAATACCTGGCGCGGCTGGTACTTGTTCGGCGCGATGTCTTCGACCGGCACCGTGATGACTTCCTTCCCCCTGCCGGTCGCGCTCATTCTCTGTGGAATGAGCACATCGAGTCCGCGTCCGAGCTTACGAATTGTCATTGCCGAGCACCTCCTTGCTGAGGCAGATGTACGACCACGCGCCTCGCGACGTGATGTCGTACGACACGATGGGCTGGCCGTGGCTCGAAGCTTCGGCCAGCGCCACATCGCGCGGAATTGTCGCTCGATACACCAATTTAGGAAAATGTGAACGCACTTCGTCCGCCACTTCGTGAGACAGCTCCAGCTCGTAATCGAACATCGTCAGGAGCAACCCTCCCACGGCCAGGCGTTCGTTCAACTCCCTCTGCACCTTCTCGACCTGTGGCAGGATCTGGCTCAACCCCTCCATGGCGTAGTATTCGCACTGAACCGGCACGATTACGCTCTGGGCTACGGAGAAAGCCAGCTCCGGCAGCAGACCCGTGCTCGGCGGACAGTCGATGACAACGTATTCGAAGTCATCGCACAGCCTAAGGAAGAGCCGCTGAAACGCCTTCATACGGCGCGGCTTAATCTCGTTATGCAGGTTCAGGTCGGACAACTCCTGCGAGGCGGGGATGATGGCGAGGCCGGAGAAGCTTGCCTCGCGCACCTGCGTGGCAATGGCGAGGTTCTCGATGAGACAGGCATTTAGAAACGAGCGCTCGCTGCGACTGATGCCGACCCCGCTCGTGGCGTTTCCCTGTGGATCGAGATCCACGAGCAACGTGCGTTTCCCAGCGAAGGTGAAACACGCGGCCAGGTTCACCGCGGTGGTGGTCTTTCCAACGCCCCCCTTCTGGCTTGCAATCGCGAACACTTGATCCTTACGGGCCACTTTTCTCTTCACTCCGCGCAGATGTCATAGCTCACACCGGCGCGATTTGCAAGAGCAAAGTACGCTGTCGTGGAAATTTTTTCGCCTGGACCGGTGGTGGACATCGCTTTTGCAATGCGGCTACATCGCTTCGTCGCGAGCGGATGACACCGACTGGCCCGTCGCCGACGCCGGCGGGCGCGTGTCAATCGGCGCCTGCGGCCTCGGATGTTCCACGTGGAACATTACCCATGGCAGGTTCGCGACAGACCCCACGACTCCACCACCGCCGCGACCCCTCAGAATGTTCCACGTGGAACATTAGCGACGGCAGGTTCCGCGACAGACCCCACGACTCCACCACCGCCGCGACCCCTCAGAATGTTCCACGTGGAACATTACCCATGGCAGGTTCCGCGACAGACCCCACGACTCCACCACCGCCCCGCCCCCTCAGAATGTTCCACGTGGAACATTCCTGTTTTGGACTCTGCCCACCGCGCCACCCCGGCTCTCAGCCCCTGCAGGGCGGAGACCCTGACCGAAGATTCCTCCGGAATCTCGCCCCAGCCGCGCGCTACCTGATCTCCAGCGTCAACGCGTCTAGAGAATGTTCCACGTGGAACATTCCCCGATCTCCCGTTCCCTGGCTACGGGCCACGCCGAGCCGATCTTCGCGTACGCCTCACGGCAGTGCAACGCCCGCGGCGATTCTCTCTCCCTGAGCGCACCCCCCGGCCCGGCGCGCAACAGTAGTGGTGGTCCCTCTCGCGCAGACGCGCCCCGGCCGCGTTACCGTCCGAACCGCAGTCTATCGCCCAGGACTTGAGGAAGGCCTGCTTCACGGATCTTTCGCGCCGCCGTTTCGTAATCGTAGGCGACCCGCCGAATCTCCAGGGTCCGCTCCGCGGAGTCGAAGACCGCGAAGCACGCTCGCCGATCGCCGTCCCGCGGCTGGCCTACGCTGCCCACGTTAACTACAGCGCGACCCTCCGGCTCGAAATGACACTGGCTTCCGTCATCGTAGAACGGACCTGGCTCCCGGAAGCATACAGCCACGTGGGTGTGGCCGACGAAACAAATGTTCCCGGGCTGCACCACCTGCAGGGCGCGATAACCATCTACACAGTCCTGGATGTACTCGAACATCCGCGGCATGACGCACTCGCCATGCACCAGTTCCATCGTGAGATCGTCAAGCCTCGCTTGCACGGGCAAACTCGCCAGGAAGGCGCGGTCACTCGCCCGTAATTCGCGCGCAGTCCAAGCGGCCGCCTCGCGCGCGGCGGGATTGAAGAAATCCGACGCTCCTTCCAGGACTGCGGCCAGGTCGTGATTGCCCGCGACGGTGGCAAGCGCCCGCTCGGCCACAAAGTCAATGCACTCCCGCGGATTCGTTCCGTAGCCAACGATATCGCCGAGGCACACCAGCTCCCTGACACCGAGCCGTTCGAGTTCGCCGGCGACTGCCTCCAACGCCTCTAGGTTCCCGTGGATATCGGAGATTATCGCGATCTTCATGCTTCTCGAACCGGGACGATCACTGTCTGCGGGGCTCCCGCGCAGCCACCCCTCGCCATGAGTCACCGGTAGGCGGTAACACCTGTCCCTGGGCAGCCCGCGCTTGCTTCCTGGCCCTAAAGTATACGATGCCGAGTTTGCAGGGCCGGAACTCCGCGGCTAGTCGCTCTTAATATCGCCGCAGCGAATGTTCCACGTGGAACAATTACCCGGAGGCGCGTGGGGGGGGGCTGCATGAATTCACTCGCACCGTTACTTCAGCGGCAAGAGCGCGCGAGGAAGCGGAGTTGTCGGCGTGCTGACGCGGCGACTACCCGCGGGCAGGGGGAGAATCGTGCGAAAAAATCCACACGAACCTTAGCGGCGGCGGGGTTCCGTTCGATCGACACCCGCACATAGTTACGCGCCCTGGTCCTTCGACGGCGCGGGCGCCACGGCAGCATGGGGGGGGGCCGCCTGGGCCGGGGCCGCTTGGGAAGGCGCCGGCTGAACCGGCTGCTCATAGCGAGGTTGCTGAGGAGGCAAGGATGCCGCCTGGTCGACCTGGTCCTCAATGCCTCGGACGCCACGCTTGAACTCCACGATGCCCCGGCCCAGATTTCGCATCACCTCGGGCAGACGGCGCCCGAAAAGGAGCAGCGCGACGATGCCGATGACCACGAGCTCGAGGGGGCCCAGGTTCGGTATGAGGGCTAGCGTCGGAAACAAATCCATAAAATCCTCTTTGTTAACGATTTACGACTTTATAAATATCTGTAGCCGCTCGGCTTATCCGTGCGCCGGGGTTCGGGCGCGGCCGCCGCCTCGAGGGGAGCCGCCGCGAGGGGAGCCGCCGCGGCCGCTTGGGAAGGCGCCGGCCGAACCGGCTGCTCATAGCGAGGTTGCTGAGGAGGCAAGGGCGCCGCCTGGTCGACCTGGTCTCCGATGCCCCGGACCTCGCGCTTGAACTCCGCGATGCCCCAGCCGATACCCCGGCCCAGATTTCGCATCGCCTTGGGAAGCCAGCGGCCGAAAAAGAGCAGCATGCCAATGCCAATGACAAGAAGCTCGATGGGGCCGAAAGTCGGTATGAGGGCTAGCGTCGGAAACGAATCCATGTAGCCTCTCTGTTAGCGATTTACCGCCTTATAAACCTATATAGCTTGCAACACGCTCGAACGTTAGGCGCACCTAGTGAGCGATGTTACCCCACGGCGGCGACTGGTTCAAGGAGAATCGGGGCGCCCGGATCCTCCGCCATCTCGGCGAACTTCCTCCGGTCGCCGCGGCACGCGCTCACCACGCCTTCTTTATGAAAACCTCCTGCCACCGCTTCAGAATAAGACGAATCAGCATTTCCTTCCCGGCTTCGACTCCGGACACCATGTCGTCCATGGATTCCCCGGACCCGATGGAGACATCGATAACGCGGCTGAAAGTGACGTCCTTGTCCGCGACGGAGTACACATCGACGTTGAGCATCGCGCGCCCGGGCACATAACCGATGGCGGTGGCCCTGCCGACCTCCCACATCATGAGGCGCGCCACGATCACGTAATCGGCGCCCAGTTGCTCGCCGTAGGTCACCCACGGCGGGTCCAGGCGCCCGTCGTAGGCCACAACCTCGTTCATGATCTTTTCGCTCTGGCAGATGCGCGCTCCGCCCTGCGCGAGAACCGCGCACGCGCGCTGGTAGATGGAGTTCGCGACCTTATCCTCGCCGTACCACTTGCCCTCCGTTCCCCGGAAGGGCATTACGGCGACGCGCGAGCCTCCCAAGTAAAATTCCGCGCTGTTGAAAAGGGCACACCCGGTTATCGGAACACAGACGGCGGCGAGAACGAAAAAATGACAGGCGGTGCGTGCGCGCATCTTGACCCTCCGACGGTCGGTTGCGAGAGACGGACGATGCTGCTCCCGCGGCCCCCGCACACAAAGCACGCCCGGGCGGACCCGCGGAAACACTCTCCCGATTAAGGTATACAGGACAAACGGGCTCGGAGCAAGCGCCGCGCGCGGAGCTCAGCGGGCGGCCGCCTCGTTCTCCACTCCGGGGAGCGAGTCATCCTTCTCGTATTGGAGCGAGCCATCGCTGCGCCGGCGGATCGAGATCGTGTAGGCCTTCTCGGCGCCCATGGGGTGCGTCAACACGGCCTTGCCGCCGGCCTGGTCGCCGCGAAGTCGGAATCTGAAGGGGTTGTGCTGATAGTCGGCGCGGGCGCCGGAGCCGAAATACGCCGGAGCATCGCGGGACTCGGCGGATGTCCGGAACCCGACGTGCCCGACGGCCTCGGCCTGAAAGCCCGCCGCGCGGGCGGGCGCGCGGTCCGCGGGAATGGTGAGATTCACCCTGTCGGCATTGACCGTGATCTTGTCCGGCACCAGCTCCGACAACGCACCCGTCTTTTGGAACGACCGCAGGTGAAAGATACAGGTCACATCCTCGGACATGACCCCGAAGATCTCCGGGTGCGCCTTGCCTTGATCGAGCTGCTCGCGGCGCTGCAGCTTGATCGTGCGCGCGTTCAACCAGCTCGCCTCGGGCGGGACGCCGTAGCGGATCGTCTGGAACGACGCGCTCTCCCGCGGCGCTCCCAGCGTGATGGTCTGGGTGCCGGGATCGAAGGCGAGCTGATCGCCCGTCACGTGAATCGGCATCTCGTCGTTGGCCAGCCGGACATCGCCCTGGGCCGTTAGTCCGGCGACAAGCCAGGAGCTGCCCTCCCGGCGGAGCTGGACTTGGGCCGTGCGGGCTTCGTACCGCCAGGGCGTGCTCGGCGCCCGCGGGTCGTTCGGAACCTGAGGCGCATCGCCCCAGTTCCTCTGGTGTACGAGCCCCGCGACCCCTCCCGACAGCGTCACTCGGCTCTCCGACGGCACGAAGGTCACGGTCTGAGCGGCGAGCTCGTCGGCGCCCGCCGGGCCCGTGTAGCGGAAGCGCTGCCGATCAGGCCCCTTGAGCAGGAGGATGTCGTCGAGGGCATCATAGTCCAGTTCGCCCGCCTCGGCCTGGAGCGCGTCGCCCTGCAGGACGACCTTCCTCCCGGCGCCGGCCGATGCCTTGATGCCGCGCAGGGCGGTGAGCGCGGGCGGACCGCCGTCCTGCAACTGCGCGGGATCGACGGCGCACTCCGCCGCATCGGCGCTGATGGTGAACTCGCCGCGCTCCGTACGCAGACGGATCGCCACTTCGCCCGTAGCCGACACTTTCGCGGCGGCCGGCATGAACCGCAGCTCGCGGCAACGCAGCTCGCCCGTGAGGAACTCGATGCGCTGCGCGGCGATGTCCTGGAACGGCGACACGATCGCGACATCGCGATCCTGCTCCCACAGAAGGCTGCCGCCAATGAGACGGCACCGCGGCGGGCCGTCGTATTCGAGGCACAGCGGGGCGCCGGCGTCCTTGGCCCGAGCGGTCACGCTCGAGACGCCGGTCTCGGCCCGGCCGGCAATGCGGACCCAGTGGGCGTTCAGCCGGTGCACATGCTCGCCGGCGCGCGCGGATTTCTGCGTCACCTTGGCCTCGACGCGTTCCTCCAGCACGATCCCCCCTTCCCGAAAGAAGAAGCTCACGCGTTCCGCCTCGGCCATGAGCTTCTCTCCCGGGCGCTCGATGTGCAGGAACGGCCGGCGGGGCGGCACGCCCGTGACGACCAGCACTTGCGATTCGACATCGTACCTGAGCTTTCCGCCCTCGGCGCGCACCGCGTCTTCCTTGCGGCTCAGGAAACGAATCGCCTTCGGCGACGGCAGCGCGGGGTCGGCGGACGCCGTGATCTCCTTGATGGTGAAGCCCTTGCCTTCGTTGAACCGCACCTCGCCGTAGTCGGCATCCAAATCCCACGCGGAGGGCAGCCGGTCCTTCGCCAGCGGGGCCTCATGGTCGATGAAGGTCTTGATGGGCCCGAAAAGGCGCACAAGCCGGCCGCGGTTGTCCATGAGAATCCGCGCGGCCGTCGTGTCGCACCTGAAATCCTTGGTCTTGCTCCACATGTGCGGGCCGTCGGTCAGCTCCGCCGTGTCGGCGGCGGCATCCCACGCGGCCTTGCCGCTCTCGATCCTCGTGGTGCCCCAGACCGCGCGCACGGGCAGATCGGGACCGCGCTCGGCGACGGCGCCCGCCAGCTCCTCCTCGGCGGGATCCAGGCTCACGGTCAGCCGGTGACATTCGATGCGCTGGTCGCCCGCCGCGACCGGCACCTCGGGATTCTCGGTGGGGGCGATGAGAATGTTGCGATCGAACACGATGCGGCGCGCGCCCCAATCCAGCGTCAGGACGCCGTCGCACTTGACGCATATGTACGTCGGAGCGGCCCCGGTCCGCGCATCCGAGCCGCGCAGCCCCAGAAAAGCCTGGCCGGCCTCGCGGCGCATAAAAGCGTAGACCGGCGCCGGGAAGTCGATCCTGTAGATGCCCTCCTTGCGGTCGAACTTCCCCGTGAGCCCGGCCTTTCCGGACAACCTAAGGAACGGCGCCTCGCGTTCGATCTGCACGGGCTGCGAGCTCTTCAGCTCCACAAGGCCGTGAGTCTGGTAATTGACATCGAGGGATTTGAAGCGCACGACCGTGCCGTCGTCAAAGGTGCCCGTGCAGTTGCCCGGCAGCGAGAGGCGGGCGGATTCGCCCGAAGCCGCGCCCCCGCGGCCGGCGGCATCCACGGCCTCGAAGGTTCGATAGGATGCTTGTTCGAACTGAAGCGTGAACGACGACGGCGCGCGCAGGCTGCCCGCGCTCTTGGCGGCGCCCGCGGCGATGGGCACTCGGATCGTGCCCTTGCCGAACTCGGACGAATGCTCGATCCGCGACTTCCCGGTCATCTTGATCTCGGCGCTGTCTTTCAGCGCGGCGGAGATGCGGATGAGCTCGGCGTCGCTGTGGGGATCGAAGACCGACATGTTCAAGGAGAAATCCTTCGCCGGCGGGTTCGCGGGGGGGGCGCCGGGTTCGGTCTGGGGCACCCGCCGGGTCAACTGCCCCCCGATGACGAGGGCGAGGATCGCGATCAGGAAAGACCCTGCGATGATCGCCGTGCGTTTCATGGGCACTCCACCTGAGCCGAGGCCGGCGCCCGCGGGCGGCGTCTACGCGGCGCGCATCCTTCGCGGAGCGCGAGCATTGTACCCGGGGAGAAAGGCGGCGTACAGCTTCGACCGGGCGACGCGGGACGCGCCGAATCCGCCCGCGGCGCCGTGAAAACGTAACGGCGGCCCGCCGCATCGCGCGCGGCGCGGCGGGCCGCCGCGGTTGCCGGCCGACCTTCTTACAGCCGGGCGCTGACGAGCTCGTCGACCACCGTCGGGTCCGCGAGCGTGGTCGTGTCGCCCAGGTCGCCGATGTCGTTGGCGGCAATGCGCTTCAGGATGCGCCGCATGATCTTGCCGCTGCGGGTCTTGGGCAGCCCGCGGGCGAACTGGACCTTGTCGGGCGTCGCGATCGGGCCGATCTCCTTGCGCACGTGGGCGATGAGGGCCTTGCGGAGCTCCTCGCTCGCCGTCTGACCCGCCGAGAGAATCACGAACGCGTAGATGCCGGTGCCCTTGATCGCATGCGGCATGCCGACGACGGCCGCCTCGGAGACCGACGGGTGGGACACGAGCGCGCTCTCGACCTCGGCCGTGCCGAGGCGGTGGCCGGACACGTTGATGACGTCATCGACGCGGCCGGTGATCCAGTAGTAGCCGTCCTCGTCGCGGCGGCTGCCGTCCCCCGTGAAGTACTTGCCCCTGTACTGGCTGAAGTACATCTCGACGAAGCGGGCGTGGTCGCCGTAGACGGTGCGCGCCATGGCGGGCCACGGCCGCAGGATGCACAGGTTGCCGCTGACGCCGTTGCCTTCCTTGAGCTTGCCGTGCTCGTCGACGATGCCGGGCAGGACGCCGAAGAACGGAAGCGTGGCCGAGCCGGGCTTCAGATCCGTCGCGCCGGGGAGCGGCGTGATCAGAATCCCGCCCGTCTCGGTCTGCCACCACGTGTCCACGATCGGGCAGCGGCCGCCGCCGATCTTCTCGTGGTACCACTCCCAGATCTCCGGGTTGATGGGCTCGCCGACCGTGCCGAGGAGCCGCAGCGTCTTGAGCGAGCGCGCCTTGACCAGATCGTTGCCCTGGGCGTGAATGGCGCGGATCGCCGTGGGCGCCGTGTAGAAGATGTTGACCTTGTGCTTGTCGATGACATCCCAGAAGCGGCCGTAGTCCGGATAGCTCGGGACGCCTTCGAACATCACCGTGATGGCCCTGTTGGCGAGGGGCCCGTAGACGATGTACGAGTGCCCCGTGATCCAGCCGATGTCGGCGGTGCACCAATAGACGTCGCCGGGATGGTAGTCGAAGATCACGGCGTGCGAATAGGCGACGAAGACTAGGTAGCCCGCCGTCGTGTGGACCACGCCCTTGGGCTTGCCCGTGCTGCCCGAGGTGTACAGGATGAACAGGGGGGCCTCCGCATCCATGGGCTCGGGCGGGCATTTCGGAGCGGCCTTCGCCATGAGGTCGTCCCACCACAGGTCGCGGCCCGGCTTCATGGCGACGCCGCCGCCCGTGTGCTTGACGACGACGCAGTGCTCGACGCAGGCCGTCTTCTCCATGGCATCGTCGGCGACCTTCTTGAGCGGAATGCGCTTCGAGCCCCGCAGCCCCTCGTCGGCCGTCACCAGCAGCTTGCAGGTCGAGTCGTTGATGCGGTCGCGGAGCGAATCGGCGCTGAAGCCGCCGAAGACGATGCTGTGGATCGCGCCAATGCGGGTGCAGGCGAGCATGGCGAAGGCCAGCTCGGGGATCATGGGGAGGTACAGGGCGACGCGGTCGCCTTTCTTGACGCCCAGGCCCTTGAGCACGTTGGCGAACTTCTCGACCTCGGCGAGCACCTGGGCGTAGGTGAAGCGCTTGGACACCTTGGGATCGTCGCCTTCCCAAATAATGGCGACATCGTTCCCGTGGCCCGCCTCCACGTGGCGGTCCAGACAGTTATAGGACACGTTGAGCTTCGCGCCGGCGAACCACTCGACCTTGGCGGTGGAGAAGTCCCACGAGAGGACGCGGTCCCACTTCTTGTAGAAGGTGATGCGCTCGGCGACTTCGCCCCAGAACTCCTCCGGCTTCTCGATGGAACGCCGGTAGAGCTTCTCGTATTCGTCCTTCCCCTTGATGTGCGCCCGTTGCTTGAACGCTTCCGGTACCGGGTAGGCCTTCGTCGCTAGTCCCTGACCCTCAGACATTGACTCACCTCCTGGTTGTACAGACCGCCGGCCGCGCGGCGGGCGCTCCTCGCGCGCCTCCGTCATGCGCCGTTGACCATGCGCGCCGGTCCGCGCCGCCAAACACAACGGATTGCCGGCTTGCCACCGCCGCGGGGCGGCGGCCCGACGCGTCTCGACGTCGCGCCATGCGATACCGCGGACGAGTCGCCCCGCGCAGGCTGTCGCGGCATTCCGCCGCGCCCCGCGCCAGGCGTTTTCCGTCTCCGCGGATCGAAATAGAATCCTGAATGTTACGGTTTGCGCGCCCGTCGGTCAAGGGACGGCGCGCGGCGCTGCGCCGGGAAACCCGGCGCTTCCCTTGCCGCCGATCCACGGATATAGTGGGGGGACGGCGCGCGGGCGTGCCCGGCAGGCCGGGCGGGGGCTCGCCGCGCGAGGAGCCGATGCCAGCAACGGAACCCCACGTAAGCCTCATCATCCCCGCGTTCAACGAGGGGCGGCGTATCGCGCCGACGGTGCGCGCGACGGTGGCCTACCTCGGCGACAACGGCTATGCCTACGAGGTGATCGTCGTCGACGACGGCAGCACCGACAGCACCTACGACGTGGTGCGCCACATCCAGCGGGAGGTGCCGCAGCTCGGGATCGTCCGGCACCCCGTGAACCTCGGCAAGGGCTGCGCCGTCAAGAGCGGATTTCTGGCGGCCCGAGGAGATTTCGTGTTTTTCACCGACGCGGACCTCTCCACGCCCATCGAGGAGCTTCCCAAGTTCATGACCCGGGCCCACGAGGGCTACGATATCGTCATCGCCTCCCGCGCCCTGCCGGACTCCGTCATCGCCGTGCCGCAGGCCTGGTACCGGCGCCGGATGGGCGGCGTGTTCAACTGGCTCGTGCGCGCCTTCGTGATCGGCGGCATCCGCGACACGCAGTGCGGCTTCAAGTGCTTCCACCGGGAGCGCTGCGCGCCGATCTTCGCCGTCCAGCGCCTGCGGGGCTTCTCGTTCGACGTCGAGATTCTGTACCTGGCGCGCAGGCACGGGCTCAGCATCATCGAGCTGCCGGTGGTGTGGCACAACAGCGCGGATTCCCGCGTCCACACGCTGAAGGACTCGCTGCGAATGTTCAGGGATCTGCTCCGCATTCGGTGGAACGGCCTGCGGGGCAAGTATCGTATCGCCCAGACATGAGCCCGCGGGGAGAACCAGACATGCGCCGTCGCGTCGGTTTCATCGGTTTCGGCTTTATCGGAGGGGTGCACGCCTTCGCGTACCGGGCGCTGCCCTTCCACTACGAGCGCCTGCCCGGCGAGTACGAGCTGGCGGCGGTGGCCACCTCGCGCCCCGAGACCGCCGAGGCGGCGCGGGCGCGCGGCGGCTTCACGCGCGCGGCGCGGGACTGGCGCGAGATCATCGAGGATCCGTCCATCGAGATCGTGCACATCGCGACCCCGAACGTTTACCACCGCGAAGTCCTCTGCGCCGCCATCGAGGCCGGCAAGCACATCTACTGCGAGAAACCGCTGGCGGCGACGCTCGCGGAGGCCCGGGCGGTGGGGGCGAAGCTCGCGTCTTACGGCGGGACGAGCCAGATGGTGCTCCAGAACCGCTTCTTCGCCGCCACGGTGAAGGCCGCCGAACTCGCGCGCGAGGGATTCCTCGGCGAGGTGCTCTGCGTCCGGGGAGCGTATCTCCACAGCGGCACGCTGGACGCGCACAAGGCGCTCAACTGGAAGGCGACCATCGCCCAGGGCGGCGGCGGAGTCGTGAACGATCTGGGGCCGCACATCCTCGACCTCGTGGAGCTCCTCGCCGGACCCATCGACGCCGTCTCCGCCGCGACGCGGATCGCGCTGCCCGACCGGCGCGTCGTCGTGGGCGGCGCGGACGCCGGCCCGCCCACCGCCGAGGACCACGCCGTCGCGCTGGTCCGGCTCGCGGGCGGCGGCACGGGAACGGTGGAGGTGAGCAAGGTCGCCACGGGCACCCTCGACGAGCTGAGAATCGAGGTGCACGGCACGGGCGGCGCGTTGCGTTTCGATCTCATGACGCCCAACTGGCTCGATGTCTTCGACCAGCGCCGGCCGGAGGAGGGCTGGCGCCGCGTTCCGACCATCGGGAATTATCCCGACAAGAACGCCCTCCGGGGCAAGAACGCCATCGGCTGGGTTCGAAGCCACATCGCCTGTTTGTACAATTTCCTCTGCGCCGCCGCCGAGGGCCGTCCGGCGGCGCCGGATCTGGCCGCCGGGATCCGGTTGCAGGCCCTATGCGACGCCGTCTACCGTTCGGCGGCGTCGGGGTCGTGGTGCGCGGTGGAGGAACAGCGCTCGTGAGCGGCGCCGTCGCGTGCGATCTCATCTCCATCGGCGAGGTCCTGTGGGATCTCTTCCCCGACGGCAAGAAGCTCGGCGGGGCGACCTTCAACCTCGCGTTCCACGCCCGCCAACTGGGCGTCGACGCCGGCGCGGTTTCGCGCGTGGGAGCGGACGGCCCGGGCGAGGAGATTCTCGCCGCGGCGGCGCGCGCCGGCCTCCCGCGCGAGTTGCTGCAGGTCGACCCGTCCTTGCCCACAGGCACCGTGGCGGTGGCCCTCGATGCCGAGGGGAAGCCCGCCTTCACGATCACGCCGGAGGTCGCCTGGGACGCCATCGCGTGGGAGCCCGCGCTCGCGGCGGCGCTGCCCCGCGCGCGCGCCATCGCCTTCGGCTCCCTGGCTCAGCGCAGCGCCGCGAGCAGGGCGACGATCCGGGCGGCGGTAGCGGGCAGCGGCGCCGCCATCAAGCTCTGCGACATCAACCTTAGGCCGCCCTTCGTCGACCCCGAGGTGATCCGCTGGTGCCTGGCGGCGGCCACGCACCTCAAGATCAACGACGACGAGCTGCGCGTGCTGGCGGACATCGCGGGCCTGCGCGGCGACGAGGCGGACGTCTGCCGGCAATTGGCGCGGGATTTCCACCTTGAGACCGTCTGCGTGACCAAGGGCGCCGCGGGGTGCGCCGCGTACGCCGGCGGCGCGCGCTGGCTGATCCCGGGAATCGCGGTGAAGGTGGCGGACACGGTGGGCGCGGGCGATGCCTTCGCCGCCGCCTTCGCGGCGGAGCTGCTCGCGGGCCGGGATCCGGGCGCGGCGGCGCGCTTCGCCAACGCCATCGGCGCCCTTGTGGCTTCCAAGCCGGGCGCGACGCCGCTCCTCGCCCCCGAGGAGATCGCCGCCGCGGCGCAGGCATGACGGAGAGGAGCGCGGACTCATGACGCGGGCGTTGAACGCAGGTCTCTTGGCGGGGTTATGTATGAGCGGCTGTGCTGCACCCCAGGGATGGCAGGTCGTGTCGCCCGGCGGCGGCGTCACCATGACGGTGGCGCTGGCGTCGCTCGCGGGGCAAGCGGATTACCCCGGCGCCGCGCGGCTGTACTACAAGGTGGATCTGGACGGGCGGGAGTTGGTTCCGTTCTCGCCCCTCGGCCTTGTGAGACAGGATGCGGCCTTCGTCGACGGCCTTGCCTTCGTCCGGGCCGGCGGCGCGGTGAAAATCCGGGAGTCCTACGCGATGCCGCACGGCAAGCGCCGCCTGTGCCGCAACGATTTCGTCGAGCGGACCCTCACGTTCGCCAACGCGCAGGGCGAGGAGCTCGCCCTCGTCGTGCGCGCCTATGACGACGGCGTCGCTTTCAGGTACGTGTTCCCGGGCGGCGGCGGCGCACCCCGCACGGTGATCGAGGAAGCCACCGGCTTCCGCGCGCCCGCGGGTTCGCGCGCGTGGATTCAACCCTACGACGAGGCCTCCCAATGGACGCCGGCCTACGAACCCTTGTACCGGAACGGCATCCTCGCCGGCACGCCGTCGCCGACCCGGGCGGGCTGGGCCTATCCGGCGCTTTTCCGGATCCCCGACCCGAGCGCCGCCGGCGAGGGGAGCGAAGCGGGGCCCGCCGCGGGCTGGGCGCTCTTCACCGAGGCCGCCGTCGACGGCGGATATTGCGGCACGCGCTTCGCGGCCGCGCCCTCGGGGAACGTCTACCGGGTGCGCCTGCCCGACGCGGCCGAGGGGAACGGCGTCGGGGCGGCGCTCCCGTCTTCCAGGCTGCCGTGGACGATGCCTTGGCGCGTCATCATCCTCGGGAAGACCCTCGCGCCCATCGTCGAGAGCACCCTCGTCCTCAACCTCAATCCCCCCGCCGCCGGCGGCGATACCGGCTGGATCGCGCCGGGCCGCGTCGCTTGGAGCTGGTGGTCCGACCACGACAGCCCCAAGTCCGCGGACAAGCTCAACGCCTTCGTGGACCTCGCCGCGGAAATGGGGTGGGAGTACACGCTCATCGACGCCAACTGGAACCTCATGGAGCAGGGCACGGTCCAGGACGTTCTCGACCGCGCGGCCACGCGGGGCGTCGGCGCGTTGCTCTGGTACAACTCGGGCGGACCGCACAACACCGTCACCGAGGCGCCCCGCGACCGCATGACGACGCGCGAGGCGCGCCGCGCCGAGTTCGCTTGGCTCCGCGAACGGGGCGTCAAGGGCGTCAAGGTCGATTTCTTCCAGAGCGACAAGCAGAACATCATGCAGCTTTACCTCGCCATCTTGCAGGATGCCGCGGACTTCAAGCTGCTCGTCAACTTCCACGGCTGCACGCTGCCGCGGGGCTGGTCCCGCACGTATCCCCATCTCCTGGCCATGGAGGCCGTGCGCGGCGCGGAGTGCTACACCTTCGACAAGGATTATCCCGCCGCCGCGTTTTGGCACAACACGATCCTGCCCTTCACGCGCAACGTCGTCGGCCCCATGGACTACACCCCCGTAGCTTTCACGAACGGCGGCAACGCGCCGCTCACGACCTGGGCCCATGAACTCGCCCTCGCCGTGGTGTTCGAGTGCGGGCTGCTTCACTTCGCCGACCGCGCCGCCGCCTTCCGCGAGCTGCCCGAGCCGGCGAAGGGCTTTCTGCGCGCCGTCCCGGCGGCGTGGGACGACACGCGGTACCTCGCCGGCGAACCCGGCTCGCTGGCTGTGATCGCGCGGCGCCGTGGGAACGACTGGTATGTCGGCGGCATCAACGGCCTGGAAAGCCCCGCGGCCGGCGCCTGCCCGCTCGCTTTCCTCGACGAAGGCTCCTACAAGCTGACACGCATCGGGGACGATGACCGGGGCCGGGGCTTCGCCGCGACGACGGGCACGGTGACGCGCGCCGACGCGCTCAGCCTCAGGATGCTTCCCCGAGGCGGCTTCGCGGCGGTGCTGGCGAAACAGTAGCGCGATCAGGTTTTCGGCGCGCTCTGCGCCAGCTTCATGAAGCGCCAAACGATGGCGAGCGCGGGATCCAGCGGCACGTCGACCGGTTTGACGTCCTTCGGGATTTTGATCTCCGGCGTCGGCCGGAGCTTCTTCCCCGCGAACTGCGGCAGCCACTGCGCCTCGGCCGCCAGCATCTCCGCCGTCATCTCCCGCGCCTCGGCGAGGGTGCACACGGCGGCGGTGAGCGGGTCGAAGGCCACGGCGTTCGCCGCGAGCTCGGGGTCGCCCGCCAGGGCCGCCTCGACCGCGAGATTCTGGACGATGATATTGGTCAGATTGGCAGCGGCGCACTGCGGCGGCAGGTCGCCGACAACGGCGGGGTGCAGCCCCATGCGGTCGACGTAGACGGGCACCTCGACGCAGCAGCCCTGCGGGAGGTTCGTGATGTAACCGTCGTTGCGGACGTTGCCGTTGAGCTTGAAGATCCGGCCCGTCCGGTGCGCCTCGATAATGTACGAACAGTATTCGGTGCTGCGCCGGCCCAGCGCCGTGTCCTCGATGCTCAGGGGGTCGACCTTCTCGAACTTCTCGGCGATCTGCACCGCCCACTTGTAGTAGGCGCCCGTGGCGCCCCCGAAATCGGGCTGGTCGCAGTAAAGCTCCAGCGCTTTCCGGTTCTTACGGAACCAGGGCAGATACTCCGAGAGGTGCCCCGTGCTCTCGGTCATGAAGTACCCCAGGTGGCGCATGACCTCGCACCTGACTTTCTCGTTGACGTAGTACTCGGGCTTCTCGATGTTCGCGCGCAGGATCGGGTTGAGGTCCTTGCCCTGGTGCTCGAGTTTCAGGAACCACGCCATGTGGTTGATGCCCGCGGCGAGAAAATCGATCTCCTCCTTGGGGACGCCCACGTAGCGGGAGATGAGATCCATGGTGGTCTGGACGCCGTGGCACAGGCCGATGAACTTGACTTTGCTGGCCTTGCCGAGCGCCGCGCAGCACATGCCCATCGGGTTGGCGTAGTTGAGCATGATCGCGTCCGGACACAGGGTCTCCATGTCGCGCGCGATGTCCATGAGGACGGGGATCGTCCTCAGGGCGCGGAAGATGCCGCCCGGATTGATGGAGTCGCCGATGCACTGGTCGACGCCGTACTTAAGCGGGATCTTGTAGTCGTGGCCGAAGGCCTCGACGCCGCCCACCTGAACCATGATGATCACATAGTCGGCCCCCTCCAGGGCCTTGCGCCGATCCGTCGTCGCGGACACCTCGGCCCCCAGGCGGTTGTCCTTGATCATGCGCCGGGCGAAGGCCTCCATGCGCCTGAGCTTGGGCTCGGTGGGGCTCATGAGGACGAACTCGGAGTCGGCCAGCGCCTCCGTCGCCATGACGTCCTGCATGAGGGTCTTGCAGAAGACGATGCTCCCGGCGCCGATCATTGCAATTTTAGCCATGAGCCTCTCCTTTGAGCGGGCGGCGGCCGCGCGCGCCGCGCCGGCGCGCTCCGTCCGGTCACGGTAGCCGCGGCGCGGCGCGGCGTCAAGGGCGCGGCCGCCGGGGCGGACGGACCGCCGGCGCCTGCTCGCAGGCCTTGGAGCAAATACCCGCGGACACGCGCGCCTGAGCGCGCGCCGGCGGTTCGCGCTACGGATTCGGCGGCGGCGCCGCAGGCGGCTTGGAGCCCTCGGGCGCGGCTTCCTCGCCAATCTGCGGCAGGTGCTTGCGCCAGTATGTCATCGCCGAGACGTACGCCATGGCCAACGACCCGACCACGGTGAGACAGTTGCTGACGTCGACCACGTTCTCAACGACGAAACCGAGGACGGGCAGCAGGCTCGCCACCGGAATCGCGTGCCGCTCCAGGTGCGGCGGAAGGAACTTGACCGCCAGCACCTTGAGCACGATCAGGACCAGGACCGCGAGGGCGCCGAAGAAGGAAAGCAGCGGGAACCAGTGGGAAAGCCCACGGAAAGCCCACCCGCCTGACCGGCTCCACATGATCACCCACCCGATCAGAACGAGCACCGCCAGCACGAAAACGATCTTCTCGACGAGCGGCAGCTTCTTGATGTTGCCCGCAACATCCGGGCCGGGGGCCGCCGGCGCGGGAGTGGGCGCGGTTGCTTGATCCGGCGGCGCCGCCGGCGTTTCGGGAGTAGTCGGTTGTTCGGTCATAATCGTTCCTTCCTTTCCTGCATCACCCATACCCTTTCACGCGCGCGCGCGGGCCGTCCCCGCGCCCAAGGCGCGCCTGCGTCCTCACCGCGCGGCGTCCCGAAGCGTTTTCGATCGCATTGCGACGAGGACGCCGCGCGCATATTCGCAACGACGGCCGCGGCCGACAAGCGGCTCAGAGCTTCGCCCCGCAGCCGCCGCAGAATTTCACGCCGGCCTCGAGCTTGGCGCCGCAGTTCGGACAGAAACTCTTGGCGGCGGCCTCCGGCGCGGGGGCGGCGGCGGCGGGAGCCGCCGCCGCCGGGGCCGTCACGGCAGGGGCCGCGGACTGCTTGGCGGTCTTCGTGAACTCCTCCAGCACGCTGTCGATGTCGGGCAGCATCTTGCGGACCGCGTCATCGAGCGCGAGCCTGAGAATCTTGCCCTTGTCGTCCTCGCTGATCTCGAGATTCGCGTCCGCCTCGGCGCCGGCGCCCAGGATCTCGATGCCGAAGGCCCCGATCGAATCGATGCGCTTGAACTCGCCGAAGTGGCTGGCCTTGACCTCGCCGGAGGAGGGTTGGACGAGCTTGAGATCGACCCCGCATTCGGCCACCACCTTGGTGTCCTTCTTTTTGTAATCGAATCCGCCGATGCCCAGAAGCGGTATGTTGCCGAGGCCGAACCCGCGTGACGCGCTCTCCGTCTTGACGCGCAGGTTGGTGACCTTGCCGTACATGAGGTAATCCACGCCCCGCACCTGGCCGGCTTTGGCGAGCTCGTCGGTCTTCACGATGCCTTCCAGATTCTGCTCCGCGAGGAGCTGGTTGAGCTGGTCGCGCTCGATGACGGTGAAACGCCGTGTCTGGTATGCGAGGGTGGAAAGCTGGGCCCCGGCGAAGCTTTCGAGCGATCTGGTGCTTCCCTCCCCGATGATCGTGAAGTTCGGCACTCCGAGCCGCGGCTTCGCCAGGCCGGGAGGAGGAGGCGGGTATATTCCCACGTGGGCCGTGAGCTGATCGCGCTCCGCCGATTCGCTTGACGATGCGCACCCCGAGAACGCAACGAGGCCGAAAACCCCGGAGACGCACGCGACGAAACCGAGCAAGGCAGACTTCATAGATATCCTCCGTGGAAAAAGCTGCGTCAAACGCGCCGTCGGTAAACCTCGGAACGACCGGGGCTTACCTATAGGCTTACCTCTAGGATCGGCTCATTCTCTCCAATAATTTCGCCAATTGCAAGCGTTTTCCGCGCCTAAATCGCGGCGCGGCGGTTCACCTCCCGGCCGTTCATTTTTCCGGTATTCTCGCGCCGCAGCTCGTGCAGAACCTCCCGCCCGGAGGCAGCGCGGCTCCGCAGCTCGTGCAGAACTTCGCGCCGTGCTTGGGCTGATCTTCCGCTTTCGCGGGCGGTTGCGCCTGCGCGGGCGGTTGCGCCTGCGGCGCCGCGGGGGCCGCCGCCGGCGCCCTCCCGGCGCCCGCCATCTTCGCGGCCGCGCCCGCATCGAAGCACACCGACGTCACGGCGTCCGTGTTGATCCAGAACTCCTCCTCGAACGCGGCGCCGGCCAGTTCCGTCCTGAGGACGTACTTGCCCTCGGGGAGCTTTCGCGAATCGCCGAAGACGCCGCGGCCGACTTCCCGCCGCCGCTCACCGAAGAGCTCGTAACCCGAGGGAGTTCCCAGGACGGCGGCGCGCAGCTCCCGGGTCAGATCCGCCGCGCGCGCCACCGGCCAGTAGGTTCCCTTGGCGAGGCGCGCCATCTCGGCGAGCTGAGCCCTCCAGTCCTCCCGGTTGATATCGAAGCCCACAATGTGCAGCTTCACGTTCCGGAGGCGCCCGAACTCGGCGGCGGCGGCCAAGGGGTCCTGCCGCGGGAGCGTATCCTCGCCGCCGTCGGTGAGCAACACGACCGTGACCGGCGCGGATTCCGCCGCGCCGGCCAGATCGTGCACGGCCTCGCGGAGACTGAGGGCCAGCGGCGTCTTTCCCCGCGGCCTTAAGGCGCGGAGCTTCTCGCCGAACTTCGTACGATTGAGGGACCCCATGGGAATTTCGAGCGCCGTGTCCTCGCTGGAGCCGGCTTCCAGCGCCGTTTTCCGGTGGCCGAAGACCCGCAGGGCGACCGGCGCGCCCGCCGGGATCTCCCGCGCGATCGACTCGACCGCCTCGCGGGCGATCTCGAACTTCGCGCGCCCGTCGATCGCATCGCGCATCGACCCCGAGGCGTCGAGCACTAGATAGAAACGTCTCTCCGGCTCCAGTGCCACCGAGGTCCGGAGCGTCCCCGACCCTCCGCGCGCCAACTCCTCGCTGAGCCGCGGCGTCGCGCGCGTCAGAAAAAGGAGAGCGAAGCTCGTGTCGAGCCGGGGATTCTCCTGGTCCTTCGAAACCCAGGAGCCATCCTCATTCTGGGCGTCCACGAGGTAGCGGGCGCCCAACGGATACCACTCGTGCTCGCCGATGAACTCCGTCCCCAGAATCCGGCCCACGCGTTCGAGGGAATAGAGATAATAGTAGTGCCAGTCTTCGCTCTCGGGATTTCCCTTGACGCTGAAGCGCGCGGCCAGCCAGGCCAGGCCCCGCTCGATGCCCACATCGGCGCCGGGATCGCTCTCCCCGAGGTGGAAGCGGTTGATCGCCAGCGCGCAGATCCCCGCGCAGGTCATGCTGCCGTACGAAGAACCGGTCGTGTAGCCCCAGCCCCCGTCCTCCTCGTTCTGCCGTTTCCGGTACGCGGCCAGGCACTTCGTCCACACGTCGCCGGGCAGCCGGAAGTTGCAGCGCGCCGCCGAGTGCATGCCGAGCAGCGCGAACTGGGAACTGGAATTGTCGCCATCCTGGCCCGTCTGCCACGGGGTCATGCGCGCCATATCCTCGCCCGCGGCGCCGGAGCCGTCGAGCGCCCGCCCGCCCGAGATGCGCAGCGCCTGCGGCTTCTCTTCCAGCTCGCCGAAAACCTCCTTCGGGATCTTGGCGCTGTAACCCCAGGACCCCTCCGGGCCTTGCGCCTCGAGGAGGTACCGCGCGGCCGCGCGCAGCTTGGGCAGGAAGGCCGGGTCGCCGTAAGACTCGATCAGCATGGCGAGCACGCCGTTCTCGTAGCAGCCGAGTCTCTCGACGGGCCGCGCCGCCGCGATGCACCTGCGAATCGCCGCGTCGATCGCTGGATCCTTGTGGTGCGCGCCCGCGTGAACGAGGGCCAGGGCCAGGGGAAGATCCTGGTTTTCGGAACCGATGGCCGGCTGCCGGTACTTCACGTTCTTCAGGGCGAGTTGCCACAGAAACGCGCTGCCGCGGTCGATGGCGCGGTTCACGTCCTCGGCCCGGAGGCCCACGCCCTCGAGGCCGCGCGGCGTCCGGTCGCTGCGCGCGCGAACGCGAGGGGCTTCCCTCGCGTCGATCTTCGCCGCCGGCGCCGCCGCGGGCGGCGGCGGCGGTGTCTTCGGCGGAGCCGTCGCCTCCTTGGGCGGAGCCGGCGGCTTCGTTCCCTCCGCCTCGCCTCGCGCCGCGGGAGCCGCGGCGACTTCGGGCGGCGCCGGCGGTGTCTTCGGCGGAGCCGCCGCCTCCTTAGGCGGGGCCGGCGGCTTCGTTCCCTCCTCCTCGCCTCGCGCCGCGGGAGCCGCGGCGCCTTCCTTGGCCGCCGCGGCAGGCGGCTCCGACTCAATGGGCAGCAGCGCGATGACCTCCGCTTTCGACACCCCGGCGTACACCAGCCGCGGCGCGCGCTCCGTCGCGGCGATGCGGAAGACGACCTGGAACGACCGCGCCTCGCCGGCGGGAATCCATACGAGCGCGCCCGGCCTGCGCGGACCGCGCTCGGTCACGGCGTCGGGCGGGGACTGCGAGCCATCGGCCGCCGCGTACGCGAGCTGCTCGGCCGTTTGGAAGAACTCGCCGCTCTTGCCGGAGTTCCTCACCGTCACGTCGAGCACGAGGAACCGATCGCTCCCGGCATCCTCGCCGGCGAAGCGCGCCGCCACGGCCTGCCCCGCGACTGAAAGCAGGAAGAAATCGTCCTTCACGGACGCGATGGCCGCGCGCGGCGGCGGCGACGGCCGCGCGCCCTCGAGGGGCAGCGTGATACCGGCGGGCTTGAGGATCTTCGACGATCCCGGCACTTGGGCATTGGGGAAATCGCAGCGCAGCTCCAGCGACGCGGACGCCTCGGGCGCCAAGAACACGGCGAAGCCTCCCGTGAAGATGTCGGGCAGGAAGCGCGGTTCGGCGTCGAGCTCGGTCTCGGGCTCGACCGCGCGGCCCAGCACGCCGTCGATGACCAGATGCAGATAGCGCCGCGACTCCTTCCAATCCGCCACGGTGCCCACGGAAACCTTCGCGCCCGGCCGCGCCTTGGGATCGAAGGCCGTCGCGTCGGCCTGGGTGACGGCGAGGCTGCGCGCCCGGAAGTCGACGACGACGAAGGTCTCGCCCGGGGGCGCCGCGCGGCCCGCGAACTCCGCGGACTTCCGGACGCCGAACACGGCGGCCTCCACGACCTCGTTCTTCGCCGGCCCCGCGATGGGCTGCTCCCGCTCCACCGGTCCGGCGGCGAGCAAGGGAATCTCGCAGAATCCGTGGACGAAATCGTAGAACCGGAGGTCGAGACGCGTGGGGAGCGCGCGGGCGTCCATCTCATAGATGAGCCGCCCCTCGGCCGTCGCGCCCGCATGGGGCAGCTCGAGCAGCTCCAGGCTCAGGGCGCCGGCCACATCGGCCGATTCGCGCGGGCGGATCACGGCGCGTCCCTCGGCGACGAGGTACAGATGGTCGGCGAGGCGCGGGATGCGGTAGGCGATGGGAACCTGCTGATCCCTGACCACGGCGGGGGTGAGCACGTTACGCCAGCGCGTGTCGATGACGAGGAAGCGCCGGCCTTCCGGGGCGCGCGCGGAGCCGAACGCATCGAGCCACCCGAGCGAACGCACCTCGATGACGGCGGCGCGGTTCCTCCCCTCGACGCCGGCCGCGACGAGCTTGCCGGGCTCCAGGTGCGCGAGAGGGGCCGCCGGCTCGGGCGCGGGCGCCGCGCCCTCCGGGCGCGGGCGCCGGGGGGCGAACGCGAAGCGCCCGGCCGTCTCGGCATAGGCCGCCGAAGGCGTCTCCGGGGGCGCGAGCTGCGCCACCGCGCCGCGCGCCCCGGCGGCGTCGAACACGATCGCCGCCGCCGCGCCGCCGCCCGGCGGGGATAGGAAGATCTTCCGCTCGGGCGCAAAATCGCGGGCGCCGCCGCCCCTGCCCGAAACGATGACGGCCCGGACCTTGGGCGAGCTCGCGGCCCAGGCGGCGGCATCGGCCGGATCGGCGTCGGCCAGAATCACGACGGCGTCGGCCGCCGCGGCCGCCTTGGGCACCGCGGCCGCGATGGCCGCGCCGGGTTCGACGAATTGAAGCCCCGGCACGACGCCGGCGTCGGGAAGCTCCATCGACGGCGCGCGGACGGCAATCCCGACGAAGGCGGTGGCGACCCCGCCGCGCGTCACCACGACGAAGTCCTTCCACGGCGTGTCGCGGCCGGCGGGCAGGCGGAAACTGGCCGACACGAACCGCACCCCGGCGCGGCCGATCGCCTCCGCCAGCGCGGCCGGGTCGCCCGCCAGATCGCGGTGAGCGAGGTTCACCACATCGAACGGCACGGCCGCGGCGAGCGCCGCGGCACAGGCCGCCCGTTCGGCCGGCGGCGCGCCCGGCGCCGCCAGCGCGCCGCCCGTGCAGGCGATGAACGCCTCCTTCTCGATCCCGAGCGCCGCGAGAAGACGCTCCCGGCCGAGCTCGGCCGCGGTGGCCTCTCCCAGGTCGCAGAGATGGACGATCGGAGGCGGGGGCGCCGCCGCGACAGCGCCCATTGCGCTCCACACCACGCACACCGCCGCGGGCAGAAACGCCCGCCGCGCCTTCGCGCCCGCAGATGACAATTTGCGGCTCACTCGTCACTCCCTTCGACCATGTCGCCGACATCGAGGGCGCCGCCGAGGATATCGCCTATCGAGCCAAGCACCCCGCCGGTAGTCTCCCAGCCCATGACGCTCAAGGTGTTGCCCGCCGCGCCCATGGGCCCGCCGGGATTGTCGACGCCCGTGATGCAGGCCATCCAGGCGACAGCCGCCTTCGGGTCGCGCTGGTTGCCGAACATCATGGCGCTCTGCCACGCCAGCATGCACTTGAGGTTGCTCAGATTCATCTTGGTGATCTGGAGGTACTCTATCGCGGACTGGCCCTCGCCCGCGCCGCCGCGGCCGAGGGTCGCGCCGGTGGCGCGATCGACGCTCCACCAGCTTGCCGCGCCGTCCCGCCGCGGGAAGAGAAGCGCTCCTCCGGTTTCGTTCCGGGCGATGGCCCAGGCGCCGAGAGGATCCGGCCGCGCGCCCGTCACGGCGCCGTTTTCGCCGCGCTGGGCGGCCACGGGCGCCAGCCCCTCGAGACGGGCCCTCTGCGCCTCGGGGTAGGCGCCGCGAGCCATGGCATCGGGCCGATGGCGCCGCAGGATCGCCGACTCCAGCACCGTCGATGCCGCGCCCAGGGTCATGTTGGCGCGCGGCGCCGACGCAACGCCCTCGGCGGCGCGCGGCAGCATCTGCGCGCGATCGAAGGCGACGTCGAGCGCGACGCGGACGCCGGCGGTCTTCGTCTCGGCCTTCACCACGAACTGCGACGTCTGCAGGACGGCCGCCGGGCCTCCCAGGAAGGACAGCGCGCGCTCGGCGCGTAGAATTCGATCGGCGAGGGCCAGGCGGCCGAGCTGCCAGTCGTGGAGCATGCTCGGGCACCGCCGCGCGTCAGGCCCATCATCGAAGCGCCGCGCGTCCTCCGAAAGCAGCGCCCGCGCCAGGATCGGCGCGTTCGCCGTCACGGCGTCGAGCGCGAGCCAAGCCGCCGTCGCGGGTCCGAGCGGTCCCGGACAGACGAGCATGTCGGCGATGTAGACGGGGCTCACGTCGCGGCGCAGGTCGCCGTAGATGAGGCGTTCCTGGGACGCGGGTTCCTCTCCGGGCAGCACGACCTCGAGGCTGAGGACAAGCTCGCGGATGCCGGTCTTGGCCTCCGGTTCGCTTTCTCCTCCGAAGAGCCCGCCCAAGCCTCGGGCCGCCGCGCCCAACTGCTTCGCGCTCTCGACGCGGCCGTCGGCGGCCACATCATGGACGCCGCCGTCCAGATCGAAGACCTTCGAGCCCATCCAGTCATCGCCGGCGCGGAAAATCGCCTGGAATTGACGGAAGCCGCGCACGCGCTCGTACCACTCTTCCGGCGTCCACTGGGCCGGCGGCCGCGCCGCAGCCTTGGAGTCCACCGGAACGATCTCGAGGCGCAGCGGTCGATCGACGAGTTCGCCCAGGGCGTGCGTCCAGTCGACCAGGATCGTGGCCGCGCCTTCCTGTCCCTCGGCACCCGTCACGAGCGTAAGCCGGACGCCCGCGCGGGCGACCAGTTCGGGCGGCGGCGCGTCGAGGCGCTCGGTCGCATCCAGGCGCGCGGCGTCCGGCGCGGATGCCTCGGGCCCGGGGGAGAGGACGCGGGCCGCGTCCTCGACTTCGATTTCGACGAGGACTCTTTCCGCGGCACCGGCGGCCAGCGTCTTTTTCCATGCCGCCAGGTCGTTCCACGCGGCCAGGCCGGCGGCCGCCACGGACCGCTCGATCCGGACCGCCTCGGGCGCGGCGGCATCAAAAGCCTCGTCGAGAAGACGCCGCCATTGCGCCGCGCCCCGGCGGAGATGGATCGCGCGGTTCTCCTCGGGAATGCCGAAACGCCGGAGCAGCGGCGGTGGGGGCGGGAGCTTCGCTAGATCCACCTCTCCGCCCGCGGGGAGCGTGCGCCGCCGCGGGTCCTCTCCAAAAAATCCGCCGACCACCGCGGCCGCTTCGGCCGGCGTGCGCTCGATCACGACGAACTTCGCCTCGTGCCCCGCCGCGGAGAGAAGCGCCCGCAGAAGCTCGGCGCGGTCCCAATCGCCGCCCGAACCGGCGGCCAAAACGCCCGCCGAGCCGCGCACGATGCCCCGGTACGGCTCATAGGCGATGTTCGCGCGCACGAACGCCGCCAGAGCCTCAGGATCGATTCCAACCTGCATCACGACGGCCGCCGGGCTGAAAGGACATTGATCCGGCCGGAGGCTCTCGGCGCGAGCCGCGCGGGCGTAGCGCTCGTACTTCTGGACCGCGTCCTTGGAGGGGCCTCTGGGCGCATCCGCCGCCGGCAACGACCCGAAGGCAAGGAGGGCCGCCAGGAAAACCGCGGCTGGATTGGCGCGCTGCATGATTCTTCCCATGAGAAACCTCTCGATATCGCTGAAATTCCTGCCTTCGCAGAACCGGTATGATTTTAGCCACCACACTCCCGGGAAACAACGATAATCGCGGTGGAAAATCTTCGCGGTTCCGCGCGGCGGGCTCTTGCGCGTTCCCGCCGGTCGGTTCAGAATCCGGCCATGGCCGCAGGCATCAGGGTCGTTCTCGATATGACCAGCGCCGCCAAGCCGCGGCGGGGAGGCCTCCGGAGCTACATCTGCCATCTAGCCCGCGTCCTGGGAACGCATGCCCCGGATATCGAGCTTGTGCGCGGCATCCGGGCGGCGCATTACCGCGACCGCGCGTTCCTGGCCGAGTTCGCGCCCCTGCGCCTGCTGCCGCCATTCCGGACCTTCGGCGCCGGAATCTATCATGCGCCGGGCGCCAAGCTGCCCTGGAGCCTTGCGGGGCGCGGCTGCGCGCGGATCGCCACGCTTCACGATCTCGGCGTCTTCGATGCGCCCGAGCTCTACGACCCCGGGTGGGTGCGGCGGCGGCGGCGGCGCATCGCGCAGACGGTGCGGCGCGCCCAGGGGATCATCGTTTACACCAACCACACGCGCGACCGGGTGCGGCGGATCTTCCCGGGGTACCGGGGCGCCATCGATGTGACGCCGCTGGGGGTCGACCATGCGCGCTTCTCGGCGCAGCCCGTGCCCGAGGACGAGGAGACCGTGGCGCGCCTCGGCATCGATCGGCCGTACGTTCTGGCCGTTGGCGCCCTCGCCGAGCGCAAGCAGCCCATGGCGCTCGTGCGCGGCTTCGCGGCCTCCGCTCACGCGCACCGGCACGCTCTGGTTCTCGTGGGCAAGGCCGTCGATGCCCAGGTGTGGGCGCTCAGCGCGGCGGCTCGAGACGCGGGCATCGAGACGAACCTCGTCCTGCCGGGCTACGTGCCGGACAGCGTGCTGCCCGCGCTCTATCGCCGGGCGCAGGCCTTCGTCTTCGCCTCGAAGTACGAGAGTTTCGGCCTTCCCATCCTCGAGGCCTTGGCGTGCGGCGCGCCCGTGCTCACCACCGCCGCGAGCTGCCTGGGCGAGGTGGCGGGCGACGCGGCGCGCTACTTTTCCCACGACGATCCGCCGTCCCTCGCGGCCGAGCTCGACAAGGTGCTCGCCGCGGACCGGCAGGAGGCGCAGGCCCGCAGGGAGCGCGGCATCGCCTGGAGCGCGCCCTTCACCTGGGAGCGCACCGCCGAACTCACGGCGGAATGCTACCGCCGTCACGCCGGCGGAGGCGCCGCCGGCCCCGAGTAGGAGCCAAGGCGCGGAAGGCACGCAAGAGGCAACCCATGGGCGCGCCGCGAACCGTTGCGGCGCGCATCGCCTAGCCCGGGAATGCGCCGCGGATCTTCGCCGATTGCCCCATGCGGGCGCCGAGTTCAACGAGCTCCGCCGGCTCGGCTTTGTCGCCACGGCCGCGGCGGACACGGCGTTTTTCCTCGCCGACTTCAAGTTCGCGCCGGGCGGCGAACTCGGCCTCCGCGCGGGATCTACCCGCCGCTTCCCTCCCGGCGTAGAAGCAGCGACCGGGCGGTTGGATCGCGCCACGCGTTGACCAGGGCGCGCACCTCCTCGAACGCCGCGGCGGGCGCCTCCCCGGTTTCAAGGGCGATGCGCCGCAGGATGCGCAGCGAACCGTCGGGGCGCGCCTCGACCGCGACCGTGACCGCGCCCAAGGAATTCCGCACGCAAAGCGAGGCCGGCAACGCGACGATCTTCATGCCGGCAGGCAGGGCGAGCGTGAGGTCCAGCTCCTCGACGCCCGGCCCCGGGAGCGCCACGGGGCATGCCCGCGCCAGCGGCGCGAGCACGGGCAGCGCCGTCTCCACACCCCCCGCGATGGCGCTCGCATCGAGCGTGAGAAACCCGAAGGCATCGGCCGCGGGCAGCGCGCCCTCCAGCGCGCATGTCAAACTCCCCTCCCGGCGTCCGAGCGCGGTGACGCCGGCATCCTTCGCCTTGCCGCCCGGAAGCAGCCGCGCGGCCAGATCATCCGCCAGGCGCTGCGGCTCGCGCACCAACGTTCCGTGGGGTAGCGCGCCGCCGGAGGCGGAAAAGCTCAGCGTCCCGCGCACGGCCCCGTCCTTAGCCACGGCGCCGGTGAAAACCGCCGTGCGCCGCCATGCCGGCGCGGCCGGCGTGGCCGCGCCCGCGCCCAGTTCTCCGTGAAGGACGGGCCCATCGAGGGCGGCCTCCAGCGGCATGCCGCGCCCCGCCTCGCGCGGATCGTACAGGCGCCACGCGCCGCCGGGATCCTTGACCCGGACGAGCGCGCGCTCGAAGCCCGCCAGCGCGGGACATTCCGGAACGGCCGGCCCGCGGACCCCGGCAAGGGCCGGACGAGCCGCGATGCCCAAGGCCTCGAGCGCCGCCGCCTGGAAGACGGCGATCTCCAGCGGCGTGGCGACACCGGCGCGCCATACCTCCGCCAGCGGCGCGGGCCGCCAACCTTGGAGGGCCGGCCCGACGGCGCCGGCCGCAAGCTCTCCGGGGAGCACATCGAGCGCCGCGAGGACGCGCCGCTCCCAGTCCGTTTCCTTGTCCGCGGCCGCCTTGACCGCCGCGAGCGCCTCGGGAGGCACGGGGCCCGCCGCCGCGGCGCGGCGCGCGAATTCCTCGCCGAGGGCGGCGAACCCCGGGCAGGTGCTCACACGCAACAGCGGCACGCACGCCGCGCGCGGCGGCGCGTTGGGCTCGTCGGGCACGGCCGGCGCGCCGGTGCGCCACCAGACCCACACGGCGCTCCCCGAAACATCCGGTTGCGCGGGCCGCCCCCAGGGCACGCCGCCGTCCGCGGGCAGGCCGGCGACCCCGCCGCGCAGCCGCACGCCGGCGGGCAGCTCGATCCGCACGACCCGCTCGGCGATGGGGATCTCGGCGGCCATGGCCTCGTTCACCTCCAGCCACGGGAACGCGTCCGGCCGGTGCGTCAGGCGCCAGCCAAGCTCGATGACCGCGCCCGGCTCCAGCGCCGTGTGCACGAACACCCGCCGCCCGAGCCGCGACCAAAGCGGGTTCCGATGCGCGGCGGGCGGCAGGTCGTCGATCACGGCGTTCTCGGGCGCGGGGACGACCCGGCCGTTCGGGAGCACCGTGCGGTTGTGGAGCGTTTCGATGGCCGTCGTCGCGGGGTCGAACTCGACCCGGCTCTCGCCGTACAGGCGGTGCATCGCCACGAAGCTGTTGATCTTGAGGCGCACCGTGCGCTCATGCACGATGCCGCCGTCGCTTTCCAGAACGTAGCGATCCTGAAGAAGCAGGTATTCGGCGTCAGGGCCGGGCACCGCCGCGAAGGCCCGGCGCGCCGCCGGCGCCTCGGCGGCGCCGGCGCAGGGAAGGCTCAAAACCGCGGCGAGCGCCGGGCCGAGAAGGAGAACGCGCTTCATCAGACACCTTCCTTTCCGGCGCGGGCGGGCCGCAGGAGAATCGGCGTCGCCGCGAGCTTCCGGAAAGCCTCGAGCGCCGCGCGCAGCCCGGGCCATTCATCAGGCTCGATGCGGCGCGAGCGCATGGCGAGCGTCTCCTCCACGACGAGAACGCCGTCCGCGATGGACCACTTGGCATCGAGGGCGCCGTTGCCATCGAGCGCCACCGCCGCGGGGAGCCCCTCGACGGCGAACCCCTTGGGAAGCTCCATGCGCTCGGCGAGGGCGACCAGCCGCGTGCAGCCGATCCTCGCGGTGAAGCGCCGTGTCGCCGGCCCGGTGGGAAAAGAAATCTCCTCGCTCTGGAGCGCCACGCCGACGGGGTGGCGCGGCCCCAGCGGGACCAGGAGGAGCGCCCCATCGTCGAGCTTGCGCGCGTAGCCCGGAATGCGGAAGGAAAGCGCCAGCGTGAAGGGGCGGTCGAGATCGTCCGGATCGATTCGTTCGACATCGGCCACTTCGGCGCGCGCGTCGAGCGCGGCGATCCATTGGCGGTCCACCGCCGGCCATTCGTGGCGCATGCGGCCGCGGTAGGCGCGCCGCACCGCGGCGTCGGACTGGCCGTCGCTCGCGAGCCGCATGCGCCCCTCGATCGTTCCGTCGGGGCGCAGCGCCGAGTCGATCGTCACCCGCAGCGGGTGGTTCTCGGGCGGAGACAGCGGCGTCGTCATCAGGTCGGCGCCCTCCGGGAGCCCCATCAGGACTTCCTGCTGCTGCTCGCGGCTGGACCACATCTCGCGCACCCCCGGAATCCAGGTGGGATCCAGGAGCACGGTCGTGGCATCGGGCTTGCGCCACACGGTCACGCAGTGGTTGAAATGGTCGGCGGCCAGGCGCTCGATACGCTCGCCGGCCATCGTCATGGCGGCGTAGGATTCGAGGCCCGCGGCCCTGAGCAGGGCGACGAGGATGCCCGCCTTGTCCTTGCACACGCCGCCGCGGTCCCGGAGCGTCATCGCCGCCGGGTGGAGCGTGTAGCCCTCGCCCGCTCCCATGTGGAGCCCGATGTAGCGGATGTTCTCGGCCACCCAGTGGTTGAGGGCCGCGACCTTGTCCTCGTCGCGGGTCAGGCCCGCGGTGATTTCGCCGGCGACCCGCGCCAGTTCGGGCGTCGTTTCGAAACAGCGGGCTTCCTCCTGGACGGCGTGAAACCAGAGCGATTTAGCGCGCCAGTCGCGCGCCGTCGTCAGGAGCAGCTTCGGCCCCACATCGGACCAGGCGACCATGCCGGGTTCGGAGGGCGGCGGCTTCATGTCGCGCATGGTCACGGTCACGACGCGCAGGTCGTTCTCGATGCTGTCCGAGACCTCGGCGCTGCCGTTGTAAATCCGGTATTGGAGATGCTTTTCGGGCGCGATCGCGACGCGGTAGCTTTGCTCGATCACCGGATAGCGCGACCAGAAGGGCACGATATCGTAGAAATGCCCCCGCATGGGGGGCACGAAGCGGCTTTCATCCCCTCCGGACCCGCCCGCGAGCAAGGCGTAGGTGAAGCCCGCGCGCCGCGTCACGACCTCGACCGCCTCGCCGGGCGCGATCCTGCCCACGGGGAGCAGCTTGTGGCGCGAGTTCCAGTAGATCATGCTTTGGGGGTCGGGGAGGTCGAGCGCGGAGGCCGGATCCACCGTGCGCGCGGCGCCGCCCGCCGAAAAAACGCGGCAGCGCAGGACGGCGATGGCGGCGGACAGCGGGTCGTAATCGTATTGGCCCACGACGAGCGCCCGCGCGCCGGCGGGGGTAAGCGCCTTGGCGAGGGTGTGGCGGACGGTCCGCGCCAGCCCGCTCTCCTCGACCGCGACATCGCTCCGATCGAAGACCATGACCAGGTCGGCGCCGGGATAGGCGCCGGCCGAGACCGCAGCAAGCTTCTTGGCGAGAGTCTCGGCGGGGACATCCCACGGTTCGGCCGCCGCGGCGCCGGCGGCAAGCAGCGCCGCCAAGGCCGGCGCGAACGCGCGGCTTCCTCCTCTCGGATTCCTCATGCGCACCTCCGTTCCGATCCATCATAAGGGAAGGCGGTGAAACCGAGAAGCGGAGGGCGCGCGGCCGAGCTGCCGCCGCGACGCGCGGCGCGGGCAAGAAAAGGCCGCGCGGCCCCTTGGGGAATCCACCGGCGATGAAGGCCGACCGCGCCGGGCTCAGAAGGCCTTCGTCATGCCCGGCATGGCGACGGGGTAGCGGCCCTGGGCATCCGGCGCCACCGGCGGTTCGCCGTCCATCGTAAGCTGCTCGACGTTCGGGGCGAGGACGAGGTCCGAGGCCAGCGCCTCCCGCCACGTCACCTCCCGCCCCGACTCGGCGGCCATGCGGCCCAGGACACCCACGAGGGTCGCGTAGGCGCAGCGCTCGGTCTCGTTGTAGGGCTTGTCCCGCCTGATGGCCTCGAAAAGCCGTTCGTGCTCAATTCGGTACTGATTGCCGAACTCGCCCTTGAACTCCCAGATCTGGTTTTCGGGCGTTTGTTTCCAGGCCTTGAAGATGCGCGGCTCGCGGATGCCCTCTCCGAGGACGGCCGAGCCCTTGGCGCCGTGAATGATGTCGCCGAAGAAGCCCCAGCAGTTGTCCATGTGGCGGCCCTGGCCGAAGAGCCGCGTCCCGTCGGGGAAGCTGTATTCCACGGCGTAATGGTCGAAGAGCTGATCGGGCGCCATGCGCACCTGGCGGCCGCCCTGGCCCTGGCACGAGACCGGCCACGCGCCCTTCACCCAGCAGCACACGTCGAGGTTGTGGATCAGCCAGTCCAGGAGAAAGCTCCCGTTGAGCCAGGTGAAGTTGCTGTAGTTGCGGATCTGGTGGGCGACCTCGCTCATGCCCGGATCCTTGGGCGCGAAGCCCACCGGGCCGTGTTCGCGGTACGCCCAGCACGTCACGACCTCGCCGATCACGCCCGCGTGGATCCGCTCCACCGCCGCTTCCAGCGCCGGGGAGTGGCGGCTCATGAGCCCGCCCGCGATCTTCAGATTTTTCCGCGCGGCGGCCTCGCCCGCGGCCAGGACCCGGCGAATGCCGGGCGCGTCCACCGCGAAGGATTTCTCCATGAAGACGTTGACGCCCTTGGCGACGGCGTATTCCAAGTGCGGCGGCCGGAAGACGGGCGGAGTGGCCAGAATTGCCACTCCGTTGGGGCCGAGGCAGTCGATGGCGCGCTTGTAGGCATCGAAACCCAGGAACCGGCGCTCCGCGGGGACATCTACCTGGCTCGGGAACCGCTGCGAGAGGTTGCCGTGGCTCCCTTGGATGCGGTAGTCGAAGACGTCGGCCATGGCGACCAGCTTCGTCGGGCCGCTCGTGGTCGCCAACGCATCCGCCGCCGCGCCCGTGCCGCGCCCGCCGCAGCCGACGAGCGCCACCGTGATCGTGTTGTCCTCGCCGGCGTGGACGTGGGGAATCGCCGCCGCCGCCAGGGCGGTCGCCGCGCCCGTCCGCCTCAGAAACTCGCGCCGCGAAGGGGCCGTCGTTTTCTTGTCACTCATGGGGCGCCTCTCCTTTCGCGCAAGAAGCCGCCGCGCCGCCCGCGCGCCGCGCCGCGATCAGGCGCGGCGCGCGGAAGCGCGATGCTTGATGATACTCCGGCGCCCCGCGGCGCACAATGCGCGAGGCGTCTCGCCCTTACCTGAGCTTGGTCGCCAGCTCGCCGCCGTTCAACACGTAGAGGAGCGGCATGGGCCGGTCGACGCCCTCCACGAAGGCCGGGCGGTTCGCCCAGGGCGTCGCCGAGATCACGCCCGCCAGGTCCAGCCAGTACTGGACCCGCGCCGGCGCCAAGTCCCATGTCATGTGGAGATGGTTGGCGGGCGCGTACTGCTTGTACTCCGCCATCGACGCGTACTTCGGCAACACGAAGGTGTGCGGCCAGGTCGGGTCGGTCGCGCCGCACACCGCCTTGGCCAGTTTCGCCGGCAGCTCCACCGTCACGGCTTCATCCCAGATCAGCGCGAAACGGTTCATTTGCGCGCTGTAGGCCAAGCGGCCGGCGATGCCCTCGATGCCCCCCGGCGTCAGGAACGTCACCGAGTTGCCGCCGCCCGGGAAGTAGTGCGGGTCGGCCGCCGGGAAGGAGACGTTCGCCATGATCTTCTCCACCGAGACGCCCGGCGCCGCCGCCCAGTCGAAGGACGCGCTTCCGGAGTTGTTGCCGTCCACGAAGCCGCGCTCGGCCCACTCGGCCCGCGCCGCCGGGACCTTGAGCTTCTGGGCGAACGCCTTGATCTCGAAGGGCTCCCACACCTTGCGGAAGTCCATGAAGAGCGGCGGATTCCCCCCCGCCAAATACGTGAAGAAAAGCATGGTCAGGAGGCCTTGCACGTCCGCCTCGGTCGCGTAGGGCAGGGGCGGCTTCCTGCCGTTGTGGTCGAAGGTGGAGTTGAACAGCGACTCCATGACGTCGGGAACGGGCAGCGGCGTCCCGCGGCGGTCCGAGCCCCATTCGAGCTGGTTCATGAACCCGCCGCCGACGGCGTTGAGATCCTGGAGCAGATCGCGCATGACCAGGTACATGGCCAGCTCCGTGTTGAAGCGCGCGCTCTGCGCCTCGTCCCGGAGCTCCAGGCGCTTGCCCGCGTGGCGATCGATCCAGCCCCGCAGGGCGGCGAGTTCCTTCGCCTTGTAGGCTTTCTTCGTGACCATGTCGGCGAAGAGCTTCATGTCCAGGCGCGTCATTTCCAGGCCGAAGGTGTTGCGCGTGGGAATGACGTGCGCCAGCGCCGTCTCCATGCCCATGGAATCGTGGCCGAAAACGACGACGCGCTTGCCGCGGAGGTACTGGTGCGTCACCGCCGCGTAGCACCAGTCGACGAGCGCCGCGATGGTCTTCTCGCTGATGCGCGGCTTGAGGCCGGTGTCATCCCAGTTGCCGACGTTGATATGGACCAGCGTGCCGCTCTGGCTCAGGGCGCCGCTCAGGGCGTGCGTGAAGACGACGCCCGGCTTGGGTCCGCTGTTGCCGCAGGTGAGGTTGATCGGCGTGCCCTTGGGGAAGTGGCTCAGGAGCGAAATCACGGTGAGCTGCGGGAAGGCCCACGTGTCGGGAACGCACACGAGCACCTGGACGCCCTCTTGGAGAAACCGCGTCGCCACCACGTCGGCTTCCTTCTCGCCGTCCACAAGCAGCGGGCTCCAGACCACCGGCACCGGCGTTTTGTCGGGCAGCGCGATGCCCGCGATGCTCTCGGCGACGATCTGGACGATGTTCGCGGCGCGGGCCCGCGCGGCTTCGTCGATGCGCGGGTCGCCGGTGGCGAAAACGCCGATCACCGGGAGCCTGGGTTTGACGGTCCTGTCGCCGGAAAGTTGCCTTGCGTGTGCCATGGCATGCGTCTCCTTGGGTTAAGCCTAAGCCGCGCGGGTTCGACGCCCCGCCGCATGCGGCGCGTCGCGTCACCCCGAGAATGTATGCGTCGGGCGCCGGGAAAGCAAGGCCGCGGGGGAGGATCGGCCGGCGGCTACCCGTCGAGCCTGAGCCGCGCCAGGGCGCAAAGCCGCTTGCCCGCGGCCTCGAAGCGCTCCTTGCGGCCCAGGAGGATCAGGCAGCCGCGGCGGTCCGCGTCGATGGCGAGCGCGCCGCCGGGGGACAACGCGCCTTCCTCGTAGGTCGCGAAGGCGCCCGCGACGATCTCGCCGACGGCGAAGGCGTCGAAACCCGCGGCCTTCGAGCGCAGCGCGAACCCGCCCTCGGCCAGCGGCGCCAGGACGAGGACCTCGGCCGCCGCCAGGTCGCCCCCGAAGGGCGCGAAGAGCACCGACGGCTCGGGCAGCGTCAGCTCGGCGCCCGACGCCAGCTCGATCCGCCCGCCCGCCGCGAGGCCGAGGGTCTCGCCGCCGGCGCCCCGGTGCACCGCGCAGGCCGAAAGGCCCGACAACGTGCCCGCGAAGCCCTCCTCGCGCCGCATCGGCACCGGCGTTTCGGCCGGGTTGGCGATGACGACGAGCGTGCCCGCGCCGGTGGGGACCTCGAAGCGCATCGTCGGGCGCCGCGGCCCGAAACGCGCCACGAGGCGCGCGTTCAGCTTCTCGTACGCCCGGTTGAGCGCCTCCTTGTCGCCGCCGGCGGGCAGCCGCAGGACGACGGACTCGGGGCCCAGCCTCGCGAGGCGGCCCGCGCGCTCGTCCTCCTCGTTCGCCAGGAGGAACGGCACCCCGCAGTGAAGCAGCGTGCGCATCGATGTCCCGATGGCCGCATCGACGGCCTCCTTGCCCGCCGACAGGCGCTTCGCCGACTCCAGGACCAGCACCGCCCGCGGCGCCATGGGCCCCGGCGCGAAGCCGCGCAGAAAAAGGCTCAAGGCCCTGAAGGCGCGTAGAACCTGCTTGGGCCGCCCGTCCCTGTGGGCCATGCCCCAGGGGAACACGGTGGCGGCCTTCTCCCGGAGATCCCACGAGAGCGCCATCGTCGCGCCCAGCCCCGCCCCGGTGAGAACCGTGTAGGCATAGCGCCGGATGCTCTCCTCCGCGAACTCGCCGCTCAGGCCGCGGACGCGGGCGTCGTGGGCCTCCTGCGCCCCGAACTCCCCGAACGTAAGGCCCTGCCCGGCCAAGCTCCGGTCGGCCCACTTGGCCTCCACCGCCAGGTCCGGAAGCGCGCCATAAAAGTGAAAACAGGCATAGTCCAAGCCTTCGAAGGCCAGCGCCTTGTCGATGGGGCCGTTCCATGGGAGCAAGCCCACGGTGACGAGGGCGCCGGGATTGCCTTCCCTGGCGCCGGCGGCGTTGGCGCCCGTCCAGCGGCGGAAGAGCCACAGCCGGAAGCGCTCGCGCAGCTCGCCCGCCGGGTCGGCCCAGGACAGCGCCGCGCCGCCCAAAACGGCCTCCGGGTCGCGCGCCGCGGGTTCGAGCGTCGCCGCGAATTCCCGCCACAAGCTCCGGTGCGACGCCGTGTTCTCGGCCTTCACGACGGGTTCGTTCTGAATGTCGATGAGAAAACCCTTGACGCCGCGGTAGCGCGCGCTCCAAAAGCGCGCCCAGCGCGCCTGCGCCGCGAGCGCCTCGCCATCCAGCGCGACCGGCTGCCAGTCGTGAAGCGTGAGCATCGGAATCTGGTCGTGGCGCGCCAGCAGGTAGACGAGCGCGTCGGTTTTGCGGCACAGATCCTCATCGGGCGGGTCCTTGGCAAGCTGGTCGGCCCTGATGCCGAAGTGCAAGTACCGGATCACGTTGAGGGCGTGGTCGCGCTGCCGGGCGAAGTCGCGCTGCCAGAGAAGCGGCCCTTCCGACGCCGAATGCCACACCACTCCGGTCTGATTCGTGCCCGTGAGGAACACGGGCTTCCCGTTCACGCGGAAGCGGTTGTCGCCGAAGGCGAGCGCGGGCCCCTCGACGCCGGCGGCGGGATCCCACACGCAGCAGGCGCACTCAAGAGGCGGCGCGGCGAGGCACGCGTCCTCGGGCGCCAAGGTGCACGTCGCGCGCAGCACGTACAGGCCGTGGGCGTTCGGCGCGCGCGCCGTGAACGCCTCCCGGCACGTCTCGCCCGGCGCCAGGTCGCGTTCCCGCAGGAGCACCTCGGCGCCGAAAGCCCGGACCGCGATGCTCCACCTCCGCGTCCGGCGCCCGAAGTTGCCCAGCTCGAGTTCGCCGCTCACGGTCTCGCCCGGGCGGTAGCAGGCCCGATGCGTGCGTAGCTCCGAGGCTCCGGCGCGGGCGGCGCAGGCGCGGGCCAGTCTCACGATGTAGTCGTCGGGCAACAGGCCGGGGGCGAAGAGATCGGCGTTGTCGACCCCGAAGAACGCCCACACGCCGCCCCGGAAGGGCGGCGCGGTATGGCGCAGGAGCCCCGCGGCGGGGCCGCGGTCTCTCCCATAGCGATCGCGGGCCGTAAGCAGCGGCTCCCAGCGGGCGTTGACCGCGGGCGCCACCGGATCGTTCGTGCCGATGAGGCCCACCGCCGACCAGCCCGCGAAAGCGCCCCGGAGCGCGATCGGGCCGCCGTCGATGCGCGCGCAGCCCTCGAAACGGTCGCTCGGGTCGAACATTCCGATCTGCTCCGCTCCGAGGCCCAGCGTGTCGCCTCTCTTTCCGAAGCGCGTGTTGATGCTTTCCGCGCCGGCGGCGCCGTCGACCTCCGACGCCGGGACGGCGTGGGCGGTTTCGATGAACGTGCCGTCGTCAAGAGGCACCACCGGCGCGTCGAAGGCGTACCCGCCCATGGCCAGAAGGCTCCCGCCGCGGGACAGGAACGCGCGCACGTTCCGCGCCGCGGGCGCGGGGAACACGGGGCCGAGCGGCAGGACGAGCAGGTCGACGCCGGCAAGATCCGTCCACGCGAGGGCCGCGGCGTCCAGGACGAAGACTTCGAAGCCGCCGCCCGTGAGCAGCGCCTCGATGCGGCGCGGGTCCGCGGGCGCGCCGCGCCGCGGCAGGCCGGCGGCGTCGAGCACCGCGGCGCGCGGGGCGGCGCCGGGCGGCGGCAGCGCGGCCGGCGCGGCGGGCGGGTTCAAGCACACGAAATCCACCGCGCCCACATCGACGGCGAGGCTCGCGTGGGCGCAGCCCAGGAGCAGCCGGTCCACCGTCATGAACTCCTTGGTCCCGTTCCCCCGCGGCTCGAACCCGAAGCGCGCGAAAGGCAGGAAGACCGCGTGCCATGCCCCGCCCGCCTCGTCGAGGCCGCGGCCCGCGGGCAAGACCCGCGCGACACGCGCGTCGCCGTCCCGCTCCAGGAGCCACACGTAGAAGCCCGACTCCGGCGCGGCGGCGCGCACGCGCAGGCGCAGGCGCAGGCCGATGGCGTCCCCCGGCACCGCCACGGCGGCGGCCAGATTGCCCCACCCCCGCGCGCCCCGGACGAACTCGAGGGCCAGGTGCGGCCGGCCGCCGGGCTCGCCGGCCGGGTCGATCCGAAAGACGAGTCCATCGCCGCCGTCGGCGTTGACGGACCACCCCTCCAGGCGGCTCGTGTCGCAGGCGGGCGCGAGGGGAAAGGCGCCGAGCGGCGCGGCGCACAAAAGCAGGCTGCACCACGGCGCGGCAAGGGGGGCGCGCGGCATCACGGTCGGCCTCCTCGCGGGCGCGCGGCCGTCTTCCGGAGGGCGGCGGCTCCGTTGACACGCCCGCCCTTCGAGCGTACGGTGAGGATATGCCCGCGAACCTCACCCCTCAGTATCTGGAGGCCGAGAGAGTTTTCAAGGCCGCCAAGGAACCGGACGCCAAACTCGCGGCCCTCGACGACATGATCCGGCTCCTTCCCAAGCACAAGGGCACGGATCGCATGCTGGCCGGCCTCAGGCGCAAACGCTCCGAACTGGTCGACGAATGCGAGAAAGCGAAGGTCAAGGGCCGCCGGGGGCCGAGCTTCCGCATCCCGCCCGAGGGCGGCGGCCAGGCCGCGCTGGTGGGCGCGCCCAACGCGGGCAAGTCGAGCCTTCTCAGAGCGCTCACCAAGGCGACGCCGGAGGTGGGGGACTTCCCCTTCACGACCCGCGAGCCCGTCCCCGGCATGATGGCGTACGAAGACATCGCCTTCCAGCTCATCGACACGCCGCCGATCACGGCGGACTTCATGTTCCCCTGGATGGTGGAAATCTGCCGGAACGCGGATGCCGCCCTCTTCGTGGCCGATCTGTCCACCGACGACGCGCTGGAGCACGCCGCGGTGGTGCGCGCGCGCCTGGCGGAGAAAAAGGTCGAACTCGTGCCCCAGGCCCCGCGCGAGAGCGGCGCCCCGGTGAAACGTCTGCGGACGCTGCTGGTGGGGAACAAGGCCGACGCCGCCGAGGCCCTCGACCGGTTCGACGTGCTGGCCGAACTGCTCGGCGAGGACTACCGCAGGATCGCCGTGTCGGCCCTGACCGGACAAGGCCTCCCGGAGCTGCGCGCGCTGCTCTTCGACTTTATGGAGGTGATCCGCGTCTACTCGAAGATGCCCGGCAAGAAGCCCGACATGGACGCGCCTTTCGTCCTGCCCCGGGACAGCACGGTCATGGACCTCGCCCGCAAGGTCCACCGCGACATCGCCGAGCGCCTGAAGTCCGCGCGCCTCTGGGGCGAGGGCGTCTTCGAGGGCCAGACCGTCAAGCGCGACCACGTGCTCCACGACGGCGACGTGGTCGAACTCCACGACTGAGCGGGGCGGTCACTCGGCCGCCGCGCGGGGCAGGGCCTCCAGCAGGACTTCCAGCTTCGTCGTTCCCGGGACGACGATCTTGCCCTTGCGGTCGATCAGCACGTAGTACGGCAGGCTGTTGACGTCGTACAGGAGCGCCAGGGTGTTGTGCCACTCCTTGCCTTCGGCGACGAGGAGCCAGGGGAGTTTCTCGCGCGCGAAGAACTCCTTCGGCCGCTCGATCAGCTCCTCGCACGCCACCGCGACGACCGCGACCGCATCAGGTCCCTGGGCCTCGACCGCCGCCTTGAGCTCATCCAAGCGCCACCACGAGGGATACGACCACGTCGACCAGAAGAAGATGACCTGCGCCTTGCCCCGCAGGGACGCGCCGGAGAGCGCGTTCCCGTCCGCCGTCGTCACCGCGAAGGCCGGCGCCGGCGCTCCGGCGGCCAGGCGGGCGGCGGCGAGTTTGCGCGCCCCTTCCTGGCCGGCGCGCGCCCGGGGGAATTTCTTGACGAGCTCCTCCAGCAGCGGCACGCGCTCGGGCCCGTCCCGGAAAAGCTCCGCCTTGACGAGCAGCGCCCGCGCCCGCGCCTCGTCGTCGCCCGGCCGGTCGATGACGCTCTGGAGCACCGCCAGGTATTTCCGAGTATCCCCGCCCACCATCAGCATGTATTGGGCGACGCGCGTGCGCGTTACGGGGTCATCGACTTTTTCCAGGCTCTCCAGGATCCCCGCCGCGGTGTTGGCCTCTCCCAGGCGCTGCCGCGCGAAGGCCACCCTGAGAAGGTCCTGCAGGAAACCGTCCTGCAGATCGTCGAGCACCTGCGCGGCCTTGTCGCCGCGCTCGACCGCGACGTACGCGGCGAAAAGCGACCAGCGCACCTTCGCGCTGTAGACGCTGTCCGGATGGCTCAGCAGGAAGTCCTCGTAAAGCAGGATCGCGTCCTGCTGGCGCTGGGCGAGGGCGCGCCCCCCGCCGCCCAGCTCGCCCAGGCTTCGCGCCAAGGCCACGAAATCCCCGGCAAGCCGCGCCGGATCCTCGGCTCGAGCGCAGAAGGGCAGGAACAACGCCGCAAGGCAGGCGGTCGCACGCAGCATGAGGCCTCCTCTCGGGGTCGCGCGGCGCGCTTCACGCCCGACGCGGGAAGCCGGGCGCGCCCACGAGGACAGTATAGGGCGGCCGAAGAGGGGGGACAACACGGGCGCTTTCGCGCCGGCAGCCTGAAGCCGCGCGGCGGGAACAAAAAAACCGCGGCGCCGGCGCCTTTCGACACGTTGGCAAGGGTTGGGGCCCGAATGCATGTCCTACGTCGAAGGCTTTCCGGCGCCGCGCTACGCCAGGGCAGTTTTTCCTCGCGGTGACCGTCACCTCCTTTCGGAGCTGTTCGTTCGCCGCCGCTGCGCGCGGCCGCGCCCGCCGCGGGCGGCGTCATAATCACTACTGTGATTATAGGCATTCTTCCCTTCTTGTCAACCCCCGCTCCGGATTTTTTCCCGGCTTTCCGCGGCGGCCCGCGGGGGCCGGGCCCGCCGGCCCGGCAGGCCTCCGGCCGCTTGCCATCCCCCGCCGCGAAGCGGACAATACGGCCGAGACGCGGGCGGGCCCGGCGGCGCGCCGCCCGCCGCCGGAGAACACGGTATGACCTCCAACAACGAACGCCACACGCTGGCCGTGGAGCGGCTGAACTTCCTGCTCCTGCTGCCGTGGATGAAGATCTTCACCTGGGGCCTCTTCCTGCTGGCCGTGTACGCCCTGCGGAGCTTTTTCACGGTCATCTTCCTGACTTTCCTCCTCACCTACATCGCCGCCAACATCCTGCGGCGCATCGCGCCCGCGCTGCGAAGGTGGGAATGGCTCAGGAAGACGCTGGTGCTGGTCACCTTCGCGATCTTCTTCGGGATTTTCTACATGGGCGGGAATTTCATCATCCCCGAGATCATCCGCCAGGGGCAACTCGTGGTGAAAACGGTTCAGGACTTCGGCCTCGACCGCGGCATTCACAAGATCATTCCGGACCTGTACGCGCGCTGGAAATACGCCCTCTTCAAGAACACCCGGGAGTTCGAGGCCGAGTTCAAGGCCTTCCGCGAAAGCCAGGACGTCAAGCAGGTGACCCGCGAGGCTTTCCTCACGCAGGCCCGGGCGCTCCGGGCCGAATACCGCCGGGAGCAAGCCCTGCGCCTGGGGCAGCAGCGCTTGGAGGCCGCCAAAAGCACGCGCGAGTACGAGGACCTGTATCGCGCCTGGCTCGAGCGTAAGGCGGCCGAAGACCTGTATCTGCCCGCCGACAAACGCGCCAAGCTCGATGCGGCCAAGGAAGCGGCTCTCATCAACGTCCTGGGGCAGAACGCTTTCGAGGTCCTGAAGCACAGCTACGGCGAAAACTATCCGACCTACCTCCAGAGCCAGATCGTCAAGGAACTGGTGACCGGGATGGAGCGCGACCGCCTGGAAAGCTATACCCGCGCCTTCCAGGAGCGCTTCGCCGAGGAAGAGGGCGAGAAGGCCGTCGCCGCCGCCGAGCAGACCCCCGAGTGGGAGGAAGGCTTCCGCGAGCACTACAACGCGCGCCGCAAGAGCCATCCGGAGGACATGGCCTCCGACTACGAAAAGTTTCGAGGGCTGGAGGCCGCCCTCGACGACCGCCATTTCTCGGCGCTCCTGGGCGAAGAGCAGGAGCGGGCCGGCGCCCGCGCCCTCATCCAGAAGTTCGAGGCCCTCAAGATCAACCAGTTCTCCGAGGATGCCAGCCGCAATCTCAGCGAAGCGGGCATCTTCAACTACATCAACGAGGCGGCCGGCCAAGTCCTGAGCCGCCTTCTCGGGTGGCTCCGGCAAGGCATCGCGTCCCTGGTGTCCTTCACCTTCGACGCCATCCTTTCGGTGTTCCTGAGCCTCATCATCATGTGGGACTTGCCGCGCCTGGCGCGCGGCGTCCAACGCCTGGGCCAGAGCCGGCTGCGCCGCCTGTACAACGAGCTCGCGCCCGGGCTGGCGAGCTTCGGGCTGCTGCTCGGGCAGTCCTTCGCCGCGCGCGCCTTGATCGCCATCGTCAACACGGCCCTCATCATCGCCACGCTGGTTTTCATGGGAATCGAGCAGCGCACCTTCCTCTGCACCATGGTCTTCATCTGCAGCTTCATTCCCATCGTGGGCGTCGTGCTCTCGGGCGTGCCGATCGCCCTCGTCGCCTTGCAGGTGGGCGGGCCCATGCTGGCCCTCAAGCTCATCGCCGCGCTCACCATCATCACCATCGTCGAGAGCCTGCTCCTCGATCCGAAAATCATGGGCGACGTGCTCAACCTCCACACGCTGCTGGTCCTCATCGTGCTCACCGTGGGCGGCTATTACTTCGGCGTGTGGGGGTTGCTTCTGGGCGTGCCCATCGCGGTTTACGTCATCCGCGATGTGATCCTCAAGGAGAAGACGGGGCCGCCGCCGGCGCCGTCCGCGACGGGACCGCCGGCCGCCGGCGGGGCGTAGCGCGCCGGCGCGGCGGCGGCAAGGAGAGCCTCATGCGGAGCGTGTTCCTCGCGATTCTGTGCGCAAGCGCCCTCGGCGCCGAGTTCGGCCGCTTTCCGGCGAGCCCGGACGGCGACATTCTCACGTGGCTCATCGCCGGTCCCTTCGCCCCCGGGGAGTTCGATGCGGCCGAGCTCGTGGGCGGCGGCCTGCCCTGCGAGGGCGATGCCGCCGGCGCCGCGGCATGGGCCTTTGTCCTCGCCGGCGACGGCGGCATCGTGGATCTCGAGGCGCGCTGGCCGCGCGATCATGTCGCCGCCTTCGCCGCCTGCGGCATCGAGGCGCCCGAGGCGCAGAAGGCCGTCCTGGCCTTCGGGAGCGACGACGCCTGCAAGGTCTGGCTCAACGATGCCCTCGTGTTGGAAACGCCCCGCTCCCGCGCCCTGACGCGCAACCGGGATTCCGTCGCCGTGGACCTACGCAAGGGCGTCAACACGCTCTACGTCCAAATCACGGAGACCGTCGGCGGCTGGGGTTTCCAGGGCAGCGTCAAGCCCGCGGCCGGAGCCGTGCGCATCGTCCTGCCGCTCCGCGAGGCGCCCGACCCCCTGAGGTGGAGCTTCCAGTCCGTGCCCTTCGCGCGGCGCGCGGGCGACAAGGCCGAGCCCATCGTCTGGCTGCACGTGGAATGGCTCGGCGACCCCGTGAAGGCGGCCGTCGAGATCGCGGCGGGCAACACGCTGGCGCGCACGGAGATCGAGTTGGAGCCCGGCAGGGGGACGTTCGCCCTGCCCGTGCCTTCCGTCCCGGCCAAGACGGCGGCCAAGGCGCGCATCGCCGCCGGCGCCGTCGCGCGCGAGGCGGCGCTCGAGCTCGCGCCCGTCAAGCCGCTCGAAGTCTTCATCGTCCAGCACACGCACACCGACATCGGCTACACGGCGGACCAGCCGGAGATCCAGCGCGAGCACCTGCGCTTCATCGACGAGGCTCTGGCCGCCGTGGACGCGACGCGCGGCTATCCCGAGCACGCCCGCTTCAAGTGGGTCTGCGAGGCCGCCTGGGGCGTCGAGCTCTACCTGGATAACCGGCCGCCCGCGGCGGCGGCCAAGCTCCTGGCGGCGGCGCGCGAGGGCGCCATCGAGCTCACCGGCCTGAGCCTCAACATGACCGACCTGGCCGACGAGGAGGTTCTCATCAGGGGTTTGCAGCCGCTGGCGCGCCTGCGGCGCGCGCGCTTCGACATCGCCTGCGCCATGCAGAACGATGTCAACGGCTTCCCCTGGGCCCTGCCGCGCCTGCTCCGGAGCGCCGGCATCAGGTACTTTTCCAACGGCATCAACGAAACCCGCTCCAAGGTCCCCTTCGACCATCCGCGGGCGCTCTGGTGGGAGAGCCCGGACGGAAGCGCGCTCCTCACCTGGCGCGGCTGGCACTACATGGCGGGGAACTTCATGGGGCTGAACGAGGACTTCGCGGCGGCGGAGCGCAAGGTGGGCGATTTTCTGGCGCCGCTCAACGCGCCCGAGTACCCCCACGCCGTCGTCCTCGCCCCGCTGAGCGGGCTTTTCACCGACAACGGTCCGCCCAGCACCTTCATGTGCGACCTTGTGGCGCGGTGGAACGAGAAGTACGCCTGGCCGCATCTGCGCATCGCGACCCTCAAGGAGTTCTTCACGGCCCTGGAGGAGCGGGAGGGGGCGCGCATTCCCCGGATCCGCAAGGCCTGGTGCGACTGGTGGGCCGACGGCATCGCCGCGGGGGCCGACGAATGCGCCATCGTCAAGGCGAGCCAGGAGTCGCTCCGATGCGCCGACACGCTCGCGGCTCTCGCCGGCGCCGGGCTCGGCGACGGCGGCGCGGGCCTGCGCGCCGAGCTTGCCGGCGCCTACCGCCACTGCCTGCTCTACGACGAGCACACCTACGGCGCCTGGAACAGCATCGAGGATCCGGGCAGCCTCCGGGCCAAACACGGCTGGCTGTACAAGTCGTCCTTCGCCGCCGCGGCGGGCCTGGGGAGCGCGCGCGCCGAGGACGCGGCCCTGGCGGGCCTCCTTTGGAACCTCGCGACGGGCCCCGATCCGACCCTCGTCGCCTTCAACCCGCTGCCTTGGCCGCGGGCCTGCCCGCTCAAGATCAAGCTGCCCCGCAATCGCATCGAGCGGATGCGGCCCTTCAAGCTGATCGAGAACGAGGGCGGCGCGGAGCTCCCGTACCAAATCGTCGGAGAGGAGACGCTGTGGCTCCACCTGTGGGCGGCGGCGCCGGAAGTGCCGGCCTGCGGCTACCGGACGTGGCGCATCGTCCCCGGCGCGCCGGCGGAGGTTCCCAATCCCTTCGCAATCGATGGGACGACGATCTCCAACGGCCGGGTCGCCGTGGCGGTCGACGCCGCCACGGGCGCCATCGCGGGGCTGTCCATCGACGGCCGCGAGCTCGTGGGAGAGGCGTCCGCGCCGCACGGCTTCGGCGGCTACATCTACGAAGAGATCGCCGATCCCGCCGGCCGCGGCATGCTCTGGCCGCGGCGCGACAAGGTCGCGTTCACGCGCCGCGCCCTCGCCGAGGTCTCGGTCGAACGCGGCCTGGCCGGTCCCGTCGCCGCTTCCCTTATCGTGCGCGGCCGCATCGCCCCGGACCACCGTGTCGCGTGCGAGATCACGCTCTGGCGCGACGCGCCGTGGGCGGAACTCGCCTACACCCTCAGGAAGCCGCGCACGGCGACCCCCGAAGCGGTCTACATCGCCTTTCCGTTCCACGCGCCGCCCCTCAGGGCCGAGATCGTCGGCGGGCTGCTCGAGCCGGGACGCGGCCAGATTCCCCGGAGCGCCATGGACTGGCACGCGATCCAGGACTACGTGCTCGCGGGGACGCCGGGCGGGCTCGCCGCGTGGGTGACCCACGACGCGCCGCTGGTTCAGTTCGGCGCCATCAACACGGGCAAGTACCTCGACATGCTGGCGCCGGCGGCGCCCGTCGTCTACTCCTGGCCCATCAACAACTATTGGTTCACGAACTTCCCGGCCGAGCAGGGCGGCGAGTTCCGCTTCCGGTATTCCGTCGGCGCGCCGGCCGACGATGCGGCCGGGCACCGCTTCGCCAAGGAGCGCGTCGCCTTCGCCCGCACGGCGGTCGCGCCCCCGCGCCGGGCGGGCGCGCTGCCCGCCGAGGGCGCGAGCCTGCTTCAGGGCGACGAGTGCCTGCACTTCGTGAAGCCCGCCGAGGACGGCGGCGGCTTCGTCCTGCGCTTCCGCAACTTGAGCGCCGCTCCGCGCACCGCCGCGGCGCGCTTCTCGCCGCTCCTGCGCATCGCGGGCATGCGGGGCGTCGACGTCCTGGAGCAGCCCGCCGAGGTCGACTTCGTCTGGCGGGACGGAACTCTGACGGTGCCGCTCGCGCCGCACGCGGCGGCGGAGATCATGGCGATCGTCCCCTGAACGGGGCGGCGCTACATGTATCTCGCGAAGAGCCCGCGGATGAAGCCCGCGTTGGCGGCGGCGGAGATGTCCGCGCCCAGCGGAGCGCCCGTCTCAAGCACGATCCAGCCCTCGTAGCCGTTCTCGGCGATGGCCTCGGCCGCCTCCCGGAACTTCACCTCGCCGCGGCCCAGGAGGCCGCTTTTGTAGTCCTTGAAGTGAATCTGGCGGACGCGGTCCTTGAGGGCGCGTAATTCCGCGGGCACATCGTAGCCGTAGTGGGTCGCGTTCCCGACATCGTAATAGATCCCGAGGCCCGGCGGGTTCCCGGCTTTGTCCAGGAGCGCGAGGTTCTCGGCGGCGCTGAGGGTGTTCTCAAGACCGAGGGTCACACCCTTGGCGGCGGCCTTGGGCGCGAGGTCCTTGAGAATCGCCGCCGCGGCGTCCTTGTCCGCCTGCGTTTTGAGCGTCCCCGCCCCGAAGCACGCGATCAGAATCGTCCCGGCCTTGAGCGCCGCCGCGGCATCGATGGTCGCGGCGATCCAGCCCGGCGCGCGCGCATCGCGGACCAACGGGCTCCCGTTGAGCAGCCCCATGCAAATCGAGCTCACCACGACGCCCGTCTCCTCGACGGCTTTCAGGTACTCGGCGATGACGGCGGGCTTGCAAATTCTGAGCGTCTCCTCCGGCCGGCCGGCGTCGGCCTCGACGCCCTCAAGACCCGCGCGTTTCGCCGCTTGGAGCGCATTGACGCCGCCGCCGCCCAGGACGCCGTCCATGGCGCCCACCTTGATCTTGACCTTGCCCCGCTCCGGGGCGTCCGCCGCCGCCGCGCGGCCGCCGAGCAGCGCCAAGGAGGTCAAAGCGCCTCCACACACGAATCCGCGTCGCGTCAGTTCCATTTCCAGCTCCTTCCTGTCCGCCGCTCGTCGTCCCGCCGCCGCGCGGCGAACGCCTTCATTGTACCCGGGCCCCCCGCGGCGAGAAAGCGGCCGCGGCGCGGCATCGCCGGGGCGCGCGGCGCGGGATAAAATGGCCGCAACGATCGGAGCGAAACCCGCCATGCCGCCGGACGCCGATTTCCTCTCCCGCCGCGGGTCGGAGCCGCTTGCCGCGCGCATGCGGCCGGCCACGCTGGATGAGTTCGTGGGGCAGGAGGACATTCTCGGGCCGGGCAAGCTGCTGAGGCGCGCCATCGAGGCCGACCAGCTTTCCAGCATCATCCTCTGGGGCCCGCCCGGCTCCGGCAAGACGACGCTGGGCCACGTGATCGCCGCGCGCACCGAGAGCCGCTTTCTCACCCTCAACGCGGTCCTGGCCGGCGTCAAGGACATCCGCGCGGCGGTCGCCGAGGCCGAGGCGGCATGGAAGGAACTGCGGCGTCGCACGATCCTCTTCATCGACGAGGTCCATCGTTTCAACAAATCCCAGCAGGACGCGCTCCTGCCCCACGTGGAGAACGGCACGATCGTCCTCATCGGCGCCACGACGGAAAACCCGTACTTCGAGGTCATCAAGCCCCTCGTCAGCCGCTCGCGCATCTTCGAGCTCAGACACCTGACGGCCGCCGAGATCGCCGTGCTCCTCAAACGCGCTCTCGCCGACCCCGAGCGCGGCTACGGCCGCCGGGCGGTCACGATCAGCCACGAGGCGCTGGCGCATCTCAGCGACGTGGCCCAGGGCGACGCCCGCTCCGCCCTGAACGCCCTCGAGCTCGCCGTCGCGACCACGCCGCCCGGCCCCGACGGCGTCATCGCCATCGACCGCGCCGTGGCCGAGGAGTCGATCCAGCGCCGCGCGCTCCTCTACGACAAGGACGGCGATGTCCACTACGACACGGTAAGCGCTTTCATCAAGAGCCTACGCGGTTCGGACCCCGATGCGGCGCTCTACTGGATGGCGCGCATGCTCCACTCGGGGGAGGATCCGCGCTTCATCGCGCGGCGCATGGTGATTTTCGCCAGCGAGGATGTCGGGCTGGCCGATCCCGCGGCCCTCGGCATCGCCGCGGCGGCGGCCCAAGCCGTCGAGTACGTGGGCATGCCCGAGTGCCAATTCAATCTCGCCCAGGCCTGCTTGTATCTGGCCTGCGCCGAGAAGTCCAACAGCGCCATGGCGTACTTCGACGCCCTCGCCGCGGTGAAAGAGGAAGGCATCGACGAGGTGCCCCTCCACCTCAAGGACCCGAGCCGCGACAAGCAAGGCCTCGGCCACGGCAAGGGCTACAAGTACCCCCACGCTTACCGGGAACATTGGGTGCCGCAGCAGTACTTGCCCGACAAGCTCGAGGGGCGCTACTTCTTCCACCCCGGCGACCGGGGCGCGGAGGCCGGCATCCGCGAGCGCCTCGCCGGACTAAGACGGCGCAGGGAGGAGCCCGCGCGGCCGGCCGCGCCCGGCGGCCGGCCCTGGGAGGCGTGGCAGGAGCGGACCTTCGGCAAGGCGGCGGCGGCCCAGCGCGACCGCCTGCTGGAACAGACGCCGTTCCGCGAGGACGCGCGGGTTCTCGACCTGGCCGGCGGGGGCCTCATGGCGCTCGGCGCTCTCCTCAACGCGCCCTTGGGGCGGATCGCCGCTAGGTTCGACGACGCGGCCCAAGCCCGGGCGGCCGGCCGCCGCTTCGAGGAATGGCGGGTGGACCGCGTGCTGCGCGCCGTCTGCGCGGCGCCCGAGGCCCTGCCTTTTCGGCCGGCGGTTTTCGATCTGGTCTTGGCCGCGAACCCGCTTACGGGCGGAGGGGACGCCGCGGCGATCTTCGCCGAAGCCGCGCGCGTTCTCATTCCCGGCGGCTGCCTGGCTTTCACCGAGCCGCTCCCGGCCCGCAGGCGCCGCCTCTGGCAGGAACTGGACTTGAGCACCCTTCCGCAGGCCCTCGTCGGACGGGTCGTCGAAGCCGAGGAGAGCCTCTATCGCGACCCCGAGAGCCGATTCGCGCTCTCGGAAGCCGCCCTGAGCCGGGCGCTCGAAGCCGCGGGCTTCGAGATCAAAGTCCTGGATTTGGACTCGGGCACCGAGAGTTTTCTCGTCTCGCCGGCTTTCATAGAACGGCTCTTCGCGCCTGGAAGCTCCGGCCTGTCCTATGGCGACCGGCTCCGTAAGATGCTCTCCGAAGAGGAGTTAGAACAGGTCAGACACCTGGTCGCCGCCCGCCTCGGCGGCCGGACGCTCGGGCGGGAGAGCGTCTTTGCCTGCGTCGTCGCGCGGCTGAAACGTTCCGACGCGTAAGAATTTCTGGCTTTTCCGCCACTCTCAGATTATGATTTTATCCTGAATGCGGCTCTTCGTCGGAGCCGCCGTATTTATCCATTTTTAGAGGGAGGCAAGTCATGCGTTTCTTGAAAATGCTGGTCATCGCCATCGCCTTCGTCGGCCTCTGCGGGCTGACAAGCTGCACGAAGGAAGAGCCCAAGCAGGTGCCCTCGGTCCCCGTTCCCGAGGCGCCCGCCACGCCGACTCCGCCGGCGCCGCCGGCCCACTAACCCTTGCGGACTTTCCCCGGGCGGGGCGCGGCCCCGCCCGGCGTTTCGCTCTCCGCTCCACCGGCGGGGAAGGTGTGCGGAGCGCGCCCGCTTTTCACCTCCCCTTGAACTCCGCGGCGAAGGCGCGCGCGTTGAGCGGCTCGCCGGTGGCCGCGCGCACCAGTTCGGTCCAGCGGACCGTCCTGCCCGGCGCGAACACCCGCGCCTTCAGGAACGCGCCCACCTTCGGGTTGCCGTTGTAAAGGGCGCGGGCGGGCGGCACCCCCAGCACCTCCCTGGCGATGGCCGCGTTGAGCTGGCACGCGAAAAGCTCGCCCATAAGGTAATTGTGGTAGTAGGCGGGCGCGCTCACAATGTGGATCTTCGCCGCGTAGTCGGGCGCGTCGCGGCCCTCCGGCCGGCGGACAAGCTGGTACTTCTCCACCAGGTCCCACCAGAGCTTATTGAGGTCCTGCCCGGGGTCCGCGTACATCGACTTCTCGAACCGGAACATCACCTGGCTCCACGCGGCGAAGATGAGAAGGTGGTGGCGCCGCGCGAGGGCGCCGGCTTCGTCGAAGGCGCCGCGGTCCTTGACCGCGACGCCCATCGCCTCCAGCCAGTCGCCGCGCGCGGCGAAGCGCTCAAACAGCATCGCCACGGCCTCGGTGCACAAGGCGTGGGCATCGGTTCTCAGAATGTAAGGAACCTCCGCGGGGATGTTCAGGCTGGAGTAAACGGCATGGCCGAGTTCGTGGAGCATCGTGCCCATCCAGTAGTGGTTGGGAACCACGTTGGCCAGGACGCGCACGTCGCCCTCTCGATCGATGTCGGTGCAGAAGGCGTGGGGGCTCTTGCCCGGCTTCTCGCGGAGATCGCTGCGCGCCAGCACGGCGTCGACGGGCAGGCCGATGCCCGCGTAGAACTCGCGGCAGAGTCTCAGGATATCGGCGCCCGCGTAAGCCGAATCGAGGTCGGCCGGGAAGACCGCCTGCGGCTCCTGGAAGAAGGGGTCCTGGTAGTGCCAGGGCCTGAGGCCGCTCACGGTGATGCCGTAAGCCCGGGCGAGCTGCGCGTCGATGTGGTTCTTGGCGACGGCAAAGGGCTCGCGGGTGAGGTCGTGGAGTTCGTCGAAGAGCGCAAGCACTTGCTCGGGATCCTGCTCGCCCAGCGTGAGCTGCATCCGATGGTAGTCTTGGAAGCCTAGGGCGCGCGCGGCTTCGTTGCGGAGCCGGACCAGCTCCCTGAGGTCGGCCTGGACGGCGGCGCCGACGGCCTTGCCGGCCTCCCACACGGCCTTGCGCTCCGCCGGGTCTCTCGATTCCTTGAGAATCTTCCTGACTTGGCTGTCCGTGAGCTCCTTGCCGTCGACCTTGGCACGGTAGACGTTGAAGACCTGCTCGATCGCGTTAGCCTTGGCCGCGAGCCGCTTGAGCAGCTCGGGGTCGAGCTGCTTTTCCAGGTACTGGAGACGCAGCAGCTCGATCTGGCGGGCGACGAGGGGATCGATGCGCCCTCCCGCGGCGGCGATGTCGTCGTGAATCTTTTCGAGCCGGCGGGCGCGGGCGCGGTCGGCAAGCACGGCGTCGAGCTCGTTCTCCGCCGCTTCCTTGGCTTTGAAGTCCGCGTCGCGGCCCGAGGTGTTCGCGTTCCACCAAGCCTCCGCGATAGCCTTCTCGAGGGGCTTGACCACGGACTCGTGCCAGGCGATAAATTGAACCGCCTCCGCCTGGACCGCGGCCGGCGCGGCGGCGTCCTCCACCGCCCTTCGTTCCGAGCCGCCGCAGGACGCGAGGCCGGCGATAAAAGCGACGCGCAACGCGCGGGACAATCCGGTCATGTGCAAGACTCCTTTCGTGAGCGGTTCCAGGCGGATCACTATACACCGCCGCCGGCGCCGGGGCCACGGCCCGGGGCGGAAGGACAATCCGCGCGAGGGGGCCCCCGCGCCGGCGCTAGAGGATCGACTGCCCGAGAAGCGAGGCGACCAGCGCCACGCCCATCCGGCCCGTGGCGTTGCGCCGGTCGAGGATGGGGTTGACTTCGACGACGTCGATGGAAGCCGTGCGGCCGTCGTCGGCGATGATTTCCATGAGCAGGTGCGCCTCCCGAAAAGTCAGGCCGCCGGGAACCGGAGTGCCGACGCCGGGCGCTTCCGAGGGATCCACCGCATCCATGTCGAGGCTCACGTGCAGCCGGGGGAAGGGCGCCAGCCGCGCAAGAGCCTCCCTGGCGACGTCGGCGACGCCCCGCTCATCGATCTCGCGCATGGTGTAGACCCTGACCCCGGCGGCCTTCACGAACTCCCGCTCCTCCCGGTCCAACGCGCGGGCCCCGATCACGACCACCTGGTCGGCCCGGAGCTTCGCGCCGGGCCGGCCCACGTCGACCAGTTCGGGCGCCCCGCGGCCGAGGAGGGCCGCCAACGGCATGCCGTGGAGATTGCCGCTCGGCGAGGTCTCGAAGGTGTTCATGTCGCCGTGGGCGTCGATCCAGAGAACCCCGCAGGGCCCGGCATCGGTCACACCGCCCACCGTGCCGACGGCGATGGAGTGGTCTCCGCCCAGAAAGATCGGCAGGACGCCCTCGGCGATCGCCGCGCGCGCGACGGCGTAGACGGCCTCGCCGGTGGCGACGACCGCGCTCAGGAAGTCCCGCCCCCCGCCGGCAGGCAGCGTGTCCCTGACCGGCGTGACGACGTTGCCGTGATCCTCGACCCCATACCCCAGGGCGCGAACGCGGGCGCCGAGCCCGCTGTACCTGAGCGCGCTCGGTCCCATGTCGACGCCGCGCCGCGCCTGTCCCAGATCCATGGGAACGCCCAGTATGCGCACGATCTTGTTCACGGCTCCGGCCTCCCCGTCACGCCATGGCGAGGGCCTCGGCGATGGGTCCGAGGGCCCAGTCGATTTCCGCGCGCGTCACCACCAGGGGCGGCGCGAAACGGATCACGTCGGCGCGGGCTTCCTTGCAAAGGACGCCGCGGCGTTCGAGGGCCTCGCAGAAACGGCGCGCTCCCCCCGCTTCCGGCCGCAGCTCGACGCCGATAAGAAGCCCCTTCCCACGCACCGCCTTCACGTGCGGGCTCGCCATGGCCGCGAGGCGCGTACGGAAGTAGGCGCCGAGCTCGGCGGCTCTTCCCGGAAAGTCCTCCTCCACCATGACGCGCAGCGCCTCCACCGCGACGGCCGCGCCGAGAGGATTGCCCCCGAAGGTGCTCCCGTGCTCGCCGGGCCGGAACACGCCGAGGACCTCTTCGGAGGCGAGCACGGCCGAGACGGGGTAAAAGCCGCCCGCCAGGGCCTTGCCGACGATGCAGACGTCGGGCTTGACGTTTTCGTGATCGCAGGCGAAGAGCCGCCCCGTGCGGCCCAAGCCGGTTTGGATCTCGTCGGCCATGAGGAGAACGTTGCGCGCGCTGCACAGCGCGCGCGCCGCCCGCAGGTACCCCTCCGGCGGCACGATCACGCCGGCCTCGCCCTGGATCGGCTCGAACAGGAAGGCGGCGGTGCGCGGCGTCACGGCGGCCTCGAGCGCCGCGGCGTCGCCGAAGGGCACCGTGACGAACCCCGGCGCGAAGGGGCCGAAGCCTTCGCGGTAGCGCGGCTCCGAGGAAAAACCCACGATCGTCGTCGTCCGGCCGTGGAAGTTGCCCGCGCACACGATGATCTCGGCCTGGTCGCGCTCGATCTTCTTGACGAGGGCGCCCCACTTGCGAGCGGCCTTGATGGCGGTCTCGACGGCCTCGGCGCCCGTGTTCATCGGGAGCGCCATCGGATAGCCGGTCAACCGGCACAGCGTCGCGTAAAAGACTCCCAGCTTGTCGTTGCGGAAGGCGCGGGACGTGAGCGTGAGCCGCCGGGCCTGCGCTTCCATGACGGCGGCGAGTCTGGGGTGGCAGTGGCCGTGATTCACGGCGGAGTAGGCGCTCAGACAGTCCAGGTACCGGTTGCCCTCGACATCGTAGACCCAGACGCCCTCGCCCCGCGTCAAAACGACGTCGAGGGGATGGTAGTTGCGGGCGCCGTAACGATCCTCGAGGGCGATGTAGTCGGCGACGCGTTCCACGGCGGAGCCTCCCGACGGAGGCCGCGGCTTGCAGCCCCCTTCCTATGATATCGGCCGAACCGCGCGGCGCCCTGATTCGCCCGCGCCGGCGGCGCGAAGCGGCCGCGGGCCGCCTCCGCGCGCTTGCATCGATCTGCAATATCGAGTATCTTCTTTCTCCATATTTCATGGGTGCGGTTAGAATGCACCTCGGCCCGAAGAGGAGATGTGCCCTATGACACAGAAGATCGGACCGCTCGACATTTTCAAGCTGATCAAGCCCCGCGGGGCCGCGGCGGCCGCGCGACCGGCGCCCCGACGCGAGAGCCCGACGCTTCCGCATCTTCCGGCTCCCGCCGAGCCGCCCGTGACGGACGCCCTGGCGCGTGCGCGCGACTGGCTGCTCTCGCTCCAGAACGACGCGGGGTACTGGGTCGCGGAGCTCGAGGCCGACACCACGGTCGAGAGCTATTTCATCCTCTTCCGGACCTTCATGGGCCGGCACGACGACCCGCGCATCCCCAAGTATGCCAAGACGATCCGAAGCTGCATGCTGCCCCAGGGCGGCTGGGCCGCCTACGAGAACGGCCCGCCCGATCTCTCCGCGTCGGTCCTGAGCTATTTCGCGCTGAAGGTCGCGGGCATCTCCGCGGACGAGGAGGACATGCGCCGCGCCACCGCGGTCATCCTGAATCTCGGCGGCATCGCCAACGCCAACACCTACACGAAGTTTTACCTGGCGTTCTTCGGCCAGTACGACTGGTCGCACGTGCCGGCGGTGCCCCCCGAGATGATCCTCCTGCCTTCCAAGATCCCGATCAACATCTACTCGATCTCATCGTGGGCCCGCGCGATTTTCGTGCCCATGTCGATCCTCTACGCCTTGAAGCCCGTCTGCGCGATTCCGCCCGAGTGCGGCGTCGACGAGCTTATCGTCGGCGGACGGGAGAACGCCGACTTGTCCCTGCCGCGGCCGCCGAAGGTGTTTTCGTGGAGCACGGTCTTCCTGCTCACCGATAAGGCCCTGAAGATGGCCGAGCGGTTTCCCATCGCCCTGGCGCGCAAGGCGGCGATCAGGCGCGCGGAGCGCTGGATGCTGGCGCGCTTCGAGCGTTCGGGCGGCTTGGGCGCCATCCTTCCCGGCATGGTCAACAGCATCATGGCGCTGCGCTGTCTCGGGTACCCGGACGACCACCCGGCCATCGCCAAGGGCCTGCGGGACCTGGAGGCCCTGGAGATTCACGATCCGGAGGATGACTCGATCCGCGTGCAGCCCTGCCACTCGCCCGTGTGGGACACCGCGATTTCGACCTACGCGCTTGCGGTGTCCGGCGCCACGATCGAGTCGGAGCCGCGTCTGCGGGCGTCGGTGGCCTGGCTCCTGTCCAAGGAGGTCAAGATCTCGGGCGACTGGAAGGTCAAGAATCCGGCGCCGCCCAGCGGCTGGTACTTCGAGTTCGAGAACGAGTTCTATCCCGATGTCGACGACACGGTCATGGTGCTGATGGGCCTGCGGACGCTTCACGCCCCGGGCGTGTCGCCGGCGGTGGACGGCGCGATCGAGCGCGGCCTGCAGTGGGTCCTCGGCATGCAGAGCGCCAACGGCGGTTGGGCCAGCTTCGACCGCGACAACGACAAGAACTTCCTCACGAACATCCCCTTTGCGGACTTCAACGCCATGATCGACCCGAGCACGGCCGATATCACGGCGCGCGTCTTGGAGATGTTCGGGACCGTGGCGCCGGAGCAGTACAATCCTTGGCATCCCGCCGTGCGGCGCGCGCTGGAGTTCATCCGCAAGGACCAGCGCGAGGACGGCTCGTGGTACGGCCGCTGGGGCGTCAACTACCTTTACGGCACCTGGCAGGTGTTGCGCGGCCTCAGGATCGTCGGCGAGGACATGCGCAAGGACTACGTCCGCGCGGCGGTGGAGTGGCTCATGAGCGTCCAGCACGCCGACGGCGGCTGGGGCGAGCGGGCGGACTCGTACGATTTCCCGAACCGCAAGGGCAAGGGGCCGTCGACGCCCTCTCAGACAGCCTGGGCCCTAATGGGGCTTCTGGCCGCCGGAGAGGGACACAGCCAGGCCGCGCGGCATGGGTTGAAACACCTGCTCGACACGCAGCGCCGCGACGGCACCTGGGACGAGACGGAATGGACCGGCACGGGATTTCCGGGTGTGTTCTATCTGCGCTATCACTTCTACCGGCACAACTGGCCGTTGATGGCGCTGTCGCAGTACAGGCGCTTCCTGCGCGGCTACCGTCCCTAGCCTGGATTCCCACGGCCGGAGGCAGGGCTGATCGGCGCCGCCGCCGCGGTGGAAATCACGGAAAGGGAGAGCATCGCGCCTTTCCGTGAAACCCGCGCGCAACCCGCTTCTTACCGCTGCCGGGTTCCACGAAACCGGCGTCCGGATCCGCCGGCTTGGCGGAAAGCGCTTATGCCCGCCCCTCGAACGCGCGGTGTTAAGCGCATAAGGCGCCGTGGGAATCCACGGCTAGACGAAGGGAGCGGCTCACTCCTCGGCGGGGATCTCGCCCGGTGCGGCGCGGCTGATGAACTGGCCCGTGCGCGTGTCCACCTTGACGAAGTCGTTCGTGACCACGTGCGAGGGGACGCGGATCTCCAGGCCCGTCTCGAGCTCCGCCGGCTTAGTGACGTTCTTGACCGTGTCGCCCCGGACGCTCGGGTCGGTCTCGACGACCTTGAGAACCACCGCGGCGGGCAGGTCGAGCGAGACGGCGTTGCCCCCGTAGAATTGCATTTTGACCCTGCTGTTGTGCCGGACGTATCCGATCTGGTCCTTCACCAGGGCCGCGGGGATGTGCAAGTGTTCGTACGTCTTCGTGTCCATAAACACGTAGCTGTCGGGTTCCTCGTAGAGATATTCCACTTCGCGCCCCTCGAGGAAAGCATACGTGAGGTCATCGGTTCCGCTGTGGCGGCGTTCGACCACCGTGCCCTTCGCCAAGCTTTTCAGGGATACTTGGTAATAGGTCCGCCAGTTGCCCCGCGTGACCGGCAGTATTTGGAGGATCTGCCAGAGCTCTTTGTCGATTTCGACGTACATGCCTTTCTTGAGTTCGTTGACTTTCATGGCTCTCTCGCGCGTCTGCGGGGGATGTTCGCGCCTCGGCGCCGGGCGGGTCGTCGCGGCATACCGGAGCGATTATAGCAACGCTTCCCCCCGGCGGCAAGGTGAACGCATCAACGCGGCGCGTCGATCAACAGCGTTTGCGGCGGCCGCGCGACAGCGCGAACTCCAGCGTAATCCAGAGGCCGGCCCCCGCGCAGATGGCCGCATCCGCCACGTTGAAGTTCGGCCACGTCCATGTGCGCCCGCCGATCGTGACATAGGCGTGGAAAAAATCCCGCACCGCTCCATACGCGATGCGATCGTACAGGTTGCCCGCGGTCCCGCCGGCGATGCACGCCAGCGCCGCGGCAAAGAGGCGTCCGTGCACCGGCCCGTACAAAACGTACGCCGTGATCGCCGCCAGCGCGGCGACGGACACGATGATCAGGAACCAGTACCAACCCCTGAACCAACCGCTGAACGCTCCGGCGTTCAGAACGCATTGCAAGTCGAAGAACCCCGGGATCACGGGAATAACGCGGGCGGCATCGGCGTAGGGGCCATCAGACCCGCGGATGATGCACGCATCCGCGGCGCGGAACACGACTAACTTGCTCGCCAGATCGAGCGCGAATACGCCGACGGCGAGGGGCACGAAGATGGCGGCCTTCTGCGTCGCCGAGAGAAGCGGGCTCCGGTCCTTGGAGGTCTGGTCGGGCATTATCGAGCCTTGTCTGTCCAGCGAGCCGTCGCCGCGCGCCTCCTGCCACGAGCCGCGGCGCGTGTTATTCTATCATGCCGATCTAAGCGCCAGAAGCCGCCCCGCCGATTTACCCCGCCGGAAAGCCCTCGATCTTCCAGCCTGAAGCGCCGGAGAGTCCGTCCTTCCCCGCGGCTTCATGTTGAAAACCCCTTGGAAAGGTCTAGATGACGCTTTCATCATCTCCATCGCTTCCGGTGGAATTCCGCACGCGGAATCACCCGCTTCTTCAAAACGCGGCACAAAGCCGGATTAATCCACCGATTACCGGCCCTGTTTTCAACAACCGCAAGCGGCCGTTGTAATTACATAACTCATTCTATTTCAATAAATTACGTTATAGACCCGCTAAGTTTTCCACAGTTTCTTCCAAGCCGATGAGAGTTACTAGGAAAATACTAATTCTCTTTTCCATCTCTACCTCCACCGCGACTGAGGAGCGTAGAAGCCCAGCGTTTTCATTAATCAGAAAACACCTGGCAAAGGTCTCTCGAGAAGAGCACAGACTCCTTTGCCTCTTACCGAAATATAGTATACAATGAGATCTTTCGCTGCTCGCGCGAGGTTGCGATCGACTTCGCGGGGGAGAGCGGCGAGAGCCTGCCGGTGGGCGGCGAAGCGATCGACCGAAGGCGCGGCGCGCGGGTCGAATTAGCGAAAAGAAGTGAGGCGGAGACGGTGGTTCAGACGGGTTTCAAAGGCGCGGAGAGGTGTACGAGGGGGGTGTGATGAAAGCGGTGTGCAAGCGAAGCAGTCTGGCCGAGGCGCTGGGCGTCATTACGGCGGGGGTCCCAGCGCAAGCCCCGACGCCCGTGGCTCGCGATGTCCTCATCTCGGTGGACCACGAAGGCCTGCGGCTGGAAAGCACGGATTTGACAATCTTCAGCGAGGTCAAGGTGCTCGAGATCAAGGAGGCGGTGAGCGGCGAGGCTTTGACGCCGATCGCTTGCATCGCGGGGCTGGTGCACGAGTTGGACAAGGAGTTCATCACCATCGAGCGCGAGGAGGGGCAGTTCGGCCTGAGTATCTCGTCGGGCAACGACGAGTTCAAGATCATAGGGCACGATCCCGGCGATTTTCCCAGCAGCCCGGAAACCACGCAGTGCGCGGGTTTCGAAGTGGAGAGCGCCGTGTTGGCCGAGGCGATTCGGCTGGTTGCTTTTGCGGCGTCGAAGGATCCATCGCGCCGGCAGCTCATGGGAGTCGCATTCGTCGCCGAGGGGGCCAAAGCGTACTTCGTCGCGTCCGACGGGAAGCGCTTGGCCGAATACGTCGTGGCCACCGCGGAGCGAGCGGACAAGCGCCGGGAGGGAATCTTGCCGTTGGCCGCGGTGGAGGCCATCGCCAAGCTCCTGCCGTTGGACAACGGCCAGGTGAGCATCAAAATCGATCCTGATCTTCAACAGGCGGTCGTGTCCCACGAACGCGGCCGGGTTCTGTGCCGGCTCATCGAGGGGCAGATGCCCGATTACGTTTCGCTGATACCGAGCGAGTTCGCGACGACGGTGGAAGGCTCGGCGCGCGAACTGCTCGCGGCGGTGAGGAAGGCGGCGGTTCTGACGACGCGGGACAACGCTTTTGTGAGGCTGGAATACGGCGACGGCGCCTTCTCCGTCCACGTCTCTTCCAAGGAGACGGGCTCGGGCGTGGTGCCCGTCGACAACGTGACGGTAAGCGGGGATCCCATCGTTGTGAACTTCGCCGTGCAGTATCTGAGCGATGGGCTTCGTGTGATGGGCGACACGGTCGTTAGGTTGGGATTGCAGAAGAGCGACGGCGCCGCGGTGGTGCACGGCGGGCGCGCGTTCAGGTATGCGTTCATGCCGGTTAGACCAAGGGGAGCGGACGACGAGGTATGAAAAGCAGGCGGCGTGATTTCATGCCGATCAAGGGCCTCATCAACGGCTTGGTACGAAGGCTCCGTCCGCCGGCGGAAGACTCGCAGGCGTGCGTGGCCGAGACCTGGGCGCGCACCGTCGGCGAGGAATTTCTGGCCATCGCCCGCGTAAGCGGAATATCGGAGAACACCGTCAGGATCGATGTCGCCGGCGCGGCCGCGCGGGCGGAACTGGAGTCGTTTTACCGCGCTCGGTTCCTCCAGGCGCTTCGCGATGCGGGTATGAGACATTTGACACGGGTGTATTTTCACGTGCGCGATGTCTGAGGGGAAGCGGAATTCGGGATGGCGGCGAATATGGTAGACACCTACGACTGGAGAAGCATCAAGGTTCTCGAGGGCCTGGAGGCGGTGCGCAAGCGGCCGGACATGTATATCGGCAGCACGGGCGACGACGGCTTGCATCACCTCGCCAACGAGATTCTCGACAACTCCATCGATGAAGCCCTGGCCGGCTTCGCGGACAAGATCTGGGTCGATATCGGCGAGGACGGCACGATGGCCATCCGCGACAACGGCCGGGGTATCCCCGTCGATATGCACCAAGAGGCGGGCGTGTCCTCGCTGCAGGTGGTTCTGACGAAACTGCACGCCGGCGGCAAGTTCGACCACGGTTCCTACAAGGTGTCGGGCGGCCTCCACGGGGTGGGCCTGTCCGTGGTGAGCGCCTTGAGCGAATGGCTCCAGGTCGAGGTCTACAAGGACGGCTGGATTTACCGCCAAACCTACGCGGAAGGGGTGCCCCAGACTCCCGTCGAGCGCATTGGCAAAACGGACATGCGCGGCACCAAGATCATGTTCCGTCCCGACACGGATATTTTCCCGAGCGTGCGTTGGGACTACGGAATTCTCTGCAAGCGCTGCCGCGAACTCGCGTTCCTCAATCCCGGCGTGCGCATCAAGATTCGCGACGCGCGCACGGACAAGGAGGAGGAGTTCCTTTTCGCCGGCGGCATCGTTTCCTTCGTCGAGTACCTCGGCGAGAGCCGGACGCCGATCCACCCGGAAGTGATCCGCGTCGCGGGCGAGCAGGGCACGACGCAGATCGATGCGGCGCTGCGATACGACGACGGGTACTCCAGCGACACGATCTACACCTACGTCAACAACATCCGCACCATCCACGGCGGCACCCACGAGAGCGGCTTCCGCTCGGGCCTGACGCGAGCCCTCAACCGCTACGGCAAGACCGCGAATATCTTCAAGGACGACGTCACGCCCGACGGACGCGACTACCTCGAGGGGCTCTGCGCCGTGGTGAGCGTGAAGGTCCTCGACCCGAAATTCGAGAGCCAAACCAAGGTGCGCCTGGCGAACCCCGAGGTCGAGGGCGCGGTTCAGTCCATCGTCATGGAGAAGCTCGGCTCGTTCTTCGAGGAGAAGCCGGCGGTCGCCAAGGCGATCCTCACGAAAGCCGTGCTCGCGGCGCGGGCCCGCGAGGCCGCGCGCAAGGCCAGGGAACTCACGCGCCGCAAGGGCATCCTCTCCAGCGGCGGCCTGCCCGGCAAACTCTACGATTGCGTGCGGCGCTCGGCCGACGGCACCGAGCTCTTCATCGTCGAGGGCGACTCGGCCGGCGGCTCGGCCAAGCAAGGTCGCGTGCGGGAGTACCAGGCGATCCTTCCGATTCGCGGCAAAATCATCAACGTCGAGAAGGCGCGCCTGGACAAGGTGCTCAACCACGCCGAGGTGCAAACCCTCATCTCCGCCATCGGCGCGGGCGTCGGGAGCGACGAGTTCGATCCCGAGAAGGTCAGGTACGGCAAAATAATCATCATGACCGATGCCGACGTCGATGGTTCCCACATCGCGACGCTGCTTCTGACGTTCTTCTTCCGGCAGATGCGGCCGCTGCTGGAGGCCGGCGGTGTGTACCTGGCGCAGCCGCCCTTGTACCGCGTCACCCACCGCAACAAGGAGCGCTACGTGCAAAAGGACGAGGATCTGCGGCGCTACATCGTCGAGGTGGGGCTCAAGGAGGTGAAGTTCACCCGCAGCGGGGAGGGCGCCCCCATGGATACCGCCGCGCTCAATCGCGCGCTGGGCGCCGTCGCCCACGCCGAGAGCTACCGCGGCTCGCTGGAGAAGAAGGGCATGCCGCTGGAGAAGTTCCTCGGTATGGCCAAGAGCGGCCAACTCCCGATCCTGGGCGTACGCTGGAACGGGGTGGAGCGGATCTTCTACAGCGAGAACGAGTACGCGGAGTTCCTCCAGGAGCGCCAGGCCGAGAAGGGCGCGGATCTCACCATCGGCGAGGCCGACGGCCACGTGCCCGAGGGCGCGGATTTCACCGTTTGGGAGTTCACCGAGGCGGTGCCGCTGAGCCGCATTCTCAAGGAGCTGACCGAGGTGGGGTTCGCGGCCGCCGATTATCACCGGACGGACGGCGGTCCGCCGTTGGGGACCGCGGCCTCGGGCGGAGAGGAGCGCGTCCTGAAGGACCTGCGCGAGCTGGCGGAGCTCGTGCGGGAGAAAGGCCAGGGCGCGGTGAAGTACCAGCGCTTCAAGGGCCTGGGCGAGATGAACGCCGAGGAGTTGTGGGAAACCACCATGAAGCCCGAGAATCGGACCTTGCTCCGGGTGCGCCTGGAGGATGCGGCGCGCGCCGATGAGATCTTCACGATTCTCATGGGCACCAACGTGGAGCCGCGGCGGCAGTTCATCGAGCGCTATGCCCGCGATGCGAGAAACCTCGACATATAGGAACCCGCCCGCGGCGGGAAAAACACCATGACCGAAGACTCCGGCGCACGGCCGACCGAACGAATCGAAGAGCTGGACATCGAAGAGGAGCTCAAGGGCGCGTACCTCACCTACGCCATGAGCGTGATCATCCAGCGCGCGCTCCCCGATGTGCGCGACGGCCTGAAACCGTCGCAGCGGCGCATCCTGGTGGCGATGCACGACCTGGGCCTCGCCCCGCGGGGCCGCTTCCTGAAGTGCGCGAAGATCGCCGGCGACACGTCGGGCAACTACCACCCCCACGGCGAGAGCGCCATCTATCCCACCTTGGTGCGCCTGGCGCAGCCTTGGAACGTGCGCCACCGCCTGATCGACGGGCAAGGCAACTTCGGCTCGCCGGACGGAGACCCGCCCGCGGCCATGCGCTATACCGAGGCGCGCCTCACCACCGAAGCCGTCGAGCTCATGGAGGATCTCGACAAGGACACCGTGGAGTTCGTGGCCAACTTCGACGGCCGGCTCCAAGAGCCGACGGTGCTGCCGAGCAAGTTTCCCAACCTGCTGGTGAACGGCAGCTCGGGCATCGCCGTCGGCATGGCGACGAGCCTCCCGCCGCACAACCTCGGCGAGGTCATCGATGCCCTGAAGGCGGTCGTCGCGAACCCGGCGATCACCGTGCGCGAGATCCTGGAAATTCTGCCGGGGCCGGATTTTCCCACGGGAGGCATCATCTGCGGTCGGGGGGGCATCCGCAGCGCCTACGAGACGGGCCGCGGGCTTATCACGATCCGCTCCCGGACGGCCATCGAGGAGGAGGACGGCCGGGCGCGCATCGCCGTCACCGAGGTGCCCTACCAGCTCACGAAGACCAAGCTCATCGAGGCCATCGTCGATCAGATCAAGGCCGAGCGCATTACGGGCATCGGCGATGTGCGCGACGAGAGCGATCAGAAGGGCCAGCGCCTGGTCATCGAGGTGAAGCGGGGCGAGGACCCCGCTTTGGTCCTGAACCAGCTCTACAAGTACACGCCGCTCCAGTCGACGTTCAGCATTATCAACATCGCCCTGGTGGACGGACGGCCGCGGACCCTGACCATCAAGGAATTGCTCGTCGCCTTTGTGCGCCACCGCTTCACGGTCATCCGCCGCCGCACCGCCTTCCTGCTGGCGAAAGCCGAGGCCCGGGCGCACATCCTCGAGGGGCTGCTGCGCGCCCTCGCCATGATCGACGAGATCATCGCCGCGATCAAAGCGTCGGCGAGCCCGGCCGAGGCCGGCCGGCGGCTCATGGATCAGTTCGGCTTCACCGAGCCGCAGGCGACGCACATCAGGCAGATGCAGCTCCAAGCGCTGACGGGCCTGGAGCGCGAGCGCTTGCAGGCCGAGTACGAGGAACTCGTCAAGACGATCGCCCGCCTGCGCCGCATCATGGCGGAGGACGGCTTGGTCTACGACGTCATGGTGGAGGAGTGGGAGGATCTGCGGAAGCGCTGCGCCGATGCGCGGCGCACGACCTTCGCGGAGACCGCCGAGGAGATCGAGGACGAGGACCTGATCCCCGAGGACCGCGTCGTCGTGACGATCACCCGCGAGGGATACCTCAAGCGCACGAGCCTGGCGGCGTACCGCCTTCAGGGCCGCGGCGGAATCGGCGTCCGCGGGCTCGATGCCAGGGAAGGCGATGTGGTGCGCAGCGTGTTCGTGGCCTCGACGCACGACTATGTCCTGTTCTTCACGAACCAGGGCCGCATCTACTGGCTCAAGGCGTATCAGCTCCCGGACCTGGATCGCGCCAGCCGCGGCCGCGCCGCCGTCAACCTGCTCAACCTCCGGGAGAACGAGCGCGTCGCGCAGGCCCTCTGCCTGGAGGAGCTCTCGGGCGGGTATCTGATCTTCGCCACGCGCCAGGGCGTCGTGAAGCGGACGGCGCTGGAGGCCTACAGCCGGCCGCACAAGACCGGCATCCACGCCATTCTGCTCGACGAGGGCGACGAACTCATCGCGGTCCAGCGGTGCGGCGACGACGACGACATCATGCTCGTGACGCGGAACGGCCAAGCCAACCGGTTCGCGGCGGGCGATGCGCGGCCCATGGGGCGCACCGCGCACGGCGTGCGGGGCATCGCCCTGCGAGGCGACGACCGGCTCGTCAGTCTGGCGGTGGTGCGGGAGGGCTTGTACCTCTACACGGTGTGCAGCAACGGATACGGCAAGCGCACGGCGATCGCCGAGTACCCGCGCCATCGGCGCGGCGGCGGCGGCGTGCGCGACATCCGCACGAGCGGCCGGAACGGCACGGTCGTCGCGGCGCAGGCCGTCGCGGACGGCGACCATGTCATGCTGATCACGGTGAGCGGCCAGGTCATTCGCGCGCCGGTGACCGATGTGTCGGCGATCGGCCGCGGCACAATGGGCGTCCGGGTGATCCGCCTGCGGGAGGGCGACGTCGTCGCGTCGCTGGAGCGCATCTCCGCCGAGGACCTTGCCGCGGAAGCCGCGGCGGAGCGGAACGGAGGCGAAGAGGAGCGCGGGCGCGCCGCGCGGCCTCCGCGCGCGGCCGAACACGGCGACCCGTTCGACGTCGATGATGAGGCGCCGTCCGAAACGCCGTCCTCCGAGGACGAGGAATAGCCCGCCGGCCGAGTCTCATACTTGAATGATTGCCCCGGATGGGCCAAGATGGGATTCTGCGACTCATTGTCGGCGAGGACGGTATACGTGACAGACGACGAGAAACCGCTGGTCGTTCAGAGCGACTTCACGATCTTCCTCGACGTGCACAGCCCGGTGTTCCGAGAGGCGCGCGACAAGCTCATGCGCTTCGCGGAATTGGTCAAGAGCCCCGAGCACATGCACGTCTATAGAATTACTCCGTTGTCATTGTGGAACGCGGCCTCGGCGGGCGTCTCGGCGGCCTGGATCATGGAGACCCTGCGGAGCCTGAGCCGCTACGAGGTCCCCTCCAACCTGGCGGCCGAGATCGAGGAGAAGACCAGCCGCTTCGGCCTGCTCAAGCTCGTGCGCTCCGACGGCGCGCTCGTCCTGGCCGCCCGCGACGACGAAATCCTCCGGGAAGTCCTCGCCCTGAGCCGGATCAAGGACTTCGTCCAGGGTCAAAACGGCGCCGCGAGCTGCGTCGTCGATCCCGGCCGCCGCGGCCAGCTCAAGCTGGCCCTCATCAAGGCCGGCTACCCGGTGGAGGATCTCGCCGGGTATCGCGAGGGCAGCCCCCTGTCCGTGAGCCTGCGCGGCACGGCGGCGAGCGGACTGCCGTTCGAGCTTAGGCCGTATCAGACCGAGTCGGTCGAAGCCTTCCACGCCGGCGGCTCCGTTCAAGGCGGCAGCGGCGTGGTGGTTCTTCCCTGCGGCGCGGGCAAGACGATCGTCGGCATGGCCGTGATGGCCCGCGTGGGCATGTCGACGTTGATCCTCTCGACCAGCGTGACCGCGCTCAGGCAGTGGCGCCGCGAGCTGCTGGACAAAACCTGCCTCACCGAGGATCAGGTCGGGGAGTACAGCGGCGAGGTCAAGGAGGTCAAGCCGGTCACGCTCTCGACCTACCAAATCATGACCTATCGCCGCAGCAAGACCGATGCCTTCGCGCACCTGGACATCTTCTCGAAGGGGGACTGGGGCCTGGTGGTCTACGACGAGGTGCATCTCCTGCCGGCGCCGGTTTTCAGGTTCACGGCGGAGATCCAAGCCACCCGCCGCCTGGGGCTGACGGCCACGCTGATCCGCGAGGACGGCCGGGAGGACGAGGTCTTCAGCCTCATCGGACCCAAGAAATACGACATTCCCTGGCGCGTGCTGGAGCAGCGCGGCTGGATCGCCGACGCCCGGTGCACCGAGATCCGCACGGAGCTGGAGCCGGCGCTGCGGGCCCGGTACCTGTCGGCGGGGGCGCGGGAGAAGTTCCGCCTTGCCAGCGAAAACCCGCGCAAGCAGGATCTGGTGGTGCGCCTCGTCGAGCGCCACGCCGGCGACCTCGTGCTGATCATCGGGCAGTACCTCGAGCAGCTCGAGCGCCTGCGGCAGACGCTCGGGTGCCCGCTCATCACCGGGAGGACGCCGCACAAGACCCGCGAGGATCTGTACGCGAAGTTCCGCCGCGGCGACCTCAGGACGCTTGTCGTGAGCAAGGTCGGCAACTTCGCGGTCGATCTTCCCGATGCCAACGTCGCGATCCAGGTGTCGGGAACCTTCGGTTCGCGCCAGGAGGAGGCCCAGCGCCTCGGCCGCATCCTGCGGCCCAAGGCCGGCGGCGGCGGAGCGCGCTTCTACTCCATCGTGACGCGCCAGACCCGCGACCAGGAGTTCGCCGAGAAGCGCCAGCTCTTTCTCACGGAACAGGGCTACGAGTACGAGATCCACGACGCGCGCAGGTATGAGGAGTCGCCGTCATGAAGCTGCACGAAGCACTCGGACGCCTGCAGAAATCGCAACTGCAAGTGTACTTCCAGTACTGGAGCCCGGCCGCGGCCAAGGACGGCCCGCGCGACCAGCTCGTGCGCAAGCTCGTGCCGGTGATGACCGACCCGGGGCGGATCTGCCGGCGGTTCGACGCGCTCAAGCCGTCGGAGCGGAGCTTTCTGGAGGGACTGCTCCTGCTGGCGGATGCCACCGGCACCGTCTCCGAGGTCCGCGCCCAGCGCGCGGCGCGGCGCATTCAGGATTTCGAGACCGAGACGATTCTCAGGCGCCTGAAGGAGCAGGGTTTCATCCACAAGGCGGACGGAGCCTGCGGTCCGCGGGCGGACTGCTTCACGGTTCCCGAGGAGATGGCCGCGGCGCTGCGGGGCAGCGTGGACGTGGACGAGCGGTCGTCGCTGGAGCTGATCTCGCGGGCGGCCGCCTGCCCGGGGGCCGACATCGCGAAGGAGTTCCCCAACGGCGCGGCCGTGGCGCGGCGCATCGCCAAACTCAAGGATCCCGCCCTCAAGGCCGTTGTCAAGACGACCATCGAGGATCACGGCGGAATTCTGCCGCTCTCCGCGTGGCGCCGGGCGGGCGGCCGCAAGCGGCTGCACACCCCGGAGTGGCGCGCGATGCTCGAGGAGCAGGGGCTGGGCACCACCGGGGTTCTCAACCTGAAGAAGTACGGCATTGAGATCGAGGAGGAGGTTCTCTGCATCTACCAGGAGGCCATCGGCGCCTGCAACCGGACGGACGCGCCCGGCCCCGGCGCGGAGGCCGTGGTCAGCACGGGCTCCGATCTCATCGTCGACCTCAATCGGCTCCTGCAGTTGCTCTACATCCAGCCGTTGGAGCTCACGCGGGAGGGCGTGCTGTACCGGCGCATGGAGGAGAAGCTCAAGCAGGAGTTCGTCCTGGCATCCTACGGCGGGCTGGGGGAGGGGCGGCTGCTGGAGCTCCTCGTGGCGTTGGCCACCAAACTGAAGCTCGTCGAGCGGACGGCCGGCCGGCTGCAGGTGCAGATGGCGCGGGTCAAGGCGTGGGAGCGCAAGGATGTCTCCGCGCGCGTCAAGCGGGTGTTCGAGGTTTTCCTCAGGGAGCACACGCGCGAGCACTACAGCTTTCACCAGAAGTTCCTCCGGGAGATCGCCCTGGAGGCGCTGGGCGCCTTGGCGCCCGAGACCTTCGTGGCGGCGCGCGGCTTCGTGCGCGCGGCGGTGGCGCGCTTCCTCTGCGAGCTGGCGCGGCGCGCGGTCCCGGCGGCCTTCACCGAGCGGCTCGAGCGCAACGTCGTGGCCGAGGCGCTGTTCGTGCCGCTGGAGCGCCTGTACTACGATCTTTACCACTGGCTCGTGCACCGGCTGGGGCTGCTCGGCATCACCGACTTGGGATACCGCGACGGACACTTGGAGACGATCGCCCTGTCGTCCCTGGGCGCGGCCGTGCTGGGGCGTAAGGGCGCCACGGCCGTCCACGCGGGCGGGCTGCTCGTCAATCCGGACTTTGAAATCCTGCAGTTTCCCGGGGGCGCCCACGAGGCCGAGGACGCCTTCACGCTGAGCCGTTTCGCCGAGCGGATCGGCGCCGACCGCGTCAAGCGCTACCGCCTCACGCGCGAGAGCGTCAAGCGCGCGATTCTCGCCAGCATGCCCCTCGCGGCCATCGAGAACTTTCTCAAGGCGCGCGCGCGCACGCCGGTGCCGGGCAACGTGATCTATACCCTGGGGGAGTGGGCCGAGGGCCTCGAGCTCGTGCGGCGCCAGCGCGCGATCGCGCTGAAGAGCGTGACGCCCGAGGGCATGGACCGTCTGGCCGAGGCGCTCAAGGAAGGGCATCTCGCGTTCGAACGCGTGGCGCCCACCGTGGGGCTGCTTTTCGGCGACAAGGCGGAGCAGGCGCTGCTCGCGCAGCGCGAGCGGCTGCAGGAGGACGGGATCTACATCGACTGAGGCGGGCGGCTCCCGGCCGGGCTCGGCCCGCAACCTATTCCGGGGAGGTTGGCATGCTCAGCGAACCGCGCACGAACGCACTCCTCATCGAGCTTCTCCACCTGCCGATGCAGCATTCTCCGTCCCGGTTGCGGAGTCTCTACCAGGACCTGTGCACGCAGTGCGATTTCGAGAACTTCATTCGCAGGCCGAACGGAGCCGTCATCGAGCGGCCGGCCTCCGAGGAAGCCGGGCTGGCGCGCCTCACCTTCTCCAGCGACCGCATCCACTTCATCGAGGAAGGCGGCCTCGTGACGCTGAACAGCTTCTGCCAGCGCCTGGAAGCGATTCTCGCGCGCTCCATGGATGTCCTCGGCATCCCCTTCTTCCTCATGGAGCTCTGCACCGTGCGCATGGTGACGACCCCGGGTCATTTCGATTCGGCGAGCGACTTCATCGGCGCGCGGCTGCTGAGCTTCGGGGCCGCCGAACTCGCGCAGCTCGGCCGGCCGACCAAGGTTTTCGGACTGGTGCTCAGCGTGCCGCCGGGTCAGGATCTGCGGGACAGTTACTCCCTCAGAATCGAGGTCTTCGCCCGGGATCCCAAATCCTTGTACCTCGAGAACGTGGGCACCTTCCGCACGCCGATCAACCGCGCGGACATCGCCGCGGCGAGCAGCGCGATGCGCGCGACGGACACATTCGTGACCGAGCGGCTCTGCCCGTTCCTTTCGCGATTCGACGCGCCGGCCGGGGACCGCTAGGGCGGCGCCGGCGGCCGGGCGGGCCGCGGCGCGACTCCAGCCCCTCGATGACGAGAAGCTCGGCGGCGAAGTCCAGCGTGAGGGCCAAATCGCTGAAAAGCTCGATGCCCAGCACGCCGTCGATTTGCGGCCCGAGCCGCTCCCTGAAAGCGGGAAGCACGTAGGCATCGACACCGGAGAACGCCGCGCTTCCCAGGAACAGCTTGGGAATACGCGTCATCCCGACCCGCGTCTCGACCCCGAGGCTGAGCAGGCCGGCGTCGCCGAGTTCAGGCAGCCCGAGAGCGCGGGCGGTCTCCTCCGGGAGCACGCAGCGGCGGGCGCAGGTGTCCAGCAGAAACCACCGCGCCGGCCCCGCGCCGAGAAAGACCGCGACGCAGGGCCGCCCGTCGGCGAGGAAGCGGAGCGGCACGACGCACACACCGGGACCCCGCGGGACGCGGCCCTCGTCGGTGAGCCGGGCCTCGCCCCGGCGAAGATCGATCGTGACGCGGAGAGGGGCAAGGAACGCCATGCCGAGGAGGCCGTCGGCGCGCTGAAGCGTGAAGCCGAGCAGGCGGCGCTCGATATGTCCCGGGCTGACCAGGAACGGGGCGTGGCGGCACACGAGGCCCCCCGCGCGGAGTTCGTGGACGCACGTGCGAACCGTCGCCTCCTCCCTGCCCAGGAGCGTCACGCGCGCGCGGCCGAAGACGGGCAGGTCGAGTTCCTCGACGATATCGGGCGCGAGCAGGTTGTGCGGTGAGCCCGTGTCCAGGAACAGAGTCAAGCGGCGGCCGCCGATGCTGGCCTGCACCGCCGGAAGGCTCATGAAGGGCGTCAGGGGCAGCACGGCCTGGGACGCGAACTCGATGGAGAACGCGCCGGGGCACGCGGAGCCCCGGCGCCCGCCGAGGCGCTCGAGCGCCTCGCGGTCGCTGACCGTGGCGGCGCAGCCGCAGGCGAGCATCAGGCCCAGGAGGTGCGAGAGTCGTGTCATGGTCGCGGGGCGCCGTGTGCGTTATAAAGAGAGAAAGCGCGCGCCATCATACCTTTTGCGTCGCGGGAGACAAACATGGACGCAAGACCGTCAAGGAGCGCGGGGGCGCGATGCTCCACGCGGCAATCCGCTGGCGCGCGCCGGGCCCGAGGTGGCGACATGCAGGCGATCGTTCTTGCCGGCGGGTACGGGACGCGGCTCGGCGCTCTCGGGGAAACCGTCCCGAAGGCGCTGCTTGCCCTGGGCGGGACCACGGTCATCGACATGCTGCTCGGGCGGCTCGCACGGATCGGCATCGCCGAGGCGCTGCTCGTGACGAACGCGCGGTTCCACTCGGCCTTCGAGGCCTGGGCCGGTTCGGGCGCGCACGCCCTTCCCGTCCGGCTCCTCTGCGACGGGAGCACGGCGCCCGAAAACCGCCTCGGCGCCGTCCGAGACCTAGCCCTCGGCCTGGAGCACGTCGATGCGGCGGAGGGTGTGCTCGTGAGCTCTTCGGACACGGTCTATGATGCAGATCTGGCTCCCGTGTTGGAGCGATACCGCGCCGTTGCCGCGCCGGTCGTCGCGCTGATGCTCGAAGAGGATGAGGCCGTGCTGGCGCGTTCCGGCGTGGCGGTGCCCGGCGCGGACGGCCGTCTTATGGCCTTCGTCGAGAAGCCCGCCAAGGCGCCGAGTCCTTATGCCGCGCCGCCGCTCTACGTTTACCCGCCGGACATCCGCGCCGACATCGATGCCTTTCTGGCGGCGCCGGGCATCGATCACGATGCGCCCGGGCACCTGGTCGCCTTCCTCATCGCGCGCCGGCCGGTGTACGGGGTGATCCTGGAGGGCCGGGGAATCGACATCGGCTCCCAGGCAAGCTACGAAGCGGTGCGGCGGCGGTTCGAAAACAGGCCGTAGCGGAGAGCGGCTAGGGGACGACTTCCGCGGCGCGGAAGTCGGGGTCGTCGCGCACCTGGTTCTTGAAGTCGAGCGCCTTGGCTCGCGTGGGGAAGGAACCCACGCGGACGCAGAAAACGGGCTTGCTGCCCCGCACGGCGGGCACGACCGCCGCGGCGAGGCCCTTGGCCTCGATGAGGCGGCTCTTCCGCTCGGCGGTTTCGCGCTCGCCGTAGCTTGCGAGCTGCAGCGCGAAGTGGCGCGGCGCGGCGAGTTCGGCGGCGGCGCGCTCAGCATAAGGGCTTCGTCCGTACAGACGGCGCACGCGCTCGAAGAGCTGACCGGCTTCGTCCCAACGGCCTTCCTGCCGGCGCGCCAAGCCGAGCTTGAACATAAGCTCGGCCGCGTCGCCGCGGCGGTCGGCGTCCGCGCACAGGCGCGCGTACATCTCCGCCGCGCGGCTGACCTCCCGTCCGCCGCGCGCCGCATCGGCGGCGCGGATGCGGGCCTGCCGGGCGAGCCGCGGCGACGCGGCGTGCCCGCCCACGTAAGCGAACTCCTCCTCGGCCGCGTCGTAGTCGCCGGCTCGGAGGTAATACACCCCGAGGAGGTAACGCGCGTGGGCCGCCAGGGCATGGGACGGATCGCGATGGACGAAGCGGCCGAGCAGCACCGCCGCGTCCTCCCAGTCGCCGCGGGCAATGGCGGCCTGCGCCTGATCGAAGGCCGCCGCGCGGGCCGGCGCGGCGCCGGGTCCCTGAGGGGCGACGCACCCGCAGCCGAGGAGCACAAGCGCCAGGAATCCACGCATGGTGCGTCATTGTAGCGGGCGGGGCGGCGATGACAAGGCGGCTCACGCCGCGGCGGGCGGCGGCGGCAGCGGGCGGCGGCGCGGCGGCATGGTTAAGGCGCAGAAGAGCGTCTGCGGGAGGTTGCCGATCAGCATGGGGAGGACGTACAGCCAGGCCAGGCGCGCGTCGGGCGCCGCGGCCGCAAAGAGCAGCGCGAGCAGGACGGGGTTGAAGCCCGCCAGGCCGATGAGGACGGCTGCGGCGGGCGCGAGCAGCTCTCCGCCCGGCATGCGGGAGCTCGCATCGAGCATCTTGGGCGCGACGGAGGCGGGCGCGGTCCACAGGAGCGGCGCGGTGATCACGGTCGCCGCCGTGATGAGAAGACCGCGATCGCGCCACGTGCGCCAGCGGAAAAGCGCCTTGACGCCGAGGGCGAGCACGGCGAGGACGCACAATGCCCAGGCGGCGATCATGCGCTCCTCCGCCGGTCTCTGCGGCCGCGCACGAAGGCGAAGAACCGGTACTCGTCCAGCCCCCCCCAGAGGGAAGACCGTCCCGCGCGCCGCGGCGGAGAGCCCGCGTACACCGTCGCGCGGCCGGCGAGGGCGGAGGGCACGGCGCCCGCGGCGTCACGCAGCGCCACGATCACCACGTGGAGGCCGGTGGCGCGGGCGATGCGGTTGACGCGGTGCCAGACGTGCATCTTCAACTCGGGGACGAACAGATACGCGCGCCCGCGGAAAACGAAGTCCACGCGCTCATCGCCGGCGGGGACGTCGATGCGCAGGCTTTTCCGGAAACGGAAGGAGCCTTCGCGCCCGCGCAGCCAGCGGAGGAAGGCGCCCTTTTCCCGGGCGAGCTCGACTTCCTCGGCGGCCCGGCCGCTGATGCGGTGCGCGAGCTCGGTGGCGATCCAGTACGCATCGCCGGTGAGGCGGCCGTCTTCGGCGAGCAGATCGCCGATGAATTCCCTGAGGCCGCGCTCGGCCAGGGCGCGGATCGTATGCTCGAGGACGTTCGCCAGGGCGGCCCGGCCTTTCTCCGCGGCGGCGTCGTGCACCGCGCCGGTCAGCGCCGCGGGGATTTCCTCCAGGCAGTCCGCCTCGCCGTAGGGCGGCATCGCCAACGGCGGCGGAATCACCACGGGGTCAATGACGGGCGGCGGCGCCTGGGCGGTGGGCGCGATCCGGTCGCGGATGCACAGCGGGCACAGGTCGGGATCGCTTTGCATCAGGAGGCCGCAGCCCAAGCACACGGACCACTTGCCGCGCTCGCAATACTCGACCTCGGAGCGAGCGGCGAGAAGGGATCGGGCGAAGGCCTCCAGCGAGGGCCGCGCGCCGATGTTGGGCGCCAGGGCCCGGCCCAGCAGCCGGGCCGTTCCCGCGCCCACCATCGGGGCCAGGCCGCCCGCGAAGGCGTCCTCGGCCTCGTCGGGCGAGCGCAGGTACGAAGGTGGTGCGCCGCCCTGCAGGAGGAAGAAGAGGCAGGCGGCCAGGGAGTAGACATCGTGGCGCCGGTCGAGCATGTCGGCGGTGGGTCTGATGGGGTCGATGAACGCCAGGAGGCGGTTCTGGGTGAACGAGGGCTTGCGCGTCGTCAGAAAGGCGGCTCGATTGGCCCAGCCCATGACGAGGGGCGTGCGGTTTTCCCTGAGCGTGATCGTGGCGGGCGAGAGCGCCAGGTGCGGGAACGGGTTCCCCGTCGAGTTGCGGCTCGCGCGGTTGACCGCGAGCAAAGCCGCGCACGCCCCGATGATCGTCTCGAAGGCCTGCGACGGGTGGAGAGGGCCGATCGACTCGACCAGGTGCCCCAAGCTCAAGCCGCCTTCGGGGTGCTCCCAGAGGGGCACCTCGCGGTAGATCGTATGGCGTTCGGACTCGGCGAAGGGCAACGAGATCGTGCCCTGGCTTTCGGGGAGGCACTGGTGCCGCACCCCCGCGACGAAGGCGAGGGAGCGGTAGGCGATTTGGTTGAGAAGCGGGGCGCCGGACGCGGCCGGCACGAGCTCGATCTCGTAGGACACGCCGTGCGCGTCGTGGACGACGTAGCGCTCGCTCAGCGGCCCGCCGCCGATGGGTTGACTGATTTCGTACCCGGGAGTAATCTCATCTCCCACACGATAAGTCATAGGAGGTTTTCTCCACACCGAGGCGTGGCGAGAACTCGGCGCGAGGCGTGCGCGCTCGACCGGCGCGAGGCGCGCCTCGGGGCGGCGTATCCGCGTAAAACCGGCGCGGCGGCGCGCACGCAGCCCGATGAATCGCCCTAGAGCAACGTTACCACACGGGGCCGGGGTCGAGAAGAGGCGCGTGGCGGGCGCGGGAGGATGCATGGCGGTTGCGGTCCAGGACATTGCGCAGTGGCTCGATGACCGCGGGTGGGAGTACCTGACGGTGGAGGATGCCGACCAGACGCGCTTCGTCCTCTCGCTCGAATGCTCCGGCGCGCTCACGCTGTCGCTGGAGGTGTCCGTGGCGGAAGAGGGGCAGTTCGTGCAGCTCCGCGTGGCGGAACTGATCCCGGGCCGGACCCTGGAGACGACGCCGTACCGGCGCCGAATTCTGAGCGCGGCCGCCGAGGAGACCTTCAGGCGCCGGCTGGCGAAGATCGGCTTCGATCCCCAGGACGGCGAGATCGACTGCTGCGTCGATCTGCCCCTGGAGGACTGCACCCTCACTCAGCGGCAGTTCGAGTACGCGTTCCACCTCGTGATTCTGGTGGCGCGCCTCGTGCACGCGCGCATGGCGGTGATCCTGGAAACGGGCCGTGACCCGGGGCCGCTGAACGTGGAAGATCTTCCCAAACCCCAGTAGCGAGGACCGGCGATGGCGATCACAGTGGCGCGGCTCAAGGAGGCGCTTCCCGGGATTCTGGTGGAGCCGCCCGGGCTCAGGTGGAATCCCGGCGACACCCCGTTCTTTTATTACCCGCCCCTGGAGACCGACTGGGGGCAGATCAGGCTGCTGGTCCACCTCCAGGACGAGGGCCGGTTCCTCCAGTTCCGGAGCATCGACCTCTTCACGCTGTCGGAGAACCAGCGAGTGCGGGAACAGCACATCGAGATCCTGCTGGCCCACAACTACCGCAAGAAAAGCGTGCAGTTCGGGTATGATCCCGACGACGGCGAGGTCTGCGCCTATGTCGATCTGCCCTTTCTGGACAACGAGGAGATCTCGCGGCGCCTGATGGAGCGCGTGCTGACGAGCATCCGCCTTTCGGGATCGGACCTGCTGAGGGAGCTGTGGCAGACCGAGCGGGCGTCGCCGCTTCCGTCCGAGGCGCCGCCCAAGGCCGGCAAGGAGCGGGGCATGGCCGTGCTCCTGCGGCGCGCGTGCCGGCTGGTCTACGGGAAGCTGCTCGAGCGGTGAGGCGCGGGGCGGGAGGCGCTCGCCTCCGCCGCCGGCTTACCGCTTCCGTTCCAACGACGCGTAGGCGGCGGCGCCGATCATGAGCGCGCCGCCGGCCAGCGCCCGCGGTCCCGGAATTTCGTTCAGGACGAGCGCCGCGCACGCGATGCCGTAGACGGGTTCGAGGGTGGCGATCACGGCGGCGATGTGCGCCCGGACTCGGGCGAGCCCTTGCATGAAGAGGAAATGGGCGAGGGCCGTGCAGCCCAGCCCGAGCCCTGCGAGGATCGCCAAATCGCGGACCTCCAGGTCCAACGCCGCGGCGCTGAGGAACGGGGCGAGCGCGGCGGCCGCGATGGAGTTCTCGCCCGCGGCCAGCAACACCGGCGGGACGCGCGGGGCGAAGCGGCGGTTGATCAGCGTGAACACCGCGAAGGCGAAGCCGGAGGCCAGGCCCCAGGCGGCGCCCCGCGCCAACGTGTTCGCGGGGTCGAGCGGAGGGGCGATGAGGGCGAGGCCGGCGAGGATGGCAAAGGCCGCGCCGACGTCCCCCGCAGCGGTTCCGGGGCTCTAGCGAGTGTTGCTTGAGGTCCAGGGCGTTTTAATTAGCTTTGCCGATAATGAAAACGCCAACGAGAAGTCCTACGGGTCAGTTTTATTATCACCTGTGATTGCAGTCTGGGATGTTGTTGAATCTACATTATTATTCTCCCACCACATCACGAATTACAATTGATCAAGATGATTGTTTGTCACTAAACTAACATCGTCTAAGAGCGGTAGCTATGGCTCGGCGGCTTCAAGTCGACTAACGATCTTGGAAAACATGTTCGACATTAGCCGGAGTAAGGTTGTGGCAATTTCCTAGCTCATCGACTATGATCTTTCTGTAAAATAAACTCTGTGAGTGTGATTATGAATAAAGACATGACGCAATATCCCGAGCATGGAATGGATAAGTTTAGATATGAATCAACTGTATATGATCAATGGTACGGTTCTGATGGTAGACTTGACCGTCCATTCTACTATCATAATTTGAAGAATGAACGGGCATTTATCAAATCTCTCATTGCGAAACATGGTATTCCTACAGGCTCGAAATTAATCGACATTGGATGCGGCAATGGCCTGTACGCGAGTCTATTCGCTGAACATGGTATTCGCGTAACAGCAGTAGATATTAGTGAGCGAGCTATTAATTTCGCAGCGGCGAAGTATGGAGCAATAGTTGAGTGGATATGCGGAGATGCCTTTGCACTCACTTACAACGAACATTTCGATTATGGTTTTTGCAACTTCTTTACATTTTTTAATGCAAACGAATTAACTACGCAAAGTGTTGAATATGGCAAAAAAATTATGCGATATATTCGACCGGGCGGCGTACTTTATTTTATATGGTACAGTGATCTTACGGCTATACGGCTACCCGCAAATCGATTTAACATCATGAATTTCACAATAAAACAACTCGAAGCGTTGTTTGCAGACTTCAGCATTGATTCTTACGCTATCGATAGTATGGCGCGGATTCCTATGTACCTGGGACGCTTTGCTTATAATAAATATATTACTCGATTAAGCTGTGCCGCTGTGATGCTTCTTAATTCATCATGGAAACGCGTCCGGATTATTCTGAAAGTCAAAAAGGCATAAATGATATCTTGTTTGAACAATAGTGTGTGACTATATCGAGACGCGCGGCACAGAGTAGCGAAACAAGAGAATCGCTTGCTGTTCAGAGTGCGCCGCTTTTGCGGTGAGTCGCCGCTTCCGGCCCAGGCTCTGCCCAAGGCGGGCAAGGAGGGGGGGATGGCGGTGCTCCTGCGGCGCGCGTGCCGGCTGGTCTACGGGAAGCTGCTCGAGCGGTGAGGCGCGGGGCGGGAGGAGTCCGCCTCCGCCGCCGGCTTACCGCTTCCGTTCGTAAGCTTTCGGCAAGCCTGCGTGTTTTGGTGGCGTCCGGGCTGTAACCTTTACGGCGGACCTTTTGAGATGAG
>MWEK01000010.1 GCA_002070955.1 Planctomycetes bacterium ADurb.Bin069
TCGCTGGCGGGATACGGGCGAGGATTGAGGCGGGGATCAGCGGAGAAGGCGGGGTACTTCGCTTATGCCGACGCGGGGTATGATGGGGGACTCCCGAGCGGGGTACGCGGGGGCTCTCCGTGTCACCCAATCTGAGAATCTCGTCCCGCCCCCGAAGCAATCAATGTGGGAGTCAGCACCCATCCCGGGATAATGACGGCGACTTCCTGGTACTTGGCATGCAGGCTTCGGACGATGTCTTCAGCCACCTCGCCAGAACCACCCCCAGTCTCCAGAATCAAGTCGAGCTTCGATCCTTTGAGCGTAAGCGTCCGGCGAAGTCCATCTGGCGCGCCGGCTGTCTGACGGCATAATCACCGCCATGGGCCAACCGGCTTCCCGCCGAAAGCACTCCCGACGACGAGCTCCCGCCGCTGTTGCGGGAGATGCTCGAGCGCTATGCCGCGTCGGGGAAGCCTCCCGGCTACATTCCCAAGCCCCCGGCCTCTCCGGCGGCCGACGCCGAAGCAGGTAATCACCGCGCAGGCGGCCAGGACGGGGATGCGAACCGCGACCACAACAACAACAGCCCCGAGGAGGCAATCGCATGAACGGCAAGAAATCGAAGAAGCTGCTGGCGCTCTACGGCCTCAAGTGGAACCCGTTCAGCCCGGGGCTGCCCGGCGAGGCCCTCTGGATCGGCAAGCAGATCGAGTACTTTCTCTGGCGCATGGAGCAGCAGGTTTTCCAGGGCGGCTTCGCCATGGTGACCGGCGAGCCGGGGGCCGGGAAGTCGGTCGTGTTGCGTCTCCTGGCCGAACGCCTGGGCCGGATTCGCGATGTGCAGATCGGCGTCCTGAGCCGGCCCCAGAGCCGGGTGGCGGACTTCTACCGGGAGATGAGCGAGATCTTCGGCGTGAAGCTCTCGGCCTCGAACCGCTGGGGCGGCTTCAAGGTGCTGCGAGACAAGTGGCGCACGCACGTCGAGACGACGCTCATGCGGCCGGTGTTGCTCATCGACGAGGCGCAGGAGCTGCCCGCCGAGACGCTCTCTGAGCTCCGGTTGCTCCAGAGCGCGAATTTCGATTCCCTGTCGTATCTGACGGCGGTGCTGTGCGGCGATGCGCGGCTGCCGGCGCTGCTGCGGCACACCGAGCTCATGCCGGTCGAGAGCCGTATTCGCACCCGCATCGTGCTTGAGTACGCGTCCCGCGACGAGCTCCTCGAGCTGCTCCAGCACATCCTGGAGAAGGCCGGCAACCACACGCTGCTGACGAAAGAAGCCTCCGAGGCCCTGGTGGACCACTGCGCCGGCAACGTCCGTGCGCTCATGCACATGGGGGCGGAGCTGCTGGAGGCGGCCGTTGCCGCGGAGGCGCCCCAGATCGACGAGAAGCTGTACCTGGAGATCTTCGCCGCGCCGCCGGCACGGGCGGCCAAGCCGCGGCGCGTGCGCTGAGCGGAGGTGATCATGGACACGAGAGCCGCACCTCCGGCGTCGCCCCTGTCGACAGTCCGCATTGGCGAGCTCCCCATCGGCCAGGGCGCGCAGCGCTGGCTGATCGAGGGCCTCTGGGGCGCATCGTGCGTGGGACTTATCGGGGGCAGCCCCAAGGTCGGGAAGTCGTGGCTCGGTCTGGACATGGCGGTCAGCGTCGCGACCGGCACGCCGTGCATGGGCGCGTTTCGTGTCACCGAGCCGGGCCCCGTGCTTGTCTATCTGGCGGAGGATGCGCTGCCGGTCGTGCGGGAACGTGTGGCGGGGCTTGCGCGGCAACGCGGTGTCGCGCTCGACGGCATGGACGTGCACGTGATCACGGAGCCAGTCCTGAGGCTCGATCGCGAGCCCGATCGCACGCGGCTCATGGCGAGCGCGGCCAGGCTTGCGCCGCGGCTGATTCTGCTCGACCCGCTGGTCAGATTACACGCGGCTCACGAGAACGACGCCACCGAGATCGCGCAGCTCCTGTCGTACTTCCGCGACCTGCAGCGCCGGCTCGAAACCGCCGTGATTCTCGTCCATCACACACGCAAGAACGGCGGCGGCGGGGCCAACGCCGGTCAGAGCCTGCGCGGCTCGAGCGATTTCTGGGCATGGTCGGACTGCAACCTGTACCTGCGGCGGGTGAAGGACGAGGTCGTGCTCTCCATGGAGCACCGCGCCGCGCCGGCATCCAAGCCCGTGAGCCTCAAGCTCGTCACGACCGATCCGGAGGCGATCCATCTCCGGGCCGTCGGGACCGTCGCCGCCCCGCAGAGCGAAAGCGGCGAGCACGGATCGGACACCGCCGCCGATCTTTCTCGCTCGGTGCTCGATGTGCTGGGGCAAGCCCCCGCCTTGACTCGCAACGCGCTCAGAAGCCGGCTCGGCGTCAAGAACGAGCGGCTGGGCCGGGTCCTCATCGAGCTCACGCAGCAGGGAAAGGTGGAGCGCACCTCTGCGGGCTGGCAGCGCAAGGCCGCCCAGGGCTGAGGTGAACGCGATCGTTCCTCGTTCCCTCGTTCCCTCCTATGGCGTTGAGGGAACGAGGAACGGTCGGTGTCGTACGTTTCTCCGAGAGAATTCCCATGGCGGTGGAGAAGAACCCGATCGATACCGCGCGCATCCGCCGGTCGCCTGCCGCCGGCTTCGGCTGGGTCGACCGCCGTTTCGTCCGCGACGGCCACATCGTCGATCTGCCGCGTGAGGCCGTCACGCTTTACTTCTTCTTGGCCGCCGTCGCCGATCCCCAGGGGCTGAGCTTCTACGCGGACCCCACGCTCGCGAAGCTCCTCAAGCTTGACCCCTCCGAGCTTTTGTGCGCCAGGACGTGCCTTCTCCGCGCCGGGCTCATCGCCTACCGCTACCCGCTCTATCAGGTCCTGGCGTTGCCGCCGCGCACTGCGGACAGAACGTGCCCCGCACGCACGGCGCCGCAACCCCGCGTCGGCACCTTCGAGCACATCGCCGGCATCCTCGACACAGTCCTGGTCGCCGCTCCGCCCGAAGCGCAATCATCCAATCCGCCGCGTACCGATTGACCGTTTCCCTCGTTTTACGTGCCCACCGCGCCCCCGATAACTGCGACCGCGCTCACACGGTCACCCCCGCCTGTCAAGAACTGAAGGGCATGAGGACCCCGAAGCGAGTCTCTTTTCCGCGACATGTGGCCGTCCCAGGCGCGGCCATGGGCGCGCGGGGGCAAGCCAGGCTTCCCGTTCTTGTCTATTCTTGTCGCGTGTCGGACAACGCTGCGGGCGGTTCAATCCACGGCAGCTTCCCGACCTCGGCGCGCAGCTCGTCCATCTTGAGGTGTACGTAGCGATCCGTGACCGAACGCGGCGAGTGGCCGAGGAGCTTCTGTACGGCCGCGAACGTGCAATGCCGCTCGCACCAGCTCGCGAAGGTGTGCCGGAGGTCATGGAACCGTACGCGGCGGCCGTCGACTTCCGCCAGCTCTGCGCGCTTCAGAGCCCGCGCCAGCGGTTGCGCGATCGACGCGGCCTCCAGGCCGAAAACCAGGGTCTCGCCGCCTGGGGCGCGGTGTTGCTTCGCCAGGCGCGCCTTCGCGAGCCGCTTCAGGAGCGCGACGGCCTCGGCGTGAAGCGGGACGTGGAACTGTTCGCCAGACTTCATTTCCGAGCCGTCGATTCGCAGCTCCGTCATGTCGTTCACGAGGTGTTTCCATCGAAGAGCGACGACGTTTCGCAGGCGGCATCCCGTTCGCAGCGCGAAGAGCGTGGCCGGGTACAGGTACTCGGGAGGTTTCGCTTCCTGCGACCATGGCTTCTGGCCGGCGCGACCACCGTCGGCGGAGGCGGTCCGCCGCGTCATGAACTTCTCTCGGCAGGCGACGAGTAGCGCGCGGGCTTGATCTTCGTTGAGGGCGACCCCACGGAAACGCGACTGCGACACGGCCTTCGACCAGGACTTGTGAGGCGTCATTCCCGCCGCCGGGTTCGAGTGGGTCAGGCAGTGCCTGACGCACCACGTGAAGACCCGCTTGAGGAGCGCCAGGTACTTGACCTTCGTGCGGCCGGTCCATTCCTGGCCGAGGGTGCGGAAGAGTTCCTCGACGTGTTCGAGCGTAACCTCGCCGACCGTGTTCAGCCCCTTCGCGCTGAAGTGCCGACGGACGATACCGAGCTGCGTCTTGTAGTCCGTGTGCGTGGGCGTACGGACCTCATGCTCAATCGTGGCGAGCCAGCGGTCAAATGCGTCCTGCATGGACTCGACCTTGATCGCCCGCTCCTCGGGGCGCTTGGCGAGTTCCTCGGCCTCCACCCGTTCGGACACGGCGATGCTGGTCACCAGGTCGCGGGCGGCGCGGACATTCCTTGGGCTCTCGCCATTCGGATCCTTCAGCACGAACGTCGTGATCTGGCCCGTGGCGATGGAGCGACGACGAACGCGCCAGGATCCGTCTTGCAGGAAGGGCGAGCGGTACGTGTGGGCGGCGCCTTCGATGGTCCAGTACGTCCGGGAGCTGCGCTTTCTGTCCATGGTCACCTCGCTTTCCGGGGCGTGGTCTTAGAGCCCCGCAGAAAGTCGTGCATGATCCGATGAATGTGACGCATATGTGACGGAAGTGTACCACATCGTGCAACACGGTGCAACTCACGAGCTATTTGTAACATGTGTTATGGTAAGTGGATATAGTATTCCTCGGGAGTTACAGCTTCTCCAGTCTCAGGACTTCGAATCCGACGGTTGCGTGTTCGATTCACGCCGGGCGCGCCAACCTTAAGCACGGCGCCCGCGCCAATTTAGGCCAGGCGCCTTCCGCCGCCGAAAAAACGAACGAGCGGCCGGGGACTACTTGGAGAGACCACAAGGGGTCCAAAACCCGCCCGGAAGGATGCCTGGGCGGCAGCGCCTCTCCGGCGCGCCCAGCCGCGGCGAAACCCATGACCGCCTGTCACGGGGCCCGGACCGGCGGCCCTCATGCGGGGGCCGGCGACCGCCCGCTAAGCACGCTGTCAAGGCAAGGCATGTTCCGATACGCAACGCACTCCTCCCGTCTTAGATTGCACCGTCGCCAACCGCCCCGATTGAGACACGTAGGCGGATTCGGGTTGGGACCGTGGCGACGCTTGCCGCCGGATGGTAGTCTTTGGCGGACAGCGCGGCCGGGGAACATTTTTAGGGTGCGGCGGCGCGGTTCCCATACCCCGAAAAAAATGCCCAGTTTCCCTATCTTCGATTGTCATGAAAAACACGCAATTATATCTGATTCAGAGGGCTTTGGCGGTTGGTTACGGTCGGAAAGGTAGAGGGGAAGCATGGAACTGCTGAAGGAGGTTCTATGAAGCGGCTTCTTTCGTTTGTGTGCGTCCTATGGGCGCTTGCCTATGCCCTGCCTTCTCACGGTGAACCGGGCAAAAATTATGTTGCGGTGAAGCCCGGCGCTTACTATCCACGAGCCAGTGATCTTAGAGACGGTGATTTCGATCCGGGGTTTAACGGGGAGATCGTTATCGGACGACGGATTAACTCCAATTTGGCCGTAGAAATGGGGCTTGGTTATTTTCATGCAGAGGCGACTTATTCAAGTGCAGGCTCTTATTACGAGCAAGCCTCCCTTTTTGTGGTACCGGCAACGCTGTCTATAAAAGGAATTCTCCCTTTTGATAAACTTGAATTGTTTGGAGTAGGAGGTGTCGGTGCGTATTACGTGCATGCTGACAACTCCTTTATAGACTCTGTTTCGTCCGAAATAGGGTCGCTGTCTGCCAGCGATTTGATCTTCGGAGGCCATATTGGAGCGGGCCTCCACTACAATATCACGCCTGACGTGTTTGTCGGAGCGGAAGGCAAGTATCTTTGGACGAGCAATGTCAAGCTGCTGGACTCACCTCTAAAGTTCAAGATGGACGGTATAATCGGAACGGCTGTTGTTGGATTTAGATTCTGACGATTAGTGCCGGCGCAGCTTGGCGTGTTGAGTCCTTACGTTTTTCCATAAGGGCCCATGAACAAAACTGCAATCCAGGAGCCTTATTGAAGGCCACGGTAAGAGCAGGATCCCAAAGGGTCCTGCTCTTTTTTCGTGGTAAAACCCAGGCGCTTAAGTTGCCGGCTCGGTAGGAGTTTGCTTAGGCGGTGTCATTGTCCGGGATCAGAACCGGATCCCGGAGGACGGTCAAACGACGCCGCGTGAAGCCGTGAAACGCCGCGGCGAGGCCGGCGCGCATTTTGCGTGGGGGCGTCCCGGACTCGCCGCGGATTCGGCCCGCCTTAACGGCCGTGAGGCTTGGCGAGTCCGTACCCCCGCGCGGAGGCGGGCGTGCGCGGCGCGGCGGCCGGCGCTGCGAGAAACGCGATGAACCGGCGTGGGGAACCGAGGCGTGTGCGCGGGGCGTTGCCACCGCTGCACGCCCTCCGCGAGGCGCGGTCTCCCCGTCCCTCAGCCTCGCGGAGTGTTTCCACCGCCTTTCGCACCCGCGCCGTGGACGGTGAAGGTTGCTTTGCCGACCGCGGGTTGGATCGACTTCTTGTCGAGGGTCTGCGTTCCCCGAACGACGGCGGCGTTGGTCGGCCGCGCGGAGGCGGGGACGTTGACGTGGAACTTGTTCATGACATCGTTCGCCAGCCGGGTCGGCGCGAGCCGGAACCGCAAGAGGCCGGCGGCGGTCTCGATCTGGAGCTCGCAGTCCCCCGGTCTGAGGATCGCGCGGTCGTCGTCGTAGCAGAACCCGTAGGCTCCGTGGAGGGCCGGGTAGATATAGGTGGGCAGCTTCCCGTCGGGATCGTAATAGCCGATCAGGGTGACGACGGGTTCGCCGAAGCGGGTGGGCTTGCGCGCGTGGGGGCGTCCCCTTAGGGCGCCCTCGATCCATTGCCGGCCGTTGGAGACGAAGGTTTTCTTGAAGCCCCGGCTGATGGTGAGCTGCCGGCCGTTCATAAACAGGTCGCTCTTGTAGGTGGCTTCGTGGGCGATGGCTATGGCGCGGCCCTTGTTGGCGGCAGAGGCGGGCGGAACATGGATTTCGCGGCTCCAGCGGCCGTCCCACATACTCACGTTGACCTGGTCGTTGCGAGCCAGCAGATCGGCCAGCTTCTCCGCGCTCAAGTCGTCCATGGGGGCGTCGGTCTGGGTGGAGAGGTCGAACGCGTGGTGGTAGGGTTCCATCCGGGCGGTTGTGCGGTTCCACTTGAGAAAACCGGTCGGCGAATCGGCGGCGAAGACGGCCTTGCCCTCGAGAAACTCCTGGATGATCGCCGCGGAGTTCGGCGTGTACATGGTGAAGCGGTTGAAGGCCGAGAACGGGGAGCCGCCGGCCATGGCGTCGAGGCCGAACGCGCGGCCCTCGAAGGGAGGCTGACATTCGTTGTCGAGGCAGGCCTCCCGGCCGGTTTTAACTGGGTAGAAGTTGGGGATCAGCCGGTTCTTGTCTGCATCCCAGCCCCAGGCGGAGTTGATGTTCTCAGCGCTTCGGTGGACGGAGCCGCGGAAGCCGTCGACATAGTGGCCGAGGCCGAAGTTGTGTCCGACCTCGTGGCTGAACTCGTTGCCCAGGCTGCTGTCGAGGGTGACGATGCCGCCGCCGCCGGAGCCGCCGTGAACCTGGACTCCGTTGGAATACTTGCCCACAGTGTTGTGCGCGGCCAACTGGGCGGCGATGTAGGGGTGGCTCCCCTCGCCGCGGCCCGGCGTGCTGTTGAGGCCGTAGTTGGCGTTGTCGATCCCCAGGGAGATCAGCTCCTTGCCGATGCTTTGGCGCATCGTCCCCTCGTGCCAGCCCCCCTTGCTCGGATCGGCGTCGGTGAGCAAGGTGCCGTCGGGAAGCATCACCTGGATCAGCGCCAGCGTTTCGTAGTTGTTGACGATCAGGCGGCTGACCGGGACGGTCTGGAAGTACTCCCGTTGTGCCTCGGGGTCGCGCGCGAAGTCGAACCGATCGCGAGGCGGGGTGAGCATCCCCACATCGATGGTGTGGATCAACAACTCGGTGGGAGCGCCGACGACAAGGTCCTCGATGGTGCCGCTGAGTGCGCCCTGTCGAAAGGTGAAGCGGACGCCCGGCTCGATCCATTCGGCGGGCAGCGGAGCGCTCCAGGTGTGTTCGGCGTAGATCAGGGCGCTGGTTTCCGGCTCGCCCTCGCAAATCCACTGGCCGCCTGCATGCTGAAACCGCAGGGTCTGGCCGCGCGAGATGACCGCCTGGCGGTCGCTGTAGTGGATCGTCGAGTTGTACCCGGCGTCGGATTGGACCTGGACCACCTTGCCGTCGAGCGCCCCGTCGGCGGGGAGGTGGATGTCGCGCGTCCAGCGGCCGTCGGCGGTGTCGATCCTCACCAGGTCGTTCCCGGCCAGCAGTCCGGCCAGGTAGGCTGCGTCCTCGGCGGCGAGTTTTGCCAGGTCGCCGCCGTCGTGGACGGTGGCGGCGGTGTCCGACCGCGGCTTGAAGTCCACCCCGGCGCAGGGGATGCCGTCGACGTGATAGGCGGAGGCGGGGAGCTTGTCGGGGGGGTCGAGTTGAACCGTCCCCAACGTCCGACCGCGGGCGTCCCCAACGGTGACCGTCAGCGGCGTTCGATCGTCCGCTTCAAGCGGTTTGACGAGAAGCAGGGTCTTGCGGCCGCCGATCAGGTGAGGCTGGCGGTCGCCCGGGCGGGGGCGCGCGGGAATGATCTGGCTCTGGGCGAACTGCACCCGCGCGCGAAGCGACCCCTGAAGATCGTTGACCGCGGGTGTGGTGTTGAAGACCACGGGTGCGGCGGCGAGCGCCGATCGAAACGAGGCCAACGCCACGGCCCAGCCGAGAGAGAAGACAAGCCGTCTGCTCATCGAGGAGGTCCCGCCGAAAGAGACGTGCGTCCGCCCAATCCAGCCATGAAATCGGCTTCGGGCGTCTTCACGTAACATGAGTGGTTTCAGCGCGTCGGCGACTTTCGAGAGCCGACACGCAAGAAGGATGATATCCGCGAACACGCCGCAACTCAAGGAAGGGGCCGTGCTTCAATGCGCTGTACATGGAGGCCAGGGACAACCAGGCGCTCAATCCGGGCCCCTCGGAGGTCCCAGACAGGCTCAAGGAACCACCGGACACCCCCGAGGCTGGCCGTGGAGGCCGCGCGCGGTTGTGACGCAGGAGCCGGCGGCGGAAGCGGGCCGACGTCTTATGGACCTCGGTCTGTCGCGGGCGCGGAGTTGGCCTGTTTCTGGCGTCTCGCTCCTGCTTTCACCGCCCTGGGCTCCCGGCTATAATGGCACCGTCGAGGTGGCCATGTACTGGTTGAAGACGCGGATACACCACGTCGCGGGGAGAGCAGGCCGAGGGGGGGCTCTGCCGGGGGAGGACTTCGCGAGTGCGCGCACCACCGCTAAGGAGCCGTCGTGGCCGTGGCGACTGCGGGGTCGGCGGCCCGCCGTTGCCTGGGCCGGCCGTCCCGCCCTTGCCCAGGCGCTTAGGCGCGCCCTCGGCCGGGCCGTTGTACCTCCCGAGGGTGCGCCGCGGGACCGCATCGAAGGCGTCCCCGACAAGCGTGGTCTCGGCAAGGCGAGTCGAGTTGCGCCGCGACGCGCGCCCGCCGCGAGCGCTCTTTTTTTTGTCCTGAGGAGGCCGACAACTCTCCATGAGTTGTCCCGAAAAACGGCAAACACTAAGTGAGGATTACAATTCCCCTTGAACACAGCAGGCGCCGGTTTTAGACTAGTTCTCTAACCGGGGCCGAGAAAGCGGCGTGATTTAGATGGACTTGGAAAGGTACGCACGCAATCTTCTACAGCGCATTTTCTACGCGAGGGATGGGCATCGTCAGATTAATCGCTACCGGAAAGAAGCGCTCTCGGATTTACATTCACAGGTAAACAAAAATGAGATTCTCGAAGCGCTCAAGGAGCTCCTAACCCACGCCTATAACGAAACGACCTACTACAGAAAACGCTGGGATGAAGCCGGCTTCAATCCCGCCGGTTTTAAAGACTTGCGGGATCTATCCGCGATCCCTTTCGTAACCAAGGACGTCATTCAACACAATAAAGAATCAATGGTTGCAGGAAGCTATAGAAAACGCTTGAAAAGCAGCCGTACAGGGGGTTCCAGCGGCAACCCCGTCACTTTTTACATGGACAAGACGTGCGCGGATATGCGGATGGGGAGGCAAGCCGGTATTCTGGAATTTTGCGGCTATCAGCCTGGGGATCGCTGCGGCCTGCTTTGGGGAGCTCATTTTGACCTAAACTTGTCGCTTGCGTCAGGAATAAAGAATAAATTGCGCGAGTTCGCCGCGGGCAAAAGGACGCTTTGCTGCACTGTGATGGAAGAAGACAAAATGGCTTTCTTCCATGGCCGGCTCTTAACGTTCAGACCGAAAATACTCTACGGGTATCCTAATGCGCTTTCCGAATTTGCGGCCTTCATTGAGAGGCGCAATTTGCCGCCGATTCACGTTGAGAGGGTTTTTTGCACCGCCGAAGCCTTAACCATGCGCCGACGAAAGCAGTTGAACGAGGCCTTTCGCGGGGAAGTGTATAATCTTTACTGCACAAGAGAACACGGCTGCATGGGCTTTGAGTGCAAGGAGCATGATGGCTTTCATCTGGATAGCCGCAGCGTTTTTGTGGAAACCATCAACTTGAGGGAGACCGGCGCGGGACTTGTGGGAGATATTGTCGTCACCGATCTTCTGAACTACGGAATGCCTCTTATACGGAATAGGATTGGAGATGTCGGTCTCTTGTCCGAGGAGCCCTGCGGTTGCGGTTGTTCCCTTCCCCTTCTCAAACACTTCAGCGGCAGAGAAAGCGATTTTCTCTATAAAAAGGACGGGACCCCCGTGGCGGGACTAATGCTCCTGGATTTATTGGGGGACGTAGGCGAAGTTGAGTGGATCCAGATGGTCCAGGAGTCTATTGCGACTATTGACATCTTCCTTGTAGTCAATGAGGGCTACAATGAATCAATCGGGGGCCAGTTCACGCGGCAGCTGAACGAGCTCTTTGACGGCCAGACCGCTTTTAGGCTACACGTGGTTGATCAGATACCGAGAAACGCCAACTCTGGAAAGTTTAGCGAAGTAATCTGTCGTCTTTCGGATGCAGGCAAACAAAGCCGCAGAGGGAGGGAGGTGTGAAGGCGTCGCGCTGCCTGGCGCAGATTGTGGACTCCTCATGCTGGGCCGGGCTCGAGAAGGAATTCAACCTCAATCCCTTTTTATCTGCGTCATGGTTGACGGCCTTTGCTGCTGAAGGAAGGACGCCTGTCTACATAGTCATTTATCGTGGCGGGAGGATCGGCGGCCTTATCGCCGGACTAGAGGTGAAATCAAGGCGGAAGTTGCTGAAGGATATATCCAAAGTATATTATTTTTTTTCGGGGCCCTTTGCGGTCGATCATGATGAGGCCCAAGTCGGGGAGTGTATTAAGAGCGTTTTAGAGCTGGGCGCAAGGGAGTGGGTTCAAAGAGCTTATTTCAGGTCTTATGCTTTCCATACAGATTTTTCCGTGGGTAGCGCAATCTGTTTTCGGAAGCGGCAACGTTCCGAATTTGTTATGGACCTCAGGTGCAGCGTGGACGAGGCTTGGCGGGGAATAAAGAAACAACGAAGGAAGGCGATTAGAAAAGCGGAACGAGCGGGCCTACGCTTTAGTGAAAACAGCGACCCAGACGCGATAAACGATCTCGTGAAGGGGTTTGAGTTCATAAAGGAGAGGAAAAGGTCGAAAGGCCACGCGGTTGCATACAACCCGATCTATATGGATTTTATTGACAGGCGGGTGATGGCAAACCTTCTACGAAGCAATGCGGCGCGGATTTATCAGATTGGATGCGGCGGCGAAACCTTGTGTTCTTCCTTGGTGCTGCAGAACGAAGGATACGCATATCAATTGTTTTTCGGTTCCCGAGAAAAGGGTTACGAGTTGGGTGCGCCGGCGGCTTTGAAATGGGAATTGATGAAAAAATGCATCGGTTGCGAGGTCGGGTGTCTGAATTTCGGCGGTGTACCAAGCGACGCGTCCGCGGCGGGAATCCGGCAGTTCAAGGAATCCTTGGGAGCCGAGGAGAAATTGTGTTTTGGCGGCGAGTCTGGCAGGATTCAAGGGAGGTTGCGGTACTGTTTATACCGGAGTTACATCAAGGGGATGCAGTGGCGTTGTAGGATGCGACGAGGGAAAGAAGGTGGATGACGGTTGCTGTCGGAGGGTTTCTTGAGTTTTAGCGTGAGCGCGGTTGGTGATATCTCGTTTCAGGGGGTCAGCCTCCGTGAGGCTAAGAGTGTGGTGTTTGATTCGGTGCGGACCGTTTTTGAGGGCTCCGACATTGTTATTGCGAACCTCGAATGTCCGCTGATAGCGGAGCGTGAGGGAACCCCGGTTGTTGGTAAATGCACCCTGAGGGGCAGTACTGCGTGGGCTGAAACAATGAAGGCGGCGGGTATCCAGCTTGTCTCCCTGGCTAACAATCATATGATGGATTTCGGGGAAGCGGGGCTGCTCAGCACGGTCAGCGAGCTGGACAGAGTGGGGCTTTGGCATGTGGGTGCGGGGCGCAACATCGAGGAAGCGTGCCGCGCAAAGGTCGTCACGGTTGCGGGGAAGCGGCTTGCCGTACTGGCGAGATCTTCCGTCGTTGTAGCGTCGCCAAGTTACGCTGGGGTGAACATTCCAGGGGTGGCGCGTCTCGATGTTGAAGAAACGGTGGAAGCGATAAAGGAATGTAAAAGGGCGGCTGATTATGTTGTGTTGTTGCTGCACTGGGGCATCGAGGAGTACCGCTATCCGGCGCCGGAGCAGCGTCGTTGGGCAGAACGGTTTGTCGATGCCGGTCTTGACCTCCTTCTTGGGCATCATCCCCATGTGATCCAAGGGCTTGAAAAGATCAACAACAGTCTGGTTCATTACAGTGCGGGGAATTTTGTATTTGATGAGTTCAACTGGTCCTTTATCAACAGGGACGGTGAGGTGCAGGAAGCCGTTTCTGAAATGAGCGGAAGAAACAGGCAGGGGATGGTCTTGAGGGTGGAGTTCGAGGCTTCGGGGCTGAAGTATAAGGCCATTCAAACCAAGATCGAACCGTCTGGCGCGGTTTTGGTGGATGAAAGCGAGGCGCGGGCGCGGGATTTCGAGGCGTTGTGCAAGCGACTCAATTGGCCGGCCTATAGGTTCTGGTGGCCGGTGTACGCGGCGTTTCGTGAAATTGACCTTAGGATCTTGCCCCTGGTGCGCGGCAAATTCACATGGAAGAAAATAAAGAAAATCCGCCCGAGCCATTTGACTCAACTGGCCGGGGCCTTGAAGCGGTCATTGAGAATCGCGTCGGAAAAATCAACGAATCCCTATGAATGACGGCAGTATGGCACGCAATAACTGTTTTGAAAAGGGCCGGGCATGCTTGTAGCCCGCCCCTGTTGTTGGCGGTTCGCCGCCGCCGCGCGTCTCCGCCGTTCCGACAAGGAGGCCGGTATGCGGAGCTTGATCGTCCTTCTCGCGCTGGGCGGCGCGGCCGCGGGTGCCTCCGCTTGGACCGTGGGCCCCGTGCCCGATGCCGTGCGCGCGGAGTTCAAGCTCGACGACTTCTACCGGAAACATGTCGAGGCCGCGGGCTTCGCCATCGTCGGCTCCGCGAAGGTGTCGGACTTCGCCCTGCGCGAGGCGGCCTACGTGCTCACGCACATGATGGCCGGGCGCGAGGACCTTCTGCGCGCGATGCGCCGCCGCGGCGGGCGCGTGGCGGTGATGGCCTGGAACGAATACACGACCGACGTGCCCGAGCACCGCGGCCTCGCCCCGCGGATCTTCTGGGACCGGCGCGCGCGCGGCCTGGGCGGGTCGCCGGTGAGCTGCGGCGAGGAGAACCTGCTCTGCTATCCCGGCGATCCGTACGCCGAGGAATGCCTCCTCATTCACGAGTTCGCCCACGCGGTCCACGGGGTGGGCCTGCGGGCCGTCGCGCCCGACTTCGATCGGCGCCTGACCGCCGCCTACGAGAGCGCCATGGCCCGCGGCCTTTGGAAGGGCACGTACGCGGCGACGAATGCCGCCGAATATTGGGCCGAAGGCGTTCAGGACTGGTTCGACGACAACCGCGAGAACGACGCCCTCCACAACCACGTGAACACTCGCGCGGAACTGATGGAATACGACTCGGGTTTGGCCGCCCTCTGCGCCGAGGTGTTCGGGGCCAACGACTGGCGCTACGTGAAGCCGCACCTGCGGCCGCCCGAGGGCCGCGCGCACTTGGAAGGCTTCGACCGCTCGAAGGCGCCGCGCTTCCGGTGGCGCGAGGAAGCCGTCGGCGAGCGCCCGCGGGTCCTCATTCAGACGGCGCTCGGCGACGTGGAGATCGAGCTTGAAACCCGCCGGGTGCCGGAGATTGTCAAGACCTTTCTTGACGGCGTCCATGAGGGACTGTACAGCGACAAGGAATTTTTCCCCACGGTCGCGGCGGAACTCCGCGCCGGCGACGAGGTCGAAATTGAGGTCGTCGGGCCGCGGGCGGAGGGCGATGCCGGGCGCGACCGGTTCTTCTTCCGCATCGGCGGCCGTGCGGAGCCGGATTCCGGCGAGGCGCGCCTTCCCGACGGGCCGCGCCGCGCCGCCTTCGGCCGCGTCGTCGAGGGCAGGGAGGTCGTGCGGGCGATTCACGCGGCGCGCGCCCAGGGCCGAGCGCTCGCGCCGCCCGTCCCGATCCAGCGCGCGATCCGGCTGCGCTGAGGCGAGGTTGATACAGGGAGGTGCTGTATGAAACTCCGACGCTTGGTCTTGGCGCTCGCCGCGCCGCTGCTCGCCCATGCCGCGGCGCTGCCCCAAGGGCCCGAGCCCGCCCCGATCGCGCTGCCGCATTTTCCGAACCGTCTTTACGCCTTCGTGTGGCGCAACTGGAACCTCGTCCCGGCGGAGCGCCTGGCGGCCGTGCTCGGCACGGACCGCGCGAAGGTGGCGGCGCTCGCCGCGGATCTCGGCTGCGGCCGGGAGCGCGGAAAGTTCTTCGGCGAGCGCATCGCGCTCACCATCCTTCGGCGCAACTGGCATCTGCTGGACTATCCGCAGCTTCTGACGCTCCTGGGGTGGACGGAAAAAGAGCTGGCCGACTGCCTGATCGAGCACGATTTCTTCTGGATCAAGCTGGGGAGCTTGAAGCCGCGCTGCGGGCCGCTCGCCTACGCCGAGCCCTCGCCGGAGGAGCGCGCGGGGGCCCGCCGCATCGGGGAGCGCGTGCGCTTCGAGAGGCGCGAGCATGAGGAGAGCGGGGAGGAGCGTTTCGCTTTCCTAGGGGAATTCGCCGCCTCCCCGGCGGTTCCGGCGCCGGCGGTCCCCGCGGCGCCGCGCCCCGGCGAAGCACTGTCGATCCGTTTCCTGTACGCTTACGCGGCGGTGTTCGGCGATGCGCTCCTCGCGCCCGAGCTCGACCCCTATCCCGACGGATACCTGGCGCAGCTCGCGGCGCATGGCGTCAACGGCGTGTGGCTGCACGTGGTCCTGAGCAAGCTCGCGCCCGGCGATCTCTTCCCCGAGGAGAAGGATGCCGCGCGGAAGCGGCGGGACAACCTGCGCGCGTTGGCCGCGCGGGCGCGGCGGCATGGAATCGGCGTCTATCTGTATTTCAACGAACCGCGCTCCCAGGACGACGAGTTCTTCGCGCGGCATGGAGCCCTGCGCGGCGTCAAGGAAGGCGGGCTCGCGGCGCTCTGCACCGGCACTGAGGAGGTCAAGCGCTACCTGCGGGAGGGCGCGCGCGAGGTGTTCGCGGCGGCGCCCGACCTGGCCGGCTTCTTCACGATCACGGCCTCGGAAAACCTCACGCACTGCTATTCGCACTACGGCGGCGATGCCTGCGGGCGCTGCAAGGAACGCGGCCCCGCGGCGGTCATCGCCGAGGTGAACACGCTTCTGGCCGAGGGCGCGTGGGAGGCGAATCCCGCCGCCGAGGCGATCGTGTGGGATTGGGGCTGGGCCGACCACTGGGCCGAGCCCATCATCGCGCGCCTGCCGGCCCGCTGCCGGCTCCAGAGCGTCAGCGAGTGGTCCGTGCCCTTCACCCGCGGCGGCGTGGCGGGCGTGGTGGGGGAGTACTCCATGTCCGTGATCGGCCCCGGCCCGCGCGCGACGCGCCACTGGGAACTCGCCGCGGCCCACGGTCTGAGGACCATGGCGAAGGTCCAGGTCAACAACACCTGGGAGCTCTCGTCGGTGCCTTTCATCCCCGTGCCCCGGAACGTGGCCGAGCATCTCGCGCGGCTCAGGGCGCGCAACCTCTCGGGGCTCATGCTGAGCTGGAGCCTCGGCGGCTGCCCCTCGATCAACCTGCGCGTTGTGGCGAAGTACACGGGCGAAGACGCGCCCTCCTCGGTCGACGCGGTTCTCAGGGAGGTGGCCGAGGAGGCCTACGGGCGCGAGGCCGCGCCCGGGATTTGCGAGGCCTGGCGCCGTTTCAGCGCGGCCTTCGACGAGTTCCCGTTCCATGTCGGCGTCCTGTACGCCGGACCGCAGCAGCTTGGGCCCGCGAATCTGCTCCACCGGGAGAAAACGGGCTACCGCGCCACGATGACGGGTTTCCCCTACGACGACCTGGAGGGCTGGCGCGCGATCTATCCGGCCGAAGTCTTCGAGCGGCAGTTTCGCGCGCTCGGCGCCAAGTGGCGGGACGGCGTCGCGGCGTTCGCCGAAGCGCTGCCGCGGGTCCCCGCGGCCCTGCGCCCCGCGGCGGAGCGCGATCTCGGGGTCGCCGACGCCATCGGCCTTCACTTCGAAAGCGTCGCCAACCAGACGGCCTTCGTGCGCGCGCGGGAAGCGCTCGCGGCGGCGAAGGACGAGGCGCAGCGCCGTGCCGCCGCCGAGAGCATGTGCGCCCTCTGCGACGGCGAGATCGATCTGGCCCGGCGGCTCTACGCTCGCGCGGTGCGCGACGCGCGCATCGGCTTCGAGGCCGCCAACCAGTATTTCTACCTGCCCGAGGACCTGCTGGAGAAGATCCTCAACGCCGAGCAGATCAAGGCGGCGCTGAGAGCGGCCCTCTAGCCGGCGCGGCGCGCGCGAAGGAACGCCATGGCGCAGAAACGCACCGCAGCCGGCCGCCTGAGGGCGGTCCGGACCTTCTTTTACATGCGCTGGTGCACGCTTTGCGTCGGCGCGGCTTGCGCGGCCGCCGTCGCCTTCGTGCCCCAGATCTCGCACGTGTTCGCCCTGCCGGCGCCCGACTTTACGGGCCGATCCGAGGCGCGTGAGGTTCTGTCGGCGCTTTTTCTCTGGTGCGTCGTCCTCGTGCTGCCGGCCGTCTACGCCTGGGCTCTGGCGCGCGGCATCTTCCGGGACGCCGCGCCCGCCGGGGCCGCGCCTCCGGGCGGCGCGGCGCGGCGCCCGCGGTTTCGCGAAAGGCTGCGGGCCTTGCCCGAGGCGCCCGCGCGCTTCGGCGGCCGGCTCTCGCCGGCGGCGGCGGGCATCGCGGGCGGCGCCTGCGCCCTTGTCGGCCTGGCGCTGTGCCTGCGGCTTCTGTCTCTGGGCGCGCTCCTCGACACGGCCTCGGGCCTTTCGCCCAGCCGCAACATCGGCTGCGGCCTCGCCGTCCTCGGGGCGTGGCTGCTTGCGCGCGGCGTCATCAACGGCCATGCCTGGCGCGTCGCCGGGCGCGCGCTTTCCTTCTTGTTTGCGTTCGGTGCGATCGGCGAGGTCTTGTGGCTGCTCGCGCAAATCGATGCGCCCGTCATGGGCTCGTTCCACGCCTGCACGATCTGGGCCATCTATCAGATGGTCTTCATCGCCTTGGTTTTCGCCCTGTGGATCGACGGGTGGCAGATTCGTTCGCGCTTCCCGGTGCGAGCCGCGGCGGTGTTCGCCGTCCTATGTCTCGCGCTGGCCTTCGGGCCGAAGCGCATCGGCCGGCAGGAATCCGCCGCGGCGCCCTCCGATTGGGTCGCGCGCCTGTCGGAGCGGCTCGACGCGATCCCTCGGGCCGGTCCCTTCGTCTTCGTCGCCGCCAGCGGCGGCGGCTCGCGCGCGGCGCTATTCACGGCGCTCGTCTACGAGGCGCTGGCCTCGGATCCCATCGAGGTTCCGGGGGCGCCGGAGAAGTACAACGCCGCCGACCACATCGCGCTGGTGAGCAGCGTGTCGGGCGGTTCCCTCGCCACGGCGTACTACGCCCACCGAGTGGCGACCCTGGGCGCGGCGCCGGGCGGGAAGATTCCCTGGGCGCAGGACCTTCCCCGCCTGCGGAGCTCCCTGCGGGGCCACCTCGCCGCCTTGATCGCAGAGGAGGCCGAGCGCCTGGCTTTCGCCTTCGGGGACGCCCCCGAGAAGGACGCGGCCCGCGCGGCGCTGGAGGAATGTCGGGTTTCACCGGCCGCGCCGTCCGGCGCTCCGTGGCTGCTGGCGAGCCGCTTCGCGGACGACATGTGCACCGATTTCATGGCGCCGCTTCTGCGCGCGCTGCTCGTGCCGGGGAGCGCCCGCGGCGTCGCCGTCGAACGCTTCTGGAAACGCAGGTTCGAGTGGCCGGACGCGGCGGGCCGCACCCCGCGGGCGCCGCTCGTCCTTTACAACTCCTGCGAGGTCGAAACGGGCCTCCAAGTCGTCATGGGCGAGCCGCCGCTTCCGGCGGGATTCTTCGCGCGGGGGGACACGCCCCGCGCGGCCGCGGCGGCGGCGCTGGCCGATTACAACCCGTGCCTCGCGTTGGCGCCGAGCGAGGCCGTGCGCGCCTCCGCGAATTTCCCCTGGGGCTTCGAGATCGCGGCGATCGACAGGGCGAAGACGGGCGCTGAGGAGCGCCGGGACTCCGGCGCGTCCGCTCTCCTCATCGACGGGGGCGTCCTGGACAATACGGGTATGGCGACGCTGCGTCACGTGCTCGAGGCGCTCGACGCGCGGGCGGGCGGCGCCGGCGATCGGGAGGACGCGGCCGCCGCGCGATCCGTGCTGGGGCGGCTCCGCGAGCGCGGCGTCATCCTGATCGAGATCGACTCAGGCGCGAAGCGCACGCCGCCGGGCCGGGCGGCGCGGGTGCTAAGCAGCGTGCTCGGGCCCGTCCAGGCGTTGGGGAACGCCGCGTACGTCAACGCCGACTTCGCCACCTGGCAGCACATCGAGGCGATGAAGGCCGTGCTCGCGCAGCGCATCCGCGGCGTCCCGGTGTCGCGGCTTTATCCGCTCTGCCTGCAGTGCAATCACGAGGAGAACGTCATGACGGCCTGGGCGCTCGGGTCGCGGGACAAGGCCAAGGTGATGGTGCGTTTCTTGACCGAGATCGCCGTCGCGCGCGCCACCCTCGCGGACATCCTCCGTTGCGCGCGAGAGCTCCGCGCCGAGAACCTCGCGCGGAGCGACGCGGACGGGATCGCCGAAAAGGTCGCCCGAGCGGCGGCGTTCGAGGAAGAGGTCGGGCGGGCCGGGGCGATCCGCCGCCTGCGCGACCGCGGCGCGCAAATCCCGAAGGAGCTCCTCGAGCGGCCCTTCACGCAGATCGAGCCCCGCGCGAAGGGGTTCGACCCGCGCCGGCTGCGCGTGGCGGAATGACGGCCCGCGGCGGGGCGACGCCCGCCGCGCCTTGCGAACGCCCCGTTCTCAGTGGTCGCAGAGATTGTCGCCGGACCGCAGGTTGCCCGCGAGGTAGTCGGTCACGAGCTTCTCGGGCGTTTCGGCCGGCGCGCCGACGATCACCTCGATGCCGCGCGCGGCAAAGAGCTGCTGGGCCCGCCCGCCCATGCCGCCGGCGATGACCACCGTCGCACCGCGCTCGGCGAGCCAGGCGGGCAAAAGCCCCGGCTGGTGGGGCGGCGCCTCGACGTCCTCCCGCGCCACGATCTTCTTCTCGGCGGGGTCGGCGTCGACGAGGGCGAAATGTCCGCAGTGGCCGAAATGCAGGCACAACCGGCCGTCGGCCAGGGGAATGGCGATCTTCATCTACTTGTCCTCCTTGTCGTTTCGGGCGCGCGCCGCGGCGGTGCGATCCTCCGCGTCGTGTTGCGCGGCGATGGGATCCAGAATGCTCCGCATGATCTTCGCGGTGGCGCTCGCGGCGTAGCGCGCCACGAAGGTCCGGCCGTCATCGCAGGCCTCGGCGATCTGGGGATCCATGGGAATCGAGCCTAGGAAGGGCACGCCCATGTCCTCGGCGGTGCGCCTGCCGCCGCCCGCCCGCAGAATGGGGGTCGTCTCGCCGCAGCGCGGGCAGGTGAATCCGCTCATGTTCTCCACGATGCCGAGAATCGGCACATCGAGCCGGCGGCAGAAGGTCACGGACTTGCGAACATCCACCGCGGCCACCTTCTGGGGCGTCGTGACGATCAGCGCCCCGTCCACCGGGCCGATGAGCTGGCACACGGAGAGGGGCTCGTCGCCGGTCCCGGGCGGCGAGTCGACGACGAGGTAGTCGAGGTCGCCCCAGGCCACGTCTTTCAGGAACTGTTTGATGACCGCCATCTTCATGGGGCCGCGCCAGATGACCGCATCGTCCGCGCTCGGCAGGAGGAAACCCAGCGACATGACCTTCAAAAGGCCCAGGTCGACGGGAACGATCCCCTCCTCGGAGTTGAGGATCTTCTCCCGCTCCAAGCCGAGCATGGTGGGGATGCTGGGTCCGTGAATGTCGACGTCGAGGAGGCCCACCTTCTTTCCCGCCAGAACCAGCGCCGCCGCCAGGTTCACGGCCACGGTGCTCTTGCCGACGCCGCCCTTGCCCGACAGCACAATCACTTTGCGCCGGATCCGGCAAAGGCGCGCCGCGAGCTGCCGGCGGTCCTCGAACTCCTCGTCGCTCTCGCCTTCGCCGCGCCCCGACGCGGGACAGTCGGTCCGCGCGCACCCATCGCATGACGCGCGTGCCGCGCCGGGCTCGGCGGCGCCCCGCGCCGAACGCCGCCGGTAATCCTCGCACGCGGCTTTCACCGTATTGGCCGCCAGAAGGGCGCAATGCTCGAACTCCGGCGGAATTCCGCCGAGCGCCTCGAGAATCTCCCCCTGAGCGAGCGCGGCGGCGTCCTCGATCCGCCTGCCCTCGACCAGGGATGTCGCCATGCTTCCGCAGGCGCGCGACGGGCCGCAGCCGTCCGTCGTAAAGGTCATCCGCGCGACGATTCCGTTCGCGGCCGACAGCCAGAATTCCATCGTGTCGCCGCAAGGCCCGGTGATGCGCGCGCGGCCGTTGAAGTCATCGAGCGGCCCGTAGTTGCGCGGGTCCGCGGCCAGCCGCCGCGCCGTGTCGGAAAAACCTTCCCGATCCGTGCATTCCATCGCGTCGCGCGCCTCCTATGCGCCGAGATTGCTCCAAAGGCGCCGGACGTCCTCGGCGCTCGCGGCGTCGGTTTCCACGATCGCCATCTCCCGCACCTGGGCGGAGGTCACGGCGGGGTCGTAGCGCACGCGGCCCGCGATCCGCGCGCCCGCCTTCCGCGCGCGGCCCTCGATGCGTTCGGCCGCCGCCGGCTCCAGATCCCACTTATTCACGCACACCGCCGCCGGGATGCCGAAATGCGCCGCCAGGGCGAGGACGCGCGCCATGTCGTGCTCGCCCGACACGGTAGGTTCCGTGACGACGAGAACGAGGGAGGCGCCGGTGAGCGAGGCGATCACCGGGCAGCCGATCCCCGGCGGGCCGTCGGCGATAATGAGCGGCCGGTTTTCCTTCTCGGCGATGCGGCGGGCTTCCTGCCGGACCGTCGAGACGAGCTTGCCGGAGTTCTCGGCCGCGACGCCCAGGCGCGCATGGACCATGGGGCCGCAGCGGGTGTCGGACACCATCCACTCGCCGCACAGCCGCGCACGCATCTCGATGGCATTCGTGGGACAGACAAGAGCGCAAACGCCGCAGCCCTCGCACGCGAGGGGATCGATGGTGTACACGGGCGCCGCCGCCCCGGCGATCGACGCGGCCATCTCCCGAATGAGCGCGCTGGTTCTCGATGAGCACGAGCGCCGGCAGTAGTCGCAGCGCTCGCATTCGGCCTGCGCATCCCGCGCGGCCGCCAACTCGTCCGTTCCGGTCTCCGAATGCACGGCGCCGAACCGGCAGTAAGCCAGGCAGGCGCCGCAGCCGATACAGGCCTCCCGGTGGAGCACGGCCTCGTGTCCGCTCCAGAACTCGTGTCGTTCCCGCACCCGCGGCGCCAGGACGAGGTGCAGGTCGGCGGCATCGACGTCGCAATCGGCGATCACGGGCCGGTGGGCCAGAACCGCGAAGGACGCAGCCAGGCTGGTTTTGCCCGTGCCGCCCTTGCCGCTGATAACGACCAGCTCGCGCGTCATGCGGCAACCTCCCTCCGCAGGCCTTCGATCTTCGCGCGCAAGTCGAGGAAACCGGCGCGATACTCGGGCAACGCCTCGACGATCAGGGCTCCCCGCGCGTAGGCCTCGGCGATCCGGCGGTCGTCGGGAATCTCGGCCAGCAAGGGGATCTTCTCCCGCGCGCAGAAAAGACGCACCCGGTCGTCGCCGCTGCCGGCGCGGTTGACGACGACGCCGAAGGGAAGACGAAACGCGCGGACCAAATCCACGGCGAGGGCCAGGTCGTGGAGGCCGAAGGGCGTCGGCTCGGTGACGAGGACCACGGCCTCCGCGCCCTGGATCGCCGCGACCACCGGACAGGAGGTGCCGGGCGGCGCATCGATGATCGCCGGCGCTCCGTTGCGCCGGCGGTCCTTGACCGCACGGATCAGGGGCGGAGCCATGGCGACGCCCACATCGAGGCGGCCGTGGACGAGGTCGATCTTCCCCGAGCGGAAGGTCTCGATGACGCCGATGCGCTTGGGAACCTCGCGAATCGCTTTCCGCGGGCAGATGTACGCGCAGCCGCCGCACCCGTGGCACAGCTCGGGGAAGACGAGCGGCGCGGCGCCCGCCCCGACGATGGCGTTGTACCGGCAGACGCGGGCGCATTCGCCGCAGCCGTCGCACAGGCGCGCGTCCACCTCCGGGATCGGCATGGTGACCACCGTCCGTTCCCGCGGTTCGGCCGGGAGGAAGAGGTGGGCGTTCGGTTCCTCCACGTCGCAGTCCAGAAGCTGGATGTCGGCATCGAACGCCCTGGCCAGGTTGACGGCCAGGGTCGTCTTGCCGGTCCCGCCTTTGCCCGAGGCGATGGCGATGATCATGACACGGCCCGCCGGCCGTTACGGGAAGGGGTCATGCCCAATGTCCCTCGACATCCGCGGCTTGCGCCTCGAGGAGCTTTCCCTCGCGATAGAGCGCGAGCGCCGCGCCGACGGTCGGCGCGGCGCATGTGTAGACCTTTATACCCGCTGAGGACAGCACCCGGAAGGCCTTCGGGCCGCAGTGGCCGGTCACGACGGCGGCCGCGCCCAGGCGCGCCACGGTCGATGCGGCCTGGACGCCCGCGCCCTGCGCGGCCTGCAGGTTCTGCAGGTTGTCGACCACCTCGCAGGCGTCGGTCTCGAGGTCGTACACGAGGAACTTCGGCGCGCGGCCGAACCGGCCATCCAAGGGGGCGTCAAGGTTGTCGCCCGATGTCGAGAAGACGATTTTCATCTTGTCCTTCTTTCCTTCCTTCGGCGCGCTCACGCGCGCGATTCGGCCGAGGCTCCGGATTCCAGCTCCGAGAGGCGCTTCTTGATCGCTTCGAGTTCCGAAGCGAGAGCGTCGGCCTGGTGTCTGAGGGCCTGTTTCTCGAGCTCGGGGTCGGGCTTTGCGTACGGCGTCGCGTAGGGCACCGCGTACGGCGGCACCACGGCGCCGGGGCGCGCCCAGCCGGGCAGGCCGGTGGCGTAGAACCTGTGGCGCCAGCCCCGTCCTCCGCCGCCGAAGCCGCGGCCCCAGAAGCCTCTACCGCGGCCGAAGCCGCCTCCGGGCAGCGGATTCGCATAGCCCGGCATCCCGAAGCCGGCGCAGTAGCCGGCGGCCCGTCCGGTCATAGGACCGGCTCCCAAGGGTCCAGTTCCATCTCCTCTAGGCATGGCAGCATCCTCCTTTCGTGGAGATCACCCCTCAAAGGGGGATCGATTGTTACTCGCGCGCCATGGCGGCCCCGCACTTGGGGCACGCAAGTTCGAAACAGGGCGAGCCGCGCATGTGCGGCTGTCTGTGCCCGCAGGCCCGGCAGATGCAGAATCCGCCGGGTCCGGCGGCGGCGGGGCCGCCGCCGCGACCGCCCCTAGGGCTCCCGCGCCCGCGTCCCTGTCCTTGGCCGCGGCCTTGGCCGCGTCCCATTCCGCCGCGTCTTCCGCCGGTCATAAAAACACCCTCCTGTCTGCCGCCCCCGCGCCGCAGGCGGCCGCGTCCGAAACAGCCCGGCATGGCGAACGCCTCTCCGTGGAGCGCGCCCGCAAGCCAGGCCTGAAGCACCTCGCGCAGATCGCCGGCCACGAAGGGGACGACCGCGATGCCGTACCCCGCCACCAGATCGTGAAGCGGTCTGGAGATCGCGCCGCAAACCAGCGTGTCCACCCCGAGTTCGGCGAGCCGAAGCGCCCGGCGGGACGGGAGCTGTTCGGGCAGGATCGCATCGGTTTCGCGGACGACTTTCCCGTCCTCGATTTCGACGAGGCGGAGATGCCCGGCCACGTCGAACACCGGCGCGATGCGATCGTTCCAAACAGCAAAAGCCGCTTTCATGCGTCGAAGCTCCCTGCGATCCGCATTGTCTGTCGAAAAGATATTAGCATCTTCCGTGCCAAGAACGAAAGACGCCTTAGATTTTACGTAACTATTGATATCATTGTAGATTAAGATCTAAGACGCGCCGCCGGACCACGATGATATAGTCGCATGATAGCGACTTTAGTGTTATTGCACAGTTGCGAAAATGCAACCATCGCGGCGCTCCGCCGTCTCGCGCGCCCGGGCCGACCGCGCTACGATGGCGCCATTCCAGAACCAGGAGATCCCCCGCGTGACGACCGGATTGCGCCCAGCCCTTTGGTTCCTCGCCCTTGCCGTCTCGACGCCCGCCGCCCCCGTCTTGCACCTGACGCCGGGGGAGATCGATGCCGTCCGCGGCCGGATCGAGCGCCTGCCGTGGGCGCGAAAGGCGTACGAGCAGCAGAAACGCGCGGCCGATGCGTGGCTCGCCGCGCCGGTGCCCATTCCCGAGGGCGAGACCGGCTGGTACCACGACTACTTCTGCCCCGACCACGCGGTCATGCTGCGCTACGACCCCGCGCGGCTCGAGGAGCACGTCTGCCCCGTCGACGGCAAGGCCTGGCGCGGCCCGCGTTTCGATGCCTACTGGCGCAGCGCGACGCACGCGCGCATCTTCGGGAGCCTGTACGCCCTGGCCCTCGTTCACCGGATCTCGGGCGAACGCCGTTACGCCGAGGCGGCCGCGGGTATTCTGCGGGACTACGCCGCTTTCTTCCCGACGACGATCCCGCACGGCCGCTGGGCGGGCAAGGGGCGCATCATGGCGCAGTCGCTGGACGAAGCCGTGGCGATCCTCCAGCCGCTCAAGGCTTACGCGCTCGTGGCGCCCAGCGGCGTCCTGACACCGGAAGACCGCCGCGCCATCGAGAACGAATGGTTCAAGCCCACGGCGGAGTTGCTCGAGGCGCAGACCGGCGCGATTCACAACATCCACTGCTGGCACAACGCCGCGATCGGGATGATCGGCCTGCTTCTTGGCGACCGCGGACGCATCGAGTTCGCCATCGAGAATCCGCGCTCGGGCTTTTTGGCCCAGGTCGAGAAAGGGGTCAGTGCGGAAGGTTTCTGGTTCGAGGGGTCGGCCGGCTATCACTTCTACACCCTTTCGGCGCTGATCGAGCTGGTCGTCGCGGCGGAACGGAACGGCATCCGGCTCGTGGCGCGCGCTCCGAAGCTCAAGCGCATGTTCGACGCGCCGCTCGCCCTCGCCGATCCGTTTCTAGTCGTTCACGCGACGAACGACGGCGGCGCGGTGTCGCTGGCGAACCAAGCCGTCCACTACGAACATGCGGCCGTGTGGTATCCCGAGGAACGCGTCTACCGCGAGGTTCTGGCGCGGGCCTACGGTAAGGAGCGCGCGACGTTGACGGCCCTGCTTTACGGCGTCGAGGATCTGCCGCCGCCGGGGGAAGGCGTCCGCGCCGCGAGCGCGCTCCTGCCCGCGACGGGTTTCGGCGTCCTCCGCGGCGAGCTTGCGGGCGGCCCGGCCTTCGTTCTCATGGACTTCGGGCCCCACGGGGGCGGCCACGGCCACCCCGACAAGCTGAACGTGATCGTCGCGGGGCTGGGCCGCACGCTGGCGCCCGACCTGGGGACGTCGGGCTACGGCATCCCGCTCAACAGCGCCTGGTACAGGCAGAGCGTGAGCCACAATGTCGTCGTGGTGGACGGAAAGAGCCAGACGCCCGCCGAGGGGAATCTCGTCGCGTTCAACGGCGAGGGGGCCTTGAAATGGGTGGCGGCGCGGTGCGACACGGCGTACCCGGGCGTGGCGTGGACGCGCACGGCGGCGCTGCTTGACTTCGGCATCCTGATCGTGGATCGGCTGGCGAGCGACAGGGACCGCCGCTACGAGTGGGTTTACCACAATCACGGCGGATTCGAGCTGGCGGCCCCGCCGGCCGGGAGCCTGGCGCCCGAGCCATTGCCCCTTGGGAACGGCTACGAGCACCTGGCGGAAGCGAAGGCCGCCGCGGTCGAGGACTGTGTGCGCGGGGCCTGGCACGTGGAAGGGGCGGGCACGGTGGCGCTCACGGCGGCCGCGGACCCCGGCACGACGGTCATCGTCGCCGAGGGGCCCGGCAATCCGGCCACCGAGCGGCTGCCCGCGGTGCTTCTCCGCCGCGCCGGCGCCAAGGCGGATTTCGTCGCCTGCCTGGAGCTTGTCAGGCCCGGCGGAACCCAGTCCGTGCGCGCGGTTCGCGCGGCCGCGGAGGGCGAGAACATTGCGGTCGTGGTCGAAGCGGCGGGCGGCGCGCGGCGCTTCGCGGTGGAAGCGATGGGGCTGCGCGAACTGCGTTGAGAGGCGCGCGAGGGAGGTGGTCGGATGCGCGAGCCTGGGCCTTCCCGGCGCGCCCGGGAGATCACCGCCTTCCAGGTCATGGAAATCATGGAGGCGGCCAAGCGGCTCGAGGCCGCGGGCGCGTCCGTCATTCACCTCGAGGTGGGCGAGCCGGATTTCCCCACGCCGGCCTGTGTGCTCAAGGCGGCGCGCAAGGCCATGCGCGCCGGCCGCACCCGCTACACCCACAGTCTGGGCCTGCCCGAGCTCAGGGAGGAGATCGCGCGGCGCTACGCCGCGGAGGCCCGCGTGCCGCCGTCGCCCGATCAGATCCTCGTCACCGCCGGAACCTCGCCGGGAATGTTGCTGCTCTTCGCGGCGCTGCTTGAGCCCGGCGACGAGGTCATTCTCAGCGACCCCGGCTATAGCTGCTATCCGAACATGATCAAGTTCGCGGGGGGGCGCCCGGTCTACGTGGCCGCGCGGGCGGCCGATGGTTTTCAGGTGGATCCGGAGGAAATCGCGCGGGCGGTCACGCCGCGGACCCGCGGGATCGTGGTGAACTCGCCCTCCAATCCCACGGGCGCGGTGCTGGACGACGAGCGCATGGCCGCCATCGCGGATCTCGGCGTGCCGCTCATCGCCGACGAGATCTACCACGGCCTGGTCTACGGGCCGCCATGCCGGACGGCGCTGGCCTACGCCGACGCCGCTTTCGTGATCGACGGCTTCTCCAAGCGCTACGCCATGACGGGCTGGCGCCTGGGGTACGTGATCGTACCGCCCGCCTTCGTCCGTCCCATCCAGAAGCTCGCCCAGAACTTCTACATCTCCGCCAACGACTTCATCCAATGGGCCGCGCTGGCCGCGCTGAGGGAGGCCGGGCCGGATGTGGAGCGCATGGCGGCCGTCTACGACGAGCGCCGCCGGTTTCTGGGGCCGGCGCTGCGGCGCTTGGGCTTCGACCTGCCGAACGAGGGCCGGGGCGCCTTCTATCTCTTCGCCGGCATCCGGTCCTTCGCGGGCTCCTCCCAGGAGTTCGTCGACCGCCTCCTCGCCGAGGCGCACGTCGCCGTCGCGCCGGGAAGCGACTTCGGTCCCGGAGGAGAGGGTTTCGCGCGGTTCTCCTACGCCGCGTCGTTGGACGTGCTCGCGGAGGCGGTGCGGCGCATCGAGGCGTGGATCCGAAGGAAGGCTTGAGCCTGGGGCGCCCTCGCCGCGGCCGCGGCGGCGGAGCATCTAGTCCCACGCCGCCGGGTCCAGACGGTAGTAATCCCGGAGCGCCTCGTAGAGCTGCGGGTGCTTGGCCCGCATGCGGCCGGGCGTCTCGAAGAAGTGTTCCGTCGCAACGGCGAAGAACTCCGCCGGATCGGTGGCGCCGTACTCGTCCAAGGCCGTGCGCTTGCCGCGGCGCACGTCTTTCTTGAAGCGCGAGTACTCCTCGCGGAGGACGCGGGCCCAGTCGGCGAAGTCGCGCTCCATGGCGTGGGCGCCCTCGCCGCCTTGATCGAGCTGATGGGCGAACTCGTGGAGAACGACGTTGTAGCCGTCGCCGTAGCCGCTCTCCAACACCTCGTCCCAGGCGAGCACGACGCCGCCGCGCTCCCAGGATTCGCCCGCGAAGGAATCCTCCTCTTCGAGGAGGCTGCCGAGCGCGGGCCCGAACTCGTCGGACGCGACGCGCGTGGTGCGCACGTAGGACGTGGGGTGGACGAAAATCTCCCTCAAGGTGGGGTAATACCGCGGCGGGCGGTTGAGAAGCAGCGCGCAGGCCTGGGCGGCGATGGTCAGCCTGACCTCGTCGTCGATGGCTTGGCCCCGGCAGCCCACGAACTTCTTCTCGGCGAGGAAGACGTGGACGTGGCCGTGCAGCTCGCGCTTGAGCTCGGGCGGGATCCGCCGATAGAGCGGCGTCGTGCCCGCGAGAATCCGCTCCCATTTCTTCGGGAAAGCCGCGGCGCGCAACGCGGCCCGGCGCCGCTCGCGCCGGGATTTGGCGGACGCCAGGAGCACGGCCAGGGCGATGCCGGCGGCGGCGCCGGCGCCCAGCGCGATGGCGGACATTGTCTCCATTTCACGACTCCTGAGGCGCGCGGCTGCCGATCAATTCTACCGGGCGCGGCGGCCGGATCGCAACGCGTGCGTTTATTTACGGGCGGCGCCCATCCGATAAGAAAACCGTCGATCGTCCACCGGAGGAGCCGGCGATGCGGGTGAAATTCGGGCTTGCGGCGGTGTTCCTGCCCGCGCTCCTGCGCGGCAGCCCCGAAATTGCCCCCGGCTTCACCTTCGTGCCCGAGACGCCTTTTCGAGGCGACGAAATCAAGATCCGGGAGCCCCGCGGCAGCGAGGAGTTCCTGGACATCTTTTCGTACCGGCTGCCGTACGCCTGGGAGGAGCGCGGCGAGCGCAGCGCGATGAAGTTCCAGGGGACCGCGGGCAGCGTCTCCACCGACAGGTTCTGGATCGACCAGCGCATCCATTTCGCCTACGACCTGGCCCGGCGGCTGCGTTTCTGGGCGCGCGCGTTCGAGGCCGAGGATTTCGACAGCCGTTACCGGCGCTTCGAGCTGGGCGTCGATGTCCAGGCGCTCTCGTGGCTGTGGCTGGGCGTCTACGGCGAGGTTCTGGCGGAGAAGGGCGGGAACGATCTGGGCCTGCGGGCGGTCTTCCCCAGGGTGCTGGGCCAGCGTGTGACCGCCGGTCTGGAGCTGCCTGATCTCCTCATGAACCGCAGGGGCGAGGATCTCAACCAGCGCTACTCGCGTTACGGGCGGTCGTACTACGTGGACGTGGAGGGAGGGATAGGATCGCGAATCGCCTGGCACTGGGGCGTTCGAGGCAACGCGCCGCTGGCGCTCGAGGACGAGAACCGCCGGCTCGATTTTCGCTACGGGCAGGTCTCGGCGTACGGCCGGCTGCGCGCCGACGTGACCGATCGCCTGACCTGCGTCTTCTACGCCGCGGGCGAGGGCGCCGACAAGGGCTACCGGCCCTGGAGCGCCTCGGATTTCGAGCGCGAAGATTTCTTCCGCCGCGCGCTCCAAGGCCGGGCCGAGCTGCGCTGGACCGTCGCGCCCTCCATCACGCCCTACGGCGGCGCGCGGGCCTTCAGGCTTCAAGAAAAGGAGCGCTTCCTGGACGGCAGCCGGCCCGCCGATCTGTACCGCCATCGGGAGTATCTGGGCTACGTGGGCATCGAACTGGCGCTGACGCGGTATGCCGTGCTCAGGCCCGAGTTGATCGCTGGCCATATTGACCGCGTCACCAGGTTCGCGGGGCCGGAAGGGGAGCATCGTTCGTCGCACCGCTGGGCGGGCAAATTGTCCTTTCCGCTGGATATCAGGTTCGCCGACAACGCGGGCATCATCGCCGGCGCGTCCTTAGATCTGGACGAACAGAAATTCGGTGGCGGCACGCTCTCGTTGCAGATGACCTACTGACGCCGATAGGCGGCGAAAGCGGCGCGGGTGCCCGGCGCGCCGCTCCGAAGACCGCGGCCGCGCGCGCGGCGTGTTGACAGCGCGGGGCGGCGCTGCGTACGCTGGATTCATTCCCGCAAGGAGGTTCCCATGGGTGCGCAAGGCTTGGCGTCGAAGTTCGTCCTGGTTGCCCTATGCATTGCCGGCACGACCCCGGCGGCCGCCGAAGAGGGCGCCTGGCTGCCCTTCGTGCTGCCCTGGGACGATGCCGTCGAAAGCCCGATCAGCGCTGCCTTTCTCCTGGAGGCGCCGGCCGGTAAGTCAGGACCCGTCACGGTGCGCGACGGCCGCTTCTTCGCGGGCGACCGTCGGATTCGGTTCTGGGGCGTCAACGTATGCTTCGGCGCCTGCTTTCCCGAAGAGGACGCCGCGCGGGCGATCGCCGCGCGCATGGCGAAGTTCGGGATCAACTGCGTGCGCTTCCACCACATGGACATGCGTCCGTTTCCGGGGGGCATCTTCGCCGACCGCAAACTTGAGGACCTGGCGCCCGAGGCGCTCGCGCGCCTGGATCGCTTCTTCGCCGAGCTCAAGAGCCGCGGCATCTACGTGAACCTGAACCTGCACGTCAGCCGCTGGTGGTCGCGGGCGCACGGCTGGCCCGGCGCGGAGGAGCTGGAGAATTTCGACAAGATGCTGGCGATCTTTCACCCCGAGCTCATCGCCGCGCAGAAGAAGTACGCGCGCGACCTGCTCGGCCACCGCAACCCGCACACCGGGTTGACCTACGCCGAGGACCCGGCGGTGGCCATGGTGGAGATCACCAACGAGAACTCGCTCTTCATGTGGAGCGCGCCGCGCGTGCTCCCGCGCCTCCCGGAACCTTACGCCAAGCTCCTCGCCGCCCAGTGGAACGCGTGGCTCGCGGCGCGCTACGGCGGCAACGCCGAGCTCAGGAAGGCTTGGGAGGCGGGCGCCTCGCCGCTGGGCGGGAATCTGCTGAAGGATCCGCTCTTTGCGACCCTGGGCGGCGGCAAGGGATCCGCCGCCGTGTGGCGGTGCGAGCAGCACGCCGGCGCGGCCATGGAAGCCGCGCCGGCTGGGGGCGGCGGCGTGGTGCGCATCGCCATCGCGCGCGTCTCGGGCACGGACTGGCACCTGCAGTTCAAGCAGGAGAGGATCGCGCTGGAGGAGGGGAAGTTCTACACGGTGTCGTTCCGCGGCCGGGCCGCCGCGCCGAAGATGATCCGGGTGGGGGTGTCTCAAGCGCACGCCCCGTGGAGCGGCCTAGGCCTTTCGGAGGAATGCGCGCTCGCGCCCGAATGGCGCTCGTTCGCCTTCGGCTTCACCTGCGCCGCGACCGACGCCGACTGCCGGCTCGGATTCACCGTGGGCCGTGACGTGACGGCGGTGGAACTTGCCGACATCGCTCTCAGGCCGGGCGGTCGGACGGGGGTGGCCGAGGGCGAATCGCTGGCCCGGGGCTCCGTGGCGTTGTTCCCGGCGGGAGGCGCGCTGTCGGAGGCCCGCGCGCGGGACCGCCTCGCGTTCCTCCACGACATGGAACTGCGCTACTTCACCGATATGCGCGCCTACCTGCGGCGCGAACTCGGCGTTAAGGCGCCCATCACGGGCACCATTGCCTTCGGATCCCTCGGCACGCGCATCCAGGCACGGATGGACTTCGTCGACCAGCACGCCTACTGGCAGCATCCGCACTTCCCCCGCAGGCCGTGGGACCCCCGGGATTGGACCGTCGCCAACATCGCCATGAGCGCCGCCGCGGACGGCGGTTGCTTCCCGCACCTGGCCGTCACGCGCGTCGCCGGCCTGCCGTACACGGTGACGGAGTACAACCACCCGGCGCCCATGGATTCCCAGGCGGAGACCGTGCCGATGATCGCGAGTCTCGCGGCCCTCCAGGATTGGGACGGCGTCTTCCTTTTCACCTACAGCCATGCCGACGATTTCAAGCGGGAGAAGTACCACGGCTTTTTCGACATCGATGCCAACCCCGCGAAGATGGGCTTTATGTCCGCCGGGGCGCTGCTCTTTCTCGGAGGCCGGATTCAGCCCGCGGCCGGAGTGCTGCACCGGCCCCTCGGGTTCGACGAGGCGCTGGAGGCCGCGCAGCGGTCGGTCACGCATCTGCTGCCCTATCTGAACCAGCGGGGATTTCAGTGGCGCGAGCTGCTGACGCGACGTTTCGCGCTGGTGTGCGACGGCGCGGGACGCCTCGAAGAGGGCGGCGGATCTTCCCCGCGGGTCGACTGGCGGGACGGCCGTTACACGGTGGACGGCCCCGCGGCGAAGGTCGCCTGCGGCCGCCTCGCGGGGCGGCGCCTCGATCTGAGCGGCCTGTCCATGGAGGTGCGCGCGCCGGCCGAGGCGAGCATCGTGCTGGTGGCGCGCGACGGGGCGCCCATCGACGCGTCCCGGGAAATGCTGCTGGTGGCCTGCGGCCGCTGCGAAAATACCGCCATGGGCTGGAACGCGGCGCGGGACAGCGTCGGCGCGGCGTGGGGGACGGAGCCCGTGCGCATCGAGGCCGTCGAAGCCCGGATCACCCTGCGCGCGCCGGAGGGAGGGCTTCGCGTCAGGCGCCTCGATGTCCGCGGGCGTCCGGCGGGCGACGTTCCCGCCGAAGCCGCGGGCGGCGCCGCGAGTTTCACCATCGGCGGCGCCGGGGCGGGCTTGTGGTACCTGCTTGAGCGCTGAACCTCACCCGGCCAGGGTCGCGCGCAACTCCTTGAGCAGGGCGTCCACCGTGAAGGGCTTCGGCAGAAAACGGGTTCCGGCGGGCTTCAGGCCCTTGTGAAAGACCTCGTCCTCCCCGCAGGCCGACATGAACAGGACCTTGAAGCCGGGGCGGTCGCCCTGGAAGCGCTCGGTGAGCTTCTTGCCGTTCATGCCGCGGAGGAGAACGTCGGCGATGCACAGATCGATGGCATCTTCGTGCCGGTTCCAGAGAGCGAGGGCCTCCTCGGGCGTCGCGGCCGTGAGGGGGCGGTAGCCGTGTTCCCGGAGCGCCGCCGCGATCAGCTCCCGGACCGCGCCGTCGTCATCGATGACGAGCACGGTTTCCCGCCCTCTCGCGGAGGGCGCGGCGAGACCCGCCTGCGGAACCGGCGGCGCCGTGGCGAGAGGCAGATAGATCGTGAAGGTCGTGCCCTTGCCGAGGGTGCTGGCCGCTTCGATGTGCCCTTGGTGCTGTCTCACGGCGGCGTAGACCGTGGGCAGCCCCAGGCCCGTGCCGCAGCCCTCGGGTTTGGTGGTGAAGAAAGGCTCGAAAAGGCGCCGGCGCGTGGCCGCATCCATGCCGCGGCCCGTGTCCGCGAAGGTGAGGACTGCGTGAGGACCGGGCGCCAGGTCGGCGAAGCGCCGCGCGGATTTCCGGTCCAGCGCCGCGTGCTCGGTCCGGATCGCGATGGTGCCGCCCTCGGGCATGGCATCGCGGGCGTTGAAGGCGAGGTTGAGCACGATCTGTTCGATCTGGTCGGTGTCGGCGAGGATGGGCGCGGGCGCGGTACACGGCCTGAACTCGATGTTGATCTTCGCGCCCAGCAGCGCCGCCAGGGCGTCGGTCATGCCGCCGAGCAGCGCGTTCAGATCGACGACCTTGCGGTCCGGCTCCCGCCGGCAACTGGACGCCAGCAGGCTCGCCATGGTCTCCGCGGCGCGCTGAATCCGCGCGACCTGAGCGCGGAGATGCTCGGGCGCCTGCTTGAGAAGCAGCCGCGCGTAGCCGAGGACGACGGTGAGGAGATTCTTGAAGTCGTGCGTGAGGCGGCCGCTGGTTGCGGCGTTGCAGGCTTCGGCGGCGTGCTCCATGCGCCGCGCCTGCTCCTCCCGGAGGGCGATCCACGCGCTGATGTCGCGGGCGACGCCCATGACGTGCGTCACCCTGCCGCGGGCGTCCTTAATTGGCGTGAGGGTGGTGTTGAACCAGCGCACGTCCTGACCGATCCGGGTGAGGGCTTCGTCCGCCGCCAGCGCTTCGCCCGTCTCGAAGACGCGCACGACGGCGGCGAGCTGCCGTGCGGCGATCTCCGGCGGGAAGAGGTCATGCATGTGGCGCCCGGCGAACGCCTCGGGCGTGGTCGCGAAGAAGGCGGCCGCCGCGGGGTTGACGGCGACAAAGCATCCCTCGGGGTCGAAGAGGAACACCGAGTCGGGATAGGACTGGAAAAAATGCTCGAAACCCGGCAGGGGCTTCTTCGGGGCGGAGGACCGCCCCAAGCCCTCTCCGCGCTCGTCCGGCGAGTTCATTGTCGGATGCCATCCATCGTTGCTGTGGAAAAAGCCGCGTTTGGCGACTTCCCATGCAGTATACATCGACCGGCGCGCGGGCAATAGCATGAAGTCTCACCGGCGCCGCCTGTGGTACACTTTCATGATCCCACGGGGTGCGCTAGGCGCGGCGAGATCCACGAGGAGAAAGGCAATGCGGCGGAGAGGTTTGGTGTCACTTGTGGGTGCGCTGGTCGTCGCGGCGCCGTCGTGCGTCGCCGCCGGGCCCGAGCTCGATCCGGCGCATCTGCGCCTGGTGCCCCTCGACAAGGGGCTCGATCCGGCCTGGGTGCGCCGGCTTGCGGCGCGGGGCGAGCGCGAGGTGCGGCGCGGCGGGGAACTGGACTGGATCGGCATGCCCATCGGCGGGTTGTGCGCGGGGACGCTCTACATGGGCGGCGACGGCCGGTTGTGGCTCTGGGACGTCTTCAACAAATCCGGCCGGGGAGGGCTCAAGGAGGGGGGGACGAGCGGGCAGGCCTATGTCAAGCCGCTCAGGCCCGAGTCGCCGTTCGAGCAGCGTTTTGTCCTGCTCCTGCGGCCGGCCGGCGGCGAGGCCGGCGTTGTGCTGCCCCTCGACCGAACGGGCGGAGCGCGCATCGAATTCGCGGGCGAGTATCCCATTGCCGATGTGGTCTACCGCTGGGACGAAGCCCCGGTGGAAGTGGCGCTGCGGGCGTTTTCGCCCTTCGTGCCGCTCGATTTCGCATGTTCGAGTTTCCCGGCGACGGTGCTCCGATACACCGTCAGGAATAAGGGATCCGCCGCGGTTAGTTGCGTCCTGGGCGGAGTGCTCGAGAATGCCATCGGGCGCCATACCGGGAAGCGCGGCGCCCTGGTCCGGCATAACCGAATCGAGGTAGGGCCGGGCTTCAAGGCGCTTACGTGCGCCGCGGAGGAGCCGCCCGCCGCGCCTGGCGCGCCGGCGCGGCCCGATCTCTTGTTCGAGGACTTCGAGCAGCCGACTTACGAGGGCTGGACCGTCGAGGGCGCGGCCTTCGGCGCCGGTCCCATCGAGAAGGGACGTATACCTTCCTACCAGCGGATCACGAAGCTCCGGGGCGGGCGCATGGTGAACTCCCACGCCACGGCGCCGGGAAACAGCATCGAGGAAAAAGACGCGCAGACGGGGAAGCTCGTGAGCCGGGCTTTTCGCATCGAACGGCGGCACATCGCCTTTCTTATCGGCGGCGGGGCGCACGCGGGTCGCACCGGTCTGGACCTTGTCGTGGATGGCCGCGTCGTCGCCTCGGCGACGGGCCATAACGACAACGAGCTCAGGCTCGATTCCTTTGATGTCGCGGCGCACGAAGATAAGGAGGCCCGCCTTGTCATCGTCGATGCGGAGAGCGGGCCGTGGGGGAACATCGGCGTCGATCACATCGTTTTTTGCGATGGCGCCCCCGGCGAACCCTACCGCCTTCGGGAGCAACACGACTGGGGCACCATGAGCCTGGCGGTCGTCGGCGGAGGAGAGCGGGTCTCCGGCTGCGCGCAGGTCGCCACGGCGGAAAGCTTCTGCGCCGCGCCGGATTGCGCCGCGCGCGAGGCGCGGGCGCCCTTCGGCGAGCGCCTCCTGGGCGCGGTGGGGCGCGCCTTCACCCTCGAGCCCGGACGCGAGGAGTCCGTCGTCTTCATCGCGGCGTGGCATTTCCCGAACCTGTATCTTCCGGGCCTGCCCGGCAATCTGGGCCGGTACTACGCGACGCGCGCCGCCTCGTCGTTCGAGGTCGCCGCGGCGGTGGCGGGCGATCTGGAGAACCTGACGGCGTTGACGGAGCTCTGGCACCGGACCTGGTATCGCGATTCGACCCTGCCCTGGTGGTTCTTGAACCGGACTTTCGTCAACACGTCGATTCTGGCCACCGACACGGCGTACCGCTTCGCGAACGGACGCTTCTACGGGTGGGAAGGCATCGACTGCTGCCCGGGCACCTGCGGCCACGTGTGGATGTACGCCCAAGCCGTCGGGAGGCTCTTTCCGGAGTTGGAGCGGGACCTGAGGGAGCGCGTGGACCTGGATCTGGCGATGCAGCCCTCGGGCGCCGTGCATTTCCGCGCCGAGCACAATCGGTCCGTGGCGGTGGACGGCCAGGCCGGCGTGGTCCTGCGCGCCTACCGCGAACACCAGATGACGGCCGACGCCGCCTTCCTCGCCAGAAACTGGCCCGCCATCGCCCGCGCCCTGAGTTATTTGATCCGCCAGGATGGGGACGGCGATGGGTTGCTGGAGGGCGCGCAACACAACACGCTCGATGCCGATTGGTACGGCCGCATTCCGGCCATGAGCTCGCTTTATCTGGCGGCGCTCAAGGCCGGGAACGCCATGGCCGAGGAGGTCGGCGACGCCGAATTCGCGGCGCTGACGGCGCGCATTCTCGCCGCGGGCCGCAAGAACATCCTGGCGCTCTTCAACGGCCGGTACTTCATCCAGGTCGAGGATCCCGCCTATCCCGACGCGATCGGCGTGGGCGCGGGCTGCCACATCGACAACGTCTTCGGCCAGAGCTGGGCCTTTCAGGTGGGCTTGGGACGGATCATCGATGCGGGCCCGGTCAGGACGGCGCTCGACTCGCTCTGGAAGTTCAACTTCGCGCCGGACGTGGGCCCCCTGCGCGCCTCGCTTCCGGACAAGATCAAGGGCCGGCCCTATGCCCTGGCCGGCGAGGCCGGGCTCCTCATGTGCACCTGGCCCCTCGGCGGCGGGCGCGCCGACAGGCAGCGCCACTGGCAGTACGGCTACTTCAACGAATGCATGACCGGGTTCGAATACCAGGTGGCGGGGCACATGCTCTGGGAAGGGATGGTCGAGCGCGGCCTGGCCGTGACGCGCGCCGTTCACGACCGCTACGCCCCGGCGAAGCGCAATCCCTACAACGAAATCGAGTGCAGCGACCACTACGCCCGGGCCATGGCCAGCTACGGCGTCTTCCTGGCGGCCTGCGGGTACGAGCACCACGGTCCCAAAGGCAGCCTGGCCTTCGCGCCGCGGCTCTCGCCCGAGGACTTCAGCGCGGCGTTCACCGCCGCCGGGGGCTGGGGGCTCTTCGCGCAGAAGCGCGCGGGCGCGGCGCAGCGCGATACGCTCGAGCTGCGCTGGGGATCGCTCACGCTGCGGAGTTTCGCTTTCGAGGCGCCGGGGGCCGTTGACGCCGAGAAGGTCCGCGCGGAGCTGGACGGCCGGCCGATCGAATGCGAGGCGGCGCGCGACGGCGCCCGCATCCTCGTCACCTTCCCGCGGCCCGTCGTGCTGCGGGCGCCGGCGAAGCTCGTGATCGACGCCGGTTGAGGCCGCGGGCGGGCGGCAGCGTTGCCGGCGGGCGATTGTCTTCGGGCTTCGGCCGGGGCATCATGGAGGCGGCGTTTGGTCCGCGACAAGGAGGCTCCCATGGTTTGCTTCGGACTGGCGTTGCTCGCCGCGGTTGCCGCGCCGGCTCGAGCCGGCGAGGCGCTTTCCCTCCATCCTCGCAATCCGCGCTACCTCCAGTTCCGGGGGGCGCCGACGGTTCTGATCACGTCGGGCGAGCACTACGGCGCCGTGCTCAACCTCGACTTCGACTACGTGCCGTACCTCGATGAGCTCGCGGACAAGGGGCTGAACCTGACGCGCACCTTCTCGGGCGTGTACTGCGAATCGGCCCGGTCGTTCAACATCGAGCGGAACCCGCTGGCGCCCGCCGCGCACCGCTATCTCTGCCCGTGGGCGCGGAGCGCGACGCCGGGTTACGCCAACGGCGGCGCCAAGTTCGACCTGACGAAGTGGGATGAAGCCTATTTTGCGCGGCTGCGGGATTTCATGGCGCGGGCGGGCGCCCGGGGCATCGTGGTCGAATACGTTTTCTTCTGCCCCTTCTACGAGGACGAAATGTGGAATCTCAGCCCCATGAACGCCGCCAACAACGTGAACGGCATCGGCGCCATGGCGCGCACCGATGTCTACACGCTCAAAGACGCGGCCATGCAGGCGGTTCACGAGGCCTTCGTCCGCAAAGTCGTCGCCGCCCTGAACGAGTACGACAACCTGTACTACGAAATCTGCAACGAACCCTATTTCGGCGGCGTGACCCTGGAGTGGCAGCGGCGCATCGCCGACACCATCGTCGCGGCGGAGGAGGGGCTGGCGGTCCGGCATCTGATCGCTCAAAACATCGCCAACGGCAAGGCCAAGGTGGTCGACCCGCACCCGGCGGTCTCCATCTTCAACTTCCACTATGCGCGCCCGCCGGAGGCCGTCGCCATGAACCTGGGTCTCAACCGGGTGATCGCCGACGACGAAACCGGATTCGCGGGGGGCGCCGATGCAACCTATCGCAGGGAGGGCTGGGATTTCATCATCGCCGGCGGCGGCATCTACAGCAACCTGGACTACTCTTTCGCGCCTGGCTGCGAGCGCGGCACGGCGCAGCCCGAGGCGCCCGGCGGAGGGGGCGCGGTGCTCAGGCGGCAGCTCGGGATTCTGAAGGACTTCATCCACGGCTTCGATTTCCCCGCCATGGGGCCGCACAACGAGATCGTGAAGGGCGGGGTACCCGCGAAAGCGACGGTTCGCGTTCTGGCCCAGCCCGGCCACGCCTATGCGGTCTATGTCAACGGGGGTTCCAAGGCCGAACTCGCCCTCGAGCTGCCCGCGGGGGCCTACAAGGCGCGGTGGGTGGACACGAAGACCGGCGCCGTCGCCGCGCAGGAAGCGTTCAGCCACGAGGGCGGCGTCCGGACCCTGGTCTCGCCGGCGTACACCGAGGACATTGCGCTGGGCATCATGCGCTGAGCGCGGCGCGCGGTTCCGCGCGCCGCTCAAGTTTTCGGCCGCGCCGCGGCAACGAGGAAATCGATCACCGCTTGCACGGGCAGAGTTTCCCCGCCCTCCGCCGGGGCCGGCGTCAGGCCGGCCGGTCCGCGCCGAATCTTGCCGAAGGGCGTGAGGCCCGCGCGGCGCTCGGCCGCGAGGACCGGCAGCGCCGCGGCGCCCATGCGCGCGAGGCGTGTGAAGGCGCGCGCCGCCGTTTGGTACTCGGGGCTTGCGAGCTGCGCGACTAAGGCGGCCGCTTCCTCCCGATCCGCGGGCGGTGCCGGCGGCACGGCCCGCGGCGCTGCCGCCGGCGGCGCGGGCACCCGCTCGGCCGAGGGCGCGGAAGGCGGCGGCCGGCGTGTTGAAGCCGGCGGCTCCGGCCGGGGCGCCGACTGCCGCGGCGCGGCGGGCTGAACCGGCGCGGGAGGCCGGCGTGGGGGTGGCGGCGGGACGTTTTTCCGAACCGCGGCGGGCTTGAGCGCGGCGTCGGCGGAACGTTCCGCGGGAGGAGCGGCGGGCAGCGGCGGGGGCGCGCTCAGTTTTCGAAGCTGCCGGTAGATGCTCGCGACGAGGGCGCCGATAAGGGCGAGGCAGACAAGCGTCCCGACGACGAAATGCCAGAGCACGAGGCCCGATCGCGCCCGGCCGACGGGTGCGATCGGTGCGGGTTCTTCGGGCGCCGCCTCCCGTGGCGGCGGCTCGCGCTCCCGGGCGATCATGGCAAGGTCTGTCTCCCGGGGCCGATCAGGGACGAACGGCGCGGCGGGCGCCGCGGCCTGAGCCGGCGGCGGCGTCCTCCGCGCCGGACGCTCTTCCTCGGCCTCCGTGTCCGGCGCGTCCTCGACGTCAAGGTTGAGCAGCCGTTCGCCCTCGGCAAGCTCGAGCGGCGGCGGCTCGGCGGCGGCCGGCGGCGTTTCCGCCGGAGGAGTCTCCGCCGTCGGCGGCGCTTGCGCGACGGCGGCGGGCCCCTTGGTTCCGAGCGCGAGCTCGATGGGGGCCGGGGGGGCGGGCCGCGCCACGAGCTGCGGTTCGGGGGCCTGCGGCGCGGCGGGCGCGAGAGGCATGGCGCTCTGGCGCGCGGAGATGCGCACGCTCTGGCCGGCGATGGCGCCGCCTCCCACATCCTCGGCCGCGAGGGTCATCACTCCGCCTTCCGGGCCGACGGGGAACTCCGCGGTCCAGCGTTCGGCGTCGAGGAATCGATGCGTGCCCGCCCGGCCGTCCAGCGTGAAGCGGCCGGCGAGGGTCGGCGCCTTGCCCGCGGCTTGGACGACGTCGGGCCGGCCTTGCCGCGACAGGCGCCGCACTTGCTCGACGACGAAGCGCGGCCCCTCGGGGATCTGGCTCAGAACGAAGGCGGAGCGCGCCCGCGCGAACTGGAGAATCGGGGTCGCGTCGCCGCCGCAGGCCCGCGACGTGTCGCCGAGAACGATCGGCAGGTCCTGGAGGAACGGCCCGCGCGCCATGTAGCCCAGGTAGCACAGGAACTGCCGGCGGTAGAAGGGCTCGGCCAGGAGCCGCTTGAAGGAGGCGAACTTGTCGGGGAAAAGAGGCGACTGCACGTTCCTGAAGGTGAGGTCCGAGTCCCAGACAAGGAGGTGCCAGAGGCCGTCCTTCCCCGGAGCGCGGTAGACGTAGGCGTTCTTGCCGCGGCCGCGGCCCATGGTGTCCCAGTCGTCGCAGATCGTGCGCACGGCGAAGGTGCGCAGCCATTGATCGGAGTTCGCCGCCTTCTCGAACTGCGGCAGGAAGCCGCTCTTCGTGACGTCGGGATCCATGAGGGCGATCAGACGGAGCAGCGGCCCGAAGTCCTCGATGGTGCCGGTCGCCCGCGGGGCGAAGTTCCAGCGGTACAGCTCGGGATCGGGGCCCTGCCACTTGAAGTCCGCCTCGACGCGCTGCTCCTCGGCGCCGCGGCCGGGCAGCAGTTCGAAATAATCGTCGATCTTGTAGAGGTTGCCGCGCTCCTGGTCCGAGAACCAGCGGTCGAGGAACTCCCCGTCGACACGCTCGACGTCCTCGAACACGCCTTGCTCGCGGCCCGGAATGTTGAAGAACACGTAGCGCTGCCTGAGGCTCGGCACGCGCAGGTTCGCCAGGAGCCAGTGCACCGCGCGCTCGTGCTGGCGCGTGCCGTCCTGTTTCTGGCCGTCGAGGGTGTAGGTGTTCCGCCCGCCCAGGCGGCGTTCCCCGAAGCGGATGCGCCAGTTGAAGCTCATGTCCCGGGTGTAGGGGCTGCCGCGCGCCCTGAACCCGACGTTGTAGAAGATCGCGGCGTTGCCGTACACGAAGGTCCCGTCGGCCAGGCGATTGGACAGGCGCGGGCGGGCCTTCAGGGCGTCCCACTGCGCCTTGGGGGCGAGCAGGTGGTACGTGGGCAGCCGCTCGTGGCACGTCAACCCCACGAGGTAGCACGCCGTGCGGGCGGGCGCATCAGCGGGATAGCGCCCCGCCGCGCCGGCGGCGCCCCGCGCCTCGATGTAGAACTCGACGAGTCCCGCGGGTAGGGCGGGGATCGCGCCGGACCAAAGGGCGGCGCCCCGGCCCGCGGGCGGGCCGCAGGGAGCGAGCGGGGCCTTCTGCCACGCCGTCTCGCCGTCGCGGCGGTAGCAGATGTCGGCGCCCGCCGGAGCTTGGCGGCCGTCGATCGGCACGCGCACGACGACGGGTGTCTTGTCATCCGGCGCGATCGGCGTCTGCTCGGGCAGGCCGACGATGGGCGCGCCGCCCGAGGCCGCGATGCTGTTGGGCGCGCCGGGCGTGCCGAGCTTCTTGGGCGGCGCGAGCGTGTGCGTCTTGGCGACGCCTTGGCCGATGGTGCGGGTGAGAAGCTGCACCGCGCCGCGCTGCCACTTGGCGCGGAACCGCAGAAAGTAGCGCTTGTCCGGCACCAGGTTCTTGCGCACCGACACCGAGACGTAGTTGTGGCGCGGATCGCCGCGGCCGTCGGCGATGATCAGGTAGGCGCCCTTGCCCGCTCCCGCCGCGTCCGTCACGCCCGAGCGGTCGTGCGTACCGAGGGCGCTCCAGCCGAAGTCGCCGCGTTCGAAGCCCTCCTTGACGAGGGCCTCCTCCTGCGAGGCCAGGATCACGTTGTCGATGAGGCACTCGCCCTCGCCCAGGAGCAGGAACTGGAATTCCGAGAGGCTCGCGTCGCGGAAGGCGCGATGGACGCCGGCGTACTCGAAGGTCTGCCATTGGGCATCGGCGCGGCTGTCGCTGGCGCCCCACGCGGCGGGCAGGGCGTTGCCGCCCTCGACGTCGATGAGCTCGAGGCTCGAGCCGAGACCGTCGGCCCAGGCGGGCCACGGGTCGCGGTCGCCGTAGGTCACCTCGTTGATGCAGGCGCCTTCGGCGGTCTCCAGGCGGATCGTCTCGCCGCCGTCGCTGAGGGTGCCCTGGCACGGGCCGAAGAGAACGGCGCTCCTGATGCCGTAGCGCGCGCCGAGACGCGCCGGGTCCTTGGCGACGACGACGTAGGATTTGGGGCCGATGCGGGCTTTCGCCGGGAACGTGAAGCCGAAGCCGCGCACCGTGCACCCGGCCAAATCCACGGTTTGGGCGCTCCGGTTGTAGATCTCGAGATATTCGTCGCGGTCGTCCTCGGTGATGGGGTGGTACATGATCTCGCTGATGACGAGATCGGGCACGGGCAGAGGCTTGTTGGCGGCGCCGGGCGTGGGAGCGCCGCAGGGAGCGATGGCCCCGGCGCCGTCGGGAACGCGGCCGGACGCCGTGCCGGGGATCAAGCCGCCCGCGCGCACGGCGTCGACGACGCATGCGCCGCCGGGGAGCGCGAGGGCGCATTCCAAGTTCGGCGCCGCGAAGGCGAAGTCGGGTCCGAAGGCCTCGGCGGGAAGCGTCAGGAAGCCGTAGGCATTCAGGACGACGCCGTCGGGAATACGGTACTTCCCCAGGACCGCGAAGTCGTCGGTGACGAGCCAGCCGCCCAGGGGAAGCGCTTCCCCGGAGGGATTGAAAAGCTCGATGAAGCCGCCGGGACCGCAGGCGATTTCGTTGATCTTCACCGCGGGAAGCGGCGCGCGCGCCACGCGGCTCGGTCCCGGCCCGAAGCCGTTGGGCGCTCCCGGCGAGCCGCCCACGGCGGGGCTCTGCGCCCAACTGGCGGGGTCCCGGGGATCGAAGAGCGGATCGCGCAGCGCCAACGAGTGCCCGGCGCCGTCGGCGCTCACGGGCCAGGGATCGCGGTCGTCGTACCTGACGGCGCACGCCGTTCTGCCCGCCGGGTTGACCAGCCTGAGCGCGCCGCCCTTGTTGCCCAGGCGGCCCTCGAACCTGAGAGGCGGGCGCGGGAGCCCGTACGCTTTCTGAAGCTGCGCCGGGGCCCGCGCCACCAACAGGTACTCGCCGGGGAGCAGCACGGTTCCCGCGGGGAAGGTGAAGTCGATCTCGCCCTCGATCCTCCAACCGCCCAGATCGGCGCGCGGCGCCTCGGGATTGTGGAGCTCGACGAACTCGAGGGCCTCCTGGGGATCGGCGGGGTGATACATGATCTCGGAGATGACGACGCACGGCTCCGCGCGGAGCGCCGCCGCGAGGAGCGCGAGGACAGGGAGCAGGGAGTGTCTCCGGCGCAGTGTCTTCATTCGGCCATCCGCACAGGGGATCACCGCTAGTCTACACCGGAGAGCGGCGCGGTCAACGGAACGGCCGCGCGGCCCGCGCCGAAGGGCTGCCCGCCGGGGCGCCGCGCTACCCGAGGCGCGTCTTGATGGTCTTCAGGAGAACGTCGGGGTTGACGGGCTTCTGAAAGACTCCGGACAGTCCCAGCGCGACGTAGTCCGCGCTGAGATTGAGTTGGTCTCCGATGGAGCTCAGCAGGTAGATCGGGATCTGGCTTCCCGCGGCCCTGATCTCCTTGACGAAGCTCGTGCCGGCGTCGACTTCCTCCATCATGAGGTCCACGATAATGAAGTCGGGCGCCCGCTCCCTGAACTTGGCGAGACCTTCCTCCGCCGTGGACGCTTCCACGCAGACGTAGTTGTTGCGCTCCAGCACGATCCTTAGGGTCGCGAGGACGTCTTCGTCGTCGTCGATACAGAGAATTACCGGCTTGCCTTTTTGCATTGCCCTTCCCCATTGCAGAGAGCCGCCGCGGCCGCGCCGGAGGGGGCGGCCTCGCCCGCCGCGGCGCGGAAGGAACGTTCACGTAAGACCGGCGCCATGAACCGCAGGGCGGCCCGAAGGTTGGCGGCCGCGCCGGCGGTCAGGGATTCCTCGAAGGACTCGAAATCGTATCCGCGCAAGGCGAGCAGATAGCTCTCGGGCCGCGCCCCGAACAGCGCGTCCGCCAGGGCGAGCAGGGCGTCGGGCGCGATGGAATGGCTCGTGACCCTGCCGTCCTCGCGCGGCTCGAGGCGTCGGAGCGCGAAGGGGGGGCCCGCGCGGTCCGCATCGGCGAACAGGACGATGTCGTGAGCGCCGATCTCGACGGCATCCTCCACCGTGAGCTGGTAGGCCGCATCGACGGTCACGCCGGGAATGCGCATCCGTTCCACGGCTTCGGCGAAGGCCGGGCCCAGGCCGTCGTCGCGCCGGCCGGGATTGCCGTAGCCGATGAGGAGCACGGCGCCGGAGCCCGTCACGCCTGCACCCTGCGATCCACAAGCTCGCCCGTGTGGGCGCGGAGCTCCACTTCCAACGGCATGGCGCCGAGGGCGTGCGTCGCGCAGGACAGGCAGGGATCGTAAGCACGGATCGCCACCTCGATGCGGTTGAGGAGCCCCTCGGTGATGGTGACGCCCGCGAGGTAGTCCTCCGCGACCTTGGTGACGGCCCGGTTCATGGGCTCGTTGTTGTTGGTGGTGGAGACGATCAGATTCGCCATGACCACCTGGTCGTTGGAGTTGATCCGGTAGTGGTGGAAAAGGGTGCCGCGCGGCGCCTCGATCAGACCCACCGTCTCTTCCCGGCGCGGGCCCTTGACGACCAGGTCCTCGCCCTGGAGATCGGGGTCGTGGAGCAGTTCCTTGATCTTCTCGATGGAGTGCAGGATCTCGATGGTGCGGGCCCAGTGGTAGGCCAGGGAGATGTTGTTGGGAGCGCCCTTGGTGACCGCCATGAACTCCTTGCGGGCGGCTTCGGCTTCGGGCGTGTCGATGAAATCGCAGGTGTTGATCCGCGCCAGCGGCCCCACGCGGTACCAGCCCTTCTCGGGGCCGAGCGCCTTGATGAAGGGGAACTTCATGTAGGACCAGGGCCGCACCTCCTCGGCGATATGGTCGGCGTATTCCTGGTAGTCGAGCTGGTCGAAGATCTTCTTTCCGGCCGCGTCGATGGCGCGCAGGTTGCCGTGGTAAAGGTCCATGGCGCCGTCCTCCCGGACGAGCGCCAGGTGGTTGGAGTCGAAGGATCCGAAGGGCGCAAGCTCCGCCAGGTGCTCCATGGTGTAATCCTTGCAGAGCTTCACCGCCGCCCGGGACCAAACCACCATCTGGTCGAGGTCCTTGAGGAGGAAATCGCGCTCCTCGATGGAGACGTTCTTGTTGACGCCGCCGGGAATGGCGCCCGTGCCGTGGATTTTCTTGCCGGCGGTGATGCGGATGATCTCCTGGCCGTACTTGCGCATCATGACGCCCTGGACGCCCAGCTCGGGAAACTTCTTCGCCACCCCGATGACGTTCCTGATGGCGGGGTCGGCATCGAATCCGAAAAGGAGATCCGGCGACACGAGGTGGAAGAAGTGCAGCGAGTGGGACTGGAACATCTGGCCGTAGTGCATGAGGCGGCGCACCTTCTCGGCGGTGGGCGTAAGCTTCTCGCCGCCGACGATGCGGTCCATGGCCTTGGCGGCCGCCAGGTGGTGGCTCACGGGGCAGATGCCGCAGAGCCGCTGGACGAGAACCGGCACCTCCCAGAAGGGCCGCCCCTGGATGAAGCGCTCGAAGCCGCGGAACTCCACGATGTGGAGCCGGGCGTGCTTCACCTTGCGGTGTTCGTCCAGGAGAATCGTCACCTTGCCGTGGCCCTCGACGCGGGTGACCGGCTCGATCACTATCCGTTGTCCGGCGTTGGTCTTCGTCATGGGGTCTCCGTTCAGTCGTATTTGATGAGCGGGTAGGGCAGATCTAGCGGCTTCCCGTTGAGGAGGGCGGTGAGCGCCTCCCAGATGGTGTCCGCCGACGGCGGGCAGCCCGGCAGGAAGTAGTCGATCTTGACGACCTCGTGGGCGGGATAGACCCGGTCGAGAAGCAGCGGGATCTCCTCGTCGTTCGGGATGGTCTTGGTGGGATTGTAAATCGTCGGGCCTTTCAGGTAGGACTCCCGGAGGCATTCCTCCAGGGGAATCGCGTTGCGCATGGCGGGAATGCCTCCCGCGATGGCGCACTCCCCGACGGAGATCAGGATGTCGCAGTGCGCCCGGAAATCCTGGAGCACGCGGACGTTTTCCTCGTTGCAGCAGCCGCCCTCGATCAATCCCACCAGGCAGCGGCCGGTGAACTTCTTGATGTCGTCCACCGGGGATTTGTCGAAATCCACCAGCTCGATCAGCTTGAGGATGCGGTCATCGATGTCCAGGAAGGACATGTGGCAGCCGAAGCACCCTGCCAGGGACGTGGTCGCGACCTTTGGTTTAGCCATGGCGTCGTTCCTCACTGGTGCGGGTCCGCCCGCACGGCCTCGATGTCGGAGCCGATGGGCGCCGCGTCGTACATGCGCTGCCCGATCGGGATGGCGTAGCCCACGCGCTTGCGGAGGATGGCGCCCACCGGGCAGGCCGACACGGCCCTGTCCGTGCGCGCGGCGTCGGTGTCCGCGAGGGCTGCCTTCGCGTTGACGGCGATCCGCTTGCCGGGCCCGCGGCCCACGAACTGGAAGACGTTCTTGCCGTCCAAGTCGCGGGACGCGCGCACGCAGCGCCCGCAGAGAATGCAGCGGTTGCGGTCGATGAAGATGTCGGGGTGGCTCGCGTCCAGGTCGCGTTTCGGAAAAAGATACGGGTGCTGCGGCGCCGTGATGCCGAAGCGGTAGGCCAGGGCCTGGAGCTCGCAGTTGCCGCTCTTCTCGCAGAAGGGGCAGAAGTGGTTGCCCTCAACGAAGAGCATGTCGATCAGGCTGCGCCGGATCGCGAGGAGCGCCTCGGTCTCGTTCTCGACGATTATGCCCGGCGCGGCGGGCTGCGTGCAGGCCGACTGAGGCCGCCCGTTGACGAATACGGTGCACACGCGGCAGCTTCCGTGGGGCACGAGCTCCTTGTGGGCGCAGAGGCGGGGGATGTAGATTCCCGCCTCGTCGGCCGCCTGCATGATGGTCTGGCCCGGGCGGCCGCGGACCTCTACGCCGTCAATGGTGAAAGTGAAGGTATGGTTCATGGCAGCTCCCTAAACATCCTGCTAACGGGCGGCGTGCACCGAGGCGCGCCCCGCGATAATCTGCGCGTCGGCCACGGCCGCGCTCAGATCGAAGGACGGCTGCAAACCGTCGCCGCGGGGCGCGACGCGCTTCTCGTACTCGGATCTGAAATTCTTCAGGGTGGTGAGCACGGGGTTGGGCGACGTCTGCCCCAGACCGCAGCGGCTGGCCGTCTTGACCGTCTCGCCGAGCTTCTGCAGGTACTCCAGGTCCGCCGGCTCGCCGCGGCCGGCGAGGATCGCCTGGAGCCGTTCCTTGAGGAGCACGTTGCCCACGCGGCACGGCGTGCAGTAGCCGCAGCTCTCATCCACGAAAAACTCGAGGAACTCCAGGGCGACGCCCAGCACATCGCGGCCGCGCCCCAAGACGATCACCGACCCGCCGGTCGCCAAATCGTCGTAGCAGATCGTGCGGCCGAAATCCTTCGGGCCGACCATCTGGCCCGAGGGGCCGCCGACCTGGACGGCGGCGGCGTCCTCGGCGCCGGCCATGGCGAGGAACTCGGCCAGCGAGATGCCGAAGGGGACCTCGTAGACGCCCGGGCTCCTGCAATCGCCCGCCACGCTCAGGAGTTTCGTTCCGGGGCTGCCTTTGGAGCCCATCTCCGCGAACCACCCCGCGCCCCTGGCCAGGATGCGCGCGGCGCAGCAGAAGGTCTCGACGTTGTTCACGGCGGTGGGGAATCCGAGGTAGCCTTTCTGCGCCGGGAAGGGCGGCCGGTTTTTGGGGTCGCCGCGCAGGCCCTCGCAGGAGCTGATAAGGGCGGTCTCCTCGCCGCAGATATAGGCGCCGGCGCCCAGTTGGATGCGGATATCGAAGTTGAAGCCCTGTTTGCCGAGGATGGCGGCGCCAAGGAGGTTCTGCGCCCGGCGCCGCGCGAGCACGTCCTCGAGGAACGGCGCCAAGTACGCGTACTCGCCCCGCAGATACATGATGCCGGTGTCCGCGCCGATGGCGTAACCGGCCACGGTCATGCCCTCGAAGAGCAGATCGGGGCATTCGGTGAGGATCACGCGGTCCTTGAAGGTGCCGGGTTCGCCTTCGTCGGCGTTGCACAGGACGAAGCGGCGCGCGCCCGGGGCCTGGCGGGTGAATTCCCACTTCATGCCGGTGGGGAATCCGGCGCCGCCGCGCCCGCGCAGGCGCGCCGTCTTCACGTCGCGGATCACCTCCTGCGGCGTCATGGCCAGGGCGCTCTTGAGGGCGGCCCCCGGCTCCAGGGCGGCGAAGATCACCGGGCCGCAGGCGCGGAGGTTGTTGCGCACCATGGCGTGCACGAGGGGATGGGCGTTGTTGCCGTCGCCGAGCTGGCGCACGAGGCGCGAGGGATCGCCGTGCTCCCTGAGGGCGGCGACGATCTCGCGCGCGCTGTCGCTGGACAGGCCGGTGACGACGACATCGTTGACGAGGGCGGCCGGCGCCTGGTCGGACATGCCGATGCAGGGGGCGTACTCCAGCGTGATGGCGCCGTCGGGCGTCGTCTGCCCGAAGCCGATGCCGAGGGCTTTCTCGAAGGCCTCGGCCACGCGCTTCATGCCCTGCATCCTGTCCACGACATCGTTGCAGAGCCTGATGACGACCTTGCCCTTGGGCGTGGAGGACAGGAAGGCGTAGAAGGTGACGACGCTCTCCACCTCGACCCGGTGGGTGCCCGTCTCGCGGGCGATGAGGTCCATCGCCTCGGAGGAGACGCAGCCGAGCGCCGCCTGGGTCTCCCGCACGACGTCCACCATGCGCGTCCGGTCCTTCCCGACCTTGGCGCAGATGCCCTGGATGACCGCGTTGAGCTTCTTATTCATGCAGTGCCTCATTTCGTACGCCGATGCCGCGAACGACGCCGCCGCGCGCGGCGGCCGGCCGCGAGCGGCGCGCTCTTCGTCGCACGCTCCCGCGGCGCGCGGGTTCGCGCGAGGTCGTGAAAGGATTCACGATTGTAGATGCTGTCGATTGGGTCGTCAATCCAAGATGTAACGGAAACGTTCCGGCTCATCTTTCCCCGGCGGCTGACGCGGCGATGTCCGTGAGCAGCCAGGCTTCGGGCAGGCCCGCCGCGAGCCTCGCCGGGCAGTCGCGCCAATCCCCGGCCGGGTCGCGCAGACGCTCCAGAGCGTCGCGCTTCGCCTCGCCGAGGCAGAGCAGCACCGCCGCCCTGGAACGGAGGAGGAGTCTGCGCGAGATCGACATGCGCCTGGGAGGAGGCTTGGGGGCGTCCGCGACGAGGATATGCATGGGACCGTCGTCGAGGACCGAGCCTCGGGGGAAAAGGGATGCCACGTGTCCGTCCTCCCCGACGCTCAAGAGCATGATGTCGTGAGCATCGCCGTAGCGTCTCAAAGTGTCGGAATATGTATTCAGGGCCTTGTGCCGTTCCTCTTCCGTGGCCCCGCCCTGGAAGGGATGAAGGTTCTCGGCGGGAAGGGCCTTGCGCGCGGCGAGCGGCGCCGCCAGGTGCTCCTTGACCAGGCGGAAGTTGCTGTCGGGATGGTCCGGCGGCACGAGACGCTCGTCCGCCATGAAGATCTGGATCCGTTCCCAGGGGAGTTCGGCGCGCGCGAGGGCGTCGAAGACCTGACCCGCGCTGCGCCCGCCGGGGAGCCCGAGAACGACGCGGGCGCGCTGCTCGAGCATCGCGCGCGCGGCCGCGGCGATGATGCCGGCGGCGCGGGCGCAGAGCTCCTGTGCCTTGCCGTGGATGACGCGCATAGGGCGGCATTGTACCTGAGCGCGCGCCGCGCCGACAGTCCCGCGCCCTTTCCCTCCCCGCCGCGCGTAGGTACACTTATATCTGCGTTCCCCGAGCCTTGCGGGATGCGCCGGCTTTGTGAAAACTCGAGGCTGGAAGCCGCCGGCCGGACGGGATTGACCGCGGCCCGCGGCTCGGTTCCCGGAGGAGGCTATGCCGCGCCTGTGGATGTTCGCTGTTTGCGCCGCCGCGTTCGTCGTCTCGTCCGCGGCCGACGAGACAACGAAGGCCGATTTCTTCGTGGCGACTGACGGCGACGATGCCTGGTCAGGCCGCCTCGACGCGCCCAATGCCGCGAAGACCGACGGACCTTTCGCGAGCGTCGACAAGGCGCGGCAAGCCGTGCGGGAGCTGAAAGCCGCGGCGCCCGGCCGCGCCGCGCCCGTCGTGGTGCTTATCCGCGGAGGCTTCTACGCGCTGCCCGCGGCTTTGACGTTCACGCCCGAGGACTCCGGGACCGAGCAGGCGCCCGTCGTATACGGGAGCTACGGGAATGAGCGCCCCGTTCTGAGCGGCGGCGCCGCCCTCGGCCCCTGGCAGGTCACGGCCGAGGGCCGGTGGCAGACGACGCTCCAGGCCGTGAAGAACGGGGCGTGGACTTTTTCCCAGCTCTTCGTCGACGACCAGCGCCGTTTCCGCCCGCGGCTGCCCGGGCGGGGCTACCACCTCATCGCCGCCGAGCTGCCGCCCTCGCCCCAGGCCGCGGGCAAGGGGCACGATCGCTTCGCCTTCGCGGAGGCGGACATCGATCCAAACTGGGCGAACCTCGTGGACGTCGAGATTCTCGCCTTCCACCAGTGGTCGGCCTCGCGGATGCGCATCGCCGCCGTCGACCCGGCCGCGCGCGCCGTGAGCTTCACCGGCCGCACGCGGAGCGATGGTTCGTGGGGGCGGTTCCTCAAGGGCCACCGCTATCTCGCCATCAACGTGAAGGAAGCCCTCGGCGAGCCCGGGGAGTGGTATCTCGATCGGCCGAGCGGCGTCCTGACCTATGTCCCCATGCCCGGGGAGGATCCCTCCGCGGCGACCGTCATCGCGCCGCGCCTGGACTGCCTGGTAGTGTTCGCCGGCGACGGCGCCGCGCGGCGCTGGGTGCGGAACATTCACCTCCGCGGCCTCACCTTCGCCCACAGCAACTGGAACCTGCCGCCCGAGGGACAGTCGTTCCCCCAAGCCGAGATCGGCCTGGGAGCGGCGATCGTCGCCATGGGGGCCCGGGACCTCGTGCTCGACGCCTGCGCCGTGCGGCACACGGGCGGGTACGCCGCGGCCTTCGGCCCGGGCTGCCGGCGCAACCGGGTGGAGAACTGCGAATTCATCGACTTGGGCGGCGGCGGCATCAAGATCGGCCACGGCGGACCGGGCTCCTGGAGCGACGTCGGGAGGCAGCCCGAGGGCGAGGAGGCGCTCGTCTCGCACCACGTTGTGCGCAACTGTCTGATCGCCCACGGCGGTCGGCTGCACTCGGCGGCCGTCGGCGTATGGGTGGGGCACTCCCCGCACAACGTGCTCGAGCACAACGACATCTTCGACTTCTACTACACGGGTTTTTCGATCGGGTGGGTGTGGGGCTACGGCAAGAGCGAGGCGCACCACAACGACATCGGCTACAACCATGTCCACACCATTGGCCAGGGCGTCCTGTCCGACATGGGCGCGATCTACACCCTGGGCGTGTCGCCGGGAACCCGCATCCACGACAACCGCTTCCACGATGTCCTCTCCTTCGACTACGGCGGCTGGGGCCTGTACACCGACGAGGGCTCCAGCGGCATCGTCATGGAGAACAACCTGGTCTACCGCTGCTCGCGCGGGTGCTTTCACCAGCACTACGGCCGGGAGAATATCGTCCGCAACAACATTCTGGCCTACGGCGGGGAGCAGCAGCTCCAGCGGACGCGCACCGAGGAGCACATCTCGTTTTTCTTCGAGCGCAACATCGTCCTCTGGGACAACCGGAGCCCGCTCCTGGGAAGCAACTGGAAGGACGACAACTTCCGGAACGACTACAACGTGTACTGGAACGCCGCGGGCGCGGCCGTGACGTTTCCGGGCGGGCTGAGCCTGGAGGAGTGGCGCCGGACGCGCAACCAGGATGGGCACTCGGTCGTCGCGGATCCCCTTTTCCGCGATCCGAGCCGGGGCGACTGGGGCCTTAAGCCGGAGTCGCCCGCTTTGAAGCTCGGGTTCAAGCCCTTCGATTACACCCGGGCGGGGCGCCGGGGCCCCGCCGTGCTGACGAGGGATTGCCCGCCCGTGCCGCGGGGGTTCGAGTAACCGGGCGCGCGCCGCGCCCTGTGGAAGGAGACCGGCCATGATTCTGTCTGCCGTGCTGGCGAGCTGTGTGCTTCAGTGCGCCGAGGTGACGCCGCTCAAATTCGAGCGCACGCGGATCGGCGATGCGAAGGTGATCTACGAGGCCGCGTCGGTCTGCGACGTCAACAACGACGGGGCGCTCGACATCGTCTCGGGCGAGTACTGGTTCGAGGGCCCCGAATTCACGACGGCCCACAAGATCTGCGATGTCGCCTATCAGTCCGAGTACCACGACGACTTCTGCGATTACCCCATGGATGTCAACGGCGACGGTTACGTCGACATCGTGACGGGAGGCTGGTTCTGCGCGCGGCTGGCCTGGCGCGAGAACCCCAAGGGCGGGACGGGGCTCTGGAAGACCCACGTCATCGACGATGCCTGCGGCAACGTCGAGACGGTGCGCTTCTGGGATGTCGACGGCGACGGCCATGTGGAAATCGTGCCCAACGCGGGAGGGCGCGTCGCGTACTACACGCTGGTGCGCGACGCGGAGGGCAAGGGCGCGGGGAAGTTCGCCAAGCACGTCGTCAAGCCCGACGGCTGCGGCCACGGCCTGGGGTTCGGCGATGTGAACGGCGACGGCCGCGGCGACTTCATCATCCCGGACGGCTGGATCGAGGCGCCGGAGGACCGCGCCAAGGGCGCGTGGATTTTCCACCCGGAGTTCAAGCTCGGCGCGGCCAGCGTGCCCATCCTCGTTCACGATGTGAACGACGACGGCCGCGCGGACTTGATCGTGGGCCAGGCGCACAACTTCGGCCTCGATTGGTACGAGCAGGTCCTGAAGGACGGCGTGCGGAGCTGGGTCAAGCACTCCATCGATCCGACGCGCTCCCAGTACCATGACATGGCGCTGGCCGACATCGACAACGACGGGCGGCTCGAGCTGATCACCGGGCAGCGCTACCGCGCGCACAACGGCAACGATCCCGGCGAGAGGGACCCGATCGGCCTTTACTACTTCAAGAACAAGGGCGGCCTGTGGGAGCGCGTCACGCTGGACTACGGCCCCGCCACGCACGCCAGCGGCGCCGGCATCTACTTCTGGGTGGCGGATGTGGACGGGAACGGCTGGCTGGACATCGTGGCGCCCGGCAAGGAGGGGCTGTACCTCTTCAAGAATATGGGGCCGGTCAAGTAGCGCGCGCCGGGCGCCGCCTTTACACCGCCAGGGTCGAAAGGCCCTTGGGCAGATCGAAGCAGACGCGCAGGCCGTCCTCGGCGCGAAGGAACCTTCCGGGGGCCAGGTCCCGCGCGGCGCGCGCCTCCTCCAGGACCACCGGCCGGCCGCCGCAGCTCAGGACCGGCGGCGCGCCGGTGGGGCGCGCCGCGCGGAGGGTGAAGTCCGGACAGGCGAAAGGCGCCGTCAGGCTGATCGTCGCGCCGTCCCGCGCCACGCGCGTCAACTCGCGCGCCGCGGCGTAGCGCGCCATCGCGCTGATCGTCATCCAACGGGTGCGGTGGGCGAAACGCCCTTCGAGGGCCAGGACGACGCGTTTGAAGGCCTCCAAGCCGCGTTTGGTTCCGTGGCTGTAGAGGCCGGGCCAATGGCACAGCATGACCGCCGGCTCGCCGCGCTCGATCAGCTCGACCATGCGGCCGCCGGCCGCGTCGTCCGTCGCGTAGCGATGCCCCCGCGGCGGCTCGTTGCCGTCCCAGCCGCCGAACCAGTCGCCGGTGGCGGCCGGGACGTTGACCGTGACGCGCGGAGCGTCGCTCGTAAGACCGCGCACATGCTCCAGCACCGGCCGCGTGCTCTCCGCCGCCTCGGAGACGTACTTGAAGTAGTGGGGGATTTCGGCCTTGAAGACATCGCCCACGGCCTGCTGGACGGCCAGGGAAAGCTCGGAGTTGACGCCGTTGCCGAAGCCGCCGGGCGTCGTGATGCCCTCGCAGGCCAAGCCGCAGTTCCCCAGGATCCGCAGGGCGTAGGCCAGGTAGCTTGCGAGCTCATCCACGCTTTTCTTCCCGCAGGGGTACGAGTTCTCCATGGTCGCGGCGCTGATCTCGGCCCGGGGCCGCCCGGTTGCCAGGTCGATGATGCGGGTGTGGGAGATCATCTCGGGATGAATGTCGAAACGCGGCGCGATCAAGTCGCGAACCAGCGCGAGGCTGTCGAGCAGCTCGCGCCGGGACCAGCCCGGCAGTTCGCGGTCCAGCCAGCCCACGCAGGCCGGATAGGGCACGACGCTGTACTTGCCGCGCACGTCGTGCTCGGCGCAGAACTCCCCGAACTCGCGCACGAAGGCATCGGGAATCTCGCGGGGCCACGAACGCCACGGGCGGCGGTACTCGGCGCTGTCGGGCCAGGCCTCGGCGAATTGCGGCATGCAGAAGTGCCCCATGTTGACCAGGCAGGTCGAGTCGTCGATGAAGAACGAAAGGGGCACGCGGTCCCCGGGGTTAAGCACCGCGACATCGCCGGCCCGCTCCGGGCGCTCCCCGGGCGCGATGGCCGCCGCCGCGGAGGCCCCGGCCGCCGCGATCCCCGCCGCCGCCGCACGCTTGAGAAAGTCCCGTCGTCGGCTCCGTATCATGCTCTTGTCCTCCGTGCTTGTCATCAGGCCGGCGCGGCTCCGCGGGCGGCGCGGGCGCACGCCCGGCAGAAGCCGTGGATATGGAGCGTGTGGCTGAGGCGCGTGAAGCGGTGCGCCCGGCAGAGACGCGCCTGCAGGCGCTCCAGTTCGGCCGAGTGGAACTCGATGGTCAGGCCGCAGCGCGCGCAGAGCATGTGGTCGTGGTGTCCGCGGCCGGCGGCGCGCTCCCAACGCGTGAGCTTCCCGGCGCGCTCCGCCGCCGTAATGATCCCGGCGTCGGCCAGGAGCGGCAGCGTGCGGTAGACCGATGCCAGGGACACCGCGGCGCCGCGCCGCTTGAGGGTCTCGTAGAGATCCTCGGGGGAGAAGTGGTCGGAGCGCCGGAGCACCTCCGCGAGGATCGCGCCGCGCTCCCGCGTCATCCGCAGACCGCGCGCCGCCAGAAAAGCCCCGAATGCGTCCGCCGCCATGGCGCTCACACGTGGCGCACGAAGATGCCGCTGGCGACGGCGCGGTCGATGGCCACCGTCGTCTCGCCGATGTTGATGACGAAGGCCGGCAGCTTCTGCTGGAGCCGCAGCGTCGCCCCCGGAACCAGCCCCAGCCCCGCCAGGCGCTGCAGGCCGGGGCTGGTGATGAAGGTGACCTTGAGCAGGGCGCCGATTTCGGCATCCGTGAGGCTGTGGACCAGCGGCTCCAGCTTGCGCGTGTAGAGCTTGCAGCAGGCGCCCTTGGGGATGGGTTTGCCGTGGGGGCAGAGCGGGGGATGGCCCAGCAGCGTGCAGATGCCCTCCTCCACCGCCGGGCTGATGACATGCTCGAAGTGGCAGGCATCCGCCTCGTAGTCCTTGATGTCGAGGACGTCGGCGAAGAGCCGTTCGGCGAGCCGGTGCCGGCGCACCACATCGCGGGCCCGCTGCTTCCCCGCCGGCGTCAGGGAGATGCGGTCGCCCGCGATAGTGATGAAGCCGGCCAGGCTCACGGCGCGCACCCGCGCCTCGTCCCCGAGGCGCGCCACGACGTCGGCGACCGTGGGCGTGTGGCCGAGTTCGACGAAGTCCCAGACCGTCTCGAGGGTCTCATCCTCGAACAAGCTCTGGGCGCCCGGTCCGTCGTGCAGGATCTTGTGGGCGAAATCTTGCATAATGCCTGCCTCCAGGTTTTCATCCGAGGGGGATTGCCAGGGCCCGCAGCGCCCAGTTCAAGGCGCCGCCCGCGGTGATGGCCACGACGGTGATGATGAGGAACATGAACGCGGCCGCTTTGAAACCGCGTTCCTTGATCATCATGAGGAAGTGCGCCAGGCAGGGAACGAACAGCGTCATGGTGAGGAGGCTGACCAGGGTCTGCACCGGATCGAGCATCCCTTGGTCCCTGAGGGCGTGCAGCCCCGCCGCTCCGTAGTCGCGGCGGAGAAAGCCGATGAGAAAGGCCGTGGTCGCCTCCCGAGGGAGGTCGAGGAAATCCATAATGATGGGCGCCATCGCCGCCTGGAGCGTATCGAGAAGCCGCGCTTTGTCCAGCAGAAACAGGGCGAGGGTTCCGTAGATGAAAAGCGGGACCGCCTCCCTGAGGTACCAGACCACGCGGTGGCCTGTTTTCAGGAGCACGTTCCTGGCGGAGGGCAGGCGGAAGGGTGGAATCTCCAGGATGAATCCCGCGCTTTCTCCCGGCACCACGAGCGCGGCCAATCTTCCCGCCGTAAGGAGCACGGCGCCCAGGCAGCCGAACCAAATGGCGAAGGCGGTCAGAGACAACCCGCCCAGCATTCCCATGATCACCCCGAGCTGGGCCGCGCAAGGCACCGCCAGGGCGAGGAGGAACGTGGCGATGAGCCGGTCGCGCCGCGTCTCCAGAACGCGCGTCGTCAAGACCGCCATGGTGCCGCAGCCGAGGCCGAGAACCATGGGGAGCACGGCCTTGCCGCTCAGGCCCATGAGCTGGAAGATCCGGTCTACCATGACGGCCAGGCGCGGCAGATAGCCGGTATCCTCCAGGACGCCGAAGGCGAGGAAGAACGTGGCGGTGATGGGCAGAATGATGGCGAAGGCGTACGTGAGGGCCATGGTGATGACCCCGTACGGCCCCACGAGCATGTCGCGCAGGAACTGGGTGGGCACGAGCAGTTGGACGGCGCTGGTTAGGAACGGGTTCACGTAGCCGTTGAAGAGGCCGTCCTCGAAGAGGTCCACCAACACGCCGGCTCCCAGTACGCCCACGAAGGCGTACAAGCCGAGGAGCACGGCCGCGAGGGCGAAGGCCCCCCAGAGGGGATGCGTGCACGCCGTGCCCAGGATGCGCATGATCGGGTAGGGCGAGGCGGCGATGCGGGTCGTCACCGCGTCGGCCAGCTCGTGCGCCCTCCTGAGCCTGGCCTCGTGGATCGCCGGACCCACGGGGCGGGCGAAGGCGCGTTCGCACTCGCCGCGGAGACGTTCCACCGTCTCGATCGCCGCCGGCTCCAACGCGCAGCGCAGCCGGGGGCCGAGCGTCTCGTCCCGCGAGAGCACCATGAGGGCCAGCGCGCGGCCCGGGCCCGCGGCGGGGGGCAGGAGCGCGGCGATGCGTCCGGCGTAGTCCTCGATGATCTTGGGGTAGCGCACCGCGGCGGACGGCACGGCGGCCGCGCCTCCCGCCAAGGCGCGCCGCAGCTCCGCGAGCCCCTTGCGCTCGGGCGCCACGGTCCGCACGACCTCGACCCCGAGGGCGCGGCCGAGCGCCCGCGTGTCGAGGCGAATGCCGCGGTCGCGGGCCTCGTCCACCATGTTGAGGTCGAGGATCACGGGCAGCTCCAGTTCGGCCATCTGCAGCGTGATCAGGAGGGCGCGGGCGAGGTTCTTCGAATCGGCCACTTGGAGGACCGTCAAGGGCCGCTCCGCGAGGAGGATGTTCCGGGTCACCTGCTCGTCCTCGCTCATGGGGACGATGCTGTTGATGCCGGGGGTGTCGATGCACTCCAGACGCCGGCCGTGAACCACGGCGTTCCCCCGGGTCACCTCCACCGTCGTGCCCGGATAGTTGGAGACCGTGGCGTACGTTCCCGTCAGGAGGCCGAAAATGACGCTCTTGCCCACGTTCGGGGTCCCGACGAGCGCGACGCGTTCCTCGGGGCTTTTTCTGGCCGCGGTGCCCGCGTGTATTTCCATGGATGCTTCCCGTGCGGCCGCGGGCTCCAAGCCTCGGGCGCAAGCCCCCGGCGCGCCGCTTATTGCTAATGATTCTCAGTAGCATTATAGAGGCCTCCGGGCGAGTGTCAACGCCGGGCGGGGGCGCCTTGCGGCGGGGACGCCTTGCGGCGCGGACGCCTTGCGGCGCGGACGCCTTGCGGCGGGGACGCCTTGGCGGCGCCGCGCCGGCCCGCCCCGCGTTGTGGCCGCCGCGGGGGTTTGCTACTATCGGGAAAGCGTTGACGAGGAACGTTCCGGCTGCACGCCGCGTACCGATAACGCCGATAAGAGTAGACGCAGGCAACGTGCGGCCGGGGTCCGGCGGCGCCGTGCGGCGAGGATCCGGCGCGCCTGCGGGAGCAATCATGACACGCGTTTCGGCGGGATGCGGATTGGCGGCATTGTGCGCCGCGCTGCTTGCGGGCGGCTGCGAGGCTCTCGTGCCCCGCGGCCTCGCCGACACTCCCCCCGTGCCCGAACGCGCGGGCGCCGAGGTGGCCCTGGCGCCGGCGAGCGCGCCCGCGAAGACGGCCGCCGCGGCGCTGCCCGCCGACTTTGCCTGCGACACCCCGCTCACGCTGGACAAGGTCGTCGACATTGCCCTGGAATGCAATCCGGAGACGCGCTCGGCCTATCTGCAAGCGCGGTCGGCGGCGGCATCCTTGGGCATCGCGCGGGCCGCCTACTATCCGGCGCTCGAGGCGGCGGGCGGCGTCGCGCGGAGTCGGAACACGCGGGCGCCGCGGGGCGGCGGCGCCGAGACCGTCTTCAACGCGGGGCTCGGCCTCCGGTATCTGCTCCTGGACGCGGGCGGCCGCGGCGCCGATGCCGACGAGGCCCGCCTCGGGCTCATCGCCGCCGGCTACGCCCACAACGCCACCGTGCGCCGCGTGGCGCTCGAGGTCGAGCAGGCCTATTTCGACTACTGCAACGCCAAGGGGCAGCGCGAGGCGGCGCTGTCGACGGTGGCGCAGGCGCAGACGGCGCTGGATGCCGCGGACCTGAGGCACAACGCCGGCGTGGCCACCATCGCCGAGGTGTTGCAGGCCAAGACGGCCCTTTCCCAGGCCAAGCTGGACCTGGAACGCGTCGAGGGCGAGGTCATGGTCGTGCGCGGGCTGCTGGCCACGACGATGGGCCTGCCCGCGGACTCGCCCTGCGACGTGGTCGGCCTGCCGCCCGAGGTGCCGCTGGACCGCTCGCTGGCGGCGGTCGAGGCCTTCATCGCCACGGCGAAGTCGTGGCGCCCCGATTTGGCCGCCGCGCGCGCGTCGGCCGAGGCCTCGGAGCGGCGCATCCGATCGGCGCGGGCCGGGGGGCTGCCGAGCATCTCCCTCTTCGCCGATGCCGCGCGGACGTACTACCGGCCCGGGGAAGCCGCCGATCACGGCGACGTCTGGTCGGTGGGCGCAACGCTCTCGGTGCCGCTCTTCACGGGATTCAGGACCGCTTACCAGATCGACAAAGCCCTGCAAGAGGCCGCGCTCGCCGAAAGCCGCGCCGAGACCCTCGAGCAGCGCGTCGTGCTCCAAGTGTGGACGAGCTACTACGCCCTCAGAACCGGGGTCGAGATCGTCAAGGCGAGCCGCGACGTGCTCGCCAGCGCGGAACAGGCCGAACGCGTGGCGCTGGGGCGCTACAAGGAAGGCGTCGGCACGCTCATCGACCTCCTGGTGAACCAGTCGGTGCTGGCGGCCGCCCGCGCCCAGGAGATCAGGGCGCGCGCCGGCTGGTGCATCGCCGTGGCCCAGTTGGCCCACGACGCGGGGCTCGTCGTGCCGGTGGACTGGGACCGGCCTTCTCTCGAACCGACGAGGCAATCGTGACCATGCATTCAGCGATCATGTCCGCCGCCTGCGCGGCGCTGGCGTGCGGCGCCGCGGGCTGCCACGGCGGCGGGGATTCCGGCAACGCCCGCCCGGCGCCGGCCGTGCGGGTTCTGGCGGCCGAGGCCGTCGCGAAGACCATGCCAGTGCGGCTTCGCGCCATCGGCCACGTCGAGCCGATCCAGACCGTCGCCGTGCGGCCCCGCGTGGGCGGCGAGCTCACCAAGGTGTGGTTCCAGGAGGGGCAGAGCGTGGCGGCCGGCGAGACGCTCTTCACCATCGATCCCCGACCCTACGACGCGGCCTTGAAGCAGGCCGAGGCCGAGTTGGCCAAGGACCAGGCGCTGCTGCGCAAGGCGGAGGCCGACGTCGCGCGCTACGCCGAGCTGGTCAAGAAGGATTTCGTCACGAAGGAGCAGTACGATCTCTTTGTCGCCAATGCCGAGTCGCTCAAAGCGGGCGTCGCGGCCGACGAGGCGAACATCGAGCGGGCGCGCCTCGACCGGGAGTTCTGCACCATCACGGCGCCGATCTCCGGTCGCACGGGCGACCTCATAGTGAAGGCCGGCAACCTCGTCAAGGCCAGCGACGATCGGGCGCTGGTCGTCGTGAACCAGATGCGGCCCATCTACGTCGTCTTCACCGCGACGGCGGAGTTTCTGCCGGAGTTCGTCAACCGGCCGGCGGGGAGCGTCAAGGTCATCGCGCGGCCCCCCGCCGACGGCGCCGAGCCGCACGAGGGCGTGCTCACTTTCATGGACAACGTGATCGATCGGGGGTCGAGCACCGTGATGCTCAAGGCCACGTTCCCGAACGAGCGCGAAGCGCTCTGGCCGGGGCTTTTCGTCGACGTGCTGGTGGTGCTTCGCGACGAGCCCGATCGCGTGGTCGTGCCCACCACGGCGGTTCAGACCGGCCAGGAAGGCCAGTTCGTGTTCGTGATCAAAAGCGATGCGACGGTGGAGCTCAGGCCCGTGACGGTGGCGCGCATGGTCGACCAGGAGTCCGTGATCGAGCGGGGCCTGGAGCCGGGCGAGCGCGTCGTGAGCGATGCCGAGTTCCGCCGCCTCGTGCCGGGCGGCCGGGTCGAGGTGAAGGCGGGGCTCGTGCCCGCGGCCGCGCCCGCGGGCGGCGAGGACGGCGCGGAATGAACGTCTGCGCGCCCTTCATCCGCCGCCGGGTCATGACGACGCTCGTCATGGCGGCCATTCTGCTCTTCGGCGCCATGGCGTACCGGCGGCTGCCCGTGAGCGATCTGCCCACGGTGGATTTCCCCACGATTTCCGTGACCGCCGCCCTTCCCGGCGCCAATCCCGAGACCATGGCTTCCTCGGTGGCGCAGCCCCTCGAGAAGGAGTTCAGCACCATTGCCGGCGTGGACAACATGACGTCGACGAGCCTGTTGGGCAACGCCAGCATCACCCTGCAGTTCGCCCTGGAGCGCGATATCGACGCCGCCGCCCAGGACGTGCAGGCCGCGATCGCCCGCGCCGGCCGCAACCTGCCCCGCGACATGCCCTCGCCGCCCAGCTATCGCAAGGTCAACCCCGCCGATTCGCCTATTCTGTTCGTCGCCCTCACCTCGCCCACGCTGCCCTTGTACGAGTTGAACCGATACGCCGAAACGACCATCGCGCAGCGCATCTCCACCGTGCTGGGGGTCGCGCAAGTGCAGGTCTACGGCGGGCAGAAGTACGCCGTGCGGGTGCGGCTCGACCCGCGCGAGCTGGCGACGCGCGGCATCGGCATCGACGAGGTGCAGCGCGCCGTGCAGGACGCGAACGTCAACCTGCCGACGGGCGTCCTGCTGGGGCCTGAGCGCAGCTACACGGTGCAGGCCGGCGGCCAGCTCACCACCGCCGAGGCCTACGGCCCGATTATCATCGCCTACCGCGGCGGCAAGCCCGTGCGGCTGGCGGAACTGGGCCGGGTCTACGACAGCGTGGAGAACGACCGGGTGGCGGCGTGGTTCATCGACCGGCGCGCCGGCATCGACCAGCGCGGCATTATCCTGGCGGTCCAGCGCCAGCCCGGCACGAATACCGTCGAGGTCGCGCGCCGCGTCAAGGAGCTGTTGGACGTCTTCCGGGAGCAGCTCCCGGCCTCGGTCTCGCTGCGGATTCTGTTCGACCGCTCGCAGTCGATCCAGGAGTCGGTGCGCGACGTCAAGACGACGCTCCTCGTGACCCTGATCTTGGTGGTCCTGGTCATTTTTCTCTTCATCCGCAACCTTTCCGCCACCCTGATTCCATCCCTGGCGATGCCGATGTCCATCGTCGGCACCTTCTCGGTGATGTACCTGCTGGGCTACTCGGTGGACAATCTTTCGCTGATGGCGCTGACGCTCTCCGTGGGCTTCGTCGTCGACGATGCCATCGTGATGCTGGAGAACATCGTGCGCCACATGGAGATGGGCAAGACAAGGCTCCAGGCGGCGTTCGACGGCTCCGCGGAGATCGCCTTCACGATCGTCTCGATGACGATTTCGCTGGCGGCCGTGTTCATTCCGGTGCTTTTCATGGGGGGCATCATCGGGCGCCTGTTCCAGGAATTCGCGGTGGTGGTGGGCATCGCGGTCCTGATCTCGGGCTTCGTGTCCTTGACGCTGACGCCGCTCCTGGGCAGCCGCTTTCTTTATCCGGCGGGGAAAGGGCGGTACCGCGCGCTGTACGATTTGTTCGAGCGCTTTTTCACGGGCATGCGCGATGTGTACGGCGTGGGCCTGCGCTGGTCCATTGCGCACCGCCGCGTGGTGTTGGCCCTGATGTTCGCCCTGACGGCCCTCACGGCCGTTCTGTTCGTCGCGGTGCCGAAGGGCTTCGTACCCTCCCAGGACATCGGGCAGCTCTTCGGGCAGACCGAGGGCACCGAGGGCGTCTCGTTCGATGCGATGGTGACGCACCAGAAGGCCGTCGCGGCGGTCATCAAGTCCGATCCGGGCATCGAGGCCTTCATGTCCTCCGCGGGCGGCCGCGGCGGCATGGGCGCCGCCAACACCGGCAGCCTCTTCATCCGCTTGACGCCCCGCGGGCGGCGCGACGTCTCCGCCGATGAAATCGTCGAGCGGCTCAGGCCCCGCCTCGCGCAGATTCCGGGCATTCGCGCCTTCATCCAGAGCCCGCCGGCGCTGCAGATCGGCGGCCGGATGAGCCGGAGCCTCTATCAGGTGACTCTCCACGGCTTGGACACGGAGGCGCTCTATCGCGTGGCGCCGGTCCTCGAAGAGCGGTTGGGCACGCTCCCCGAGCTCACCGACGTGTCCACCGACCTGCTCCTGAAGAATCCCGAGCTGAAATTCGCCATCAACCGCGACAAGGTCGCGGCCCTCGATGTCACCGTCCAGCAGATCGAGGAGGCGCTCTACACCGCCTACGGGCAGCGGCAGATCTCGACCATCTATGCGCCGGAGGATCAGTACCGCGTGGTCATGGAACTGGCGCCCGAATACCAGCGCGAGGTGCAGGACCTGCGGCTGCTCTACATCCGCTCCGCCCGGGGCGAATTGGTCCCGCTGGATTCGCTGGTCACCTTCGGGCCCGGAGTCGGGCCGGTGAGCGTCAACCATACGGGGCAGGTGCCGTCGGTGACCCTGTCGTTCAACCTGGCGCGGGGCGTCGCCCTCAGCCACGCGACGGAAGCCGTCAAGAAAGCCGCCGCCGACATTCTCCCCGAGACGATCTCGATGTCCTTCCAGGGCACCGCGGAGGCCTTCGAAACGGCGCAGCGGGGCCTGGGCCTGCTGCTCCTGCTGGCGATCCTGGTTATCTACATGGTGCTCGGCATTCTCTACGAGAGCTTCGCGCACCCGCTGACGATTCTTTCGGCCCTGCCCCTCGCGGGCGCCGGCGCCGTCGGGACGCTGCTCATCTTCGGGTGCGATCTCAACATCTACTCCTTCGTCGGCGTGATCATGCTCGTGGGCCTGGTCAAGAAGAACGGCATCATCATGATCGACTTCGCCATCGAGGCCCGGCGCACCCGCGGCATGGCGCCGGCCGAGGCTATCGTCGAGGCCTGCCTGGTGCGCTTCCGTCCCATCATGATGACGACCATGGCCGCGCTCTTGGGCACGCTGCCCATCGCCTTGGGCTTCGGCGCGGGGGGCGAGACGCGCCAGCCGCTGGGTTTGGCGGTGGTGGGGGGGCTGCTCGTGTCGCAGTCGCTGACGCTCTTCGCGACGCCCGTCGTGTACGTCTACATGGAGAAGCTCACCGCGTTCCTGGTGGGCTCGAAGGCGTCCGGGACGGCGGGCTCGTAGACGGCCGGCCGCGGGCGGACGGGCGCGGTCATCGCAGGAGACTGGCCAGCGTGTACCCCCCCTCCAAGAGCATGAGTCCGCCGATCACGCCGTGGGCGCCCTCGTGTTTCAGCGCCCGCGCCGTGAAGGCGCCGAAGGGCGCCACGAGCGTCGCGCCGGCGATGAGCGCCAACATGAGCTCCCACGGAAGCATGCCGGGGGAGAACATCGTTTGGAAGAAGTCCCCGACGGGCATGTCGAGGGCGCGGCCCTGCAGCTCCTTCGCCGTTCGCCCGAGGATGTAGGCCGCGAAGGCGCAGACGCAGATCGGCGCCTCGGCGAGGGTCGTGATGCCCACGGCGGCGCGGCGCCGTTCGCCGGCGATGACCGGGCCGAAGCCGCCTCCCGAGATCCCCTTGTTGAAGGCGCTCAGGAGGCTCAAGCCCACGATCTTCTTCCAGGCGAACGCCGCCGGCCGCTTCAGCAGGACGACGATGCCCATGATCGTGACCAGAACGCCGATGTAGATCCGGAGCGCCGCCGCCGGCAGGTTCACCGAGACGAGGGCGCCGGCGATGGTCGCGGCGATGCCGAGGGTGCTGATCACGAGGACGACCTTGAGATCCCGGGAGTCCCGGGCGAAAGACACGTTCTCGAAGCGGTGGTGGAAAACCGCCGCCGCGAACCCGCCGAAAGCCTGCGAGATCAGCACGGCGGGCACGGCCGCGTGGGGGGCGAAGCCCATGGCGATGAGCAGCGGCGTGAGAATCGTCCCATAGCCCATCCCCGCGGCCGAATCGATGAACTCGCAGGCGAAGGCCAGGGCCAGGAGCATCAGGAAGGTCTGGGTCGTGATCTCCACGCCGGGCCTCCGCGCCGGCCCCTAACGCCCGCCGGACGCGAGTTCGCGGAGAATCGCGTCGGCGCCGTACACCTTCGCGAGCGTTTCCAGAATCGCCGGCGCGGCCACGGCCACGGCGCGGCCGGGGTCCTCCATGTAGACGATATCCCAGATGAGGGAGTCCCGGTTGCCGTCGAAGATCACGCCGACGAGGTTCGCGTCGCGATCCAGCACCGGGCTTCCCGAGTTGCCGCCGATGATGTCCGCCGTGCAGGTGAAATTCAGCGGAGTGTCGAGGGCGAGGCGCGCGCGCGCGGCCAGCCAGCTCGCCGGAAGCTCGTAGGGTTCGCGCCCGCCGGCGGCGTCGCTGCGCTGGAAGGCTCCGCCGATCGTGGTGGCGAACGGGACGGGCGCGCCGGGGCCCGCCGTGCCCTTGACCGTGCCGTAGGCGAGGCGCAGCGAGTATGTGGCGTCGGGGTAGAGGTCCGTGCCGTGGACGGCGAAGAGCGCCGATGCGATCCTTCCGTAGCGTTCGCGCTCCACGCTCTGGTACAGGTCCTCGTAGCGCTTGCGGACGGCCCGGGCGTAGGGATCCACCGTTCGGGCCAGGACGATCATGGCATCCGTCGAGGCCGCGATGGCCGCCGCGCCGCCCGCCGCGAGCTCCTTGCGGACTTCGGGCCGGCCCAGCGCCGTCCCGCCGACCAGGTCCGCCGCGCGCGCCTCGGGCGCCTTGCCGTCGAGCACCGTGCGCACGAGGGGATGCTCGCCGCCGAATGTCGTCGCGAAGACGGCGAGCGAATGGGCCAGCTTGGCCTGCTCCAGCGCCGGATGGATCGGCGCCGGCGAATGCAGCCTGAGGAGGAGCGAAGCCAGGTCGGATTCCCGGTAACCGGGCAGGCGCGTTTCGTTCGGCTTCTCTTTTTCCGCGGCGAGTCGGACGAGCGCCAGGGCGTGCCCGTACAGCCGCGACCAGAAGGCCAGGCCGACCTCCAGGGCCTGGTACTCGCCGTAGAAGCCGCGCAGGACCGCCAGGCTCTGCGCGATGGCATCCCAGTCATCGAGCGCCGCGCCCAGGCCCGGGTCGCCGGCGACCTTGGCGCGGAGCGCGGCCTCCGCCGCGGCCTTCGCCGCCAGGACCCGGGGGTCGAGCAGCCCCGCCAGGATGCCGCGAAAGGCCTTGCGCGCGTTCTGGATGCCGAAGAGGTCGTCGCGGGCGATGCGGGCGTCCTCGGCGGACCCCAGCGCGAACTGCTGGAGGGCGATCTCGCGGCGGTTGAGCTCCGTGAGGCGGAAGGGCATTTCCACATCCCGCAGGAAGCGCATGTGGTCCAGGGTGTAGAGGCGCTGCGTCGCGCCGGGATGGCCGGCGACGAACACCAATTCGCCCTCCGCCAGGGGCGCGCGCCGCAGGGTCAGGTAATGCTCGATCTTGGCGGGCGCGCCGTTCCTGCGGACCCGGAAGAGACACACGTCGAGATCGAAGCGGGGGAACTCGAAGTTGTCGCGGTCGCCTCCGAAGAAGGCGGCCGCTTCCTCGGGCGCCATGACGAGGGTGACTTCATCGTAACGCTCGTACCGGTAAAGGTGGTACAAGCCGCCGCGGTACAGCGTCATCACTTCGCTCCGGAGTCCGGTCGCGTCCTGGGATTCCTGCTCGATGCGCGCGATGGCGCCGCGGCGCGCCTCGAAGGCCGCCGCGGCATCGGCGCCCGGCGGCACTTCCCCGTTGACCCGCGCGGTCACATCCTCGATCTGCGCCAGCGCGATGATTTCCAGGTCGGGGCAGAGGAGTTCCTCGGCCGGCGACCGGGCGACGAATCCGTCCTTCAGAAGGTTGCGCTCCGGCGTGCTCAGCTTGTGCAGGACGGCGGCGCCCACGTGGTGGTTGGTCAGGACAAGGCCGTCGGGCGAGACGAAGGACCCCGAGCCTCCGCTGGAGAGGCGGCAGGCGCTGCGCATGACGCGGTGGGTCCATTGGGCGGAGGGCGTGAAGCCGTAGCGCGCCGCCAGGCGCTCCACGGGCAGCGCATTGAAGAGCCACATGCCTTCGTCGGCCGGGAGAGAGACCGGCGCCGCGAGGGCGCAGAGCGCGGCGGCGCAGGCCAGGCGGGCGTGAGCGCGGGTGCGCGGGTGCATTGGCGGGCCTCCTTGCGCGCGTCGAGCGCGCATCCTGACGATACCGCACGGGCCGAAAACACGCCAGGCGGGCGCGGCGGTTCCGGTAACGGCGGGCCGCGCGGGCCCGGCGCGGCGGGGACCGGCGCGACGGCGCGGATGCGGTATGCTTTTGATGGCGCCGGGACGCGTCGCCGCACCCGGCACGGTCGAAGGGCGGCAGCCGCCGCGGAGGTGGGTGTGCTTACGGCAATCGCGATCGGCGTGGGCATCGGCGTGGCCATCGTCGCCGCGGCGCTCGTCGTGGCGTGGCGGGTCTACGCGCACCAGGCGGCCCGCACGCGTTCCCGGTTTCAGGAGCTCTTCCGCGACAGCGAGCAGACCCGCGGGCTCTTCATGGCCGCCTTCCACGCCGGCGGCCAGGGCCGGGCCGCCGTGGGCAAGTGCGGCGAGGTGCTCGGCGTGAACCGCGTCGTGGGCGAGATGTTCGGCCTCCGGGAGAAGGACTTCCTGCGGGCGCCGGCGGCGGCGCTGTGGGAATCGGTGGCGGGCGCGTGCGTCGAGCCGCGCGAGGCCCTCGTGCGCCTGAATTCCCTCGGACGCGATCGGGAACGCATCGCCTTGCGCACCAAGGGGAACACGATGCTGCGCGTGGAGTGCGCGCCCGTGCGGAACGTCATGCGGGAGGATCTCGGGTTTCTGTACGTCTTTCAGGATGTGACCAACGATCTGCTGCTTGACCGCGCCCGGGATGAATCGCTGGCCGACTGCGCGCGCACGCTTTCCGCGTCGCTTCCCGTCCTGCGGGATTTCCTGGACGAGCTCGCCGTCGAGACCTTCGACTCGGACCGGCGCGAACTGGTCCGCGGGCTCTCGCGGCACGCGGCCGAGGCCGAGCGCGCCTCGGGCCGCATCCTCGAGCTCATGCGCGCCGGCCCCGGCCAGAGCGCCGGCCTGCCCGCCGCCGCCCTGCCGGAGTTCGGAGAACGCGCGCACGCGTGAAGGCGCGGGTTTCCGCCGGTTGTTGCTCCTCCCGCCGCATGGTAAAATACACCCCGTGCGAGGGCAGGTTCCATCGGGCCGCGCGGCCCGAAGCGCGGGCCTGCGGCGGATCTCCGCGGAGAGGAGCGAAACGCATGAAAAAACTGTCGGCCTTGGTTGTCGTCGCCGCCGTCTGGGCGGCGGTTGCTTCCGCGGCGGTCAAGAACGACCCCGGAGAGCTCCCCGGCGAGCAGCTCGTCGCCTACTTCAACAAGATGCGCAATCTGGACCGCTGGCTCCAGCAGGGCAATTACGGTCTGGCCATCAAGGGCGGCAAGGAAATCCTGAAGCAGTTCGTCTCCGAGGATGCCGAGGCCGCCTACTGCCTGGCCGCGGCCTACGCCTGCGTGAAGCCCACCGATGAAGAGGACACCTACGAGGACGCCCTCAAGCACCTGGAAGATGCGGTGGAATGGGGCTTCCGGAACGTCGAGATTCTCAAGACCTCGAAGTACTTCGAGGGGCTGCGGTCCAGCAAGGAGTACCCCGAGTACGCCAAGAAATTCGCCGACATCGTGGCATACTTGGAGAAGGTGTTGAAGGAAGAGGCGGTCAAGGAGCAGGCGGCCTACCCCGCCGCGGTGAAGAAGGCCGCGGCGGCGGGCGACAATCCCGCCTTCGAGCTGGACACGACGGACATCAACGGCGCGGCGGTGAAGAGCGCGCAGTTCGCCGGCGTGCCGGTCCTCGTCGTCGTGGTCCGTCCCGGCCACGACGGCGTGGCGGTCTCGCTGCCGATCATTAAGAAGGCGGCCGAGGCCGCCAAGGCCAAGGGCGTGGCGGTCCTGGGCGCCGTCTACAACCACGCTTACGACGCGCGTCTCGCCAAGGAAGCCAAGGCCTTCGTCGAGGGGGCGAAACTGCCCTTCCCCTGCGTCCTCGTCGATCGCGCCTGGGCCAAGAAGTACGGCCTCCTCAATCTGCCCGCGTACCTCATGGTCACCAAGGCGGGCCGCGTCGGCTACGTCGAGCACGGTTGGCAGCCCGAGTGGAAGGCGTTGAAACTCGTCGAGGCGCTCGCCGAGTAAGGCGGGCCTGCCCTCGTCTTCGACCCGCGGGAACCCCGCGGCCCCGCGGGCGAGGCCGCGACGCGCGCGCCGCTCCGGCGCTGACGGTGTTCCCTCGGGATATCCCGCGGCCCCGCGCGGGGGGCCGCGCTTCCGCCTAGACGAACTCGGACCAGAACACCGTGCGGTTCTCCCGCATGGAGATGTTCGCCATCAGGGCCGGCACCGCCGCCTCGACGCCGACCTTGACATCCGCGTCGGGCTTGCGTCCTTCCTGGCAGCAGGCGATGAAGGCCTTGACGGCATTGAGGTTCTCCGTGGGGGAATGGGTGCCGCGTTCCTCGCTCTTGACCTTGCAAGGCTGGCGCGGCGCGCTGCCGGGGATGACGCTGTGGAAGTCCGGGTCGCTTTCCGCGGCGCACTGGTGGCAGGGGATCGGCGTGCCCACCGCTTGGGCCCCGGCGATCTTCTTGGGCTCGGGGAAGATGCGCCCGCCGAAGAGCAGCGACGTCTCCATGGTGCCCGTGTCGCCCATGAAGACTTCGAGGGCGTCGTTGAAGGAGCTGGTGAGAATCGTGGTGTACACGAACTTGACGCCGTTGGCGTACATGAAGATCGCCGACATGTTGTCGTAGCTGTCGCGGCCGTCCTGGTACCAGTCGACGCCGCCCGCCGCGAACACGGCCACGGGGGGCGCTCCGAGGTACCAGTTGACCACGTCGATCTGGTGGGCGCCGAACTCCGACATGAGCCCGCCGGAATACTCGCTGTAGACGCGCCAGTTGATCATGCGGTCCATGGCCGGGTCGATGCAGGGCCGGCGATCCTCGCTGTTGCGGTGCCATTGGCCGCGGACCTGGGTGATCCGGCCGATCTCGCCGGCGTCGATCAGCTTCTTGGCGTTGATGTACATCTCGCTGTAGTGCCGCTGGTGGCCGACCTGGAACACCGTGCCCGCCTTTTCGACGGCCTTCTGGATGTCGAAGCACTCCTGAATCGTGTACCCGAGGGCTTTCTCGCAGTAGACGGCGCGCTTGGCATCGACGGCTTCGATCGCCATCGGCGCGTGGAGGTGCTGCGGCGTGGCGATGACGATGGCGTCCAGATCCTTGCTGTCGATCACCTCGCGCCAATCGCTCGTGGTGCTCACGTCGGCGGCGTAGGGAACCTTGCTCTTCTTGATCTCTTCGAGGGCTTTCTTGGTCTCGATGGACTGGACGTCGCACAGCATGCCGATCTCGGCATCAGGCACCTTGACCACGGCGCGCAGGAGCGCCGTGCCGCGGCTGCCCACCCCGATGAAGCCGCACCGAATGCGCTTCTGGGCGCCGAGCACGCGCCGCGACCAGAGCATGGCGCTCAGGCCCAGGCCGGTGGCCGCGCCGGCCTGCTTGACAAAGCTGCGTCGGCTGGTGAGCTGCTTCCGTTCCACCGCGAGTCCTCCTTTTCCGGTTGTGTGCGGGATGTTTTGCCGGTTGTGCGCGGGTTGCGTCTCCCGTCTCTCCGCATCGTACCGCCTGGCGCGGGGCGGTTCAAGTTCGAGTTGCGCCCGAGGCCATGAGTGCACTAAACTGGCGTGTCGGCTCCTGCGCGGGGGCGGCCGCACTCGGAGAATCCGCAACATGACGGAAGGTACATTCTACGTCACGACGCCGATCTACTATGTGAACGACAAACCCCACATCGGCCACGCCTACACCACGGTGCTCGCCGACGTGCTCGCGCGCTATCACCGCCTGATGGGGCGGGACACCTTCTTCCTGACCGGCACCGACGAGCACGGCCAGAAGGTCCAGAAGGCCGCCCAGCGGAACGGACTGGCGCCCATCGAGCAGTGCGATGCCACCGTGGTGCGCTTCAAGGAGCTCTGGAAGAAGCTCCGGATCACCCACGACGACTTCATCCGCACCACCGAGAAGCGCCATACCGAGGTGGTCCGGGAGATCCTCCAGGATCTGTACGACCGCGGCGAGATCTACCAGGCCGAGTACCGCGGCAGATACTGCGTCCACGACGAGCGCTTCTTCACCGACAAGGATCTCGTCGACGGCCGCCTGTGCCCCGAGTGCCGCCGCGAAACGGAGGAGTTGGTCGAGACGAGCTACTTCTTCGCGATGAGCCGCTACCAGACCTGGCTCATCGCGTACATCGAGGCTCACCCGGAGTTCATCCAGCCCGATTTCCGGCGCAACGAAACGCTGGGCTTCCTCCGCCGGCCCCTGGGAGATCTGTGCATCTCGCGGCCGAAGTCGCGCCTGGCCTGGGGCATCGAGCTGCCCTTCGACAAGGACTACGTGTGCTATGTCTGGTTCGACGCCCTCGTGAACTACATCAGCGCCGTGGGATACCGCCGCGATCCGGCGGCCTTCGCGCGCCGCTGGCCGGCGGCGTGCCACCTGATCGGGAAAGACATTCTCACGACGCACACGGTCTACTGGCCCATCATGCTCAAGGCCATGGGCGTGGAGCAGCCGCGCACCGTGTTCGCCCACGGCTGGTGGCTGGCCGGCGCCGACAAGATGAGCAAATCCCTCGGCAACGTCGTCAACCCCATGGACATGGCCGACCGCTACGGCGTCGATGCCTTCCGGTACTTCCTCATGGCCGAGATGGCCCTGGGCCAGGACGCCGCCTTCACCGAGGAGCTTTTCATCACCCGCTACAACAACGACTTGGCGAACGACCTGGGGAACCTAGTCAGCCGCGTCGTGAAGCTGACGGCGGCTCAGGCCGGCGGCGTCGTTCCCGCGCCGGGGGCGCCGGCGGAAGCGGAGGCGGAGCTCAAGGAGAACGTGCTCGGCGCCGTCGCCGCCATGCAGGCGAGCATCGCCGGCATGCAGATCGACCGCGGCATCGAGCGCGCGATCGAGGCCGTCAAGGCCGGCAACCGCTATCTCGACAAGACCGCGCCGTGGAAGCTCGCCAAGGAGGGGAATCGCGAGCGCCTCGCTACGGTTTTGTACCACGGCGCCGAGGCGCTCCGCATCATCTCGGGGCTGCTCGCGCCGGTGATGCCGGAACGGATGGCCGCGCTCAGGCGGGCGATCGGTCTTGCGGGGGAAGCGGTCGAGCGCATCGAGATCGAGGAACTGGCCCGCTGGGGCGGCCTTCCTCCCGGGGCCGAGGTCGCCGAAAGCGGCGCGCTCTTCCCGCGGATCACGCCGCCTGAGCGCGCCGCGGCGCAGGCTCCGGCGGCCGCGAAGCAGGCCGCGCCGGCGCCCGGCGCAAAGCCGCTCCTGTCGCCGGAACGCCTCGCGCAGGTGGAGCTCAGGACCGCGCGGGTGCTCGCCGCCGAGAGGGTCGCGGGGGCGGAGAAGCTGCTCGCGCTCAGGATCGATGTGGGCGGCGCCGAGCGCCGCATCGTGGCCGGCATTGCGCGGCACTATGCGCCGGAGGATCTGGCCGGCAGGGACATCGTCATCGTGGCCAACCTGGCGCCCGCCAAGATCCGCGGGATCGAGTCTCACGGCATGCTGCTTGCCGCCGCGGATGGCAAGACGCTCGGCCTGATCGTCCCGGATCGACCGGCGGCGAGCGGGTCGGCGGTCTCGTGACGGGAGCGCGGGGACGATCGCGTCTTCCCCCGCCTGGAGGTGACTCATGGCTTCTGTCCTCGGAGCCGCGCTTCTGGCGTGCCTTTTCGGCGGGACGCCGGAGGGAGCGTCTCCCGCGAACCCCGCCTGCCGCTGGGGCGGGCTGCCCGATTCGAATCTGGTATCGGGCGCCGCGGGGCTTCCCGGCGATCTCAACGGCCTGGCGCCCCTCTGGGAGGTGCGCGTCGGGACCCGCCAGTACTCCATGCCCACCGTCGACCGGGGGCGCATCTACGTGGCGAGCAACGACGCCGGCTTCGCGCGGCCGGGGTATCGGCCGACGAACGGCGGGGCCCTGCGCTGTTTGGACCAGGCCACCGGGGCCGTGATTTGGCAACTGGCGAGCCCGCGGTACAAGGAGGGGCTCACGCCGCCTTACCACTTCGACCAGTGGAGCTGCGGAATCTGTTCGGCCCCGCTGGTGGACGGCGAGCGGGTCTATGTGGTGGGAAACCGCGGGGAGATTCTCTGCTGCGACCGAGAGGGCCAGCGCAACGGCAACGATGGACCCTTCACCGACGAGCTGGCGTACATGGGCCTCGACGGCGGCTCCGCGCCGGATCCCGCCGACGGCGACATCATCTGGATTTACGACCTGATCAAGGAGGTCGGCGCGGTGCCCCACGACGTGTGCGGGAGCACGCTGCTTCTCGTGGGAGACTTCCTGTACGCCTGCACGTCCAACGGCGTCGATGATCGCCACGCCAAGGTGGCGAACCCCGATGCGCCCAGCCTGATCGTGCTGGACAAGCGCACCGGGAAGCTGGTCGCCGCCGATGGCGAACGCATCGGCCGGCGCCTGCTGCACGGCCACTGGTCCTCGCCCGCCGCCGGCACCTTCGACGGGCGCACGCTGATCTTTTTCGGCGGCGGCGACGGCTTCCTGTACGCTTTCGAACCCGTGACGGCGGCCGGCGCCGAGGCGCAGACCCTGAAGAAGGCCTGGTCCTTCGACTGCAACCCGCGGGAATACCGCGTGCGGCGCGGCATTCCCGTGCCGTATTCCCGGGACAGCAGCAAGAGCCCCGACGGCCCCAGCGAGATCATCGGGACGGCCGTCTTCCACAAGAACCGCGTCTACGTGGCCATCGGCCAGAGCCCGTTGCACGGCGAGGGGCAGGGGCGGCTCTCGTGCGTCGATGCGGCGACGGGCTTGGAGGTGTGGGGCTCGGGGCTCGTCGACCGCAGCCTGGCGACGCCTTCCATCGCCGGGGGGCTGCTCTACATCGCCGACTGGAGCGGCGGCCTGCACTGCTTCGACGCCGAGACCGGCGCGCGGCGCTGGTTCCACGAGCTGGGAGCCGGCGCGTGGACCGCCTCGACCTTCGTGGCCGACGGCAAGGTGTACGCCAGCGCCGAGACGGGCGTCCTCTGGATTCTCAAGGCGGGGAGCGCCAAGGAAGTGCTCTCCAAGATCCGTTTCCCGACCCATCTGGCGACGCCGAACGCGGCGGACGGAGTCCTCTATATACCCACTCAGAAGAACCTTATCGCTTACCCGGGAACCGCGGGAAACGCGGCGGGCGGAGGTGTTTGATTGCGAATGACGAGCAGAGCGCGCGTCATGGCCGCTTTCGCCCACCGCGAGGGCGACCGGGTGCCCGCGTGGTGCGGCGCGTCGGTGGAGTTCTGGGCCAAGGCCAAGGCGGCGCTGGGCCTGGACGACGAGGGGCTGCGGCTCAGGTTCGCCGATGACTTCAGGCGGGTCGTGGCGCCCTACGCCGGCCCTCCGCTGCCGTGCCTGCCGGGCATGGTTTCCTGCTCGGTGTTCGGAGTCCAGCGCCGCGGCATGGGGTACGGCCAGCCGGCAAGCCATCCTCTCGCGCACGCCGAGACCCCCGCCGGCATCGAAGCCTACGCCTGGCCGGACCCCGCGTGGATCGATGTCTCCGCGGTGCGCGGCGAGGCGGCGCGCTGGCACGGCGAGTTCGCGGTCCTCGGGGGGGACTGGTCGCCGTTCTGGCACGACGCCATCGATCTGCTGGGCATGGAGCACCTGCTCCTCCTCATGTACGACGCCCCCGAGACGGTGGACCGCCTGCTGGAGATTCTGGTGGACTACTACGCGGCGGTGAGCGAGCGCATCTTCGACGCCGCCGGCGATGTCATCGACATCTTCTTCTTCGGGAACGACTTCGGCGGCCGCGGCGGGCCGCTGATCGGGCCTGATCTTTTCACGCGCTTCTTCGCGCCGCACCTCCGGCGCTTCGCCGATCTGGGACACCGTTACGGCTTGAAGGTCATGATGCACTGCTGCGGCGGCTTCGCGCCCCTCATCCCGCTCATGATCGAGGCCGGCCTGGACGGCCTCCACGCCGTCCAGCCGTCATGCGCGGGCATGGATCTGCGCGGGCTCAAGCGCGACTTCGGGGGGAAGATCCTCTTCAACGGCGCGATCGATTCGCACCGGGTCCTCATCGACGGCACGCCGGATTCCGTGCGCGCGGCGACCCGGGAGGTTCTGAGCATCATGAAGCCCGGCGGCGGCTACATTGCCGGCGCGAGCCACGACACGATCCTGGAGGAGACGCCGCTGGCGAACGTGCTGGCCATGTTCGACGCGATCCGGGAGTTCGGGGCGTACTGACGCGATTTCAACGAAGGGCTCCCGCCGTCGCGCGCGGTCCTGGACCAACGTGTCATCCCCGCGCGTCTCGTAGGCTCGTCGCCTGCCGGCGAGCCCAGGCCGGCCCCCGCTGCCAAATCCCAGGAGCGGTGTCCAGAAAAACTCGGCGGGGTTGACCTTGCGCCGACGTTTGACGAACCCCGTTTCCCAGTGACGCTCGAAAGGCAGCGCTGAACGCGATCTTTCAAAGTCGAGTGAACTCCGATAGACTTTCTGCGAGCCATTCCGCCGTCCTTTCCGCTGGTTCGTGTTGGAGAAGGAGAACGCGAAGAGCGGCTCATTTCAGGCCTCTTCAGAACCAGGGCCTACGTCTCCTTGTCCGATGATGAATGCAGGCGCAATCGGAGTTCCCGGCGGCCGGTAGGAAGCGCATCCCTGCAAGGAGCGGGGCGACCTGGGCGGCGAGGGAAGATGGACGGCGGAGCTTGAGGTCTGTCGAAACGTAGGCGGGAGGCGGAGCCATGACCTATCACGGCATAGAGATGCCCCGGGAGAAGTTGGCGGAGTTTTGCCGGAAGAACCATATCCGGCGGCTCTCGATCTTCGGTTCGATTCTGCGGGACGACTTTGGACCTGAAAGCGACGTGGATTTTCTGGTGGAGTTCGAGCCGGGCCGGACCCCCGGCCTGTTTGGGATCGCCGGCATGGAGATCGAGTTGTCGGCGATGATCGGGCGTAAGGCGGACCTGCGCACGGCGGGCGATCTGAGCCGTTATTTTCGGGACGAGGTCCTTGGGGAAGCGGAGGTTCAATATGCTTCCTGAAGCGGATCGCGTGCGCTTGCGGCACATGCTCGACGCGACGCGCGAAGCGCGGGGGTATATCCGTGGAAGGTCGCGCGAAGACCTGGACCGCGACACGATGCTGTTCCGCGCGCTGGTCAACTGCATTGAGATCGTTGGCGAGGCCGCCGCGCGCGTGAGTCGCGAGACCCGGGCGCGGGCGCCTGGAATTCCGTGGGAGGAGGCGATCGGCCTGCGCAACCGCCTGGTTCACGCCTACTTCGACATTGACCGAGATATCGTCTGGACAACCGCGACGCACGAACTCGCGCTGCTTGAGCCGCGACTCGCCGAGGTTCTGGGCGGGGAATCCGCGCAGTCATGACCTATATTGAACCAATTCGCCAAGCATGAGGAAGTCTTTCGGGACCGGGGGGCGAGGGCCTGCCGGAACTGAAGGCTGACCCGTAGAAGTCCATCGCGTTTCTAGGCAAGGCGGAAATGGGCGCGGGTGAGTTGCGGCCGAACATCGTTGTCGGCGGCGGCAAGACTGCGGTCCTCGCGGCGGCGATCGCCTGGTTGCGCCTCGCCGGCAACGTCTAGACGTTCGTGGTGCTCCGCCCGAACCTCATTGTACGGGATCGATCCGTCATGGAGGGTTGCGCGGTCCTGCTCAGGCCCGCGGTTCGCTCCCGAGATCGACGACGCCCAGGAGCAGCGCGTTGCGGGCGTGCTCCAGGGGCTCCAGCGCCATGGCCTCGAGGCGGGCGGCGATCGGGGGCGGGGTCGAGCGGTGGACCAGCAGATCGGCGGGCTCCGCGCGCAGCTCGCTGTGCGCCGCGAGGATCTTCCAGATCTGCTCGTTGGGGACGAGGCCCTCCTGAACGATCTTGCGGGTGCGGAAAAGACCCTTGCGCTCCCGTTCCCGGCGGACGAGCACCAGATCCGTCCGCGGCAGCACGCATGGCGTCCCCGGACGCCATTCGCAGAGGCTCTTCACGGTTCCCTCGTGGCGGACCGCGCTGAGGGCGGGGACAACGACGCCGCGGGGGCCGAGCTCGGCGGCGAGGGCTCGGCGCGCCGACCCGTATTTCCACCAGGCGGCGGCCTTGGCGGGGCTCCAGACGCAGAGCTGGATGCGGACGCTGTGGTGCGCGTGCAGCTTGAGATCGAAGGCGCCGCCGTTTTTCTCCGCCAACTCCGCGACGGCCTCGTCGCGCGCCCCGAGCCACGTCGCGGCGATCTCCGCCGGCGACGAAGCCTGCGCGCCGTCCTCGGTTCCGGCGTGCAGGTCCACGGCCAAATCCGCGGTCCGCGCCAGGGCTTCCGCGAAGGCGAGCGCCTCGCGCATGAAGAACTCCATGACGAGAAGCGGCAGGGTGATGATGACGGGCGCCTGCTCGACATCAGGCTCCGCGCCGCCGTCCTCGTCCGCTTCGAAATCTTCGTCTTCGCCGCCGTCGTAATCTTCCTCCGGCTCGGGAGGCGGCGGAGCGTCCTCGTCAGCGGCGCGGCGGGCCGCCGCGAGGCGCGCTTCCCAGGCCTCGGTGACCTCGGAGGCCAGGAGCAGGCTGAAGAAAGCGCCGGTGTCGGGGTTGCGATAGTGCGCCCGCGAGGGGTCGTCCGCCGCCAGAGCGACGCGGCCGTCGCCGAGCAGCGCGTCGAGAATCGTGTCGGCCGGAGCGCCCCCTTCGGGAGGCCGCAGAAGATAAATTTCGAAAGGATTCATGGGCATCAAGCCTATCGCGCCGGCGGCGCGGGCTCAAGCGGCGGACCCGCCGATATGCTACCATTAGGGCTTCGCGGGTCCCGGGCCGGCGCCGCTCCGCGCATGGCCCCGGCGCGCGGAGATTGTTCCAGGAGCACGCGCATGTGTGGGATCTGCGGCATCGTCGCGCCCGAGCGCGGCGCGCCGCAACGCGAGCTTGCGGCGCGGATGGCTTTCCGCCTCGCGCACCGCGGCCCCGATGAATTCGGCACCTATGCGGACGAGCGCGCCGCGCTCGGCCACGCCCGCCTGAGCATCGGCGTTTCGGCGGGCGACGCCCAACCCTTCCACAACGCGGACCGGTCCCGCTGGATCGTCCACAACGGCGCGGTCTTCAATTCCGCCGAGCTCAGGGAGGAACTCCGGGCGCGGGGCCGCTCCTTCCACACGGACTCCGACGCGGAGGTGATCCTCCACGCCTACGAGGAGTACGGGCCCGATTGCCTCCTTCGCTTCAACGGCCAGTTCGCCTTCGCCGTCTGGGACCGCGGACGCCGGGAGCTGTTCCTGGCGCGAGACCGCGTGGGCGTCCGGCCGTTGTTTTGGCTGGAGCGGGGCGGAGCGTTCTTCTTCGCCTCGGAGATGAAGGCTTTTCTGGAGGTGCCCGGGTTGACGCTGAGCCTCGACCCGCAGGCCCTCGCCCAAACGGTGACGTTCTGGTCGCCGCTCCCGCCGCGCACGCCCTTCAAGGAGGTGCGCGAGCTGGAGCCGGGGACCTATCTCCTTTACGACGCCGCGCGGGGCTCCCCGGCCAAGAAGACCTACTGGCGCATGCCCTTCGCCGACCAGAGCGGCGTCGACCGCCGGCCGCTTGCCGCGATCAGGGAGGAATTCCACGCCCTGCTGGTCGATGCGAGCCGCCTGCGCCTGCGGGCGGAGGCGCCCGTCGGGGCGTACCTCAGCGGCGGGCTGGATTCCGCCGTGGTCGCGGCGATCATCAAGGGGCTCTCCGGCGCGCCGCTCAAGACCTTCGCGGTGAGCTTCCAGGAGACGAGCTTCGATGAGAGCGGCTTCCAGCGGGCGATGGTTGCCCACCTGGGAGCCGACCACCACGAGGTGGTCTGCACGAACCGGGACATCGCCGCCAGCTTCCCCCAGGTGGTGTGGTTCGCGGAGAAACCGCTCCTGAGGACCGCGCCGGCGCCGTTCATGGCGCTCTCGCGCCTGGTCAGGGAGCACGGGTGCAAGGTCGTTCTGTCCGGCGAGGGCGCCGACGAGATGCTCGGCGGCTACGACATCTTCAAGGAAGCCGCCATCCGCGCCTTCTGGGCTCGCGATCCTCGCAGCCGCCTCCGGGCGCAGCTCTTCACGCGCATCTACCCGTGGCTCGCGGCGCAGAGCACGGGAGGGCGCGCCCCATGGCGGATGGTCTTCGCCCAGGACCTCGAACGGACGAATCTCCCGTGGTACTCCCACGCGATCAGGTGGCGCGCCACGGCGCGCATCGGCGAGTTTCTCTCCGCCGATGTGCGCGCCGCGCTGCGGGACTACGATCCCATCGAGGAGTACGCCGCCGGCCTGCCGCCCGGGTTTCACCGTTGGCCGCTGCTTCACAAGGCGCAGCTCCTGGAGATCGAAACCTTCCTCGCGCCGTACCTCCTGGCGTCCCAGGGCGACCGCATGGGGATGGCCAACGGCACCCAGGGGCGGTTCCCCTTCCTCGATCACCGGGTGATGGAGTTTTGCGCGCGGCTCAGGCCCGAGCTGAAACTCTACGGCCTCACGGAGAAATACCTGCTCAAGCAGGCCTTCGGCGCTGAACTGCCCGCGGCCATCGTGCGGCGCCCGAAGCAGCCCTACCGCGCGCCGATCGGGAAGAGCTTTTTCGCCGACACGGAGTCGGCGTTGCTTGAGCGCGCGCTCGGCGCCGCCGCGATCGCCGCCTTCGGCGTCCTGGATGCCGAGCGCGTCGCGCGCCTCGTGGCGCGCTGCGGCCGGAAGGGCGGCGCCGCCGGCGAAATCGACAACATGGCTTTGGCCTTCGCCGTCTCGCTCCAGCTTTTGTGCGAGCAGTTTCTGGCGGGGCGGCGCGAGCCGGCGCCGCCGCCGGGCGCCGCGCCGGTGCGCGCCTTCGGGCCCGGCGGCGGGGAGTGAGGGGCCCGCGGCGGCGGAGGAGGAGGCGCGATGGCGATCGTGACGCTCCTCGGCTTGGCGGCGGGGCTGGCGCTCGACGCCTTCGCGGTGGCCTTCGCGGCCGGGTCGGTGCTGCCGCGCCTGACCGCGCGCCATTGCTTCCGCCTGAGTTTCCACTTCGGGCTGTTCCAGGGGCTCATGCCGGTTCTGGGTTGGCTGGCGGGCTCGGCGGCGGCCGCGCTCGTGCAGAGCTTCGAGCACTGGATCGCCTGCGGGCTGCTGGTTCCCATCGGGGGGAGGATGCTTCTGAAACCCGCGGAGAAGGAGACCGGCGCCGAATGCGGCGACCCGACCCGCGGCCTGACGCTGGTGGCGTTGGCCGTCGCGACCAGCGTCGACGCGCTCGCCGTGGGCTTCAGCCTGGGGCTCCTGGAATCGACGATTCTCCTGCCGGCGGCCGTCATCGGCATCGTCGCCGCCGCCTTCACCCTTGTGGGCATGCAACTCGGCCGGCGCGCCGGACGGCTCCTCGGCGTCTGGGCCCGGCGCGCCGGGGGGATCGTTCTTATCGCGATCGGGATGCAGATCCTCGTGCGGCACCTGGCGGCTTGAGCGGCGCGGCGCGCCGGCCCCGCCCGCGGGAGGGAAAGACGAGCGCCGCGACGTCGGCGAAGGTGCCGACGTAATGGGGCCGGAGGCCGCGCCGCACGTGGGCGGGCAGCTCCTCGAAGTCCTTGCGGTTCCCCTCCGGCAGGATGATCCCGGGGATGCGATAGCGCTTGGCCGCGATGGCCTTTTCCTTGATGCCCCCGACGGGCATCACCCGGCCGGCGAGGGTCAGCTCGCCGGTCATGGCGAAGCCTTTGCGGGGCGGCGCGCCCGTGGCGAGGGAGTACAGCGCCGCGGCCATGGTGATCCCCGCCGAGGGCCCGTCCTTCGGCGTGGCGCCCGCGGGCACGTGGAGGTGAATCGAACCCTTGAGGAAGAAATCCCGCAGGACGGGGTCGTCGTCGACGTAGGAGCGGACGTAGGTATAGGCGATCTCCGACGATTCCACCATGACGCTGCCGAGCTGGCCCGTCTGCTTGAAGCCGTCCTTGTCGGTCCTGACGCGGGTGGCCTCGACGTGGAGGACGTCGCCGCCGAGGCTGGTCCACGCCAGGCCCGTGACGACGCCGGCCCGCGGGGCGGCGCGGAGCGCCTCGTCGGTGAAGGCGGGCCGGCCGAGGAGTTGGGGCAGGTCGCGGGGCCGGACCGCGAGGCGGGCGTTCTTCCGCCTGACGACGCGCGCGGCGGCCTTGCGCATGAGCTTCTTGACCTGGTGTTCCAAGCCGCGGACGCCGGGCTCGCGGGCCCAACCGTCGATGATCGCCCGGAGCGCCGGGGCGCCGATGGCGCACTGCGCCGCCGTGAGGCCGTGGCTCCGGAGCTGCTTGGGAACGAGATGCCGCCGCGCGATCTCCAGTTTCTCCTCGGCGATGTAGCCCGCCAGGTTGATGATCTCCATGCGGTCCAGAAGCGGCCGGGGAATCGTGTCGGTCTGGTTCGCCGTGCAGATGAAGAAAACGTTCGAAAGGTCGAAGCGCACGTCGAGGTAGTGGTCGAGGAAGTCCTTGTTCTGCTCGGGGTCCAGGACCTCCAGCAGCGCCGAGGCCGGATCGCCTTGATAGCTCGCCCCGATCTTGTCGACCTCGTCGAGCATGATGACGGGGTTGGCGCTGCCGCAGGTCTTCATGGTCTGGATGAACTTCCCCGGCAGGGCGCCGACGTAAGTGCGGCGGTGCCCCTTGATCTCGGCCTCGTCCCTCATGCCGCCCACGGAGAAGCGGAAGAAATTGCGGCCGATGCTGCGGGCGATGGATTGGCCGAGGGACGTTTTGCCCACCCCGGGGGGGCCGACGAAGCAGAGAATGGAGCCGGCGATGGAGCCCTTGACGATGCCCACCGCAAGAAACTCCAGGATGCGGTCCTTGACGTCCTTCAAGCCGTAATGATCGGCGTCGAGAATGCGCGCCGCCCGGGCCAGGTCCCGGGCATCCTTGGTGAAGACGCCCCAAGGAAGGGCGGTGAGCCAGTCCAGGTAAGTGCGCGTCACGTTGAACTCGGCCGAGGCGGGCTCCAGCAGCCTGAGCTTGTCAAGCTCCTCGGCGGCCCGGGCGCGCGCCTCGTCGGAGAACGCCCGTTCCGCGAGGGCCTTCTCGAAGCGCTCGACCTCGGCCTCCTTGCCTTCCTTCTCCAGGCCCAACTCCTTCTTGATGGCCTTGAGCTGCTCCCTGAGGAAGAATTCGCGCTGCTGGGTCGAGAGCTTCTCCTCGATCTGCTTGTTGATCTTGACCTGGATTTTGGAGACGTCGATCTCCTTCTTGAGGAGGACGAGGGCTTTCTTGATGCGCTCGCGGATGTCGATGGCCTCCAACACCTCTTGGAGCGCTTCGCCGTCCGCGGTGGTGAGCGTCGCGGAAAGGTCGGCGATGCGGCACGGCTCCGAAAGGCTCGCGTGCGACATGAAGAGCTTGAGCTCCTCCTTGTGGAGGGGATTGAGGTCGATGAGCTCCTTGATGGCCTGGACGAGGGCCAGCGAATAGGCCTTGATTTCGTCGTTCCCCGCCATGTCGGTCTCGAGCACATGCTCGATGTCGGCGACCAGGTAGGGCTCCTCCTGGACGATATGCACGATTCGAATCCGCTCGAGGACGCGGAAGAGGACGTGCAGGTGCTCCTTGCCGGGGAGCCGGGCGAGCTGCTGGATTTCGGCGATGACGCCGATGCGGTGCAGGTCGGCGCCGCGGATCCGGTCATCGTTCCGGGCGCCTTCCCGCCGCCGGACCAGGACGAGGCCGACGTGGTTGGCCTGCGTCTCGATGTTCTTCAGGAGCACCTCCTGGAGCGGCTTGTCGCCGATCAGCATGGGCGCCACCATCTTGGGAAAGAGCGGCCGGTGCTGGAGGGGGATGATCGGCAGGCGTTTGGGCAGGAGCTCGCGGGCGAGAACCAGCCCCTCCTTCGCGGGCGCGGCATCTCCGGGCGGGTCGAGGGTGCTTTTCTGTTCGGTCATCGCTTCACCTGTGCGCCGCGCGGGGCGGCGGGTTTCAATCATACGCCGCGCCAGGGCGATCTTCAAATCCCCCTCCGTTCAGGGCCGCGCCGAGGTACAATGCATGGGAGCGGCGATCCGCTCGGGCGCGCGCGGGGGCTTGACCATGATCGCACGGTATGACGGCTGCGGGCGGCGGGCTTTTATCGGGCGGTGCGCGGCGGCGGCGCTGGGCGTCGCGGGCGGGCGGGCGCTGCGCGCGGCGGCGGCGGCGGCCGGCGGCGGCGCGGCGGCGGAGATGCGCTTCGGACTCGTCACCTACCTGTGGGGCGAGAAGTGGGATCTCCCCACCTTGATCTCCAACTGCGCGCGGTCGGGGGTTCTCGGCGTCGAGCTCAGGACGACGCACCGCCACGGCGTCGAGCCGTCCCTGAACGCCGTGCAGCGCACGGAGGTCAGAAAGCGCTTCGCGGACAGCCCCGTCACGCTGGTCGGGATCGGCTCCAACGAACGGCTCGACAGCCCGGATCCCGCGGTGCTGGCCCGGTCGATGGAGGCGATCGAGAAGTTCGTCATCCTGAGCCGCGACGTGGGGGGATCCGGCGTCAAGGTCAAACCCGACAGCTTCCACAAAGGCGTGCCGCGCGCGACGACGGTGGCGCAGATCGGCGCGGCGCTCAACAAGCTCGCCGCCTTCGCCGCCGGGCACGACCAGGAAATCCGTCTGGAGGTTCACGGCGGCTGCGCCGCGCTTCCGACGATCAAGGCGATCATGGACATTGCCGCGCACCCGAAAGCGGTCGTGTGCTGGAACTCGAACCCGGAAGACCTCGAGGGCGCGGGCCTCGAGCACAACTTCGCTTTGGTCAAGGACCGCCTGGGCGCGACGGCGCACGTGCGCGAGCTCGACTCGCCGGCGTATCCCTGGGCCCGGCTCTTCACCCTGTTCGTCAAGGCGGGCTGGAAGGGGTGGGTGCTGCTCGAGGCCGGCGGCGCGCCGAAAGACCCCGTGGCCGCCCTCGCCGCGCAGCGCAGGATTTTCGAGACGCTGGCGGCGGAAGCCCGCGAGAGCGCGCAATCTTGACAAGCCCGCGCGCCACGGGCGACACTGGGAACATGACATCCGAGCCCGGCGGTGGCCGCGGGCGGATCAAACGCAACCACGGAAGGAGAACGAGACATGTCGCAGCACCTTTTTTCCGTCGGGCCGGCTCGCGCCGGCGGCTGTTGCATCTCCGGTCTTTCGCGCCGCGGGTTCCTCGGCGCGGGCGCCGCGGCCGGCGGGTTCGCCCTGAGCGGCCTGACCTGGCCGCTCGCCTCGGCGGCGGAGGGCGAGTTCCTCGCCGCGCCCGCGAGGACGCCCCTTGTCGTCAAGCCGGTCTTCACGTACACGCTGCACGCGCCGCGGCCGCAGACCAGTTGGCGGCCCTGGGGCGGCGTCCAGACCCAAGCGGCCGTCAACGAGGAAATTCCGAGGATCGAGGGCGAGCTCAAGAAGCTCGCGGCCGAGGCCGACTTCCCCGTGCGCATGCTGCCCTTGTCGGCGGTGAGGAACGCGGGGGAGGTGGCGCAGATCGCCGATGCCAAGGAAGCCGATGCCTTTCTGGTCTACGCCTCCGATGGGGGGGATGCGCTGGAAGGCATCCGCGTGCTGGGCAAGCCCGTGGTCTTCTTCATTCGCTATCGGTCGGGCCCCGTCTATCTCTGGTACGAGATCATCAGTCCGCGCTACCTGCGCAACCACTCGGATTTCCCCGCTAGGGAGGGACTCGCGTACGACGATGTGGTCGTCGACGACTTGAACGGCGTCATGTGGCGCCTGCGCGCCCTCGCGGGGCTGAAAAACACCGTGGGGGCCCGGATCGTGGCGCTGGGCGGGGCGGGCGGCTGGGCCTGTCCCGAGGCGCCCGCGCGGAGCAAGGACCGTCTGAATCTCGATATCGTCAACGTGTCCTACGACGAACTGGGCAAACTCCTCAGGGCCGCCCGCGAAGACCGCGAGACCGTGGCGCTCTCCAAGAAGCTCGCCGCGGAGTACCTGGCCGAGGAGGGCACGACGCTTGAGACCGACCGCGGGTTTGTCGAGCGCGCGTTCATCCTGACGCGGGTCCTGCGCGACATCGCCGCCCACGCCGGCGCGCGCATGCTCACCATCCACCACTGCATGGGGACGATCATGCCGATCTCCGAAACGACGGCGTGCCTGCCCCTCAGCCTCCTGAACGACGCCGGCTACCTGGCCTTCTGCGAGTCGGACTTCGTCGTCGTGCCCGCGGGCATTCTGCTGGCCAATATCGCCGGCAAGCCCCCGTTCCTCAACGACCCGTGCTACCCGCACGATCATGAGATCACCCTCGCGCACTGCACGGCGCCCCGCAGGAACGACGGGAAGAACCTGGATCCGGCCCGCATCATGACGCACTTCGAGTCCGACTACGGCGCGGCCCCCAAGGTGGAGATGCCCCTGGGCCGGATCGTGACCAACATCATTCCCGATTTTCTCATGGAGAGGTGGACCGGCCTGCGCGGCGAGATCATCGAGGCCGGTTTCCGGCCGATCTGCCGCTCGCAGATCGACATCAGGTTCAAGCCCGACGCCCTCCTGGTTTGCGAGAACATGCCGGGCTTCCACTGGATGACGATCCAGGGCGACTACCTGAACGAGATCGGCTACGCGCTCAGGCGCACGAAGATCAAGTGGAATAACCTGGGATAGCGCACCGGCCGCGGGAGCTCCTTGCCGGCGTCAACAAGCCGCGAAGCCCGGCGGCTTTGGCGCCGGCGGGGAGCGCCGCGTCCGGTGCGCCGGCCCCGGCGCGGCGTCAACGGCAAGCCGAGGGGCAGCCCTCGATGCGAAGGCAGTGCGTCCCCAAGGGATGCCCCGGCCCGTGGTTGAAAAGATAGGCGAGCAGGGCCGCCGGGTCGGCGATGTCGATCCGCCCATCGCCGTTCATGTCGAGGAGGGCCAGGTTGCCGCCCTCGTTCAAGGCCCCGTCGCACGGCGCGGGCAGACCGGTCGCGCCGAAGAGATACCGTAGGTACGCCACGGCATCCGAGACGTCCAGGCGACCGTCCTGGTTGGCGTCGCCGGGACGCTGCCTGCCTCCCACCGCCGTTCCGGGCGGCGCGCCGGGCGTGCCGCCGGCGACGAGGCTCGCCTGCCACCCGTTCGGGTCGCTCCAGAGGGATAGCGGACCCCGGGGGTCGACGATTTCGATGGAATACCCCCCGCCGTCGGCGGGGGGATACCACGCGCCGGCGTAGGTGAAGTCCTGAATGGTGGCGTTCGCGCCGTAAACCAGGTGAATGCGCTCGCCCGCGTTCTCAAGCCTCTTCTTGTACTGGCCCGCGATGCGCATCCCCGCGGTGTCGTAGGACGAGGAGAAGACGTGCAGGTTTCGCACCACGAGAACCAATTCTCCCGGCCCCAGCGTCGTGACCGCGGAACCCGCGAAGGCGAACTCGATGCCGTCGGTGAAGGACACCGGCGTGAGGTCGACGGGCTCGGCGCCGATGTTCTGAAGCTCGATGAATTCCAGGTCCGGCGTGTCGGCCGGGTGGTACATAAGTTCCGTCACGCGCAGCCACTGCTGCTGCGGAAAGGGGATCGCGGGCGCGCCGGTCGTGAACTCGATGGGCTCCGACCACCGGCTCCAGCGCTTGGTCGTGTCCATCATGCGCACCCTGACGCGGTAGGTGCGGCCGATCTTGAGCGCCGTTGAGGGGATCGTGATCTCGCTCTGGTACGCCGTCATTTCAGGAGACTGCCAGGCGGGCGTGATCTCGTAGCGTCGTCTATTCGCCGGATCGAAGGCGGGCGCGCCGGCGGGCGTCACCTCCGCGGCGCGCCACTTCATGGCGCCGAAGGTGGACGAGCCCTGCGGGTCGCTGAAGGCGCTTGCCTTGAAGGTGAGCCCGTCGATGGGATAGCCGGGCGCGGCCAGCGAAGTCACGGTGGGCCGGTGGGGGATGGCGTTGTCGGCGGCGATGCTCCCGTCGATCCACGCGCCGCGCGCGGCGACGTAGTTCTTCATCAGCCCCGCCATGCCCTGGAAGGTCGGCGGCAGGCCCTGGGCGGCGGCTTGCTGGTAGAAGCGTCCATGCCCGGCCTTGGAAGGGTTGACGCGGCTGCTGACCATGACGGGGTGGTAGTCCCAATGGGCCCGATCGGCGCTGACGAGCGCCGGTTCGCCCGGCACGGGGTCGACGATGGCGGCGTATTCCTCGATCATGCGGTGGGTCTGGTCGGTGTTGTAGAGGAGATCGCGGATCTCGCGCATGCGGTTCTTGTACTCGATGCCGAGCTCGGCGATGCCGAGAACGCCCGCCGCCTTGAAGGGCTCCTCGCCGTTGCCGAACATGTTGTCGGCCCACGTGAGATCCAGGTCCCAGGCGTACTGCGTCCAGCGCTCCGTCAGCGGGTTCAGGTAGTAGAAGTAGTTCTTGCCGTAGCCGTTGTCGTAGTGGTGGATCGCTTCCAGGATGGAGCGGTAGGCGTAGTAGCGGTCAAGCTCCACGTTGGCGCGCCACCACGTCCTGGAGGGCCGAGCGCCCAGCGCCGCCATGAAAGCGTTCAGATCGGATTTGTCCTTGACGCCGGCGTATCCCAGGTTGTTGAGCTCGCCCGTCCCGCCTTCCATCTTGTACAGGTTGCCGTCGGGGAGGTCGTGCTCGTCCAGGAACCGGCCGTCCATCTGCTCGATGGCGAGGTACAGGCCCCAGAAATCGCCGTCGTACTGCGTCGGACCCGTCTCATCGGCCGCGGCGATGATGCGGAAAGTCAAGTAGTGGGTCTTGCAGGCCTCCAGACCGGCGATTTCGAAAAGCCGGAACCCGGTGGACTCGAAGAGTCCTTGCTCGCCGCGGTGGAGGTAGTCGCCCTGCTGAATGATCGCCGAGAAGTTCAGCTTGTCCCAGCTCGTGTCGTACCTCCGGCCGTAGTTGTCCCGGGCGCGGAAGCGGTGGTTGCGCCAGAAGTTGAACTTCCACATGTTCTTGCCCATGGCGTAGCGCCACACGCCGCCGCGCATGCGGTAACGGATATGGTCGTAGACCTCGCCGTCGTACACCAACGTTCCGCGCCACGGGTAGAGATCCCCGCCGTACTGGCTGTTCCAGGTGGCATCCTCGGCCGCGGACTTCTTGGTGATGAGGTGGTAGACCGGCACGCTCGCCATGACTTCCGGCGGATGCGCGACCACCATGCGCCGCGCGGGGTCGGCGCTGCCGGGCTGGATCGCGGCGTGGTACGCCGGAACGCCGTCGTAGACGAAGTACGCGAAATTCGGCACGGGGTCGTCGGCGTAGGGGGCGTTGATCGTGGCGCCGCGGGTGTCGGCGGCCGTGAACCGAAAGCGCACCAGGCGCCGGTGCGTCTGCAGCCCCGCCGGCATCGTCGCCGAGAAGATCGCGTCGCCGGCGGCGGCATCGCCGTCGAGGCCCGCGTCGTTCATGGCGATGGTCGTCCAGTTGGCGGCGTAGGCCGCGTCGGACAGCTCGATATAGGCGCCCGGATCCACGAGCTGGTAGTGAAGCTCGACCGAGGCGACACCGTCGGGATCCGTCGCCTTGATCGTGATGAGCACCTCCTCGCCCGAGACGGGCTGTGCCGGGAAATGGCTCGCCTGCCTGAGCTGCGGGGCGGCGTTCGCGGCGTAGACCGAGTTCCGCGCCCCTGGCGTGGGCCCCCTGGGCGCGCCGCTCGCCCCGAAGAGCCGGCAGTCGAAAAACGCATCCGAGCTGGTGCTCTTTGTGACGTTGAGAAGCTGGACGGCGAGCACGTTGACGCCCCCCACCAGATAGCCCGCCGGCGGCGGCAGCGTGAACTCGGCGAAGGCATCATCCTCGCGAGCCGACGATGCCGTGCGGTCGAAGGTCAATTCCCGGCCGGGAACGTTGTTGCCGGCGACGAAGATGCCGTTGATCCAGGCGTTGAAGCCATCGTCGAACCGGACCGCCAAGGTGAGGCGGTTGATCACCGTCGGGTCCGTCACGGTGAAGGTCTTCCTGAGGTACACGGTGGTGTAACCGCCGTACATGTCGCCCAGCGTCGTCTTGATGAAGCTCTCGCCGTAGCCGATGGCCGCCCGGCCGCCGGCCCAGCTCGCATCGTCGAACGCGAGCTGCCGCCACGCGCTCATGGGGACCGACGGCTCCTGGGTGCCCTTGAAGTAGCGCCAGGTCTGCTCCGCCTCGATGAGCGCGCCCGCGCCCTGCGCCAGGCCGGGGTCGGAGATGCGCCAACTCCCGCCCAGGTCGTTGTCCAGGTCCGGAGACACGAGCTCCATGGAGCAGCCCTCGGTGGCGCCGAGCGTCGGCCACGGGAAGCCGATCCCGTAGTCGACCTCGTCCTCGACGAACCCCTGGGCGTTGCGCAGCACCACCCTTTCCCCGTCGTTGGAGAGCCGGCCGCCGAAAGGGCCGAAAACCGCATCGATGGGACCGTAGATGCCGACGAGCGTCGGGGGGGACTGGGCCACGACCAGATACTCGCCCGAGCCGATCACCGTTCCCTCGGGAAAGGTGTAGGCGATGCCTTCCGAGAAGTACCACCCCGAGATGTCGACGGCGGGGCCGTCGTTGTAGAGCTCCACGAACTCCTCGGGCACGGTCTTGTCGGCGGGAGCGTAATGGATCTCGTTAATGACGACCCCCGCGGAGACGCACGCCTGCCATACGGCCAGGCCTAGAAGCATCCGGGGTGTCTTCCTCATATAAAGATCGATTATACCGGCCCCGGAGCGGCGGCCAAAGCGGGCCTCGGGAGGCGGTCTTGACCTGTGCCGCGGCAGGGAGTACAACCAGTGGGTGCGGCGTCGTGCGGGAGCGCGGTGCGACCCGAGCGGGAGCGCCGCCGAGCGAAAGGAACCCACGTGAATACCCGCAACGATGCCCGCCGCCGCCTGCCCTCCATGAGCGCGCTGCTGGCGAATCCCCGCATTGAAGCCCTCATCGCGGCGCATACGCGGCCCCTTGTCGCGCGGTTGGCGCAGAAGGTGCTTGCCGAGTTCCGGGGGCGCCTCGCCGCAGAGGATTCGGCGGTCGGCGCCGAGGATGTCATCGCCGCCGTCGAGGCCGGCGCCGAGGAGGTTTTCGGCGAGCGCCTCCGCCGCGTCGTCAACGCCACCGGCATCATCCTCCACACGGGCTTGGGACGAGCCGTCTTGCCCGATGCCTCCGCCGCCGCCCTCGCTTCCCTCAACCGGTGCTGCAACATGCAGATCGACTTGGGAACGGGGCTGCGCGGCAAGCGCAACTTCATGACCGAGCATATCCTGTGCGAGCTCACGGGCGCCGAGGCGGCCATGGTCGTCAACAACAACGCCGCGGCGACGTACCTGATCCTCGTGGCCCTCTGCAAGGGCAAGGAGGTGATCGTCTCCCGCGGCCAGCTCATCGAGATCGGGGGATCCTTCAGGCTGCCGGAATGCATCCACCAGAGCGGCGCGATCGCGGTGGAGGTGGGGACGACCAACCGCACGCACCTGCGCGACTACGCCCAGGCGCTGTCGCCGGCGACGGGGGCGATCCTCAGGGTCAACACCAGCAACTACCGCATCGAGGGTTTCGCCAAGGAGGTCTCCATCGGGGAGATCGCGACCCTGAAGAAGGACCGCGACGTCCTCGTCATCGATGACCTGGGTTGCGGCGCCATCGTCGACCTGACCGCCTACGGCCTGCCGAAGGAGCCCACCGCGCAAGACAGCCTCGCCGCGGGCGCGGACCTGGTGTGCTTCAGCGGCGACAAGCTCATCGGCGGGGCGCAGGCCGGCATCATCCTGGGCCGGCGCCGGCACATCGCCGCGATCAAGAAGCACCCGATGACCCGCATGTTCAGGGTGTGCAAGCTGACGGATCTGGCCCTCGAGCACGCCCTCAGGCTGTTTCTCCACCCCGAGACGCTCGCGGCGGCGCACCCGACGCTGCGCATGATGACGCTGCCGCCGGCGGTTCTCGAGGAGCGCGCGCGCGCCCTGAAGGAGAGTCTGGCCGGGCGGGTCGCGGCGTTGAAGCTCGCCGTCAAGGCCGGCGAGAGCGAGACGGGGGGCGGCTCGCTGCCCGGCGCGCGCTTCCCGACTTACGTGCTCGCCGTGCGAAGCGACCGCTGCGGCGCCGATGGTCTGAGCCGGCTCCTCAGGCGGAGCGAGCCGCCCATCGTCGGGCGCATCGCCGGCGACGACGTGTTGATCGACATGCGCACGCTGCTTGAGGGCGAGGCCGAGATCGTGGCCGAGGCCCTCGCGCGCATCGATGCGCGGCTTGCGAAGAGCTCTCCCTAGCGGGAAAGGAAGGCTATGGCAGTCAATCTCCGGCGCCGAAAGGCCGTCATGGCGCGGTCGCGCAAGCTCGGTCACTGCGTCTGCAATCCGCGCCAGGGATGCCCCTGCGACATGCTGAAGGCCCACAACGTCTGCCCCTGCGCCGGCGAGCGCCTCCCGCCGAAGGCCGAGGCCGCGGCGCTGACGCGGAGCGTTGCGAAGGCGGGGTGCGCCTCCAAGATCGGGCAGGCCGATCTGGCCCGCGTCCTGGGCGGGCTGCCCCCGGTGGAGGATCCGCGCGTGCTTGTGGGCGTGGCCGCCGGGGACGACGCGGCGGTGTTCAGGATCGATGCCGACCACGTCCTGGTCCAGACCGTCGATGTGTTCACGCCTTGCGTGGACGACCCGCATCTCTTCGGAAAGATCGCCGCCGCGAATTCGGTGAGCGATGTCTACGCCATGGGCGGGACGCCGCTCACGGCCCTCTCGATCGTGGGTTTCCCCATCGACGAACTGGACGGCGCCGCCATGGAGGCCATCCTCAAAGGCGGCATCGAGAAGCTCAACGAGGCCGGCTGTAGCCTCATCGGCGGCCACAGCATCAACGATGCCGAGGTCAAGTGCGGCTTCGCCGTGACGGGGCTCATCGACGGCGGCGCGGTCGTCGTCAGGGACAACGCCCAACCGGGCGACTGCCTGGTGCTCACCAAGCCCCTGGGGCTGGGCATGGTTTCCTTCGCGGCGCAACTCGGCCGCATGCGGCCTGAGGCCCTCGCCGAGGCCGGCGCATGGATGGCGGCGCTCAACAAGGACGCCTCCGAGCTCATGGTGCGGCACGGAGCCCACGCCTGCACCGATATCACGGGCTTCGGCCTGGCCGGGCACCTGGTGGAGATGGCGCGCAACAGCCGCGTCACCGCGGTCCTCGACCTGGAGGCGCTCCCCGTGCTCGCCTCCGCCGTCGAGTGCCTCGAGGAGGAGATCATGGGCGGCGGCATCGACCGTAACGAGGAATACGCCATGGCCTGGATTCAGGCCGAGGAGCCCGAGGCCGAGGGGCTCCTCCCGATTCTCTACGATCCGCAGACCTCGGGCGGTCTGCTCGTCGCCCTGCCCGAGAAGGCGGCGGAGGCCATGGTGAAGGAGCTCAAGGGCCGCGGCAACGAAGCCGCGGCGATCATCGGCAGGATCGTTGTGAACGAGCCCGGAGTTCCCGATGGGAAGGTGCGCGTGCGCGGAAAACGTCTCGCGCGCCTCGTGGGCGCGGCCGGCGGCGTGACGGCCAAGACTCCCGGGGCCGCGCCGCGGGACGCGGGCGCGCCGCCGAGCGCCGCCGCGGTTTCCGTGCCCGCCGCCGCGGCCCCCGCGTGCTGCGAGCACCCGCCGACTTTTGAGGATCACGCGCCCGCCGCGGCGCCCGCCCCGTCCTCCGCGGCCCTCGCGCGCTTCGGCGAGTTCATGGGCGCCGCCACCGCGCCCGGCAAAGTCAACGCCCGCGCCAAGGAGCTGATCGCCGTCGCGCTCTCCATCGTCAGGCACTGCGAGCCGTGCCTGCGGAGCCACCTGGCGGCGGCCTTCGCCCTGGGGATCACGCGGGAGGAGATCGACGAGGCCGCGGCGCTCGCCGTCGAATTCGCGGGCTGTCCGGCCCTCATGTTCTACAAGGAAACCATGCGCGTGCTGCGCGCGTAGGCCCGGGGAGGAAAGGCGATGCGACGGCGCTATCCCGGCCTCCTCCGGCCGAACGTGGTCCCGGACGTGCTCATGATGGTGTGCACCGCCGGACATGTGGACCACGGCAAAACGCAGCTCGTCAAGCTTCTCACGGGCTGCAACACCATGCATCTGAAGGATGAGGTCGAGCGCGGCATGACCATCGACCTCGGCTTCGCGCCCTGCGTGATCGGCGGCGAGCAAACCGTGGGCTTCGTCGATGTCCCGGGCCACGAGAAGCTCGTCCGAAACATGATCGCGGGCGTTTCGGGCATCGGCATGACGCTGCTCGTCGTCGCGGCGGATGACGGCGTCATGCCCCAGACGATCGAGCACGTGCAGATCATGGACCTTCTGGGCGTGCGACACGGCCTGACGGCCGTGACGAAGATCGACCTGGCGGGTCCGGAGCGCGCGGCGGAAGTTCTGGCCGAGGCGCGCGCGGCCCTCGCCGGCACGTTCCTCGCCGAAGCGCCGATCCTGCCGGTGTCCACCGAGACTCTCGAAGGCTTCGCGGAGTTCTACGACGCCTTCACGGCGCGGGCGCGGGCGGCGGTCCAAGCGCAGGACGCGGGGCGGTCTTCCTCGGCCGGCGTCTTTCGCATGCCCATCATCAACGTGTTCACCGCCGCCGGCGCCGGCACGGTCGTGACGGGCATGCCGCTTGCGGGCGCGGTCGCGGTGGGCGACAGGGTCGAGCTCGCGCCGGGCGGCGCGGCGGGCAGGGTGCGGGGGATGCAGCGCTTCATGCGGGATGCGACCGAGGGCGGCTTCGGCCAGTGCCTGGCCCTCAACGTTCCGGATTTCGGGAAGGCGCGGCCCCTCCGCGGGCAGGTCGTATGCGCGCCGGGCTGCGTCAAAGCGGCCGCGGCGTTCGCGCTGGAGGTGAGGGCGGTGAAAACGCTCGACCGGCCTCTTCGCAACGGCGAGGAGCTCAAGTTCCACACGGGAACGAGCGAAGTCCCCGGAAAGCTGTATCTCATCGATGGCGACACGCTGGAGCGCGGCGGGAGCGCTCCGGCGGCGGTGGTGCTGCAGGAGGCGGTGGGCGCCGCCATGGGCGACAGGTATATCCTGCGGCGGCTCTCGCCGGCGGTGACGGTGGGGGGCGGGGAGATCCTCGGAGTCTGCGAGGCGGACGAGCGGCCGCGCCGCAAGCGGCTCGGGCGCGAACTCGCGGCGCAACGCGCCTTCTTCGAGGGCCTGAGCCTCGCCTCGCCGGAGGGCCGGAAGCGGCGCGTCGAGTGGTTCTTGGCGCGCGAGCGCCCGGCCGGCGCGGCGGAGGCCGAGATCGCGCGGGGAACGCTCCTCACGCCGGAGGCCGTCAAGGAGCACCTCGCGGCGCTGGCCGCCGAGGGCAAGGTCCTGGCGCTGGGCGCCGGTCTCTTCGTCCACGCCGATGCCTACGGCGGCTTCGTGGCGGACGTGCGGGCGCGCATCGAGGCGGCCCCCGCGAAGGGCGCGGCGCTCAGCCTGACCCTGAGCGAGGTCAGGGAGGGCATGAACCTGCCGCCCGTCCTGTGGGCGCGCATCGAGGATGACCTCGGCCGCGAGGGCGTCATCACCCGCCGGGGCGGGAAGTTCGTCCTCGAGGCGGCGGTGAGCGCCCTCGGGGCGGACGAGCGCGGCACCATGCGGCGCTTGGTCGAGGTCTTCGACGAGGAGGGCTTCGCCTCGCCGCGGCCCGACGAGCTGCCCGCGCGCCTGGGTGTCCCGCCGGCCGAGGTGGAGCGGCTGCTCGATCACCTCTGCAACGAGGGCGCGCTCTTTCGGCTGGGCAAGAACGTCGTCCTGAGCCGCAAGTGGTGCAAGGAGGCGCAGGACAAGGCCGTGGGCGAGATCAAGGCCAAGGGGATACTCAACTCCGCGGATTTCAAGTATCATTTGAGCTCGACCCGCAAGTATGCGCTCGCGGTCCTCGACTGGTTGGATGCGCGCCGGGTCACCGTCAGGATCGGCAACGACCGGCGGCTGGCGCCGGGCTACGAGAGGAATCTGCTGTGAAGACGCGGCGGGTGCGCTTGGGAATTGCGGCGGGCTTGTGCGCGGCGGCCCTCGCGTGCATCGCCGCGGGCGCCGCGCGGACCCATCGCGTGCTCTACGAGCAGCCCGCGGACGCGGAGGAGGAACGCTTTCTGCTTCCGGGCGGACTGCGCTTTCCCGGCATGCGCAAACCTCCGCCGAAAATCGTCGTCGAGAAGATCAGCGAGGCCCAGCTCGTCATCGATGCCACCTTCACGGGGGTCCTGCGCAAGGGCGACAAGCTCGTCACGCAGTACGACCGCTCCCAGCCGGCCGGCCGGCGCGCGTGCCCGACCTGAATCTAGAAACGTACCGGCGGCCACGGCGGCCGCCACCCGATGCAGAAATACAAGACCCTCGTTCAGACCATCGCGTTCCTCCTGCTCCACAGCTCGCGGGGCCTGGAGGCCAAGTGGCTCTGCGTTCCCGTCTTGAGCTGCCACTCCTGCGCGCTGTCGTACTTCGCGTGCCCGATCGGGGTGTTCGCGCATTTCGCCGGGCACCACGTCTTCCCGCTGCTCGCCTTCGGCACCGTGCTTCTGGCCGGCGTCCTCGTCGGGCGGCTGCTCTGCGGCTGGGTGTGTCCCCTCGGGTTTCTGCAGGATCTGCTCTACCGGATCAAGACGCGGAAATTCGCCTTGCCCGCCTGGACGGGCTGGGTGAAGTACCCCGTGCTGGTTCTCACGGTGTTCGCCTTGCCCTTCGCGTTCGGCGAGGAGACCGTGTTCTCCTTCTGCCGCTACTGCCCGGCCGCCGGGGCCCAGGTGTCGGCGCCGGCCGTGATCAGCGCCGCCTTCGCGGAGGATGCCGCGGTCTCGGGCTGGTCGCTCCTCAAGATCGGCATTCTCGCGGCGGTCGTCGTCGCGGCGGTCTTCTTCCGGCGGGGGTTCTGCAACGTGCTCTGTCCCATCGGCGCCTTGCTCGCGCCCCTCAACTTCGTGAGCTTCTGGGCCGTCAAGCCGCCGACATCACGGTGCATTTCCTGCGGGAAATGCAACCGAGCCTGCGCCACCGCCGTCGAGCCCTCGGCGCGAATTCTGGCGGGCGAGTCGCCGAGCCGCGCCGCCGACTGCGTCGTCTGCCATCAGTGCCAGGTCGTGTGCCCGATGAAGGACGCGCCCGGCGAGGCGGCGAAGAACTGAGCGGGCGCCGCGCCCGCCGGGCCGGCCGGCGGCGGTGTCTCCGGGAGTCCGCCGCGTTAGGGCGCGGCGGGAAGAATCATGTCCACGCGGTAGAGGCTCTGGTTCGCGCCCTCGCCCAGGGTCCAGTAGCTGGCGCCGTCCGCCGCGAAGGCAATGGCCTCGCCTTGGTACTCGGAAGGCGCCGGCACGCGGCACGGCGGCATCGCGAAGGCATCGGCGAGCGAGCCTCCGAGCGGCCTGCGGAAGAGAAACGCGCGGTTGTACGTGCGGATAATGACCATGGAGCCGTCCGGCGCGATATCGCCCCCAGTGGGAAGCGGACTGCCCGAGAGGGGCTCGACGCCGAAGACTAGCGAGGCGACGGCGTGCATGGTCACCACGGCCCCGTTCGCGGGACACGCGGCGGCGAAAACCGTGGAACGGCCGTCCTTCTCCTTGGTCACGATGTACACGTCGCCGTTCTCCGGATCGACCATGAAAGTCTCGGCGTTGTGGGGTCGGTCGGGATAGACGAGCCGGAAGGAATCGAAATTCGCGACCGCGAGGTTCTGCGGCGTAGCGCCGGTGATCGCGGGCTCGGGGACGCGGTAGATGCGCACATAGGACCGTGAGGCCGCGTTGTCGCCGATGTCGGCGATGTGGAGGGCGTCTCCGCCGCCGGGATAGGGCCCCATTGCCATGTCCTCCCAGTCGTGCGCCGTCGCGCCGGAGAGCGTCACGACGGCGAGCAGCGTCCCGTTGCCGGAGATGGCGAAGACGCGCGCGCTGTCGCCGGAGTCGTTGTGGAGCCACAAGACGTTTTGGGTGCGGCTCCACGCCAGGCCCGAACATTCGTTGATGCGCTCGTCGGAGACGGTGCCGACGGCGACGGGGGCGGCAAAGGCGGGGCATTCGTTCACGGGAGGAAGCACCGTCACCGTGCATTCCGCCCGAGCTTCGTCCGCTTGGTCATCGATCACCGTGAGGCGGACCCGGTAGGAACCCGCCGCCGCGAAAACATGGGAAACGACGACGCCGTAGGCATCCTCCGAGCCATCGCCGAAGGACCAGCGGGAATCGACGATCCGGCCGTCGCGATCCGAGGACGAAGAGCTGTCGAACCTTACGGCGAGGGGCGCGGCGCCCCGCGAAGGGGCGGCGTCGATCTTCGCCTCGGGCGGGAGATTCCGCGAAGGGGTGGTGTCGATCGCCGCCTCGGGCGGCAGATCCGGCGAGCCGCCTCCGCCGCAGCCCGCGAAAAACGCCACAACCACCGCCGCGCCCGTGCAAGCCCGCGCTCGTCCCGTCATTTGCGTCGTCCTCCTTGTTGCTCGAGGGAAGACGTGCAACCTGCGGTCCCGGGCGGGATCCGCCCTCGCGGCGCGGGAGCGCGCGGTGTCCGTTTTTTTCCCGTGGATCGTGCCCGACTTTTACGCGGGAACATCGTCGGCGGCGCGGCCGCCCCGCATGGAAGGGCGCTTAGAACTCCAGGCGGCTCCCGCCGGCGCAGCGCAGAACCCGGGTTCCGAAGGCGCCGCGCAGCGTTGCGAGGGCCCGTTCGCCCGTGCAATGACAGGGAGCGAGCAGGTCGGGCCGGAGGTCTTTCAGCGCGGCGGTCGTCGCCGCCAGGCGTTCGGAATGGGCGTCGCCTAGGTGAAATCCGCCGATCACGGCGCGGAGGGGCAAGTCGCCGGCGGCGCGCCGCGCCTCCCAGAGGGTGTTGATGACGCCCGCGTGGCAGCAGCCGGCGACGACGACGAGCCCGCCCGCGGCGGCGATCCACAGGGCCTGGTCGTCGGAGATCGCATCGGGGCGCGTCCCGGCCGGGTCCAGGAAGAAAGGTCCGCCGGCATCCTCGAAGGGTGTCCGGCGCGGAATCGGGCCGGTGACGCCGATGCCCTCGGCCAACGCCACGGGCGCGCCGGCGCTGATGACGCGCGCGCGGTCCAGGCGCGCCGCGGCCTCGCGCGCCCCGGGGGGCAGGCCGATTTCCCGGGCCGTTTCTCCCGGGCGCACCGCGTACCTCGCCGTCCCGGCCGCGGGGTGTACGACGAGCCGCGCGGCGGGAGCTTCCGCCAGCGCCGCGGCAAGGCCGCCCGTGTGGTCGTAGTGGCCGTGGCTCAGGACGATGAAGTCGGCGCGGGCCAGGTCGATGCCGAGGCGCCGCGCGTTCGCGACGAAGGCATCGCTCTGCCCGGTGTCGAAGAGGATGCGCCGCCCGCGCGCCTCGATCCACAGGGCGAGCCCGTGCTCGGCGGCGAGGGCGGGATCGCTCGAGGAATTCTCGATGAGGCATGTCACTCGGACACGGTCGTGCGGCGCGGCGCCGATCTTCCGGGGGCGAGACTCCGCGGGCGCCATCGGTCACCCGCGCCGGCCGCGCGCCGGCCGCGCGCGCGAGCCGCCCTCCGCGGCGGGGCGGGAGCGTCCGTCGCGCCGGGGCGCCTCGATGTCCAGGGCGCGGAGCTTCCGGAAGAGGGTGCTCTTGTGAATGCCCAGGGCCCGCGCCGCCGCCAGCCGGTTGCCGTCGTGGCGGGCGAGCGCGGCGCGGATCGCGTGGGCGTCGAGGGAAGCGCGCGCGGCGCGCATGTCTCCCGCCGGCCCGGCCTCCGCGGTGCGGCCCGTCAGCTCCTCGGGCAGGTGTTCCAACGCGATGGGCCCATCGCCGCACAGAACGAAAGCGCGCTCGATGACGTTCTCGAGCTCGCGCACGTTCCCGGGCCAGTCGTGCCCCATCATGAGGGCGAGCGCCTCGGCCGCGACGCCCGCCACCGATTTGCCCTGCAGGCGGTTGAAGCGCGCCACGAACTGCTCCACGAGGAGCGGGATGTCCTCCTTGCGGCCGCGGAGCGGCGGCAGTTCGACGCGGACCACGTTGATCCGGTAGTACAGGTCCTCGCGGAAGGCGCCGGCGCGCACCTCGGCGGCCAGGTCGCGGTTGGTGGCGGCGATGATGCGCGCGCCGCAGGGCTCGGGGCTCGTGGCGCCGAGAGGCTCGAACGTGCGCTCCTGGAGGGCCCGGAGCAGCTTGACTTGGAGGGGCGGCTTCACGTCCCCGATCTCGTCCAGGAGCAGCGTGCCGCCCGCCGCGAGGGCGAAGCGCCCGGGCTTGTCCGCCGCCGCGCCCGTGAAGGCGCCGGCCTTGTAGCCGAACAGCTCCGATTCGAGCAGCGTGTCGGGCAGCGCCCCGCAGTTGACCGCCACGAAGGGGCCGTCGCGGCGGGGGCTCAGGGAGTGAATGGTGCGCGCCACCAGTTCTTTGCCGGTGCCGGTCTCGCCGGCGATGAGCACCGTGCTTGCGCTCGCGGCGATGGCCGGGAGGATGTCGAAGATCCGCTGCATCACGGGGCTCCGGCTGGAGAGATCGCCGAGGCGGACGCGGCCCGCCAGCTCGTGCCTGAGGGTCTCGATCTCGCTCATGTCCCTGAAGGTCTCGGCGCCCCCCGTGATGCGTCCCCGCGCGTCGCGCAGGACCGCCGTGGAGACGCTGATGGGAATGCGCCGCCCCTCGGCATCGACGATGAAGCCCGCCCGGCCGATAATCGGCTTCCCGGTCTTCAGCGTCCGTCCCAAGGCGCATTCCCTCTCGCACATGCTGGAGCGGAAGACCTCGGAGCAACGCTGCCCGAGAGCCTCCTCCCGGGGGATTCCCGTGATCTGCTCGGCGGCGCGGTTGAACGACGTGATCCGCCGGTCCATGTCCACGGTGAAGACGCCGTCGGAGATGCTCTCCAGGATCGCCTCGGTGAGGGCCGGAGCGACCCCTGTCGTTCGGCGCTTGCGGCGCGATGTCATCTCGCTCCTCCGGTCCCGCCGGCCGTTGGCGCGCCTCTTGCCCCCGTTGCCGGCCATGCCTTGAAGGTAAGGCATGGCCGGCGGAATGCAAGCATGCCTGCCGGCGGAGCCGGGAGCGGCGGCCGGCGGCCGTCAGATTTCCGACGCGGCCGGGAAGGCCGCGCGGGCCGCGGAAGCCGCGGCGCTCGCCGAAATTCCGGCGGCGAGAGGGACGTCCTCCAGAGGCCTATTTCACCTTCCACTCGAGTACACCGCCGGAGAACTCCGGCTTGAGCACGGCTTCGATGCGCAGCGCGGTCGTCGACACCGGCTCGAAGGCGACGGCGTTGTAGCGGTCCTTGGCGGTGCCGAAGGCGCCGGCGCCGGCGACGGGCTTCCATTGCTCCCCGTCCTTGTAGAGGAGCTTCCAGGACGCCGGGACGCGGCAGTGGCCGTGGCCTTCGTCGTCGAACCAGTAGACTTCGACGGCGGCGACCCGGCGCGGTTTCTCGAAATCGAACTGCGCCCACTCCGTCGTGCCCCGGCGCGGCCACCACGTGAAGCGGGGGATCGAATGATCGCCCGAGCTCGAGGGCTCGATGCCATCGCCGAGGGCGTCGGTGCTGTCGCCGTCGTGGCAATGCGACGCGCTCGCCCGGTACTGCGAGGGCCTGGGTCTGGCCTGCGCGACCCATTCGGTCGCGTCGGGCCCCGCGCCGATGGTCGGGAACGCCGCGATGCGCAGCCGCGCGGCGCCCATGGGAATGAGCGTCACGGTTTCCTCGGGCTCGTCGGAGCGGGCCGGGCTCTGCTGGAGGGCGCCGACCATGTCGTTGCGGTCGAGCTGCCAGTTCGGGATCTTGCGCGCCTTGGCCTTGAGCATGATGGGCGCCGCATCCGGCGTGAAGGGATTCGGCGCCAGGGGTTTCCCGGCGGGAACCACCGTGAACGAAGCGGCGGGGTTGGCTTCGTCGAGGACCAGGCCGTAGTTCCAGGGCGTCGCCGGAAAGACCTCCCACTCGGGCCAGCCGGGGTTGTCGCCGTAGCGCTGCCACCGTTCGCCGATGGCGAGCGAGAAGGCCAGGGGCCCCCGGCTCACGGAGACGGAATCCTTGTTCTTGGCCCACTTCGCCACGGCGAGTTCCATGGGAAAGCGCACGGTGACCGCATCGCCGTCCTGCCAAGTGCGGTGGAGAACCGCGTAGGACGGGGGCGGCGCGGCGAGGTTCACGGCCTGGCCGTTGATGGCGACGGCGGGCGCGGCGCACCAGCGCGGCACCCGCAGGTAGAGCGGAAACTCCACCGCCCGGGGCGTTTTCAAACGCAGGACGATCGTGTCGCTGAAGGGATAGTCCGTCTCCTCGACGATGGCCACCTGCGTCCCATCGCCGACCTTGGCGTTGACCTCGGAGGCGGCGTAGAGCGAGGCGCACAGGCCCCCGTCCGGAGTGGCGAGCCACAGCTCCTCGGCGTAGTACGGCCAGCCGTGCGAGACGTTGTGTTGGCAGCAGCGATAGCACGCGAAGGGGCTGTAGGAAAACATCGTGCCGCCGTTTTGGACGCCGGGCGCCTTGTTCTTGCGGTCGAGCTGCACCTGGTTGGCGCAGGTCAGGTAGTGCAGGCCCGTCTGCGCCGGCGTCATCGAGGCGGGGAAGCTGTTGAAGGCGATCTCCTCGCAACGGTCGGCCCAGATCGGCGCGCCGGTCGTCTTGGTCAGCATCTGGAAGCTGTGCATGAACTCGACAATGCCGCAGGTCTCGAAGCCGCCGCGCGGATCGACGTACCCCGGCCGGCAGTTCTCATCCGAGACGAAGGTGCCGCCCGCGAACTGTCCGTACTCGTCCATGACCTTCCGGTAGTTGCGCTCGGCGGAGGCGGCGTCCCGCGCGTCGCCGGACTGCACCGAGAACACGGTCCCCGCCCGAAAGCCCTGGGCGATGTTCACGTTGTGCCCGTTGATGACATCCTCGTTCCACCGGGCCATGTTCGCGTGAATTTTGGCGGCCAGTTCGAGGAGCCAGGCTTCGCCCGTGCGGTTGTAGAGCCAATGGACGGTCTCGATGTTGTCGCCGGCCCGAATTTTCGGCCAGTAGCCCTCGCCGAAGGCCGAGGGCGGAAGCCGGTTCTCCCAGGCGCAGTACTTGAGCATGAAGGGAATCACCCGCGGGTCGCCGGTGAACTCGTGGAAGGACTGGAGCACGTTGAGCATGACCATGTGCGGCCATAGGTCGGGCTTTCCGTTCAATGCCGTGAGGAGCGCCCGCGGCCCGAACCAGCCGTCCTCGCGCTGCGAAGCGAGGACGGCGTCGATCCACCGGCGCGCCTCGTCGATGATGGCCTTGTCGCCCAGCACGTAGCCCAGGTCGCCGAAGCCCTTGAGCCAGTAGGGCAATTCCTCCCAGCCGCGCTCGCCCGTCCCATCCGCGCGAGCCCAAGCGCTGGTCTCGAACTTGAGCCACGGCGAGATCTCCTTGAGGCGGCCGATCATGCCCCTGGCCTCCAGATCGAGCATGTGCCTGAGCCAGCCCTTGGGCGCGATGCTGCCGATGGGCAGCTTGGCGAAGGGGCTCGGGGCCAGCGGGGCGCGGTTGGCGACGTACAGTCCGCCCTCGGCGCCCTTGGCTTCGGGGACGACGCGGACCGCGGCCGGAGCGGCCGCGCAGGACCACGTGCAGGCGCAGACGACGACCGCGATGAGAGTCCGTGGCAGCATGGTTCAATCCTCTCCTGAAGCGCGATAAGGGCCCGCCGTTTCCGCCGGCGGCGAAGGCGCCGAAACCGGACTTCGGCGCGTGGTTCATGGTAACCGCGCCGGCTCGGCGCGGCAATGGGCGCCTTTGCGCCCCTTCGGACCCGTCGTATACTAAAGTGTGCTTGCGCGCCGCGCTCGAGGCGCGCGCCTTCCGCCCGGCGGGGCAAGGAGGAAACGTGAACACCCGTTGTGACGATCGCGGCCGGTCCGCCGCTTCAGCACGCATGGGGTTGTGTCTGCGAGCCTTGTTGCTCCTTGCCGGCGGCGGCGCCTGCGCCGGCGAGGCGCGCTTCATGCAGTACCCAACCATCCACCGCGACCGCATCGTCTTCACCTACGAGAACGATCTCTGGGTGGTGCGCGCCCGGGGCGGGCTCGCGCGGCGGTTGACGGGCGCGCCCGGAACCGAACACATGGCGCGCTTCTCGCCCGATGGGAAGTGGATCGCCTTCAGCGCGAACTACGAGGGCCCCTTCGCCGTGTACCTCATGCCCGCCGAGGGCGGCGAGCCCGTCCGCCTGACCTACACGCCCGGCGACGCCCAGACCGTGGGCTGGACGCCGGACGGGGAGCGCATCGTGTTCCGCTCCTTCATGGAGAATTTCGTCCAGCGCGACCCCAACCTGTACTTCGTCCGGCGCGGGGGCTCGGCGCCCGAGCGGCTCCCCATCGACCGCGGGGGCCTGTGCAGCTTCTCGCCCGACGGCACGCGCATGCTTTACAGCCGCAGGGGCCACGAGGAGTATCAATGGAAGCGCTACAAGGGCGGGCGCTACTGCGATATCTGGATGTACGACTTCGCGGGGCACGCCTTCGCGCCCGTTTCGGATTACGTGGGCAAGAACGCCTACCCGATGTGGGTGGGCGGCCGCATGTACTTCGTCTCGGACCGCGACGGCGCCGCCAACCTGTACGTTCAGGATCTGGCGACCAAGGCGATCGAGCGCGTGACGCGCCACGAGAAGCTCGACGTCATGATGCCCGCCACCGACGGGCGGCGCATCGTGTACGTGCACGACGGCCGCCTGCATGTTTTCGACCCGGCCGACGGAAGCGACGCGAGAATTGTCGTGTTCGCGCCTTCCGACCGCTGGCGGATCAGAAACCGCACGATCAACCCGCGCGATTACGTGCAGGGGGCGGATATCGCCGGCGACGGCGCTCTGGCCGTCATCGAGGCGCGCGGCGATCTCTTCGCCGTGCCCGCGGACCGCAACGGGCAGACGCGCAACCTCTCGGATTCGCCGGGGACCCGGGAGCGCCTCGCGCGCCTTTCGCCCGACGGGACGCAGGTGGCGTTCTTCTCCGACCGGACCGGCCGGTATCAACTCTATCTGCAGCCCATCGGGGGCGGGGAGTGGATTGCGCTCACGAAGGACCTGGACCGCACGCCTTATCGGCCCGCGTGGTCGCCCGACGGCGCCAGGATTCTCTTCGGCACCAGCGGACTCGCCCTTTTCATCGTCGATGTCGCGGGCAAGGAGCTCGTTAAGATCGCCGAATCGCGCCGCCTGAAGAACGACCAATTCTACTGGGAAATCGACGACTACGGCTGGTCGCCCGACGGGAAATGGGTCTGCTACACGCAGGTGGCGGCCAACCGCAACAGCCGGGTTTTCCTCTACGATGTGGAGGCCAAGGCGGCGACGGCCCTCACGGATGACTTCTTCGACAACCTCAACCCGTGCTTCGACGCGAAGGGGGACTATCTCTACTTCCTGTCGAGCCGCGGCTTCGACGTGCAGATGGACTTCTACGAGGACAACCACGTCATCGCCAACCCCTACCAGGTGCTGGCGGTGCGGCTCCAGGCGGGCAAAAAACCGCCCTTCCTGGGGAACGAGCCCAAGGATTCCAAGGCGGACGGGGACGGGGCGGGGGTGGAACTCGAGGGCATCGGCGCGCGCATCTTCCCGCTGCCCGTGCCGGCCGGCAACTATTTCTACCTCAAGGCCGGGAAGGGCAAGGTCGCCTGGTGCTCGGTGCCCAAATTCACCGAGAGCGAATACGAAGAGATCTTCAAGCCCCTCGGCGCGACGAAATGGACGCTTCACATCTTCGACATGGCGAGCGGGGAGCTGCGCGCGGTGGAGCAGAAGATCGCGGACTACGCGCTGTCGGTCAACGGGGAGCGGCTCTTGTGCCGCGCGGGCGGCGGCTTCTTCCTGACGACGCTCCAAGACGCCTACGACAGCCGGCGCATCGGCGACGGCCTGAACCTGGACCGCATGACCTACCGCGTGGACACGCAAGCCGAGTGGGGCCAGATCTTCACCGACGCGTGGCGCTGGTACGATGAGTTCTTCTACGACGCCGGCATGCACGGCCACGACTGGAAGGCCATCGGCGAGCATTATCGAGCGCGGATTCCCTATCTATCCTCCCGCGACGAGCTCAACTGGCTGATGGCGCAGATGACGGGCGAGCTGTGCGTCGGCCACGCGTACATCCACGGCGGCGACGGCGGCCCCGCGCCGGCCTTGTCGTCGCCGCTCTTCACGGGGCTCCTGGGGGTCGACCTGACTCCGGATGCGGCGGCAGGCCGCTACCGCTTCGCGCGGATTTACGGCCCCACCGAGTACAACCTCGACCTCAAGGCGCCCCTCGCGCGGCCGGATATCCGCCTGAAGGAGGGCGATTTCCTCATCGCCATCGACGGCCGCAGCGTCGCGGCGGGCGACGACTACTTCAAGCTGCTCCAGGTCGTCGCCGGGCAGAAGGTCAAGGTGACGGTGAACGACACGCCCGCGGAGGAGGGGGCCCGGACCTATGAAGTGGAGCCGCTCCGCTCGGACACCGATCTGCGCTACTTCCGCTGGCTGACGGAAAACATCCGAAAGGTGCTCGCCGCCACCGGCGGCCGCGTGGGCTACATGCACATCAACGCCATGGGGGCGCCGGGCATCGGCGAGTTCGACAAGTTCTGGCGCGCCTTCAGGTATAAGGAGGGGATCATTATCGACGTCCGGCGCAACTCGGGCGGCTGGACCGAATACTTCATGATCGACAAGCTGGAGCGGCGGCAGGTCGCCTTCAACGTCTTGCGGGGCATGGAGCCTTTCCGCTATCCCGGCACGGCGGGAGACCGGCGCTACGTGGCGATTTCGAACGAGTACAACGGCTCCGACGGGGAGTGTTTCATCGAGCATTTCAAGGCGCGGCGCCTCGGCACGGTGGTGGGCGTGCCGTCCTGGGGCGGGCTGGTGGGCATCGTCAACGGCCAGAGGACCATCGACAACGGCACCGTTCACCAGCCCAACAACGCGTTCTACGGGCGGCAGGGAACCTGGTGGGTCGAGAACCACGGCGCCGACCCCGATATCTTCGTCGACAACGATCCCGCGGCGGTGATGGCGGGCGGGGATCCGCAGCTCGAGAAGGCCATCGAGGTGATCATGGCCCGGATCCGCGACGATCCCACTCCCGCGTTTCCCGAGAGGCCGGAGTATCCGCGGCGGTAAGGCAACGCCGCCGCCGCCCCGGACCGCCGCGCGCACGCCTGATTGCGGCGGCCGACTCGGTTTCGGCCGGATCAGGCGCCGTGCAGGCTCTTCGCGCCGCTGAGTTTCGGCCAGAAGTAGCCGTAGCACATGATGCCGACGAAGCAGAACATGGGCACGATGAAGCCGCGCGACATGTCGTAGTGGTCCGCCACGGCGCCCATGACCTTCGGCAGCATGGCGCCGCCCACGATCCCCATGACGATATACGCCGAGGCGCCCTTCGCCCGGGATCCCAGCCCGAAGATGCCGAGGGCGAAGATCGTGGGGAACATGATCGACATGAAGAAGTAGCTCACGAAGACGCACGCGACCGAGACCCAGCCGAGTTTCAGGAAGACCACCAGGCAGGCCGCCACGTTGATCGCCCCGTACAGGCCGACGACCTTGTGCGCCGCGAACCGCCGCAGGAGCCCCGCGCCCGTCACGCGGCCGATCAGGAAGCAGATAAAGCCGAAGGAGGCGAGAAAGGAGGCCGCTCGGTCGCTGAGGCCGATGATCGAATCGTGGAAGGCGATCGCCTTCGGGTAGGCATCGTGGAGCAGGCGGCGGTTGATTTCGTGCAGGTTGATCTTCTTTTGCTTGTTGAGCTCGGATATGACCATTTCCTGCGAGAGCCTTCCGGCGTCCAGATCGGCCCGAAGCTGTTCCCGGCGCGTTTCCTGCGCCGCGTAGGCGTCGAGAAGGCGGCGGGTCTCCGCGCTCAGGCTCACACCGCTGAAGCGCTGCTCAGCGTAGAGCAGCTTCTCGGGGGCGACTTTCTTGGGGTCCTGTCTGACGATCTGGTTCAAGTCTCGCGCCAGGACGAGCGCCAGGGGCTTGGTCTCGGCGCCCGGCTTGTAGGCGGCGAGCTTCTCGCGCGCTTCGTCGCTCAGGGCGCCGTGCAGGAACGCGGATACCGGGTCCGCCTTGGTTTGCAGCGACTCCGCAAGGGCCGGCAGGTCTTCGAAGTCCGCGCGCTTGATCTTCGTGCGCACCTCGAACCACACGGCGGTCTTCTCGGTGAGCCACGTCTCAGGCAGCGCCGGCGGCTCGGCGACCATGTAATTGATCAGGAAGCTGAAGATGCCCGCCTGGGCGGCGACGTAGAGGAACTGCGCCAGGGTTGCGCCGGAGAAATGGTCGTGCGACCAGACGTTGTGGGTGGCGATGCGCTTGGACACGCCCACGAGGCGGATGGCCGCCGCCGCGAAGGCCACCGCCGCGGCCGCGCCCAGGATGTCGAAGCGCGATCCGTAGCCGAGCGTGTCGAAGATCAGCCAGAAGATCATGCCGAAGATGCCGATCAGGACGGTCGTATTGGCCAGAAGCAGGCCATAGGTGCGCCACCGGTTTATGGTGCGTTCCTTCGGGGCCGCTCCGGCGTCCTTGGCGTCCGCGCCGTTCTTGTTGTCGATGTGGTAGTCGTCCTCGGCCTTGACGTCGGGGACCGGGGCGTAGAAGAAGATCACGGCCAGGATCAGCACGACCACTCCGACGCCCGCGTAGGGAATCCAAAGGGTCTCCGAGCCCGTGCTCTGGCCCAGGGCGTCCTGGCCGTAGAAGAAAAGCCCGCCCGCGATGGGGCCCAGGATCCAACCGACGCCGTTGCAAGACTGGGCGAGGTTGATGCGTGTCGCGGCGTAGCGCGGCGGCCCCAGGACCGTCGTATAGGGATTGGCCACCGTTTCGAGGAAGGTCAGGCCGGAGGCCACGACGCAGACGCCGAGCAGGAAGGCCCAGAAGGCCGCGATATTCGCCGCCGGAATGAACCAGAAGCCGCCCACGGAGACGAGGAGGAGCCCGGCGATGATGCCGCCTTTGTAGCCGAGCCGCGTCGCCAGCCAGCCGGCGGGAAGGGACATCAGGAAGTAGCCCATCCAGTGCGCGAACTGCACCCATGCCGATTGCGACAGGGTCAGGTTCAGCTCGTCCTGAAAGTGCTTGTCCATGACGTCGATCATGCCGTTGCAGAACCCCCAGAGGAGGAAGAGCGAGCTCACCAGAATAAAGGTGAGCATCACGTTCCGGCCGTCCTTCAAGACGAACATGTTCTGCTGTCGGTCGCTCATGGGGTCACACCTCGCGGGGCTTCTTCAACGTGGACATCGGACGGGCCGCCTGCCGTTGCATAGCCCGTTATCGTAGTGGGCGGCGCGGTGATCGTCAATCGGCCGCGCGCCGGAGCGCGGAGTGGACGAATTGCTCGTGCGCGCGGGCCTAGGGCATCGGCGCTAGGGTGAACTCCCGGATCTCGCCGAAACGGGAGATGCCCTCGGCCTCCAGTTGGAGCGCGACGCGCGCCGGGCCCGCCAGGCTCTCGGCGAGCACGAACTCGCCGAAGTCGGCATCGGCCAGGTAAGGCGTCCGCGCCGGGAGCGGCCGCCTGACGGCGATCTCCGACCCATGGCCCGCGGCGAGGAACACGCCGCCGCGCGCGCCGGCTTCGGCCGGCGGCAGCCACTCGGCCTCCTGGGTGTTGCCGGCGGAGACGCGCAGCGCCACGGGTTTCGCCGCCGCCACCTCGATGCGCCCGCCGCGCGGGACCGCGACCCACGCGCCGCTCCGGTCTTGAATTTCGACGCGGTTGAACTCCCCATTGAGGTATTTGGGCGGGTTGCGGCCGTTCAGCGGCGTGTTGCCGGCGGCCAGCGGCGGCGCGTTCGCCGACGTGGCGCCCGTCCCCGCGGTCTTGACGCCGAGCAGGAGGCCGCGCGCGGCGGCCTCGGCGTAGGCGGCCTTGCCCTCGTGGAAGGCGAGGCGCCAGTAGCCGCCCGCGTGCGCGTCGCGGTCGACGACGATCCACGTGTCCGGCGTGCGCGCCGCGCGCGGCGTCTTGAGGCGCGGCGCGTAGGCCGCGGCGTGCAGCGCCGCCGGCCGCGGCGTGCCGTCGGGGTTGCAGATGCCGAAGTCGCTGCGCTCGTCGACCCGATAGCCGCCCGGCCACCACCACGGCGCGGTCCCGTGGGCCCCGGCCGCGAGCACCGTGCGGTAGAAGATCTCGTGATACTCGGCCTGGCGCGCGATGGCGGCTTCGTCGGGCCGCATGGCGTCGCGGTCCCAGACGCTCTGGCCGAACTCGGCCCAGAGGATCGGCTTGCCGCCCGTGGTGAAGGCGACGTAGCGGGTGATGAAGCCCGCGGCGTCCTCGCCGTCGCGCCCCGGCGGGATGGAATAGCCCTCGGGGCAGATGAAATCGATGTGCTTCACCGTCGCCGTCAGCGTGAAATCGTGAGGCAGCGTGTTGCCCTGCCTGAAGCTCACCAGATGCCGCGGATCGCAGGCGCGCAGGGCGCGCGTGGCGTCGTTCCACGCCCGGCTCATGCGGTCGTCCATGAAGCGCCGGTAGGCGGCCACCATGATCCGCCAGGGGCCGTCGCTGCCCAGCTCCCGGTCGGAGGGCGCGGCGACGGCTTCCCCGCGGCGCGGCACCTCCCGCCCCCAGTCCCGCTCGGCCGCCTCGATGGAGCCGTAACGCTCGACGATCCAGTTTTCCCAGTCGCGATCCCAGCGCTGACGCTGGGTGCTGCCGAAGACCCAGTTGCCCGGCTCCCAGATGGTGTCGTAAGCGAAGAGCGCCGTGTTGTCCGCGAGATTCCCCGCCGCAACGATGGCGCGCACGGCCCGCTCGTCGAAGCCGAGAGGGGAGGCGGCGCCCAGATAGGCGAAGACCTTGATATCGCGCCGGCCGCAGCGGTCGAGGAAGTCCAAGACGTTCCTGATATGCGCGACGCCGGGCAGTTGGATGGCGACCATGTTCATGCCGAGCGCCGCGACGCGCGCCAGGTCGTCCTCCACTTCGTCGGGATCGTAATAGCCGCGGGTGAGCCAGCCCGTTCCGTAGTCCCGGGTATCCAGCCCGGCGACATATCGCGGCCAGAAGTTGACGCCCACGGGGTACCACTTCTTCCCCCGCAGCCGGAAGTCGCCGCCCGCAACGGTCACATACTCCTCGGCGGCCGGCGCCGCCCGCGGGAGGACGACGATGGCGTGCTCGATGGCGTCGAGCACCGCGGCGCGGCTCCGAAGCTCGACCTTGACGGCGTAGCGCCCCTCCCCGAGGTTTTCGACGGGGCGCGGAGGACGCACCACCGCCCGTGTGCCGGCCGCCGCGACGGCCGCGATCTCCGCGCTGAACACCGCCGCGGCTCCGTCCGGCGGAGACACCGTGAAGCGTACTTGGACGTCCTTTTCCAACGCGCCCGCGTTGACGACCTCGGCCCCGAGCGCCACGGGTTCGCCCGGCCGGTAGGCGAAGGCCTCCGCGCCGGCTTCGCGCAAGAACCGGCATTCCCGGCTGAGAAAGCGCGCCAGGCCCGCGACCGTTTCTCGGAGACCCGCGTCGAAGGCGGCGGGGCTCCACGCCTCCGGATCGTTGATCCCGACGCACGCGATCACGGCGCCCTTGTAGGGCGGCGCGTGGTGGTAGAGCGCCCAGGCGGGGACGGCGCCGTCCTCCGCGGCCCGGCTCGACGCGAGCGGATAGCGCATCAGACGCCACTTGGCGTCGGCGCCGAACCCCTTGCCCGCGGGGCGCGCGAAGGGCCGGAAGGTCTTGGCGATGCCGGACGGCGCCTGCGGCGCGTCGCCGTAGAGCTTGTACGGCGGCCACACGGACTCGATGGGCGGGAGCGCGCCCGTCTCGAAGGTCAGGCCCGCGAAGGGGTTCGGGGCGGTGCCCACCTCGGCGACCCAGAACTTGTGCGGCCCGCCGTCGACCCGGGGCGTGTGGCTCGCCGAGACGCCGAGAACGATGCGCGCGACCCGCGCCGGGTCGCAGCGGTCGCCCGCGCTCCCGCGGCTTCCCGCGGTGGGGGAGTCGAACCAGTAGTGAAAATCCTCGGGACTCAGCGTGAAGCGCTTCCAGGCCGGCTCCAGCGTAATCGTTGCGATCCAGCGCGAGCCGTCTTCCTCGTTGAGCTCGATGGCGAGCTGCGGGGTGCGCCCGTCGCCCCGCGCCCAAAGGCACAAAAGCTCGTGTCCCTCGGCGAACATGCGCGGGAGCGCCGGCGAGCCGCACGTGAACCAACCGCTGAGCCGCTCCATGGACACGGCCAGACAGTTCCCCTTGCCGCCGGGGGCGCCGGCCTCGCGGGCGAGCCGCGCCGGCAGCGCGGGATCGTTGGTGGCGCGCGTCCAGGTCCGGAGGGCGGCCTCGTCCTCGAAGTCGAGCACCACGCGCGCGGCGGCGATGGTCTGAAGCTCGGCGACGATGCCCGCGCGGTCGATCCAGCCGCCGCGGAGGCGCCACACCGGATTTTGGAAGGGCGGGCCGCCCAAGAGGAGCAGCTTGCCGCCCCGCTCCAGGTAGGCCGCCAAAGGCGCGAATCCCTGGGCGGGATAGGAGCGCGCGTTGGGAATCACGTAAAGGGAGAGCGCCGCGTGCGCGCGCCCGTCGCAGGCGGCGGCGCCGTCCAGCAGCGCGACCTCGCCGCCCAAGCCGTTCCGGAAGCTTTCCGCCAGCCGCGCCGGCAGGGTCGCGTCGCCGCCGGGGAGGGTTTCGCTGAAGATGCCGATCTTCAGCGCGGCGGCGGCGGCTCCCGCCGGAGCCGCGAGAAGGAGCGCGGGCGCAAGGCGCAGCGCGAGCACGAAGCACCGTCTCTTATTCGTCATGGTTTCTGTCCTCGCCGCTACTATAGGTGGACGCGGCGGACGGCGTCAACCGCGGCGAGCCGGAGACGCGCGGCGCACGGGAAAGGCCGCCGCGCGCGGGGCGCGCGGCTCACACCGTGTAGGTCGACGCCGCCGTTTCGCCGCCCCGCCCCGTCCAGTTGGTGTGGAAGAATTGGCCGCGCGGCTTGTCGACCCGCTCGTAGGTGTGGGCGCCGAAGTAGTCGCGCTGCGCCTGGAGCAGGTTCGCCGGCAGGCGCTCGTGGCGATAGGAGTCGTAATAGGCCAGCGCCGAGGTCATGGCGGGCGCCGGGATCCCCAGCGCGACGGCGGTGGATGCGACGCGGCGCCAGCTCGTCTGGGCGTTCGTCACCGCCTCCTTGAAGAACGGGTCCAACAGCAGGTTCGGAAGGTCCGGGGCGCGGTCGAAGGCCGCCTTGATCTTGTCAAGAAACACGGACCTGATAATGCACCCCCCGCGCCACATGAGCGCGATGCCGCCGTAGTTGAGGTTCCAGCCGTAGTCCTTGGCGGCGGCGCGCATGAGCTGGTAGCCCTGGGCGTAGCTGGCGATCTTGGAGGCGTAGAGCGCGCGCCTGAGATCGTCGACGAAAGATGCCTTGCGGCCCGCGAATCGCGCCCGAGGCTTCGGGAGCACCGCCGACGCCGCGACGCGCTCCTCCTTCATAGCCGAAAGGCAGCGGGCGAACACGGCCTCGCTGATCAGGGTCAGCGGCTGGCCGGCGTCCAGCGCGGCGATGACGGTCCACTTGCCCGTGCCCTTCTGGCCCGCCGCGTCGAGGATCAGGTCGATGACCTCCTCGCCCTCCTCGTTCTTGTAGGCCAGGATGTCCCGGGTGATCTCGATCAGGTAGGACTCCAGTTCGCCCCGGTTCCACTCCGCGAAGACCGCGTGCATGTCGGCGTTGCTCAGGCCGAGAGCCGCGCGCAACAGGTGGTACGTCTCGCAGATGAGCTGCATGTCGCCGTATTCGATGCCGTTGTGGACCATCTTGACGAAGTGCCCGGCGCCGTTCTCCCCGACCCAGTCGCAGCACGGCTGCCCATCGCCGGTCTTGGCGGCGATCGCCTGGAAGATCGGTTTGACGTGGGGCCATGCGGCGGGCGATCCGCCCGGCATGATCGAGGGCCCGAGGAGCGCGCCTTCCTCTCCGCCCGAGACGCCCGTGCCGATGTAGAGCTTGCCGTCCTGCTCCACGCGGGCCGTGCGGCGGGCGGTGTCGGGGAAGTGCGAGTTGCCGCCGTCGATCAGGATGTCGCCGGGCGCCAGATGCGGCAGCAGCTCCTCGATGAGCTCGTCCACGGCGCTCCCGGCCTTCACCATCATCATGACGATGCGCGGCGACCGGAGGCTGGCGCACAGCTCCGCGATGGAGCGGCAGCCGATGATGTTCTTGCCCTTGCCGCGGCCTTCCAGGAACTTGTCCACCTTGGCGATCGTGCGGTTGTAGACCGCGACGGTGAAGCCCTTGCTCTCCATGTTGAGAACGAGGTTCTCGCCCATCACGGCCAGGCCGATCAAACCGATTTGTCCCTTGCCCATGAAGCTCCGCCTTTCAGTAATCGCCGCTCGGCCCGTTGTCGGCGGCCCGGCGCCCGGATCGCCGACGGAATCGCCTCCCTATCGTTAATGAGGCTGCAGCGCTTGTCAAGAGGGTGCGCGCTGGATCGCGGCCCGCGCGGGCGCTATCATTGCCTACCGTGGCAGGCATGCGGAGAGTCGATCGATGAGAACCGGGAGCCCGCGGGGCGCATTGGGCGCCTGGCCGCTGCTCTTACTCCTCGCGGCGGGTTGCGGACGTTCCGCGCCGCCGCCCGGCGGGGACGGGCGCCTGACGGCGTTCGCGACGATCGGACCCGTCGCCTGGGCCGTCGAGCGCATCGCGGGGCCGCGCGCACGGGTCGAACTGCTCGTGCCGGGCGGCCAGTCCCACGAGGCCTTTGCGCCGGCGCCGCGGCAGATCGAGGATCTCACGCGCGCGGCGGTGTGGTTTCGGACCGTGCTGCCCTTCGAGGAGGCGTTGAGCGCGCGGATTGCGCGGGCGGCGCCGCATTTGCGCATCGTCGATGTCACCGCCGGCGTGCGTATGCGCCCGGCGGAGGCGCACGGGCACGAGGGCGGGGAGCACGCCGAGGGAGTCGACATTCACGTGTGGCTCGATCCGCAAAACATGAAGATCCACGCCCGGGCGATCTGCGAGACGCTGTGCGCCCTGGCGCCGTCCGGCGCGGAGCAGTTCCGCGCCAACGCCGCGGCCCTCGCGTCCGAGCTCGACGCCGTCGATGCCGCCATCGCGGCGCAATTGGCGCCCTGCAAGGGCGCTAGCATGTACGTGTTCCACCCCGCCTTCGGGTACTTCGCCGACCGCTACGGGCTGGTGCAGCGGGCCATCGAGGTCGAGGGCAAGGAGCCGACGCCGCGGCAGCTCGCCGCGCTCGTCGCCCGGGCGCGCGCGGACGGCGTGCGGACGGTGTTCGTCCAGGCGCAGTACCCGGCCCGCGGCGCAAGGCACATCGCCGCGTCGATCGGCGCCGAGGTGGCCGAGCTCGACCCGACGGCGCGGGACTACATCGCCAATCTCGAAGGAATGGCGGCGCTGCTGCGCGCGGCGCTGGCGCCCTAAGGGCGGCCGCGGGCCGCGGGGAGAGCGCGACGATGGAGCAAGCCGCACGACTGCTGGCGGGGTTCCTGCCCGCCGCCTACGCGATCGTCTGGTGCCTCTACGCGGGGCTGCTCGCCGGCGACTGCTCCGCCGCCTTCAAGAAAACCGCGTTCCGCGCCCTGGCGGCCCTGGCGGCGCTGCACTTTCTAGCCCTCGGCTGCCGCGCCGTGGCGCTGGACCGCTGCCCGCTCATCGGCGGCTTGGAACTGGTGTCCTTTCTGGCCTTCGCGATCACCGTCATCCACCTCATCGTCGAACGGCTGACGGGGTACCAGACGCCGGGCATCGCGGCGCTGGGGCTCGCCCTCGTGCTCCAGACGATCGCGTCTTCGTTCTGGGGGTACGAGCATGGAGCGGATCAGAGACTGCGTCCGTGGGCGGTGCACCTCCACGCCGGCCTGGGCATCGGCGGCCACGCCGGGTTTCTGACGGGCGCGACCTACGCGCTGGTGTACCTGACCCTGTACCGGCAGATCAAGACGCGCCGGCTCGGCCGGTTGTGGGAGCGGCTCCCGCCCCTGGAGACCATGCAGCGGATGAGCGTCTGGGCGCTCCGCCTGGGCCTGTGCTCCCTTACCGCCGCGATCGCGATCGGACTGGCGCGGGCGTGGCGGGATGGGCTCAACCCGCAACCGCTCTGGACCAGCGGCGTGAGCTGGCTCCTTTTCGGAGCGCTGCTGGGCATCGGACGGCGCCTGCCCCTGAGCGGCATGCGCTTCGCCGCCGCGGCCGCCTGCGCGGCACTGGTGGATCTCGTGCTTCTGGTTTTCACGGAATACCTCCACGGGAGGCATCTGGGGCTCTGATGGCAACGCGTGCCGCGCCGGCCGAATTCTTCCTCTGGGGCGTGAGCCACCGCACGGCGCCGCTCCCCGTGCGCGAGCTGTGGGCGCTCGACCATGGGGAAGCCGCCCGCGCGGCGGCCGAATTCCACGCGATCACGGGGGGGCAGGTCGTCGTGCTCGCCACCTGCAACCGCACTGAATCCTACTTTTATTGCGCCGGCGAGCCGCCGCTCGCCGCGCTGGAGGCGGCCCTCGCCGCGATCAAGGGCCGGGCGGTGGACCCGCACGGCCGCGCCGTCTTTCACACGCACGCGGGCCTGGAGACCGTGCAGCACCTCTTCGAGGTGGCCGGCGGCCTGGATTCCCAGATTCTCGGGGAGACCGAAATTCAAGGCCAGGTGCGCGACGCCCTCAAGCTGGCGCGCGAGGCCGGCGCATGCGGCGCCGACATGGGGCGGCTCTTCGATCACGCGCTGCGCGCCGGCAAGCGCGTTCGAAGCGAAACGCGCCTGAGCGAGGGCGTCCTGTCGGCCGGCCAGGCGGGGGTGCTCCTGGCCGGGCGGGTCGTCGGCGATCTGCGGAGGGTCGAGGCGCTCCTGATCGGCAGCGGCGAAATCGGCGCCCTGACGGCGCGGGCCCTCATGGCCGCGGGTGTGCGGCGGCTCCGGGTGACGAGCCGAACCGAGGAGCACGCGCGGGCCCTCGCGCGCCGGTTCGACGCCGAGGCGATCCCCTTTCAGGAGGCGCAGGCCGCCATGGCCGCCAGCGACCTGGTGGTCTCGTCCACCTCGGCGCCGGCCGGTCTCTTCGACAAGGCTTCCCTGGCGCCGTTCCTGCGGCGCCGGGCGCATCGGCCCCTCGTCGTCATCGACTTGGCGGTGCCGCGCGACTTCGCGCCCGACACGGCCGAGCTCGAGTGCGTGTTCCTACACGATCTGGACGATGTCGAGGCCCTTGTGGCGCAGAGCCAGACGGCGCGGGAGGCGGAAATCCCGCGGGCGCGGTTGATCGTCGAGGAGGAGGCGCGGAAGTTCGCGGCCATGCACGCCTTCCGCCTGGAGGTCGAGCCCGTCGTGCGCGCCTTCGTCGAAGCGGCGGACGCCTGGCAGCGCGAGGAATTGGCGCGCCGGGCCGACGAACTGCCGCCCGAGGCGCGGGACAAGGTGGCGGCGCTTGTGCGCCGGCTAGTTCACAAGGTGCTCTTCACGCCCCTGAATCGCCTCAAGACCCTCAGGAACCGGGGCGATCTCACGCCGGAGGCTCTGGCCCTCGTCCGCGAGATTTTCGAAATCGAAACCGATGGCGACGATCCGAATCGGCACACGGGGCAGTGAGCTGGCCCGCGCGCAGGCCGGCGCCGTGGCGGCGGTCCTGGAGCGGGCGGGCTTCCGGGTGGAGACGGTGCTCCTGCGCACCTTGGGCGATCGCGCCCGCGACGCGCGCTTCAGCGAACTCGGTCCCGGCTCCTTCACCAAGGCGCTCGATGACGCCTTGTGCGCCGGCGCCATCGATTGCGCCGTGCACAGCGCCAAGGATGTCCCCACCGACATCCCCCCCGAGATCGAGATCGCGGCGTTCGTCGCCCGCGAAGCGCCCGAGGATGTCGCGGTGCTGGCGGACGGCGTCGAGCGCCTCGCCGACCTGGCCGCGGGCGCCTGCGTCGGCACCTCGAGCACGCGGCGCCGCGCCTTTCTTCTCAACCTTCACCCCGGCCTGGCCACCGCCGAGCTGCGCGGCAACATCCACACGCGCCTCCGTAAAATCGAGGCGCAGCGCCTCGCCGGCGCCATCCTCGCCCGCGCGGGGCTCGCGCGGCTGGGCCTGGAGGATCGCGCGACGGAGGTGCTCGACCCGCGTGTGTTCGTGCCCGCGCCCGGGCAGGGGGCGCTGGCCGTGAGCGCCATCGGCCGCGGCGCCTTCGCCGCCGACCTCCGGGCGCTGCTGGACGACGCGCCGACCCGCGCGGCGGTTGAGGCCGAGCGGGCCTTCCTGAGCCGTCTCGGCGGCGGCTGCCAGGTTCCGGCGGGCGCCCACGCTCGGTGCGATGGGACGCGCCTCGTGCTCCATGCCGCCGTGCTGGCGCCCGACGGCGGGCAGTGTCTCCGGAGCGCCGTCGAAGGCCGTGCCGATGCCCCCGCGCAGGCGGGCTTCCGCGCGGCCGAGGACCTTCTGCACGCGGGCGGCGATGCGCTCGTGCGCCGCGCCCGCGGGGGATGCGCGTCGTGAGGGGCGCGCGAGCCGGAGGCCGGGCGCTCCGGGGGATGACGGTGGTCGTCACCCGCTCCCGCGACGATGGCGGGCCCCTCGCCGCGGGCATCGAGGCCATGGGGGGGGAAGCCCTTGTCTGTCCGGCCATCCGCGTCGAACTGGGAGACGCGGAGGCGCTCGGGCGCGCGGCCGGGAGCCTGGCGCGTTTCGACTGGATCGTGTTCACGAGCGCCAACGGGGTGCGGTCCTTGGCGCCGTTGCTTGAGCGGACGCGGTTTTCGGGTAAGATAGCCGTTATAGGGAATGCCACGGCCGCGGCGCTCCGCCGTCTGGGATACGAAGAACATCTGGCGTCTGTCGACAGCACCGGCGCAGCCCTCGCCGCGGTGCTTGGCGGCCGGGTCGCCGCCGGCGAGAGGGTCCTGGCGCCGCGATCCGATATCGCCGGTGGAAGCCTCGAGGCCGTGCTAAAGGGCGCCGGAGCGGATGTCTGCTCCATTGTGTCCTACCGGACGCGTCCGGGAACGCGCGAGGATGCGGCGCCGCTCCTTGCGCGCCTCGGGGCGCGCATTCCCGATGCGGTGCTCTTTGCGAGCCCCTCCGCCGTACGAGGGCTCCAGGCCATGTTGGAGGCCGGCGAGTTCGAGAGATTCATGCGCGGCGCGAAGATCGTATCCATCGGCCCGACGACATCCGCTCAGATCGCGGCGCTCGGCTTCGCCGTCGCGCGCGAAGCGCGTCACCATACCAACGAAGGCATGCTTGAAGCGCTCGCGGCGCTCGCCGCGGGGAGGGGGGCGTGAGCCGTTTCGCGGTCTGCCTTCTGGGCATGGGCGCGCCGGCGGGGCCGAAAGCCGTGCGCGGGTATCTGTACCGCATCTTCAGCGACCGGTGCATCCTCCCCCTGCCGGCGGTGCTGCGGATTCCGGCGGCGTGCTATATCGCGGTGACGCGAAGCCGCGCGTCGAAGGCCAAGTACAGCGTCATCGGCGGGCAGTCGCCCTTCACGGCGCAAAGCCGCGCGCAGTGCCAAGCCTTGGCCGCCGCGCTCGACCGCCGCGGACGGCCGATGCCCGTCATCCCCGCCATGCGTTACGCCAGCCCGTCGATCGGGGAGGCGGTGCGGGCCATGCGGGACGAAGGCGTGACCGATGTCGTGGGGTTGTCCCAGTACCCCCAGTATTCCTTCACCACCACGGCGTCCTGTCTCGAGGCGCTGGAACGCGCCTGCGCGCGGGCGGGCATGCGCGTCGTGCCGGTCCCCGAGTATCCCGTGCTGCCCGGACTCGTCGCCGCCTGGGCCGAGGCGTTGAAAGCCTACCTCCCGGCCGAGAGCCCCGAGAATCGCAACCACGTCCTCTTCCTGGCCCACAGCGTTCCCATGAGCTGCGTGGAGCGCGGCGATCCGTACCCCGAGCACGTGGCCCGGACCGTGAACGCCATCCTCGGAGCGCTCCCGCGGCCGGTCGAATGGTCTCTCGCGTACCAGAGCCGGGCCGCCCGCGGCGCGTGGCTTTCCCCGAGCGCCGAGAGCGCGGTCCTGGATCTCGCGCGGCGGGGAACGTGGCGCCTCGCGGTGGTGCCGGTGAGCTTCGTCACGGAGAATCTCGAGACGCGCTACGACATCGATGCCAATCTGGCGCTTCTGGCGGCGAACGCGGGGCTGCGGCGCTTCGCGCGCGTGCCCGTGCCGCACGCCGCGCCGGCGCTGATCGAGGGGTGGGCGGATCTCGTCGAGGAGGCGCTCCGCGGGGCCCAATGATCCGCGCGCATGGCGCGGCGGGCGCCCGCGGGCTACAATCGCCCGTTTTCGGCTGGCGCGCCGGCGGGGACCGTGCCGATAACGAGACAGGCGCCGCGCGTCGCGGGCCGGGTCCGTGCCGTGGAGGCAGTCATGGCGGAAGAGAAGAAGCCGACGCTCGATGAGATCCGGAAGGAGATCAACAGCATTGACCGCAAGATCGTCGAGGACCTTGCGGCGCGCTTCCGGCTGGTCGAGCGGGTCTTCTCTGAAAAGGAAGCAGCCAAGGCCATGCTCCGCGACAAGAAGCGCGAGAGCCAGCTTCTCGGCGAGATCCTCAAGCTCGGCCGCGGCCTGGGTCTGGACGCCTATCTGTTGACGCGCGTCTTCCAGGAGATCATCGACTATTCCCTGAAGATCCAGAAATCGCGGGTGCTCGATCAGGCCGCGGGGGGCAGAAAGCCCGACCTCATCCGCGTCGCGTTCCAAGGCATCGAGGAGGCGTACAGTCACCTTGCGAGCCGCAAGTACTTCTCCACCTGTCTTGACCGCGTGACGTTCAGGCCGTGCCCCACCTTCGCGGCCGCCGTCGAGGCGGTCGAGGACGGCGAGGCGGACTACGCGGTTCTGCCCGTGGAGAACACCACCGCCGGCAGCATCAACGAGGTTTACGATCTCCTCCTTCGGACGCGGCTCTTCATCGTGGGCGAGGAGGTGTACGAAGTGCTCCACTGCCTGTCGGCGGTGGCGGACGTGCCGCTGGCCAACATCCGCCGGGTGTACTCCCACCCGCAGGCCTTGGCCCAATGCTCGAACTTCCTGATGTCCCTGGAGAAGTGCCAAATCGAGAGCTTCGTCGACACCGCCACCGCGGTGAAGAAGATCGCCGCGGACCAGGATCTCTCCCAGGCGGCGATCGCGTCGGAGGAGGCGGCCGCGGCGCACGGCCTGGTCATCCTCAAGCGCGGCATCGCCAACCAGAAGCTCAACTTCACCCGGTTCTTCGTCCTGGCGGCGCAGGCGGTACGGGTGGATCCGCGCATCCGCGCCAAGACGTCCATGGCGCTGGCCACCGTGCACAAGGAGGGCGCGCTGGCGCGCTGCCTCAACATCCTGACGCTGGCGCACCTCAACATGACGAAGCTGGAAAGCCGCCCGCGGGCCAACACCCCGTGGGAGTATCTCTTCTACGTCGACTTCGAGGGCAACATGGCGGACGAGGCCGCCCAGCGCGCCGTGGAGGAGCTCAAGCGCGAAACGACCTTCCTCAAGGTGCTCGGCACGTATCCGCTCTTGGACCGCGAGAAGGCCGTGCCGTCGGCGGTGGATCTGGCCGCCGCCGAGCCCGCCGAGGAGACGGCCGCGAAGCCGCCGCCGCCGGCGGCCAAGCTCGGCTACCGGCTCGTCACGCGGGCCCACAAGGAGGAAGACACCGAGATCAGCGTCCGCGGCACGATTATCGGCGGCGGCTCTTTCGTGGTCATGGCCGGGCCGTGCGCGGTGGAGAGCGAGGAGCAGATCCGGCGCTGCGCGCGCCTCGTCAAGGAGAGCGGCGCCCACGTGCTCCGCGGCGGGTGCTTCAAGCCGCGGACTTCGCCCTACAGCTTCCAGGGCCTGGGGTACGAGGGCCTCGCCTACCTGGCCCGGGCGGGGGACGATTTCGGGCTGCCCGTCATCACGGAGGTTTTGACGCCCGGCGATGTGAGCCGCGTGGCGCAGCAGGCCGACATCCTCCAGATCGGCGCCCGCAACATGCAGAACTTCGCGCTGCTCACCGAGGTCGGCCGCGTGGACCGGCCGGTGCTCCTCAAGCGCGGCCTCATGTCGAGTATCGACGAATTGCTCGGCGCCGCCGAGTACATCCTGGCTCAGGGCAACCAGCAGGTGATTCTGTGCGAGCGCGGCATCCGCACCTTCGAAACGGCGACGCGCAACACGTTGGATATCTCCGCGGTGCCGATCCTGAAGCAGCGCAGCCACCTGCCCGTGCTCGTCGACCCGTCCCATGCCGCCGGCGTGCGCGAACTGGTCCTGCCCCTTGCCAAGGCCGCCAAGGCGGTGGGGGCGGACGGCATCATGATCGAGATCCATCCTGACCCGGAGAAGGCGCTCAGCGACGGACCGCAGTCCCTCGGGTTCGCCGCCTTCGAACGCCTCGCGGCCGAGGTATTGAAGCGTTGACGCCCGCCCCGGCCCGACGTTCCGCCGCTTGACTCGCCGCGGCGCCGGGCCTATGCTGGATGGTATCGAACCCACGGAGAAAAGGAGGTCCTCATGCTACGCGCGTTCGTGCTTTGTGCCGTGTTGGTTCCGGGCGTCGCCGCGTCCGCGGCGTTGACGGATGGATTGTTGGTCTATTACGACTTCGAGCAGCTAGTCGGGGGCGACGGCGTCCCGGACCGCTCCCCGAACGGCTTTGACGGCCTGGTAGGGGGCGGCGGCAGCATCACCCTCGCGGAAGGGGTGTTCGGCCAAGCCGCGCATTTTCAGGGCCCGTTGCCGGTCTATGTCGCCCTGCCCACGCCGATGCCGCATGACGCGATTCCCACCAAGGCCATCACCGTGGCCGTCTGGGTCAACCACGATCCCATGACGACCGACCAGATGGAGATCTTCATGCCCATGAGCGGCGGGGAGTACCAGAAGCAGCTCGGCCACTTCGAACTCAGGAACAACAACACGGCGCGGTTCTTGCTCAGGACCCCCGTCGACCCGCCGGAGGATTTCATCAACATGAACAACGTGGGGGCGGTGCCCGCCAAGGAGTGGGTGCATTATGCGGCCACCTACGACAGCGTGGATGGCGTGGGCCGGCTGTACATCAACGGCGAGATCGTGGGCGAGGCCTTCGCGACCCGCGAGATGTACAACAACTGGGACACCGGCGCCCGGGTGGGGTACTGCGTCGACAATGCCAGGCCCTTTTTCGGGTACATGGATGACTTCGCCATCTGGAGCCGCGCGCTGTCCCAGGATGAAATCTATGTGCTCATGGATAAGAGCATACCGGTGCCTCCGCCGCCCATCGAGATCACCATCGACGGGGATTTCTCCGATTGGGCCTATCTTCCGGCGCTGATCAAGGATCCCGCCGACGTCTTCGAACCCAACGGCGACATCAAGGCGGTCTATGCCCACAGCACCGCGGACACTCTCTACGCGCGGATCGCGGTTTACGGAACGGCCGCGCCGCGGGACGCGCAGCGCTACTACTACCACATCTTGATCGATGCCGACAACGATCCCGCCACCGGCTTCGACAACTCCGAGTACGAGGGCAACCCCACCGGCGTCGTCGAGACGATCGGCGCCGACTTCTACATCATGATCGGCCGGAAGAACGGCGCCGACGATGGCCTGAAAATCTATTTCTGCCGGGCCGGGGGGTACGAGAAAGAGATCGCCTGGGACGTCCTTTACGCCGCCTCCGGCGACTCCATCGAGCTGGCCGTGCCCTATGCCTCGCTGGTCCCTGAGGACGATCTGGGCGCCATCTTCAAGCCGGGCCAGACCTTCAAGATCGCGGCGTTCCAGGAGGGCAACGCCAACGACTGGGAGGTCGACTGGACCGAGTCGGCGGAGGTTCGAATTCCGCCGGCGGGCAACATGCCGCCGGTCGTCAGCATCGAGCCCGCCGCCGCCGCGGTGGCGCTTTGCGGAGAGAGCGTGAGCTGCAGCCTGACGGTGACCGCCGTCGACCCGGAGAACGATCCCCTAACGTATCAATGGTCGGTGAGCGGCAGCGCGACGATCGTCCCCGGCGATCCGCCCGCGACGGCCGTCGCCGCCTTCACGGCCGTGGGCGAGTACACGGTGACCTGTGCGGTGTCGGACGGAACCTCGATCGTGACCGTGACGGCGACGGTGACCGTCGAACCCTGCGCCGACGTGTACATTCACATGGGCGATGCCAACTGCGACCACAAGGTGGACATCGCCGACGCGGTTTGCATTCTCGGGTATCTTTTCGGAGCGCCGGGCACCGCGTGCAAGACTCAATGCTGCGCCGCGGCGGAGGATGCCAACGGCGACGACAAGGTCGACATCGCCGACGCCGTCAAGGTCCTGGGATATCTTTTCACGAGCGGCGATCTGGTCGCCCCCGACGGGACGATCCTGAGGGGCGCGGCGGTCGGCTGCGCTCCCTACCGGCCGGAGGATGTGAAGCTGGAGTGCGCGACGCCGTGCAGGTAGCGCCCTGGGACGGGCGGCTTTCCGGGACCGGCGCCGGTTTTGCGGGAGAAACCGCCGCCGGTCCTCGGAGACCGTCCGATCGCCGCGCGCGGCGCTAGGGAGCGCGCGGTCGGCGCGCCCGCGTCCGCCCGCGTGTGACGTGCGGGGTCTCATTCCGGAAGGCGGCGGCATGACCCTTCTCGGAAGGCCGCGCCGGCGCCGCTGCCGCCCGAGCGATGCCCCGCTTGCCGCCCGCGGGGCGGAAGCGGAACCGCGGCCGGAGTTCGGCTTCTTCGCTTCCCACGTTCGCCGCGGGCGCCGCCCTTGCGCGCGCATGAGCCGGCATCTCGCGCATTACTCCGACTCGGGGAGCCCGCAGCGCGCGAACCTCGAGCGCGGCGAGGCGCGCCTCAGGGATTGCGCGCACGACAATCACACCGAGATCGCTTTCGTTCCGACTCCGAAGCGCCGCGGTGTGCGGATTCCCAAGGACGACCACCGCAAGGACGGAGCCGCGGTGTCCGCCGCCGTGGGATCGCTTCGCCCGGATCTCGGGGCTTATGCGGCCGGCCGCAACGTCTGGGAATGGAAGGGCTCGACGTTCCGGCCGTATCCCTATCGCGAGGACGCCGCCGGCGCGTCCGCGCGGGCGAACGCAGGTTATAGAGGGTAGACTACGGGGTGGAAACGGTCGAGGATTGCGATGGGCGCGACTGACGACCTGCTGCGGCCTCCCCCCCCGGACGCTCCCCTCGGGCAGGAGTTCCTCGCGCACTTCGGCCTGGCGCGGCGCGAGCCTGATGCCGCCTTTCTGGAGGCCGTGGCGCGGGCTTTCGGGAACATCCCCTTCGAGAACCTCACCAAGATCATCAAGCACCATGCGGAGGGGAGCGCCGAGGCCGCCATGCGGGCCCCCGCCGAGGTCTTCGGCGACCACCGGCGCTTCGGGGCCGGGGGCACGTGCTTCAGCCTGACGGCGCTCTTTCTCTTCCTCCTGCGGAGCTACGGCTTCGAGGCGCGGCCGGTCCTTGCCGACCGCCGCTACGGCCCCGACACGCATTGCGCGGCGCTTGTCGCGCTGGGCGGGCAGACCTATCTGGTCGATCCCGGCTATCTGCTCTTCACGCCGGTGCCGGTGGGGGATTCCGTCGAGCGGCGCATCGCGACGCCTTTCAACGAGATCGTGCTCACGCCCCGCGGGGGCGGGGCGCTCGATCTGGCGACGCGGCAGGAGGGCGCCGAGGCCTACCGCCTGACCTTCAAGCTGCCCGGAGCCGATGCGGGCGAGTTCATCCACGCCTGGCGCGCCTCGTTCGGCTGGGACATGATGCGGTATCCCGTGCTCACGCGCGTGCGGGAAGGAACGCAGCGGTATCTCCAGCGCGCGCATTACCAGGAGCGCGGCCGCCGGGGCCTCGCGCGGCGCGCGCTCCGGCTCGACCGCCTGGTCGACACGATCGCGACGGAGTTCGGAATTGCGCGCGAGATCGCCGCCAAGGCCCTCGAGATCACGGGGCGCCGCGAGAAGCTCGATGTCTGAACCGGAATATCCGCAGCCCGTCAAACTGATCGTTGCCGCCCTGTGGCGGGAAGCGGAGGCGCTGGACGCGGCGCGCGGCCGCATGGCGGCGGCCTGGGGGCCGATCGACTTCGAGGGGGCGGACCATCCCTTCGATGCGACCGATTACTACGAGCGCGAGATGGGACCGGGGCTCTTGCGAAGGCTGCTCGCCTTCGAGCGTCTCATCGCGCCCGAGCAAATCGCGGCCGTCAAGCTCCGCGCCCGGGAGATCGAGGGGGAGCTGGCCCGCGGGGCCCGGCGAAGCGTCAACCTCGATGCGGGGTACCTCGACCACAACAAGCTCGTGCTCGCTTCGCTCAAGCGCGGGCCGCAGAAGATCCACCTCGGCGGCGGCGTCTGGGCCGACATGGTGTGTCTCTACCGGAAGGGCGGCTTCCTGACGTTCGAATGGACTTTCGCGGACTTCAAGGACGGCCGCTACGCCGGCGATCTCCTGCGCATCCGCGAGGGATACAAGGCGGCGCTGCGGGCGCGTTCCCCGGAGTGAAGTCCGCCGCGCTACGGGGCGCCCGCGTGTTTCGCGGCCAGGGCGATCAGCGCGTCCCAATCGTCGGGCACGGCGTCCCGGAGGGCGGCGCGGTTCCGGCGCACGGCGCCGCAGGCGGCGCAGCGGTGGACGATCACGTACCCTTTCTTCCCCGAGCGCTCGAGGGCCTCCGGCGCCATCATGCCGCCGCAGTCCTCGCGGCGGTCGCCCGGCGCTTCGTCGACGTGCCGCGACCACAGGCAGAAGGGGCAGTGGTTGCGGTAGCTCCCCGTCGCGAGGGGCGGCACTTCCCGGCCGCAGTGAAGGCACCGGAAACCATCATTGCCGGCGCCCACGAAACGCGGTCGTTCAAGCATCATGCGCGCCGCAGGCAATTGCTACTGACAAGGGGCGTAGGCCGCGCAGGAGAGCGAGTCGGCGGTCGGATCGGTGTTGCACAGGTAGTAAGGCACCGCCAGAGGCGTCTGGCCCTGGATGCCGAACACGTACCGCAGCAACGCCACCACATCGCTCAGGTTCAGCGCTCCGTTGTCGTTGATGTCGGCCGCGTCCAGACAGGTCGGGGCCGGCCCCGAGGAGAAGAGATAGGCCAGCAGAAACGGGGTGTCGGCGACGTTGATGGCGCCGTCCGAGTTGACATCGCCCCGGGCGAAGCGCGGCCCCTCGCCCTGCAGCCGGATCTCGTAGCAATGGGCGACATCCTGGGCCGCAAAGAACGCCGTCAGCGCGGGACGCGTGCCGATGGCCATGCCGCGCAGAGCGGCGGAACCGGTTGCCAGCTCAAGGTCGATCGGCATGCCGGCCACGGCGGGGGGGCCGCTCTGAGGGACGACCAGAGGCACGAGCCGCTTGACGTAGCCCGCGCCGAGCTGCGGGAAGTCGGCGTTGTCCGGCACCTGGCCCATGGCGACGTACAGGATGCTCGTGCCGGCGTAGGCGCCGGGGACGACGGCCAGGCCGCAGGGCAGACCCCACGTGCCGGTTTCCCACGGCAGCGTTGTGGGCAGCGCCAGGGCTTCGCTCGCGGCGATGAAGCCCCTGCCGTCGTCCGCGCGCCGGAACGAACCGACGGCATTGCGGTTGATCGCGGAGACCCAGAAGAGGTCGTGCCGCGCGTCGTACGCCATGTCGCCGATTTGGTCCTGGAGGAAGGGATTGCGAATGAGCGGGAGACCTGCGGCCAACACCGTGCCTTCCGCGGTGGTTCGGGCCGCCTCGAAATCTCGCGCCGGCGAGAGGCCGAGCCACACGAGTTCTCCGCGCGTGCCGTCCCATGCCATCGCGATGATCACATAACCGGCGGGGAACGGCGCCGCGATGGGCGCGAGCGGCTCGAGCGCGCCGGAGGCGGCGCACCGACGCGCCCGCCGTCGCCACGGTGTCGGCGGCGAGCAGGGTCTGCGTGCGCCCGTCGTCGATCAGTTCCAGCGCGAAGGGCTGGACGGCGGGAACGCCGGTGGCGAGGGACGTGATGCCGAGGATGGCGCCCGCCGCGGTGCGAACTTCCACGAGGGCGGACGGCGCCCTGATCGTCGCGGCCATGGGCGTCAATCGGAACTGGAAGCGGCCTTCCCGGCCGAGCTCGTACTCCAGCGTCGTGGCTCCGCTCGGAGCGGTGGCGAGCGTCATGAAGTCGCCGCTGATCGCATCGCGCGCCTCGAGCGCGATCGAGGAGTAGGCGCCGTTATTCTTCCACGAAAACCTCCCCTTGATCGATTCGGACGTCGCGCCGCCGCCGATCTCGGTCTCCTCGACCGCGGCGGAGACGTTGGTCAGGCCGAACACCTGCGGCGCGGGCGTGTCGAAGACCAGCAGCGCGCGGCGCTGCGCATCGGCGATTACGGTGAAATCCTGCGCCGAGCCGCGGCAATACGCCAGTCCCGCCGGCCAACCCGGCCTGGCCTTGTGGTCGGCGAAGTCGAGGGTGTAGCTCGCGCCGACCTGGTTGCCGCGGAGATCGACGCGGATCACGCGCACCGCGCGCTGATCGGTGATGGTTCCCACGAGGATATCGAAGTAACCCGGGCCGACGGGCACGTACTCGATGCCCAAGCCGTAGCCGATCTTGGCATCGCGATGGCGCGTGGGGGCGTCGAACCTGTCCGGGCGAAGCTCGCCGGTCGCGCGGGCGAAAGACAAATAACGGTCGTTGGCGATATCGACGACCCAGAAGGCATCCTGGGAGGGCACGTACGTCATTTCGCCGAGCACCGCGCCGGCAGGCGCGGCCAGGGCGGTGGAGCCGGCCAAGGACCATCCGTCGACGTTGGTGCGGAGGAGGTTGTACGCGAAGCCGGTTCCGTTCGGCGTCTCCACCAGCCAGTAGAGCGTCTTTTCCGTCTCCACCCAGGCGAGGCCGACGGCGTCTCCCGCCGTGACGGGCGTGAAGATGGGCTCGAGCTGGGGTGTTTGGCCCGGCGCGGAGATACGGTAGCGGGCGGCCTGCCCGTCGGACATCTGGCAGACGATCAAATACTGGAAGGAGGGCGCGTAGGCCAGCGCGAAGGGCTCGACCGGGGTGGCTATGCGGCCGGCATATTCCCCGAACGCGAAGACCGGAGCGGCACAAACACACAGCACAACTCCGCACAAAACGATCGCCGGGGCTCCTCGCGCCATGGTGGGAAACCTCCTTCTAAGCGTTGCTCCATTTCCCGGCTGCCGGGAGCTCGCGGCGGGCGCAGCCACGCCGCGCGCCCCCCGGCGCCTTCGATGGCCGGAAACGCCTCGCTCTTCCCCCTTTTCCCGGGTTTCCTCTTACTCGACAAATGACGGCCCGTGTCGCCGCCGAGGCATGCTCCGGCAATCAACCGTCCAGTATAAGGGCTGGCCGTTGCGGCGTCAATGCGGGATCCGGACGGCCGAACGGCGGCCTTCAGCCGCGGGCCCGCCGCTTGCGCGCGCCCTTCAGGAACCCGCCGATCCTGGCGCGGGCGCGCTCCAGGGCGTCGTTCACGGCCTGCTGGGTCACGCCCAGAAGCGCCGCGATCTCCTTTTGTTCTTTTTGCTCGCGGTAATACAGGCGAACGACTTCCCGCTGCCTGCCGGCGAGAATCGACTCATGATCGAGGATGGCCCGGGTGAACATCATCCCGCGCCAGAGCCGCGGGAGGTCCTCGTGGTCGATTCTACCGGCCTCCATGCTGGGCAGAAGCGCTTCGACCTCCGCGCAGATGGCCGTGCAGGTCGACCTGCCCAGACAAGTGGCGCACACGCGAGTGGTGCTCATGCACGGGAAGGTATCACGGCCGCCGGCAGGCGTCAACTCCGGCTTCCCGTCCGCCCCGGGATCGACGCGGGGTGCGCAGCGGGAACGGCGCGGCGCGCGCGTTTCGGGCACGGAGCTATGTCGCGGGCGGAGCGGTTGTTGCACGGGCGTTAGTTGCATTCATTGCCCGAAGTCGTACCATCGATGGCGTTGCGGCGTTGTTGCGCGGGGGTGCGCACGTGAGTGGAAGAACGCGGATGAAACGCCGGTTGCGCCTCGCCGTCGCCGGCGTGTCGGCGGCGGTAAGCCTCTTCGGCCAGGCGATGGCGTTGAAGTTCCAGCCTGATCATGCGCTGAGCGGGCCGGGCGGAATATTCTCGGTCGCGGTGCGGCTGGAGAATCCCTACGCGCGGGCCGTCGCGGCCTACCAGTTCTTCCTCGGATACGATGCCGACCTGGTCGCCGTCGAGTCCGTGGTCTGGCCTGAGGGTGCGATCCTCGCCGATGGACAATATGCGGCGGGCGCCTTCGACGGTCGCGTGTCCAGGCTGTTCCCGGAATGGCGCGATGGGCAGGGAACGGATGTCGTCTCGGTGTCGGGTTTCCGCGGCCAGGGCGAGGACCCCGGCCGGAGCGGCCTGCTGTGCGTCATCGACTTCCGCGTCCTCGCCGCAACCCGCGCGTCCACGGCGTTCGCGCTGGATCCGGGGCCGTACTGGAGCTACTCGGGTGTTTTTGACAACTCCGGCGCGAGCATGCCGTGCGCCTGGGATCTCACGCAGGTGCGGTTGAGCGCGGTGCCGCCGGTGCACAACGTGCGGTGCGCCCGCCAGGATCTGAACGTGACGGTGGTTTGGGATGGCCCCGCCGGCGCCGTCGACGCCATCGACATCTACCGGGACGGCGCGCGGCTCTCGCGGCTCGCTGCGTCCGCGAGGGATTTCTCGGATCGTTCCGCCGCGCCGGGTGTGCATACCTACGGCGTGGCGACGATCCTCGACGGTGTGATCGGCCCCATGGAAACCTGCCATGTGCGGCTGCTCATCGATGGCCCGCGCGATCTCAACTGCGTCTACGACGGGCAAGCGGTGAAGCTTTCCTGGACCCTCGCGTTTACCTACGGGTATATCGATCTAAAGCGCAACGACGAGTTCCTGGCGCGCCTGGACGGCAACGCCGCGGCCTACGACGATGCGCTGGTGCCGCAGGGCCAGACGGCGCTGCGCTACGAGCTTCGGGGGGTGCTCGCGGGCGTGCCGAGCGAGACGGCGGTGTGCGCCGTGTCGTTGTCGACGCAGGAGGGCCGGTTCCTGCGCGGCGATGTGAACATGGACCGAGTGCGCAATCTCTCCGATGCTGTGCAGTTGCTGCGCTACCTTTTCAGCGGCGCTGCGCTCCGCTGCCTGGACGCGGCGGATTTCGACGACAGCGGTAAGATCCAGATCGGCGACGCCGTCGCCCTGCTCGCATGGCTTTTCAGGGGTGGAGCGCCGCCCGCGCCGCCCGCCGACCTGCCGGGGCTGGACCCAACGCCCGACGGCTTGTCCTGCGCGGAAGGCCTCGATCTGTGATCGCGTCTTTCGATCCCGCCGAGGGGTATCCCCCGTTTCCGTGCCGCGCCTGCCCGGTTCCTCGCGGCCGATCTTTGGCCCTTGCGGGTCGAATTTCACGTAACTAGCTGTAAGGCCGCTACAGATTGTGCCGATGTGCTGCGACTGCAGCTCTATATTGGGGTGGTTCAGAATGGTTCAAAGTAGTAACGGAGTGGATTGTTTCTGCTTGCAAAGGGATGAAGAGTGGGGTACCCTATGCGCTCTGTGGAGGCAATGACCAGAAAGATCCGGGCATGAAAGCAGCGCACCGTCGCACGCGGGAGTACCGCAGGTGAATAAGTACCACTCGCGCTACTTTCAGACGATCGACGAGAAAGGGAGGATCGTTCTCCCCGGCAAACTCAGGCGCGTCGCCGAGGCCGAGATCGGAACGACGGGGACGAAGATCCAGTTCTACGTGCAGTATATGGACGGCGGGCTGGCGCTGTTCACCGAGCCCGCGATGCGCCCCATGGTGGAGTACTACCTGGGGCTCAGTAATCTCGACGGCGAGAAGCGCGATCGCAAGCGCCGCTTCTTCACCGCGGTCGAGGACGCCGCGTGCGACAAGCACGGGCGCATCACCATTCCCCAGCACTTGCGCGAGAGGGCCGGTCTCACGGGCAACGTCGTGATCGTGGGCGTCGGCGACCATATCGAGGTGTGGAACGCGGAAAAGTTCGAGCGCGTCGTCGAGAACGCCGATGCGCCCTCCGACGAGGGTCGCGGAGGCGCGGGCGCAGGCGCTAGGAGTGCGCCGTGAGTTCCCGCGGCTCGCAACGAATCCGCGCGGAGGAGGCCAGCACCATGCTGAAGACAGTCACGGCGCCGCTAGTGGTGGAGAGGCAGCCCGTGAGCGGGCTGTGCGATCGCATCGAAGCGATCCTGCGCGACCACGACAAGGCCGGCGCTCGAGCCTTGTTGCCGGAGTTGCGCGCGCTGCGCGAACGGGTGGCGCGGCTTCGCGGCTTGAGCCCCGACTTCGCGGAGTTGGGACTGGGGCCCTTTGTGATCGCCGCCGCCGAACTGGCCGGCCGCGGCGAGGAGTTCGCGGCTTTTGCGTGATGTTCCCCCGCGAGCCGTTCACGTGCCGGTCCTCCTGCGCGAGGCGGCGGCGCTGCTGCTCGCCGGAGGACCCCGCAGGGTCGTGGACGGAACCCTGGGCCTCGGAGGCCACGCGGGTGAGATACTCGGAAGCGACGCCGGGCTTTGTCTGCTCGGCATAGACAGGGACGGCGGCCTCGTGCGCGCGGCGCGCGCGAGGCTGGCGGAATTCGGAACGCGGTTCATGGCGGCACAGGGATCCTACGCGGATCTGCAAGAGCACATGGCGCGGATCGGGTGGGAGCAGGCCGACGGCGTGCTCCTGGATCTCGGCTATTGCTCGGCGCAGGTCGACGATCCGACCCGCGGATTCAGCTTCAATCACGACGCTCCCTTGGATCTCAGATTCGCGCCGGAGGAAGGCGAAACCGCCGCCGCTCTCCTGGAGCGGCTCACGGAAGAGGAGCTCTCCGCCGTCATTGCGGCGTACGGAGAGGAGCGCGCGGCGCGCCGGATCGCGCGGGCCCTCAAAGAGGCGCTCCCGCGCACGACCGGGCAACTCGCCGCCGCGGTGAGCCGCGTGAAGGGACGCGGGCGGGCGGAGCGGATTCATCCCGCCACCCGGGTGTTTCAGGCCTTGAGGATCGCCGTCAACGGCGAACTGGAGCACCTGGACCGTTTCCTGCGGCGTTTCCATCGCGTCTTGTCACCCGGCGGGCGCGCGGTGGTGATCGCGTACCATTCCCTCGAGGATCGCATGGTGAAGGAGGCGTTCGCGCGCCTGCACGCCGAGGGGTTCGGCACGCTCGTGACGAAGCATGCGCTTCGTCCATCGCCGGAAGAAGTGAAGAGAAACCGAAGGAGTCGGAGCGCCAGGCTGCGCGCCTTCGCGTTGAAGGCCGCGTAGCCCGCCGCGTTCCAGCTCCCGCGCGCACGGCCGGCGGCAGGCGATCCGCCGCCGGCCGGTGCGCGCGAACCGGGCGGCGCACGCTCCTGCGCGGGGCGCGCGCCGCGGTGGAGGCTGCGCGTGTCGCTGTTTCGCCTGGTTCTGACGTGCCTGTGGACGACGAGCCTCGGAGTGTTCGTCGTCTGCCTTGACGCCGAGCGCGTCAGGATGCAGAGCGAGCAGTTGCGGTGGGAGCGCTTCCGGGACAAGGTCCAGGATCTGCGCCACATCGCGGTCTACGACTACTGGCGCACGTTCCAGCGCGTGGTGCCGCAGGGCTCGCTGACGGACTACCTCCGCGGCAGGAAGGCCGAGGCGCCCTCGGCGGTGGAATGGGAGGACGCGCGGTGATCGATGGCGCCCCCCCTCCTTTTCTGCGCGCCCGGGCGTTCTTCGCGGGCGGCCTTCTCCTGGCCGCGCTGGCCGTGCTGGCCGGGCGTCTCTTCCACATCCAGATCCTGTGCCACGAGGGCTACAAACACGAGGCGCTGCGGCTGGCGTCGTCGTTTCGCCTGCTCAACGCCCGGCGCGGGGACATACGCGACGCGAACGGCGTGCTGCTCGCCACTTCGGTGGCTCCGCACGAGGCGCCCGGAGAACTCGCCGTCGACTGGCACGCGCTGCGCATTTCCCCGCGAGGCGATTTCTCGGCGCGCACGGTGCTCGAATTGGGCTGCCTCCTGGACATGGCGCCGCAAGCCGTCGCGGACCTCCTCAAGTACGCGTTCAACCGCGAGGCGACCCACCCCAACTTCTGCCCTTACCTGCGTATCGAGAGCAGGGTGCCGCCGCGAGTCACGCCGCTCCTGGCGGCCTATCTGGACGTTGCCGGCGGCGCTCGGGGCGCGACCTGGCGGCGAGCCGTGACGCTCCAGACGCGGCTCGTGCGGCGGAACACCTTCGCGGAAGCGCAGGACGGCGGTCAACGGTACTCCGGCCTCTGCAGCGAGATTCTCGGCCGCGCGGTCGATGACGGGCACGGGACGCACGGAATCGAGGGGGGGTTCGATCTCGTGCTGCGGGGCCGCGACGGCAGGCAGGAGATCCGCACGGGCCCGTACGGCCTCCTGAGCCATGTCCGCGCCGGCGGCATCGGCGTCGAGCCCATCGAGCCCGGGGATGTGCGCCTAACGATCGATGTGCGGCTCCAGAAGATCCTGTGGGATGCGTTGCGGGAGGGATTCGAGAACCTGCGGAACGGCTACGATCCCTTCACCCGCCGGACGACCGACCGCCGGACGAACGCGCTCAAAGCGAGCGCCCTCATCATGGATCCCCGCACGGGGAGGATTCTCGCCTTCGGCACCTGGCCTCAACGTCGGGAAGCTTTGCGGCTTTTCGGAGACTATCCCCTGAAGTCGTTGCGCACGTGGCTCACGGCGGGCCGGGGCGTCCAGGAGGGCCTCGCGTCGGTCCCGGGGTCGGTCATCTGGGAGGGCGGCAGCTCGCGGCACGTTCCGGGGCGCAAGCTGCCTGTGACGGATGCGCATCCCGTGACGGACGCCGGGCTGTTGGAGGGCTTCGTCCAGTCGAGCAACATCGTGTTCAGCATCCTGGCGGAGCGGCTCGGACCGCGGCGGCTGCGCGCGCTGTTGGCGCAGTTCGGACTGGGCGTCGACCCGCGCGACCCGGACGACCGCGACCTAGCCGTGATGCGGCAGATCTGGCCGCAGGAGTGGATGGAGGAGATGAAGGGGCCGCGCCTTCCGGCGCGCATTCCGTCTCAGGATGTCACGTCCATGGGCTTCGGCATGGCGGTCAACGTGACCATGTTGACCTTGGCCCGAGGCTACTCGGCGCTGGTCAACGGTGGTTATCTCGTCGATCCGCAGATACACTATCCCTGCGGCGCCGGCGGCGTGCCGGCCGGCGCGCCGCGCAGGGTCATCAACGATGAGAAGACGCTGGCGACCATGATGGAACTTCTCCGTCTCGTCGTGGAAGAGAAGCACGGCACGGCGCACCGGCTCGTCCGGTCCGGGCTCGTGCCCGCGGGCCTCGCCTTCGGGGGCAAGACCGGCACGTCGAAGCGCTGCGTCAGGGAGCTCGGCGGTTACAACAACCGCCTATACACGGGCACGTTCATTTGTCATGCCCCCGCCGAGCGGCCGTGTTACGTCATCGTGACGCGCGTCGATGTGGATCGCGAGTGGCCCGACGCGCCCGTGCTGGGCCAGTACTACGGCGGGACCACGGCGGCGCCGATCGCGGCCTCGATCTTGAGCGCGGTGTTCCGGGACTGGCCGGGGTGAGGTGGACATGAAGGCCGTGGGGCTCGACGAACTGCGCGCGTACGTGGCGGCCCGCACGAAGGTGCGGATTACCGGACGCCGGGCGCCCGGCGCGCGCTGCCGCGGCATCGCGGTGGATTCGCGCCGCGTGAAAGCGGGCGATCTCTTCGTGGCCGAGCGCGGCGAGCGCGTCGACAGCCACGAGTTCATCGCCGAGGCCGTCGCGCGCGGGGCGGCGGCGGTGCTCGCCGAGCGGGCCGCCGGCGCCGGCGTGCCGTGCCTGGTCGTTCCTGACACGCGGGCGCTCGTCGGCCCGCTGGCGGCCTTCTTCCTCGGCGATCCGTCGGCGCGCCTGCGCGTCGTCGGCGTGACCGGCACGAACGGCAAGACCACGACCGCCTACTGCCTCTGGCGCATTCTCTCCGCGGCGGACGGCGCCGTCGCCGGGTTGCTCGGCACCGTGGAAAACTTGCTGGGCGCGGGGCGGACCGAGCGGCCGACGACGACGACGCCCGGTCCGCTCGCGCTCCAGACGGCGCTCAGCGCCATGGTCGAAGCGGGCGCGGCCTCCTGCGTGATGGAGGTCTCGTCCCACGGAATCGTGCAGGGGCGCGTCGCCGGAGTGCGCTTCGGCGCCGGGATTCTGACCAACATTCAGTCCGATCACCTCGACTACCATGAGACGTTCGAGGCCTACCGCGCCGCCAAGACGCGCTTCTTCGAGGAACTGCCCCCCAGTGCCGTCGCGGTCTTGAACGGCGACGATCCGTCGTGCCCTTTGGTCGCGGCGCGCACCCGCGCGCGGGTGGTCGAGTTCACGCGGCGGGGATTCGCGGGCCTGGCGGGCGCCGAGATCGCGGACGAGGGCCGGGTCCGCGTCGCCTTCCGCGACGAAGAGGGCGGCTTTGCCGCGGCGACGCGGGCGTGGGGCGCCCACAACGCCGAGAATATCTGCGGCGCCGTCGCGTGCGCGCGCGCTCTCGGCGTCTCCTGGGCGGCCATCCGCGCCGGCGTGGAGGGCTTCACGCCGCCGCCCGGCCGGCTCGAGGAGGTGCCCGCGCCGGGGTTCCGCGTTTTCATCGACTTCGCGCATACGGCGTCGGCGCTGGCGCGGATGCTCGACAGCCTGCGGGGATTGGCCGGCGCGGCGGGCGGCCGACTCATCGTCGTGTTCGGATGCGGCGGCGACCGCGACAAAACCAAGCGGCCGGAGATGGCCCGGACGGTGTGCGCCCGCGCCGACGCCGTCTACCTGACCAGCGACAACCCGCGCACGGAGGAGCCGCGGGCGATCATCGACGACATGCTCGCCGGCGCCGCCGGCGGCGGCGCCGATCTTCACGTGGAGGCCGATCGCGAGCGCGCCATTAGGGATGCGCTCACGGATGCGCGCGAGGGCGACGTGGTCGTCATCGCGGGCAAGGGCCACGAGGACTATCAGATCGTCGGCACGCGCAAGCTCCGCTTCGAGGACCGCGAGGTGGCGCGGCGCGTGCTCGGGGAGCGAAGCCGTGCTCCGGTGCCGGTATAACGACGTGCTCGCCGCGGTCGGGGGCGCGGGAGCCCCGCGCCGCGATGCGTGGGTCACGGGCGTCGCGACGGACAGCCGCGGCGTGCAGCCGGGCGATGTGTTCTTCGCGCTGGAGGGCGCGCGCGCCGACGGGCACGCGCACGTGCCGGAGGCGGTTGCACGGGGGGCCGTCGCGTGCGTCGTGCGGCGCGGGTTCGCGCACGAGGCGGTGCCGCCCGAGGCGCTCTGCGGCGTCGACGATCCCCGCGCGGCGCTCGGCGTCCTGGCGGCGTGGGTCCGGCGCCGGCTGACTTGTCGCGTGCTCGCGATCACGGGGAGCATGGGCAAGACGACGACCAAGGACATTTTGGCGGCGCTGCTCGCGGGCGCCTACGTCGTGGAAAAGGCTCCGGAGAGTTTCAACAACGCCATCGGCGTGCCGCTCACGGTTTTCAGGGCCGATGCCCGCACGAGCGCCCTCGTGGCGGAGGTCGGAGCGAACCACGCGGGCGAAATCGCCGGCCTGTGCTCTATCCTCCAGCCGAGCGACGGCATGATCGTGAGCATCGCGCCCGTTCACCTGGATGGCTTCGGTTCGCTTGACGGCGTCATCAGGGCCAAAGGCGAACTGGCCGCGGCGGTGCCCTCCGGCGGGACGCTGTACCTGCAGGCGGGCATGCGCGGGCTGGAGCGCTTTCGGCGCCTCGCGCGCTGCCGGACGGTAATCTGCGGCGAGGGCGCCGGGGCGCCGGAGATCGTCGCCCTGGAGGAGGGCGGGGTGCGCTTCCGGATTCCCGCGTGCGGAGAGTTGTTCCTGCGCGATGCCGCGCCGGCCCATGTCGCCGCGGCGTCCGCGGCCGTCTGCGCGGCGTTGGACTGGGGCGTCGCGCCGGCGGATGTGCGCGAGCGCCTCGCAGCCTTTTGCATGCCCCGCCTCAGGTGGCAGAAGGTCGCCGCCGGCGGGGCGACGTTGATTTTGGACTGCTACAACGCCAACCCGGAGGCCGTGCGCGCCGCCGTGCGCGGGGCCGAGCAACTCCGCGGGGGCGGCCGCCTTATCGCCGTGCTGGGCGACATGCGCGAACTCGGCGCGGCGTCGGCGCGCTATCACCGCGAGCTGGGCGAATTCCTGGCGGAGACCTCGGCCGCGGCCGTGCTGCTGTTCGGCGAGGAGGTCGCGGCCGCGTACGAGGCCTTGCGCGCCTCGGGCGCCGGTTTCGATACGGCGCTGTTTCGCGATGCCGAGGCGCTCGCGCAGGCCGTCGCGCAGCGCGTCGCGCCGGGCGACACCGTCCTCTTCAAGGCCTCCCGCGGCCTCAGGCTCGAAGCCGTCGCCGAGCGCGTCAAGGCGCTGCTCGGCGCCGGCGCGCGGGCGGGCGTGGAAGCCCGCGAGGCGCGTGTATGACCGGCATGAGCGCGGTGCCCCTGCCCGAGGTCGCCATCCGCGCCTTCCTGGGCGGCGGCATCGCGCTGGCGGTCACCCTGGCGCTGATGCCGCTCCACCTGCGGATCCTGCGCGCGCTGCGCGTCGTCGACAGCGGCCGCAAGGGCGACTCGAAGAGGCTCGATGCCCTGCACGCGCGCAAACGCAACACCCCGACGATGGGCGGTGTCGCGCCGCTTCTGGGCGCCGCCGCGGGCACGTTCGCGGCGATCGACGCCGTCCGGCCGGGCGTCTGCATGGTGCTCGGCGCGTCGATCGCGCTCGCGGCGGTGGGCGCGTGGGACGATCTGGCCAAGCTCAGGCGGTCGGGCCACGGGCTGTGGCCGCGGGAGAAGATGGCTTTCCTGCTGGGCATCGGCATCGTCGCCGGCACGCTCGCCCTACATGTCGGAACGCCGCCGGCGAACATGGTGGTGGGCATGATCTTCCCTCTCTGGGTGGGCATCGTCGTCGCCGGCACCGCCAATGCCGTGAATCTCACCGATGGCCTGGACGGCCTGGCCAGCGGCTGCCTGGCCCTCGCCGCGGCGGGGCTCTCCATCGGGGCGGCGGCCTTCGGACAGACGGGGTTCTCCGAGTACCTGGGCCTGGCGCACGTCGCGCCCGGCTCGGATGTGAGCATCCTGTGCGCGGCGCTGGCGGGCGCCGCGACGGGATTCCTGTTCTTCAACGCCCACCCGGCCCAGGTCTTCATGGGCGACACGGGCTCCCTGAGTCTCGGCGGCGCCCTCGCGCTTTCGGCGGTGTTGATCAGGCAGGAGCTGTTGCTCCTGATCGTGGGAGGCATCTTCGTCGTCGAGGCGTTCTCGGTGATCCTGCAGGTTTTGTCCTTCAAGACGCGGGGCAAGCGGGTGCTTCTCATCGCGCCCCTGCATCATCATTTCGAGTTCAAGGGCTGGCCGGAGATAACGGTCACCACGCGGTTCTGGCTGTGCGGCGCGGTCCTGAGCTTCGTATTCGTGGCGTTGCTTTTGTGGAGGTCGGCGCCGTGAGCCGGGAAGGGCGCTGGATCCTGTGGGCCGCGGGCGGCCTCTTCGTGATCGGGCTCGTGATGGTGTTCAGCGCCAGCGCGTGCCGCAGCATCATGAAGTTCCAGGCGCCGCACCTCTGGTTCGGGCGGCAGCTTCTGTACTCGGTCGTCGCGCTGGCGTGCTTCGCCGTCCTGTACGCGGTGGACTACCGGCGGCTGCTCGCCCTGTGGCCGTACATCTTCGGCGCGACCGTGATCGCGCTGGCGCTCGTATTCGTGCCGCCCATCGGCCGGCGCATCAACGATTCGGCCCGTTGGATCAAGCTGGGCGGCTATTTCTGCCAGCCGTCGGAGTTCGCCAAGCTGACGCTGATCATCTGCACGGCGGGGTTCCTGGCGCAGCGGCGGGAGCGCATCGACCGGTTCTTCGGGACCTTCGTGCCCGCCATGCTCGGCGTGGGCGTGTACTTCGGGCTCATTCTGGCCGAGCCTGACCTGGGGACGGCGGCGTTCGTCTTTTCCTTCGCCATCGTGCTCTTGCTGGTGGCGGGAGTGCGCGTGTGGTACCTGGGGATCGCCGGCGTCCTGGCGAGTCCGGCGATCGCGGCGGTCGCGTACCTCAAGTGGGACAAGATCGTGAGCCGGTTCCAGGGCGTGCTCAATCCCGGAGACCAGCCTCAAGTGCACCAGTCGCTGGTCGCGCTCGGTTCGGGCGGGTTGGCGGGCAAGGGCCTAGGAGCCGGCACCCAGAAGCTCGGCCACCTGCCGGAGTGCTTCACGGACTTCATCTTCGGGGTGTTCGGCGAGGAGTGCGGCTACCTGGGCGTGTGCGTCGTGCTCGCGCTTTACGCGGTGCTGCTGGTCTGCGGCCTCAGGATCGCCCTCCGGGCCCGGGACTTCAGCGGGTTTCTGATCGCCTTCGGCGCCGTATTTTCCCTCGTCTTCCAAGCGGTCGTCAACATCGCGGTGGTCTCCGGCGCCGCGCCGACGAAAGGCATCTCGCTGCCGCTCATGAGCTACGGCGGCAGCGGGCTTGCCCTCGCCTTCGCCGAGATCGGCCTGATTCTCAATGTCGCGCGCCGCACGTATCTGGACGAGCTTCGCGCCGGCGCGCCGGCGCCGGACGCGCGCGGGCGCGCGACGCGGATCGAGAGGGCAGGGGAGGCAGCCCATGCATGAAACCATGTGTGCGCGCGCGCGGGCGGCGGCGCCCGCGCGATTCGTCTTCTCGGGCGGCGGCACGGGCGGCCACCTGGCGCCGGGCCTGGCGGTGGCGGGCGCGCTCACGGCGGGCGGAGCCGCCGAGGCGGTGTTTTTCACGGCCCGGCGTCCGGGAGAGCGGTTCTTCACGCGGCCGAACGGCATTCGCCTGTGCGGCATGCCCCTGGCGCAACCGCGCGGACTCGGGCTCAGGTTCGCGCTCGAATTCGCCGTGAGGGCCGGGTCCATGTTCCGCATCATGCAGGCGCTGCGGCCGCAGGCATGCCTGGGACTGGGCGGTTACGTCTCGCTGCCGGGCATCGCGGCGGCGCTCCTTTCGGGGACGCGCGTGGTGCTGCTGGAGCAGAACGCGGTCGCGGGGCGCGTGAACCGCGCGTTAGCTCCTTTCGTCGACTGCGTCTGCACCGCGTTTCCAGAAACCGAGGGCCTGGGGCGGGCGCCGCGCGTCGTGCATACGGGCAACCCCGTGCGGGAGGATTTCGTCCGCCAGCGCCGGGCGGAGAGGCCGCGGGCGCCGCGTCCATGGAAGAAGATCGTGGTGCTCGGCGGCAGCCAGGGCGCCCGGGCGTTGAACGAGGCCATGATCGCGGCGTTGCCGCGCCTCGCGGTCGTGGGCATGAATCTGCGCATCGTGCACGCGGCGGGGCCCGATGCCGAGGAAGTGCGGAACGCGTACGCGCGCTGGGGATTCGCGGCGGACACGGCGGTGTTCTTCCCCGACATCGCCGCGCGGATCGGCGATGCCGACCTGGCGATCGCGCGGGCGGGCGGCAGCACGCTGGCGGAGTTGCTGGTGCTCGGCGTTCCCTCCGTGCTGGTGCCGTACCCCTTCGCGCGGGACGGCCATCAAGCGGCGAACGCCGCCTGGGCCGTCCGCGAGGGCGCGGCGGTGGCTTACGAGCAGCGCGCGTTCGGCCCCGAGGAAATCGTCGCCGCGATCAAGTCGCTGGACACCCGGGCCCAGGCGTGGTCCGCGCGCGCGCGTCGCGCGCGGGAGTTGGGCCGGCCGGATGCCGCCTTCGCGGTCGCGCGCGCGGCGCGCGGCACCTATGTCGGCGGAGAAAACCGATGAATCACATGCTGCGTCTCGCGGTTCTGACGGGGCTGGTCTTCGCGGCCATGTCGCTGTACCTGGCCATTCCCCCCGACGGCGATTTCTGGGAGCGCGCCTCGGCCAAGGAGCCGGCGGCCGAGTCCGCGCATCCGCTCATGACGATCTTCATCGGCAACCGGGCTCCCGCCCGGAGCGCGGGCGTGCCGGCGCGGCCGGCGCCGGGCGCGGAGGAGCGGCAGCCGGAGGTTCCGGAGGCGTATACCAACATGTGGGCGTCCAACGGCGCCGAAGGGTCTGCGGAGCCCGCCGAAGCGGTGTTCGACCTGGAAGCCCCGGATGCGCCGGCCGCGCCCGAACCCAGGCCGGAGGCCGTTGCGCGCGGAAGAAGCTATACGATCGAGCAGGGCGATACGCTCTCGAAGATCGCGGCGCGGGAGCTCGGCACGGTCAAGCAGGTGGAGGCGATTCTGAAGCTGAATCCCGGCATCAAGCCGGAGCGGCTGGTTCCCGGCCGGGAAATCATCCTTCCGGTTCAGGCGTCGGACGATAACCGCCCGGACGCGGCGCCGTCTTCGGACGGCGCGCGGCGCGCGCCGGACCCGCCGGCCGAACCCGCGCGCGTTCCCGCGGCGGAGCGGGACCCGGCTCCCGGCCGCGCCGCCTACAAGCTGGTGACGATCAAGAAAGGCGACTCGCTGTACGCCATCGCGAGGGAACACTGTGGCGACGTGGGCAAGGTGAGCGCGATCGTGAACTTGAACCGGGACTGGATGCCGCGCGGCGAGCGCCAGAGGCTGCCGGTGGGCCGCAAGATCAAAGTGCCGGTTCCGTAGGCCGCGCCTCGTCGCGCGCGGCGGCGGTTCGAATGGAGCGATGAAGGTTTCCACACGTTTACCCACGGGGGCGGCGCACCTCATCGGCGTCGCGGGCTACGGCATGCGGGGGCTGGCGCGGCTTCTCCTGGGCGAGGGCCGCGCGGTGTCGGGCACCGATGCGGCCCGCGGTCCGGCGACGGACGCCCTCGTGCGCGCGGGACTGCGGTGGACCGGCGCGGAAGGCGTGCCGCGCCCCGCGGCTTTCGTCGTCCACTCCGCCGCGGTCGCCCCCGAACATGCCGAGCTTCGCGAGGCGCGCGCGCGCGGCCTGCCGTGCCTGACGTACGCCGCGGCGTTGGGCGCGTTCTGCGCGGAACGCACCGTGTTGGCCTGCGTGGGGACGCACGGCAAGTCGACGAGCACGGCGCTGCTCGCGCTGCTTCTGCGGGGGGGCGGCATGGATGCGGGTTGGCTCATCGGCGCGGATCCGCCGCCGGGCCTGGACGCGCTGCCGGCGAGCGCGCGCGCCGGGGACCCCATGGCGGTGGAGGCCTGCGAGTACAACAGCTCCTTCCTGCAGTTCCGGCCCCGCGGGGCCGTGGTCACGAACGTCGAGAAGGAGCACGTCGATTGCTTTCCGACCGAGGCCGCGCTCCTTGAGGCGTTCGAGCGCTTTACGGCGGGCATCGAGGAGCGCGGAGCGCTCGCGGCTCCCCCGGCCGTCGCGGCGCGCCTTCGCGGCGCCGCGGCGCCGGGCGTGCGCGTCGTGACCTTCGGTCCCGGAGGCATGTGGCGCGTGGCGAGCCGCCGCGCGCGGGAGGAAGGGCAGGATGTGCGCCTGCGGGGCCCGAGCGGCGAGGAGCTCGAAGTGCGCCTGTCGATGCCGGGCGAGCACAACGCGCTGAACGCCGCCGGGGTCGTCGCGCTGGCGTGCGAGCTGTACGGGCGCGAGGCCTGCGCGCGCGGTGCGGCGGCGTTGAGCGGCTTCCGCGGCATGCGGCGGCGGTTCGAGGTGCTGCTGCGCGGCCCCGTGACCTACGTCGATGACTACGCGCACCACCCGACGGAAGTGCGGGCGACGGTTGCGGCGGCGCGGGAGCGTTTCCCGCTCGCCGCGCGCTTGATCGTCGTGTTCCAGCCGCACCAGACCGCGCGCCTGGCGGCGTTTAGGGAGGAGTTCGCCGCCGCCCTCGGCGCGGCCGATCTGACCCTGGTAGTGCCTGTTTTCGCCGCGCGCGAGAACGGCGCGGCCGGGGCGGCTGCGGCCGCGGCTTTCGCGGGGCTCATGACACGGCGGGGCGCGGCGGCGGAGTTCTGCGCGGATTTCGATGCGGCGGGACGCGCGCTCGATGGCGCGTGCCGCCGGGGCGATGTCGTCGTGTGCATGGGCGCGGGGGATATCACCGATTTTGCCGCGGCGCGAGCCGCCGCGGCGCTGCAGGCGGAGGACGATGGCAAGGAAGCGTAAGAGAATCGGCGTGCCTGGGAGGCTCACGCTTCGCGAGAGAATGGCGAAGTGGTCCCCCGAGGCCAAGGGGGCGGGTCTGCTGCTGGTTGCGGCGGCCCTGACGGGCATCGCGGCCCACCGCGCGTCGGGCTTCGTCCACGCCGACCCCGGACTCGCGTTCAGCGCGGGCCAAGTGGATGTCCAGGGACTGCCGGCGTGGCTCGATCCGGAATCGACGGCGGCGCTCCGGACCGCGTCCGCGGGTCTGGGCCGAATTCACGTTCTGGATCGGGCGCCGCTCCGGCGGCTGCGGGAATACTACCTGGCGAACGAGTGGGTGGCGTCGGTCGAGCGCCTGGAATACGCCGTGCCCGGCGCGGAGGGCGGCGGCGGCATCACCGGCCGGCTGCGGCTGAGAGACCCCATGTGCTTGGTGGGGCTCAGGGCGGGCGAATACTACTTCGCGGATACCGAGGGGCGCAGGCTCGGCGGCGTGCTGACCGCGCTGCCGCCGCCGGACTTGAGGCTGCCGGTGATCCAGTGGGCGAAGTACGTTCCGCCCCGCGGCGAGGCGTGGGGAGGACGGAAGGAGTTCGCCCGGGCGGACGAGCCGGTGCTGCACGGGTTTTACGTCGCGGCGCTGCTCACCCAGGCGGGACTGCGCGAGAGTCTTCCGCACTGGGTAGCGCGGATCGACGTGCGCAACGTGGGCCGCAACGACTGGAGCGAGGTCGAGCTGGTCACCGAACCGGGGCACGCGGTGCGCCTGCAATGGGGCCGAACGGCGCGTTCGGAACTGGTGCACGGACGCGTGCAGGAAGCGCCCGTGTCCGAGAAGATCGACCGCCTCCGGCGGATCCTCGCCGGCGAGCGCCTGTGCCGAAGCGGCGAGGAGGTGCTGCTCTTCGAGCGGGGCGGCGTCGGAGGGGACAGAGGGCCATGAGCGGGCGCAGCCCGATCATCACGCTGCTCACCGACTTCGGGAGCGAGGACTGTTTCGTGGGGGTGATGAAGGGCGTGATCGCGTCGATCGCGCCCCGCGCGGTGGTCATCGATCTGTGCCACGAAGCGCCGCCGCGGCGCGCGGCGACCGCCGGTTTCTTGCTGGCGTCGGCCTACGCGTACTTCCCGCCCGGCACGGTCCACGCGGCGGTCGTCGATCCGGGCGTGGGTACGGCGCGCGCCGCGCTGGCCATCAAGGCCAAAGGCTTCTACTTCGTCGTGCCGGACAACGGGCTCATCGTGCCGGCGCTGGCCGGACCCGAGGAAGCCGACGAGATCGTCCGCATCGAGAACGAAGCCTGCTTCCTGAAACCCGTGAGCCGGACCTTCCACGGGCGCGACATCTTCGCCCCGGCGGCGGCTCGCATTGCGTGCGGCGTCCCGCTGTCAGCCCTCGGGAGGGCCGTGAGCGGGTTCGACCGCGGGTCCTTTCCGGCGGTGGCGCGCGCGCGCTCGCCGGACGGCGCAGAAGCGCTGCAGGGCGAGGTGATCCACATCGACCGGTTCGGAAACCTGGTCACGAATATCCGCGGCCTGGAGCGCGGCCGCGTCCTGTCGGTGCGGTGCGCGTCCTGCGAGGTGCGGGGCCTTCAAGAAACCTTCGCGGACGTGGAGGAGGGCTCCGCGCTCGCGTTTATCGGAAGCAGCGGGTATCTTGAGATCGCCGTCCGCGGAGGAAGCGCCGCCGGATCGCTGGGCGCCGAAACCGGCGAAAAAGTTCATGTGAAGATACGTTCCTGACCGAAAAAGGTGGCATGGTCCGGTGTAAGCTTATGGTCGGATCGCGCCGCCCGGCCGGCGCCGTTTTTAGTCGAGCCCGAGTCAGTGATGGTGCGCTATCGTCGGTTCGGTGAAGTTGCCTTGGAACTCGGCCTGATCGCCCCCGCCGATCTGGCGGAGGCGCTTGCCGAGCAGGCCGAGCGCCGTGCGCGAGGAGACCGGGTTCTTCTCGGGCAGATCCTGCTGGAGACGGCGCTCATGGACGAGACCGGCATCAAACGCGTGCTGGACACGCTGTATCCCGTCGAGGAGGACGAGGTCGAGTAAGCGCGCCGCGCAACCCGGCGCGTGCTTCCAGCTTGACCGCCGCGAGCGTCTGAGGCAGGATGGTAGCATGTGCCGCGGCGCATGATGTGCGCGCCGCGGCCTGGTTCGGCCGGCAACCTGTCGAAGAAGCAACCATGAGCGAAGAGATCTCCTGCGCGCGGTGTGGTCGTACGTTGGCGCACGGCCTTGCCAGACGGAGAGCTCCGGGACCACTCTGTCTCGGCTGTCAGCGCAAGGCGGCTCAGGAAAAAGCGACGGCAAGCCCGGCACCGCCTCCCGCGGCGCCGGTGGTTGCGCCGCCTTCAGCGGCGCAACCGAGCGGTCCTCCCCCCGTGTCGAGCCAGACGGCGCCTGGGGTCCAGAAGCCGCCCGTGCCCGGCGTGCCGCGTCCGGCGGCGCCTGGGGTCCAGAAGCCGCCCGCGCCCGGCGTGCCGCGTCCGGCGGCGCCTGGGGTCCAGAAGCCGCCCG
>MWEK01000011.1 GCA_002070955.1 Planctomycetes bacterium ADurb.Bin069
CGGCGAAGCGCCGGTCCCGCACAACCCGCCGCTCCTCTTCAATCTCGACCACGATCCGTCCGAACGCTTCGACGTCGCCACGCAGCACCCGGACGTCCTCGCCGCCATCGCGAGCCTCGTCGCCGAACACCGCGCGAAGCTCGTGCTGGGCAAGCCGCAGTTGGAGTAGGGGAACCCCGGTTGGGCCACACCCGTTTCGTGGAAGCGCGGGCGCGCGGCGCGTCAGCTTGGCGTCTTCCGCGCGAACCTGGCGCGCCGGGAATCCGCCGCGAGGGGCTCAAGGAGCGGCCCCAGAAGGGAGCCCGCCTCCTCGCCGAGCGCGGCGCAGGAGGGCGCCTTTCTCTCCGGGGTGCCGGCGCGAATCTCGCGGCAGATTAGAGGCCACTTCTTCTTCCAGGCTTCCGTGAAGGCGGCCCGAGCCTTGCGCGCGGCGTTCTTCCCCTCGGGGTAACCCGCGGCGGCCAAGCCGATCACGATGAGACCGCCCGTGTAGAAGCCGCAGTGGTCGCCGAGCCCCATGCCGCCGCAAAAAAGCGCGGCTACATGCTCCAGTTCCCTGGGTTCGTCTAGGTACTCCAGACCGGAGACCATCATGGCCTCCGCTCAGCCGCGGCCTGAGTAGTTCTTCTTCACCAAGGCGCCCAAATCGCGGGGCGTTTCCAGGGAAGCGGCCGGCTTGCCGCTCGGGCCCGTCGGCGGCGCGCAGGGCGCCGGCGCGGAAGCCGGGAGTCCGGCCGCCGGCGCGCTCCGGGGAAGACAGACGGCGGCGCCCAGCCCGGTGGCGAGCGCCGTCAGGATTTTCCTTCTCGTTTGCATTCGGTATTCCTCCAGCGCGGTCGCCGCGCCTCGCTTCATGCCGGCCACCGCTCCTTCACCACCATGCTCCCGGCAGGTTCCCCCACGTGGGCGGAGATCACGGGGCACTTTACGGTGAACAGGAAGAAGATGCGCTTGGCGGCCTCGGACAGCGTTTCGTAGTTGCCCTGGCCTTTTGCGATGACGAGATCGGAGCGGTCGAACGCCGCTCTGAACTCCTCCGAGCAGTCCTCGAGAATCGTCCCGGGCGCATCGGATCCGTTGTTGATGACGGGCGCGATCTCCGAGAGGCCGGCCGCGGCGGCATCCGCCGGCGTCGCGTCGTTGATGACCGCCGCGCCGCGCACGCCCACCGTCGTTTTCCCCGGCGGAAGCATTTCCAGCAGGACGCGATCGAAAACGATCTCTCCCGCGTTGTCGGTCAGGTAGAGAATACGGCCGGATTCCGCGGCGGCCCGGAACAACGCCGCGGTGTCGCCCCGTAGGGGCCGCGTCCAGATCGTTTGCATGTGCCGGGGCAGGTCGCCGGGCGCGATCTGCGTCTTCGCTCCCGCATCGAGGAGGTTGCCGGCGATGGCCACGCGAACGGCGGCCTCGCGCGGGTCCGGCTGGAGGGGCATGGCCGCGCGCAGACCGGGCAGGAGGTCCAGCGCCGCGCGGTTCATCCGATCCTTCAAGGCGCGATATGGGTCGGCGCAGCCGAGTTCCTGCCGGATGATGCGGTGGATCTGTTGGCCGATAGCGGGTGGAGAGCCCTGCCACCCGGCCGCGGCGATCGCGCGCAGGAGCTTGCGCAGCAGGGGTTCCCTGCGGGCGGGCTCCTCCACGACGAGGGCGATCGCCTCGGAGGCCTGGCGCACGAAACAAGGGATGCATTCGATCTGGGTCTGCATCGAGCTCTCTGACGGGTCGGCCGAACTTGCGCGGATCGGGTGCCCCTGAGCCCCGCCGAAGCGTCCGCCTGCCTCGGTGCCCGGGAGGGCGGTGGGAGCGCCGCGGAACCTAATCCATTCTTCCCGTCGACTTCATCGACGTCAAGGAGGAGGAGCCCCGCGGAGGGTCCTGTGGCGGACATTACCGGTCGTTTCGGCGTCCGCTTGGGGAGCCGGCCGGCGTGAGGAGGCGGCTAAGCCGTTGATTTTTGGGCAGCCGGTGCGCGATAAGAGAGGCATGTCCCGACCGCTGCGCGTCGCTCACGTCATCACGAGGATGATCGTCGGAGGGGCCCAGGAGCTGGTTCTCAGCCTCATGGAACGCCTCGATCCCTCGCGTTTCGCTTCGGTCCTATTCACCGGGAACGAAACCGGGCCGGAGGGAAGCCTGCTCCGCCGCGCCGCGGACAGGGAAATGGAGATCGTATCCGTGCCCCCTCTCGTCCGGTCGCCTCGCCCCGTGAAGGACCTCATGGCGTTCGCGGCGCTGCGCAGGGCCTTTCGTAAAGGCCGTTTCGACATCGTCAACACCTACACATCGAAAGCGGGCTTCATCGGCACCCTGGCCGCGCGCGCCGCTGGCGTGCCCGTCGTCGTCTATTCGCCCCAGGGGCATATCTTCGCGCGCGGCGGGAGGATCGAGGGCGTCTCGGGGCGCCCGCTCAGGCGGCGGCTCTTTTTGACCCTCCGCCGGTGGGCGTGCCGCGCCGCCGATGCGATCGTGGCGCTCCACGAAGGGGATCTGGAGGAGCAGGTCGACCTGAGGCTCGCGCCCAGGTGGAAGTTCCGGGTGATCCCGAACGGAATCGACCCGGGCCGCTACGGACCTCCGGATTCCCGCCGCTCCGAGGAGTTGCGGCGGAAACTGGGCATCGCGGAATCGTCGCCGGTGCTCGCGACGGTGGGCCGACTGACCAGCGAAAAGGGGCACGAGGATCTCGTGGCCGCCATGGGCGCCCTCGCGCGGACCCATCCCGCGGCGGTCCTCCTCGTCGCGGGGGACGGGCCGCGGCGGACATCCCTCGAAGAGCAGGCGCGTGCGCTCGGCCTGGCCCGCCGCGTCCGCTTTCTCGGCTTGCGCGCGGACGTCCCGGACATCCTCGCCGCCGCGGATGTCTTCCTCCTCGCCTCGCGTTACGAGAGCTTCGGCCTCGCGATCCTCGAGGCCATGGCCGCCGGCCTGCCCGTGATAGCCGCGCGGGTCGGCGGGATTCCGTTCGTCGTGGAGGACGGCAAGACGGGATTCCTGGTCGATGCGCGGCGGCCCGAGGACATTGCCGATCGGGTCCGCGCGCTCGCGGAAGATCCCGAAAAGCGCGCCTCCCTGGGCCGGGCCGGTCGCGCACGGCTCTTGGAGCGCTTCTCCGTCGACGCGATGATCCGAGGCGTGGAGAGCATGTACACCGACCTGGCGCGGGCGAAGGGATTGCTCCCATGAGGATCGCGCTCCTCGTCCCCCGGGTGCATTTCCACGCGCCCTTCGTCCTCCGCGCCCTGCCCCCGGCCGACGGGAAGGACCGGCGCTACCTGGCCTTCACGACGCCGAAGATCTCCGGCGAGCCGGCGCCGTTCCTGCGCAAGCTGCTCCGCCTTTGGGGCGAGGCCGGGCCGGACTACCTCCTCGCCATGGCCGCGGCGCGGGCCGGGCACGCGCTTCGGGGAGGATGGCAGCGCCTGTCGCGTGTGCCCGCCGAGAGGCGGACGTCCCTTTCGGTGACGGAGGCGCTGCGCTTCATAGGAGCCGAAGTGCGGCCCGTTCCGTCGATCCGCGCCGCGTCGGCGGTCTCCGCCGCGGCGGCCTTCGCGCCCGACCTCCTGTGCGCGGTCTTCTTCAATCAAATCGTGCCCGAGGACCTGCGCCGCCTCCCGCGGCTCGGCGCGATCAACATTCACCCGTCCTGGCTTCCGCACTACCGCGGCGTTTCGCCCTGCTTCTGGGTCTTAACCCGCGGCGAGGTCGAGACGGGCGTCACCATCCATCGAATGACCGCCGAGATCGACCGGGGGGAAATCCTCGCTCGCGCCCGCGTCCCCATCGAAGAGCGCGACACGCTGCACTCCCTCTACCGGAAGTGCGCCGTCAGGGGCGGAGAGTTGTTCGCGGACCTCTTGTCCGCGCCCGATTTTCCCTCAAGCGGCGTCGAGGACTCCGGCGAAGGCTCGTATTTCTCCAGGATCACGGCCGCCGCCGTCCGCGAGTTCCGCGCGCGCGGCCGGAAGTTCTTCTGATTCGGCGTCGTGAAGAACCGCCGCGGTCGCGCGGGCGTTCAAGCGAAACCCGCAATTCCGAACCGCCGAACGCGGCGGCGCCCTCGACCACTGCGGCGGTCTTCGCGCGACGGCTCCGTGGGTGGCCGCCGCGCTTGGAAAGTTCGGCGCGAGTTCTTGCCGGCCGGAAAGCGCGCGAATATGATCGCGGCGGGTGAGAAGGCCGGCGCGAACTCTTCCGATCCCTCGCCTTCTCCCCGCCGGTCTCGCGAGGAAGGTCATGCGGAAAAACACTTCAGTCCGCGCGGCGGCGGCGCTCGCCGCGATCGCCCTGCTGCCGGCGGGGGCCGCCGCCGGCGAGGGCGGTCTGGTGGAGCTGACGCGGGGGGCGGCCACGGAATGGTCCCTCTGGACCGACGCGCGCCTGGGCGCTCCCGGGCGCTTCGCCGCCGGGGAACTGCGCAAGTACGTCGAGCGCCTGTCGGGCGCCGTGCTCGGCGAGGCGCCGTCGCCCGAGGCGCCGCGCTCGATCCGCTTCCGCCTGCGCTCAGGCGGCGAGACGGGCGGGCCGCCGCGCTCGCCGGGCTTCGACGGGTACGGGATTATCGTCGCCCCTCTGGCGATCGTCGTCGCGGCCGACGAGCCGCGCGGCGCGGTCTACGCCGCGTACGACATCCTCGAAAGGCTGGGCTGCCGTTGGTTCTACCCGGAACAGGACCCGGGGGACCCCGAGGTCGTCCCGCGGAAGGAGGTCCTCGCCCTCCCCGCGGGCTCCTGGTCGGTCGCTTCGCCGATCCGCCACCGCCTCTGCAACGGAAGCGCCTGGTTCTTCCGCCTGGACCTGGCGGCCGCCGGCCGCCAGTTGGACTGGGCCATGAAGAACCGCTTCAACGGCATGGGCTGGCAGGCGGAGAACGCGACGGGCCTCGCCGAGCAGTACGAGCGGATGCGTGCGGCGGGCCTCATCGACGAGCTGGAGCGGCGCGGCATGATTCTCCACGGCCCCGGGCACGCCTTCGACCGCTGCCTGCCTCACGAGGAGTTTTTCGAGGAGCACCCGGAGTGGTTCGGGCTGCGCGAGGGAAAGCGCGTCCCCCAGACCGTTTTCGGCGCCCAGTTCTGCTGGTCCAACGCCGAGGCCCGCCGGGTGTTCGTCTCCCGCGCGCGGGCCTTCGCCCTCGCCTGCCCGGCGATCCGCATCCTCTACCTCGCGCCCTTCGACGGCGGCCCGCCCTGCGAGTGTGCCGAATGCAAGCGGGCGGGGGCGAGCGCGCTCCTCCTGAAGCTCCTCGGGGAACTCATCGCCGACCTCGAGGGCGCCGCCCCCGGCGTGATGGTCGAGGCGCTCGGCGGCTACGGGCCGGTGATCGATCCTCCGGCCGGCGCGGCGATCCATCCCCGCCAAAGGGTCCTGTGGGCTCACTGGGGACGCCACCACGGGATGGCCTACGACGATCCGCGCTACGGCATGAAGGCCAACCTCGAGGCCTGGCGCGCGGCGGCGCGCGGCGGCCTCACGATCTGCCAATACTACACGGACAACTTCTGCCAGCCGTGGATTATGCCTCCCTTCGCGCACGCGATCGCCGGCGACCGCCGGTACTTCGTCGAGAAGTCCGTGGATGCCCTCTACCTTCTCATGTGGCCGCCGGGGTATTGGTGGAACCACGGGCTGAACGCGTACCTGACGGGGCGCTGCTTCTACGACGCGTCGCTGGATCCCTGGGCGGAGATCGGCGACTACGCCCGGCGCTATTACGGCGAAGCGGCAGGGGCGTTTCTTGCGCGGTACCACGAGGAATGGGCGCGCGACCTGGACCTCGCCTACCGCGTGCGCGACGGCTGCGGCGAAAGGGAGCGGAAGATCCTCGCGCGGCAGCGGGCCGATCTCATCGATCCGGCGGTCGCCGCCGCGCGAGGCGATCCCGTTCTCGACCGCCGCGTGGGAAAGATCGCCAAGCTGCACGCGCTGGCCGAAAGCCTCGCCGGGATGCACCGGCTGCGCGAGGAAATCCGCGCGACGAAGGCGGCGGGCCGCGCCGCGGAGGCGCGGGCGCTCGTCGCGGAGGCCCGGGGCGTCTCCGACCACGTGTTGGAGCACTTCCAGAGGCTGGCCGAACTGGACCAGGGTCTCATCGACCGGAACGAGGTGCGGGGCTTCCTCAAAATGTTCATCACGGGATGGGTGGACGAGGCGGCGAAATAACGGTGGCGGCCCCCAAGAGCCCGCCGCGGGCGGCCTGGATTCCGCGCGCGGCCACCGCGTTCAGCCGGGGGCGGCGCGAAGGCGCGCGCGCCGCGCGCGCCGCGCGGCGGATTCGGCGGCGGCGTCTCGAGAGCTCCCGCGGGGGTTCTTGTCCGCCGGAAAGTCCGCGAGTATGATCGAGTGTCGAAGGGCCGGCGCGAGGCCCTGAAGACTGCTGAATCCGGTTGCGCGGAGCCGCGGACTCCGCCGGCCGGTCTCCAATCCCGGGAGACGGCCCGTCTTGAGCCGCGTTCTCCGGGCGGTTCCGTTCGGGAGAATGCCGTGCGCTCGGGTCGGTTTTCTCGTTCCCCGTCACCGTCGGTCCTTTGCGGAGGGCTTGCCCCGAATCTCCACCGGCTTCCCGCGCGAAACGCGGCTTCCTTGAGCGTCTTCCCATGATCACCATCGGCATCGACATCGGCGCGCGGACCGCCAAGGTCGTCTTGTTCGACGCCCAGAAGGGCGACGTCGCGGCTTTCCGGATCGCCGCCATCGGCTCCGCGCCCATTGAGACCGCCCGGTCCCTTCTCGAAGACCTGAGCCGGTCTTTCCCGGCGGATCCGGAGAACAACCCCGCCGTGATCACCGGATACGGGAGAAAACATTTTCCGCTGCCGGGCCGGACCGTAACCGAAATCACCTGCCAGGGCAGGGGCGTCCATCATCTTTTTCCGGACGCGGCGACGGTCATCGACATCGGAGGGCAGGACAGCAAGGTCATCAGCCTGGGTGCCGGCGGCCGCGTGGAGGATTTTCTCATGAACGACCGCTGCGCGGCGGGGACGGGCGGTTTCCTCGAGATAGCCGCCCGGATTCTCGAGGTGCCCCTGGAAAAGAGCGGCGCTTTCGCGTTGAGCGCCCCGCGGCCCGCCGAGATCAGTTCCATGTGCGCGGTGTTCGCCGAATCGGAAGTGATCGGTCTTCTGGCCCAAGGCCATCCGAAGCCCGCGATCCTTCGCGGCGTCTGCCGCGCCGCGGCCCGGCGCATCGCCGGCCAGGTGAACCAGGCCGGCCTTCGGGAGCCCGTGGTTTTCACGGGGGGAGCCGCCTTGAATCGGGGCCTGATCGCCGAGCTGGAGAGAGAGCTTCGCTTGACGCTCAGGGTTCCTCCCGTCCCCCAGATCACGGCCGCCCTCGGAGCCGCGCTTCTGGCCGCTGAAAAAGGCAATCCGAAGAAGGAGGAAGACCATGACCGGCCATGAACGCCTGTGGGCCGAACTCGGACTCGACGTCCCGCTGCACAACAGGCTGCTTGAGTCCCTCGGCGCCGACTTTCAGGCCAAAGTGGAAAGCCGGAAGAACCGTCCGCGGGGGATGGCTTATTTCGACCGGGTGATTCACGCCGCCCACGGCGACCGCGTGGCGGAATTGGTCAAAGGGCGGGCGGAGGGCCGGAAGATCGTCGGAACCTTCTGCATTTACGTTCCCGAAGAGATCTGCCTGGCCCTGGACCTCGTTCCATTGCCCCTGTGCGGCGGCACGGATTTTTCCGTGCCCTATGCCGAGAACATCTTCCCCAGGGATATCTGCCCGCTGGTGAAATCGACGCTCGGCCTGGCCTTTTCGAAGACCTGCCCCTACGCGCCGATCAAAAGCCTGGCCGTGGGCGAGACCACCTGCGACGCCAAGAAAAAAACGTGGGAAATCCTGTCCGAACGCGTTCCCTTCCAGGTGATGGAAGTCCCCAACAAGAAGAACGCCCGGACCGGCGCCCTCTGGCTGGCCGAGGTGCGGGAGTTTCTCGCGCGGATGGAGGAAGTGGCGGAAAGGACCGTCTCCGCCGACAGGCTGAAGAGCGCCATCCGCCTGATGAACCGGAAACGCGCGGCGCTCCAGGAGTTCGCCCGGCTCCGGGCGGCGGAACGGCCGCCGATTTCCGGCCTCGATGCCCTCGTCGTCTACCAGGGCATGCTCAACGACGAGCCCCTGCGTTTCACCGAAAACCTGGAGCGGCTGAACCGCGAGCTGGAAAGTCGGATCGCCGGGAAGGTCTCCCCCTTCCCCGCGGGCGTCCGGCGCCTGATGGTCTCCGGTTGTCCCGCGGTGATGGGGAACTGGAAGATCCATTCGATCATCGAATCCTGCGGAGGGGCCGTGGTGGCGGATGAAACCTGCACGGGAAGCCGCTACTTCGAGAATCTCGTGGACGAATCCGCAGGCGATGTCGACGGGATGGTCGCGGCGCTCGCCGAGCGGTACCTGAAGGTCGATTGCTCCTGCTTCACGCCGAACGACGAACGGCTCCGGTCCGTCGAGAGCATGGTGGACCGCCACGGAATCGACGGCGTGGTCCAGTACGTCCTCCAGTTCTGCCACACCTACAACATCGAGGCGATCCGGGTGGAAAAAACCCTGAAGGCGAAGGGGATTCCCCAGATCAAGATCGAGACGGACTATTCCCGCGAGGACAGCGGGCAGATCACGACGCGGATCGAGGCGTTTCTGGAGAAGTTGGGAAGCGCGTGAACGCCGGCCGCGAAGGGCGGGTTGCCCGCGGCTTTCGCCCGCGGCGGCCTTCGCGAGGGCATCCCCGAAGGGGCGCCGCCCGAGCCGCGTCGTCGCGGGACGCCGGCCCGGGCTTGATCGGCCGGCCCCCTTGCCGTTTGATGGATTCAAAGGGCGGGGCGTTCGCGCCCGCGCAGACCGGCTTCAAGCCCGCCTTCATGAGGAGGTACATAATGAAATTCCACCCGCGGTTCCTCGTTTCCCTCCTTGCCGGCGTCCTCGCGTTTCCGGCGGGGGCGGCGTCCGCCGCCGGAGCGGCGCCGATTCCGCTTGCGCCCGACGTCTATGCCGTCAACGTCCACGAGCCCTTCGAGTACTTCGTCAACCCCTTCACGGTCGTGGGGCTGAAGGATCATCCCGCGGGCACGCGCATCGCGCCGCGGGGCGAATTCGTCCTGGGGGACGGCGTGATTCTGAAACCCCTCGTCGGCCCCGCCCTGGCGCCGCTTCGCCCCGGCATCAAGGCGACGCTGCTCAAGGGGTGGCTGCCCGTCGTGAAGCGCGAATTCGTCGTGAACGATGCAGTGCGGATCGCCATCGAGGCGTTCGCCTGTCCGGTCCTGAACGGCCACGCCGCTTTCGACCGGCCGACGGGAGAGGATTTCCTCACGCTGGTCAGGGTGACTCTCGCGAGCGCGACCGGGTCGGCGGTGGAGGGCGTCGCCGGTTTCGAGCGCGAGCCCGAAGGGGCGCTCGAGCTCCGTCCCGCGGCCCAAGGGGGCATGCTCCTCTTTTGCAACGACGCTCTTGTGGGCTGCGTGCGCGCGCCGCGGCACGGCCGCGCCGAGACGCGGAACAGCCGGCTGATTCTGCGGGCGCCGCTCGCCGGGGGCGAGGAAGCGTCCTTCGACCTGGTTTTCCCCTTTCTCGCCGGCGGAGCCGACGCCGCGGAACTGCTCGAGGCCGCGGAGAAGCTGGACGCCCGCCTGCAGGCCGCCGTCGCCTTCTGGGAAGGGCTTCTCGCCCGGGGCGCGGCACTCACCGTGCCCGAAGACAAGGTGCGCGAGACCTATCTGGCTTCCCTGGTCTACCAGTTCATCGGCCGGGACCGCGGGGAGGTCCACGCCGGGGAGGGCTTCTACGACCGCATGTACCTGCGCGACGGGGCCTACCAGGCGCTCTCGCTGGCCCACGCGGGTTACCTCGACGAAGCCCTGGAGAGCATGGACCTTCTGCTCGGATTCGCCAAGCCCGACGGCCAGCTCGTCAGCCAGTCGGGGCAGCTCGACGCGAACGGCTACGGCATGTGGGCGCCGGTGGAACTCGCGGAACTGTCGGGCGACCTGGAATGGCTGCGGCGCGCGTACCCCCGCATCCGGGCGGCCGCGCGCTGGGCCATGCGGGCCCGGCGCGGCGAGAAGGACCCCGGCTCGCCCTTCTTCGGCGTGCTTCCCGCGGCGCTGGCCGACGGCGAGAATCTCTGGGCGGGCAAGAATCACATCGTGGGCTACGACTGGTGGAATCTCCGGGGCATCGGCTGCGTCGCCAAGGCGGCGCGGATGCTGGGCGAGGATGCCGAGGCGCGGGAGTTCGAGGCGGAATTCGAGGACTATCGGGCCGCGATTCTCAAGGCGCTCGCGCGCACGGGCCTGGACTACATCCCGCCGAGCTACGAGAAGGACGGCACGCACTGGGGCAACCTCGAGGTCGTCTTCCCGACGCCGCTCCTCGCCCCGCATCACCCCCTCGTCGGAGCGACGCTTCGCCACGTGAGGACCGAGTTCGGCAACGCGGCGGGCCCGAAGGGCTTCATCGAGGGGACGATGCAGTGGACGCCGCAGACAGGGGCGATTCACCCTTACATGAGCCAGTTCGTGACGAACACCCATGTGGCGCGGGGCGAGCAGGCCGAGGCCGTCGCCGGCCTGTACGCGTTTCTGCTGCACACGACCGCGACCCACGGCTTCCCCGAGGGAGTCTATTGGCGGAAACGCGAGGCCTGGGGCGGCACGGTTCCCCATCTCTGGGCGGCGGCGCTCTACGTGACGACGCTCCGGAACCTGCTCGTGCGCGAGGACGAGGATGCCCGCGGCGGCGTTCTGCACCTGCTTTCGGCGGTCCCGGACCATTGGCTCGATGCGGGTAAGAAGGTGGGGCTCGCGCGGGCGCCGACGCGGGACGGCATCGTCTCCTTCCGGGTGGAGGCCGGCGCGGAGGAGCTGGCGCTCCATTTTCACCGCGCCACCCGGCGCTCCAAGTCGAGGCTCGAACTCCACCTGCCGCCCACGCTGGTCGCGCGCCGAGCGGAGCACAAGGGCGCGCCGGTCGAATGCCGGGAGAACGTCGTTCTCCTCGGCGCGGGCTTCGAGGGAGAAGGCGAGCCCGTGCGGATTCGGATCGAGCGGCGGTCTTCGAGCCGGCCCGTGACGTTCCAATCCACCGTGGCGGCTTACGAGGCCGAGGCGCCTGATAGCGCGCGTCCGATCCCGGGATTGCTCCCGGCGCCCCCCGCGGCCGTCTCCGTGGAGAACTGCCTCAAGCTCGACCTCGCGGCCGCCGCCACCACGAACCCCTTCGACGGACCGTTCCTGGTCCGTCCGGCGCCCGCGTTCACCGGGCTTGCCGTCGGCGACCTCGAGGCGGGCGGGATTCCCTTTCGGACCGTCGATCCCGCCAAGAACGGCGGCAAGGGCATCGTCGTCCTTGCCGGGGCGCAGGCGTGCCGGGATCTTCCCGTCGAGGCCGTCGTCCCGGCGGGCGGCGCCCAGGGGAAGTACCTCGCCGTCCTGGGCGGAGTGACCGGCTGGGCGCCGGGGGAACCCGGCGTGGGGCGGTGGGGCGCCGTGGCCGAATGCGTGGTTCGCTACGCCGACGGCTCGCGGAGCGTGCTTCCTTGGATCCCGGGCCGGACGGCGGATGACTGGCTCGCCGCGCCGCACGCGACCGAGGTCGCCGCCGTGCTGCGGGGCTCGCGCTGGCACCTCAACGTGCTCGTCTTGGCCCTCGAGCCCAAACCCATCGAGGCCGTCGTGATTCGCGATTTGGGCACGCCGTCATCGCCGGTCGTCGCCGCCATGACGATCGTGCGGTAGGCGCGCGGCGCCGGCCTCGGGAGTCCGCCGGCAGCAGGCGGGGCGGGTTCAGCGCCTGACGCGGGCGCCCGGCCCCGTGCCGATCGCGCGCCCCAGCGCCCTGATGCGCGCCTTGATAGCCTCGCCGCCATGCTCGGCGGTTTCGTGGTCGCAGGCCTTCTCCGGATAGATTTCGTAGAGCCGCCGGTAGCGCGCCGGCGTCAGGTTGGGCATGACGACGTTGGCGCCGGCAAGGAGCGCGGACTCGCGGCCGTCCACCCGGTTGATCGTCGCCACCGCGGTCGTCGCCGGAATGTTGGCCTGGGGACAGACGAGCCGCGCGAGAGCCACGCCCTTGATCGCCATGGTCTCGGTCGCCGGCGCCTGCTCGGCGCCGAGCTCCGACGCCGCGCCCGCAAGCGGCGTGGCCGGATGGGGGATATAGGGGCCGACGCCGATCATGTCGAGGTCGAGGTCGGCGAAGAGCATGATGTCCTCGGCGATGGACGCGTAGCTCTGGCCGGGCAGCCCCACCATGATGCCCGAGCCGGTTTCGTAGCCCAGGGACAGCAGGACGCGCAGCGCGTCGATGCGCGACGGATAGCGATGCGCGGGGCGCAGGCGGCGCAGGAGCGCCGTGTCGCTGGTCTCGTGCCTGAGGAGGTAGCGGTCGGCGCCGGCCGCCTTCCACGCGGCCCAGTCTTCCGGCGGCCGCTCGCCGAGCCCCAACGTCACCGCCAGGGGCGTCTCCGCCTTGATCCGGCGGACGAGCGCGGCGATTTCCTCCACGCCGAAGGCCTCGGACTCGCCGGCCTGAAGGACCACCGTGCCGTAGCCCAGCGCGGCGGCCTGGGCGGCGCACCCGAGGATCTCTTCGCTGGTCATGCGATAGCGCGGTAGCGCGGCGTTGCTCGCGCGCAACCCGCAGTACAGGCAGTCGCAGCGGCAGATGTTCGAGATCTCGACGAGGCCGCGCAGGTGCACGGCATCGCCCACGCGGGCGCGGCGCACGCGGTCGGCCGCCGCGAAAAGCGCGGCGAGGCGTTGCGGATCGGTTTCCCGCAGCCAGGCCAGAATCGCGGCGCGGCGCCGGTCGGGCGGCAGCTCGGAGAGCGAAACGGGAAGCTCGGCGCTCATGGCGTTTTCGCGGGCGGGGTCGGCCGGGGGGCGGGCGGCGGGGCGGCGGGCTTCTTGTACCTGAAGCCGGGGTGGGCGCGCAGCGTCTGGAGCAGTTTCGTCAGCGCCGCCCGCTTGACCCCCGCGCCCTTGTCGTTGAGGGGGAGCGTCTCGGCGGCCTCGACCGGCTCGAGGACGAAGCGCACGGCCCGCGTTCGCGGGTGCATGACCGTCAGCTTCGCCGTGCCGCGCCAATTGCGGCTCACGACGACCTCCTCGTAGAACCGGTTCTCCGACACGGCCTCGGCCGACAGCTCGACGCGCAGGATCCAGGCGGGCGGAATCTTCTTGTCGCCCTCGGGCGCCACCGTGAAGGGCGGCCGCGCGTTGACCAGAAAGCTTTTGACGCGCTCCCAGCTTTCGCCGTCAGGCACGGCCGACTTGCCCTCGACCGCGACCACCTCCAGGCGGAGGAGCACGGAATCTTCCTCGCCCCAGGGAACCCGCGAGGGGTCTTGCGCGGCAAGGGCGGCCAATTCCTTCTTGGCGCCCTCGTGGGCGGGATCGAGTTTGAGCGCGGCTTCGAGGTGCTCCCTGGCTTCCTTGAAGAACTCGATTTTGCGGCACCAGGCGCCGAGGGCGCAGAGCGCGGAGGCATCCCGGGCCGGCTGGGCGCGCCGGCGCTCGTATTCGCGCGACAGGGCGCTCAGCGAAAACCGCTCCACCACATCCGCCGGAGCGACGGAGACGATGCGGTCTCCGGTTTTGATGAAAAGGGCGCGGTCGTTGCGCAGGACGACTTGGCCGAAGTGCTCCTCGCCGTTCTTAAGGACGAAGAGCTCCTTCTCGGGCGCTTCGGCGCCGGCTAGGGCAAGGACGGTGAGAATGAGGACCGCCATGGGGACTAGTATAAGCGGCGGCGGCCTCGGGCGACAGGTGCGCGCATATTGACGCTTCAGGCCGGGGCTGCTACAAGGGACGCATCGCGCGGCGCGGCGCCGCCGCGCTCGAAAACCGTGCCATTCACCTAGGAGGTCTGCCATGCGAAGCATCGTTGTATGCGTCCTGATCGCCGCCGCGGGCGTCGCGCGGGCGCAGGAGGCGAGCGGCCATCCTCTCGCCGGCCTGGAGCGTCTCAAGAAGGAGCGCACCCGGCGCGTGTCGAGCGCCGATGAAAACTGGCGGAACGGCAACGCCGACGCGCGCCCCATCGGGCCGGGCGGCACCCTGACCGTCGCGGAGCTCGAGGGCCCGGGCCGGATCACGCACATCTGGTTCACCATCGCCGCGGCGGATCCCTACTACGGGCGCAGCGTCACCCTGCGCATGTACTGGGACGGCGACGAGCAGCCCGGCGTGGAGTCGCCGCTGGGCGATTTCTTCGCCGCCGGGCACGGGATCGCCGTTCCCGTCAACTCGCTGCCGGTTCAGGTTTCCTCCGAGGGCCGCGCGTACAACTGCTACTGGCCGATGCCCTTCCGGAAATCGGCCCGAGTGACGGTGACGAACGACAGCCCCGAGCACATGGTGCACGCGCTCTACTGGTACGTCGATTGGTGCGCGACGGAAGATCCCGGCGAAGATGTCGCCTACTTCCACGCCCAGTACCGCCAGGAGTTCCCCTGCGAGGCCGGCCGGAACTACTTGATTTTCGACGGCGTCGGCCAGGGCCACTACGTCGGCACGGTGCTCTCGGTGCACATGAACAGCGGGAGTTGGTTCGGGGAAGGCGACGACTTCTTCTACATCGACGGCGAGGCCGAACCATCGCTCCGGGGCACCGGCACCGAAGACTACTTCTGCGACGCCTGGGGTTTCCGGCCCTTCAACAACCTTTACTACGGCGTGTCGATCTGGGAGGGCTTCGACACCGACGACCACGGCACGGCGTACCGCTGGCACATCGCCGATCCGGTGGTCTTCACGAAGTCCCTCAGGGTGGAGATCGAGCACAAGGGCGTGACGTTCGCGCCCGAGCGGGTCGTGACGGAAGAGCCCCTGAACGTCGAGGTGCTGATCAAGCCCGAAGGCGAGCTCGTGGCGGGGCCCGGACAGAAGTACGTCTACGAGTTCCCCGGCGTCCACGTCAAGAGCGGCTTCGAGGAGCGGCCCGATTACTTCTCGTCGGTGGCTTTCTGGTATCAGAAAGGCCGCGCCAAGCGCTTCGCGGAGCTGCCGCCCGCCCCGGAGCGGCTCAAGCTCGCCGCCAGAATCGAGGGCGAGGCCCTGCTGGAGCGGACGGAGTGCGATCCCGCCGGGGAGCTCCAGGAGCAGAAGGGCGGCGGCTACAGCGGCGGGGCCCATCTCTTCTACCACCCCGTGAAGTCCGAGACCGCGCCGGTCATGCACGTGAGCTTCGATGTGGAGGACACCGCCCGCTACGTGGTGAAGGTGCGCCTGACGCGCTCCTGGGACTACGGCGTGTACTCCATCGCCCTGGACGGCAAGCTGCTCGTGGACGAGGTCGACCTGTACTCGCCGCAGATCGCGGTCATGACGCAGAAGCTCGGCGAGCACACCCTGGCCAAGGGCGCGCACAAGCTGACCTTCACGTACCTGCGCTCCAATCTCGAGAGCAAGGTGCGCGGCAGCGGGGAGATCGGGCGCTACCTGGCCCTCGATGCCATCGATCTGCGCAAGGTGCCCGCGGTGTCGGTGGCGCTGCAAGCGGCCGCGGACGGAGAGCGGTGATGGAACGCATGCACGCGCGACGCGCGCCGTCGCTTGTTTTCTGGGCGGCGGTCCTCTGGACGGGGATCGCGGCGGGACAGTCCGATGTGTCCGGGGGGTTCGACCTGCCCGACGTCGACCCGATCGTATTCAAGACGCTGCTTGACCGCGAGGAGGTGCGGCCGGGGAGCGTGTTCCGCGCGGCCGTCGTGCTCACCATGGATCCCGGCTGGCACGTCTACGCCAACCCCAAGGGGCCCGGCATCGGCGAGGCGACGGTGGTGGCGGGGAAGGACGGGGACGGCTTCACCTTCGGTCCCGCGCGCTATCTGCCCGGCAAGAAGAAGGTGGCCGACTACGACCCCCGGGACTGGGTCTGGGCCTACGAGGGCAGCGTGCCGGTGTTTCTCGAGATCACGGCGGCGCCGGACGCGGCGCCCGGCGTCCACACCCTCGCCATCGACGTATCGGTCTTGGTGTGCAAGGAGAGCTGCCTGCCCGTCGTGAAGGAACTCGCGGTGCCGGTCAAGGTCGCGGCGGGCGAGAGCGAGCCCGCCGCCGCCAACGCGGCCGTGTTCGCGGACTTCGACAAGGCGGCGCCCGCGCCGCCGAAAGAGACGGCGCCCGCGCCCGAAGAGGCCGAGGAAGATGCCGGTTTCGACGTGTCGTCGTACGAGGCCGTGTCGCCGGCTCGGGACAAGGTGAGCGGGCTTCTCATGGCCATCATCCTCGGCTTCGTCGCCGGGGTGCTCCTCAACGTCATGCCGTGCGTGCTCCCGGTGATCGGCATCAAGATCGCCAGCCTGGTGGCCCAGGCGCACGAGTCGCGCGGCCGCGTTTTCCTCCTCGGCCTTGCCTTCGGGGCGGGCATTATGACCGTGTTCCTCGTCCTCGCGACGCTGGCGGCGAGCCTCGGCTTCGGGTGGGGCGACCTGTTTCGCAAGGACGGCTTCAACATCGTCATGACCGGGCTGGTCTTCGTGTTCGCCCTCGGGATGTTCGATGTCTACGTGATCGCCCTCGCGGGGGGCGGCGGCGCCGGGGCGCGCGAGGGCTATCTGGGCTCGTTTTACAAGGGTGTCCTGGCCACGTTTCTGGCGACGCCCTGCAGCGGCCCCTTCCTGGGCGCCACGATGGCCTGGGTGCTGAGCCAGCGGCCGCTCACGATCTTCGCGGTGTTCACCACCATCGGCCTGGGCATGGCGGCGCCCTACGTGATTCTCTCGGCCAGCCCGGGGCTTCTGCGGTTCGTGCCCCGGCCCGGGCCGTGGATGGAAACCTTCAAGCACATCATGGGGTTCGTGCTCCTGGGCACGGTGGTCTACCTCTTCACGTTCCTGCAGCCGGAGCACGTGTGGCCCACGCTCGCCCTGTGCCTCGCGCTGGCGCTTGGCGCCTACCTCTGGGGGCGGTTCGCCCACGGGCTCGTTCCCGCGGGGAAACGCTGGGCTTGGCGCGGAGCGATCGTCGTCGGCGCGGCGCTTGCGGCCTGGATGCTCTTCGCCTTCGTGGGGCAAGAGGCGGACATGGAATGGGAGCCGCTCAGCGCGGAAGCGCTCGAGCGCTATCGCCAGGACGAACGGACGGTCGTCCTCGACTTCACCGCCGCCTGGTGCCCGAACTGCAAATTCGTCGAGCGCGTCGTCCTGGAGAGCGCGGAGGTGGCGGCGGCGTTCGACGCCAAGAACGTGGCGCGCGTCGTCGCGGACATCACGCATGCGGGCAACGCGTCCCTCGCGATCCGCCTGCGCAACCAACTGGGCAGCCGCTCGATCCCGTTTCTGGCCATCTTTCCCGGCAACGATCACTACCGGCCCTTCGTGCTGCGCGACATCTACAGCAAGGCCGATGTGCTCGCCATCCTGGAGAAGTGCCCATGACCGCGGAGCGGCGCGCGGCCATCGTCACGGGCGGAACCCGCGGCATCGGGTTGGGCATCGCCCGTGCTCTGGCGGCCGAGGGCTTCGCGCTCTGCTTGAACGGCGTGCGGGCCGAAGCGATGGTCGCGGAAACGCTCGCCGAGCTGCGGCGGGCGACGGAGGCCGTCTACGTGGCCGCCGACATCGGGACGGCCGCGGGCCGCGCCGCCATCCTAGAGGCGTGCCGCCGGGAGTTCGGGCGTCTCGACCTGCTCGTCAACAACGCGGGCGCGGCCCCGGCGGTGCGCGCCGACCTTCTCGACGCGTCGGAGGAGAGCTTCGACCGGGTCATCGCCGTCAACCTGAAGGGGCCGTACTTCCTGAGCCGCGACGCGGCGCGGTGGATGCGCGCCGAGCGCGCCAAAGACCCCGCGCGCGCCGGCGCCATCGTCAACATCGGATCGATCTCGGCCTATACGGCCTCGGTCAACCGCGGGGAGTACTGCGTCGCGAAGGCCGGCCTGGCCATGGCGACCAAGCTCTTCGCCGCGCGCCTTGCCGAGGAGGGGATCAACGTCTACGAGCTCCGGCCCGGCATCGTGGCCACCGACATGACGGCGGGCGTCAAGGAGAAGTACGATCGGCTGATCGCGGGCGGCGTGACGCCCATCCGCAGGTGGGGGACGCCCGAGGATGTCGCCGCCGCGGTCGTGGCCGTCGCCCGCGGCCTCCTGCCCTTTTCCACCGGCGCCGTGATCGACGTGGACGGCGGGTTCCACCTGCGAGTGCTTTGACGCCGGCCGGCGCGGAGGGGCACGCCGGATCCGCCGGCGCCCGGCGGGCTGAGGCGTTTATGCGGGCCGGGGCGTTAGGTACAATGCACCCGCCCGAAGAAGGAGGGAAAGACGATGCGCTCCCGCTTGCTGCCCTTTGCATTGGCCGCCGCCGCGTTTTTGTTCCTGTCGTCCGCCCCCGCCCGGGGCGCGGAGCTCCATGTGGCCCTCACGGGCGATGATGCCGCGCCGGGGACGGCGGCGGCGCCCCTGCGCACCATCCAGCGCGCCGCCGAACTGGCCCGCCCCGGCGACGTTGTCACCGTGCACGCGGGCACCTACCGGGAGTGCGTCAATCCGCCGCGAGGCGGCCTGTCCGACGACGAGCGCATCGTGTACCGAGCGGCGCCCGGCGAGAAAGTCGAGATCAAGGGCTCCGAGGTGGTCAAGAACTGGGTTAAGGACCGGAACGACGCCTGGCGGGTAGTGCTGCCGAATTCGTTCTTCGGCGGCTTCAATCCTTACGCGGATCTGATTCGGGGCGATTGGTTCGACCCGCGGGGACGCGAGCACCACACGGGCGCCGTGTACCTGGACGGCGATTGGCTCATGGAGGCGGCGCGGCTGGAGGAGGTGCTCGCCCCGGCGGACACGCCGCCGCCGTGGCTGGAAGGAGCGGGCGCCCAGTATCTCCTGAACGTGGCCTGGCTGCGGCCGGGCGCCGCCGCGCAAGACCGGCCGCGCGTTCCCGCGGTAAAGAGCGCCGCCCGGCGCGGCACCCGGGACGCGGACTGCTCGGAAGGCGGCCGCTGCGTGGGCTGGATCACGCATGGCGACTGGCTGCGCTACGAGGGCGTCGACTTCGGCCCCAAGGCCGAGCAGTTGGAGATCCGCGCGGCCTCCGCGAGCGCGGGCGGCATCATCGAAATCCGCTTGGACGGGCCCGACGGGGAGTTGCTGGGAAGCTGCACGGTTCCCAACACCGGCGACTGGCAGGCCTGGTCCTCCTTCACGCCGGCGATCAAGGCCGTGAGCGGCGTCAAGACGCTTTGCCTGGTCTTCAAGGGGCGGGGGCCGGCGCGGGCGCGGAACCCGGGGCTGTGGTTCGCGCGGGTGGACGAGGAGGTCACGACGATCTGGGCGCAGTTCAAGGACGTCGATCCGAACGAGCGGCTCGTCGAGATCAACGTGCGCCGGGCCGTGTTCTATCCCGACCGGCCCGGCCGGAACTTCATCACCCTGCGGGGCTTCGCGCTGCGCCACGCCGCCACGCCCTGGGCGCCGCCCACGGCGGAACAGGTCGGTCTGATCGGCACCCATTGGAGCAAAGGCTGGGTGATCGAGGACAACGAGATCAGCCATTCGGTCTGCGCGGGAATCGCCCTCGGCAAGCACGGCGACCAGTGGGACAACACCTCCGCGAACACGGCCGAGGGCTACGTCAAGACCATCGAGCGCGCCCTGGCGCGCGGCTGGCACAGGGACGCCATCGGGCACCATGTCGTTCGCAACAACACGATTTCGCACTGCGAGCAGGCGGGCGTCGTCGGCAGCCTCGGGGCGGCGTTCAGCACCGTGGAGGGCAACGAGATCCGCGACATTCACGTGCGGCGGCTCTTTTCGGGCGCGGAGATGGCGGGCATCAAGTTCCACGCCGCCATCGACGGCGTCATCCGGAACAACCACATCCATCGCACGTGCCTGGGGCTGTGGCTGGATTGGATGGCGCAGGGAACCCGCGTCTCGGCCAATTGCTTCCACGACAACTCCGGCCATGATCTTTTCGTCGAGGTCGACCACGGGCCGTTCATGGTGGACAACAACCTGTTTCTGTCGCCCGTGAGCCTCCTCGACATGTCGCAGGGCGGCGCCTATGTGCACAACCTGTTCGGCGGCCGGATCATCAGCCGGCCCGAGCTCGGCCGCGAGACGCCGTATCACCCGGCGCACTCCACGGCGGTGGCCGGCCTGTCCACGATCCAGGGGGGCGACAACCGCTTTTTCAACAATATTTTCGTCGGGCCGGCGGGCGGCGGCGCGGGCGCCGACAAGGATCCGGCCTGGGCGGGCGGCTACGGGCTGTGGGTGTACGACTGGCGTCCGTTTCCGCTCATGACGGGCGGCAATGTCTACATGGGCGGCGCGCGGCCCTACGGCAAGGAGGAAAAGGCGGTCGTGCTCGAGACTCTCGACCCGCGGCTGCGGCTTGAGGGCGCGAACGGAGAGGCGGCGCTGAGCGTCGCGTTCGAGCCGGCGCCCGCCAACCCCGGCGCCGTGCTCGTCACGACGGAACTCCTCGGCAAGGCGCGGATTCCCGGCTTGCCTTACGAAAACGCCGACGGTTCGCCGCTGCGCGTGGCCGTCGACTACTTCGGCGCCGAGCGCAGCGCGACGAATCCCACGCCCGGGCCCTTCGAGGGGCTCGGCGCCGGTCCGCGCCTCCTGAAGGTCGCGGCGGCGCGCGCGGCCGGCGCCGCGCCGGCGGGGCCTTGGAACCCGGCCGAGCTTGCAAAGACGCCCCGCGCCTGGTGGGGCGCGGCCTCGGGCGTTCTCCGAGAGGTCTTTTACGAGGGCGAGCCCCTCGACGGCAAGCCGACGCGCGTTTTCGCGTACTTCGCCGTGCCCGACTGGGGCAAGGCGCCGTTCCCGGGCATGGTGCTCGTTCACGGCGGGGGCGACAAGGCGTTTCCGGAGTGGGCGACGCTGTGGGCGCGCCGCGGCTACGCGGCCATTGCCATGGACCTGGGGGGCTGCGGGCCGGACGGGCGGCGCCTTCCCGACGGGATGCCGGGGCAGGGCGACGAGATCAAATTCCGTCCCTTCGCGGCAAGCGAGGCTGCTTCGATGTGGACCTACCACGCGGTCGCCGCGGTGATCCGCGCGCACTCGCTTCTGCGCGCGTGCCCGGAGGTCGATCCCGAACGGACCGGCGTGACCGGCATCAGTTGGGGCGGGTATCTGACCTGCATCGCCGCCGGCATCGACGGCCGCTTCAAGGCGGCCGTGCCGGTGTACGGGTGCGGGTTCCTGCACGCGAACAGTGCCTGGCTCGGTCGCTTCGAGAAGCTCGGACCGGAGCAGACCCGGCGCTGGGTCGAGTTCTTCGATCCGTCGCGTTACCTGCCCGGCGTGGCCTGTCCCATCCTGTTTGTCAACGGCACAAACGACTTCGCCTATCCCCTGGACAGCTACCGGGCGTCATACCGGCTGGTGCGGGCGCCGGTGACGATCCGGATCGAGGAGCGGATGCCGCACAGCCACGCGCATGGCTGGGCGCCGCAGGAGATCGGCATCTTCGCCGACGGGATTCTGCGGGGCGGAGATCCGCTGGCGGTGCTGGGGCCGCTCGTGGTAACCGACGGGAGGGCTTGGGCGAAGTTCACGGCCGTGGTGCCGCTGGTGGGGGGACGGCTTCACTTCACGGCGGACGGCGGCAAGTGGCAGGACCGCGCCTGGGAGAGCCGCGCGGCGCGCCTGGAAGGCGGCACCGTCGCCGCGGAGCTTCCCGCCGCGCGCCCGCTGGTGTGCTATCTGAGCGTGACCGACGTGCGCGGCGCCATGGTTAGCACCGAGCACGTCGAGCTGCCGTGAGCGGTCGCCGTTTCGGGGGCGTGCTCGGCCGAGACGGAACGCGCGCTCCGCGCCGCCGCTTGCCTGTTGCGAGGCGCCGGGCGCCGAACTTCGCCTCCATCGCGGCGGTTGGCGCGCCCGACCGCAGCGGCATCGAGCGCCAATTCCGGGCGAGCAAGGCCGGCACCTTCAGGTGAACCCTTTCTACCGCTGAACTGATGGGAAGATCCGGTGTCAGCGGCGGCCTCTGCGTGATTGTGTTGCCGGAGCTACGTTTGCGATGCCGCCGACCCGCGAATCATCCAGCAGATCGAGTTCGTCGCGAAGCCTTTTCGCGTCGAGGAGCATCGCAGCCATGCACTGTGGTGCCCGTGCTGCCAGAAAATGCACTACGCGCCGTTACCGAGGGAGAAGGCGGGTCTCGCCGGGCCCCGCCTCACGGCCCTGGTCGCCTATATGAAGGGGGCGTGCCACGCCTCGTTCTCGACGATCCGGAAGTGTAGCCCTCACCTTTTGTTTGCCGCTTTCCGCGCCAATTCACGTGGAGTAATCGGCCTCCGCCGGACCAAAAGAAAACCGTACGCGACGAGCGCACGGCGTATCGCACCACGTCTCGCCTTGGCCAACGCGCGTCGGCCGTCACGCCAGCGCATTGGCGACGGGGTCGTCGCGCACCTGGCCGGCCTAGTTGGCTCAAGGGTCAGGGTCAGCCTGGAGATTGAAGCTGAGATTCCTTCTGGAACCCCGGATCACGTCGTCCGTACCGTGACGGAGAATGGACGGACGTTGAAGTTCACGAGCCAGGGTTTCGAGAAGGACTAACCCCTTGAGTCGCCGTGTGCGGAGGTCGTAAGTAGCTCTATATCAGCTATTTACAGTAAATCCGGTGCTCGACAGCGAAGTGGGACGCATTGTCGTTGACAAAACATGAACGTGGTGGTATTCTGTCTACGTAGACGGAAACGGAGTTTTTCTGGTCTTTGTCAACGAACGGTGGAATAATGATCGGCGCCAGAATCCGGCAAGCGCGCCTCGGGGCGGCGATGACGCAAGACGAGGTGGTGGCCGCACTGACCGCGGCCGGAGAGGTGACTCTCACGAAGGCCGGGCTTTCTAAGTACGAGCGGGGTGGGAGCATTCCGAAGCCAACCATGCTTCGCGCAATCGCTCGGGTGGTCGGGGTCTCGACAGCTTTCTTGCTCGAGGAGCCTTCGGTCTCGATCCAGTGGTTAGCCTTTCGGAAGGGCTCCAAGCTCGGCAAGAGTCAACAGAAGCAGATTGAGGCTGTGGCAGCTTCGCGGGTCGAGGCGTTTGTAACGCTACGTCGAAGACTCGAGCCGCAGCGGGAGTACCGAAAGACGAAGCGGGCAACCGCGAGGTCGCCTGAGGAAGCGGAACGGGCGGCGGAAATGCTTCGCGAGCAGTGGCGGCTGGGCGAGCAACCCATCGAGAGTGTAACCAGTGTGATTGAAGACAATGGTGGAATCGTCGTTGAGGTTGGCGGTGAAGAGGATGTTTTCGATGGGCTCTCCGGTTTCGCTGACGACACCATACCGGTCGTCGTGGTGAGCCCGGCGGTGTCCGATGACCGTCGTCGTTTTAGCCTTGCGCACGAACTGGCACACCTATTCGTCGATTCAGGAGAAGCAGATCAGAAGACCCAGGAGCGAATTGCGCATCGTTTTGCCGCCGCCTTTCTTGTTCCTGCTGCGGCTGTGCGCAGAGAACTGGGAGAAAAGCGGCGTCACCTCGACTTCCATGAACTGGCCATACTAAAACAAAAGCACGGTCTGAGCATGCAGGCGTGGATCATGCGGGCGGCAGATCTCGGCATCATTGACGAGGCGCACGCACGAAATCTTTTTGCCGGCTTGAGTGCTAAGGGCTGGCGTAAAGAAGAGCCCGTGAAATTCGAGGGGCGCGAAAAGCCGCTACGCTTGCGGCAGCTTACCGTTCGCGGTGTCTCCGAGGGCGTGTTGACGCGGACTGAGGCCGAGCGCATCTGCCCGCAGGCGCTTGCCGACATCGAGGTGGAATGTCGTTCAGTTAGGACGATCATGGACGCGAGGGTACTTCTCAAGCTGCCGAAAGCGGAACGTGACCGGCTGTTGAAGCAAGCAGCCGAACTTGTCGAAGGCGAATACCAGAAGGGCGGTAGCCTCACGGGGTTCGACGCGCTCTCAGAGGAGGACCACCGTGACAAGCCCGTCGAAGACTGAGCCGGTACCGAACCGCGGTGAAATCTGGTGGATCCGTTTCGATCCGAGTGAAGGAGCAGAGATCGGGAAGACCCGACCGGCAGTCGTCGTCAATGTGCCGTCGGTGGGGCGATTGCGACTTCGCATCGTGGTACCCATCACGGACTGGCAACCGAAGTGGATTACGGTTCCGTGGCTGGTCTATCTCAAGAAGAACCAACGAAACGGCCTCAAGAAGGACTCCGCCGCGGACTGTTTTCAGGTGAAGTCTGTTTCATTGAACCGATTCGAATCGCGGATCGGAAGACTTACTGAAGAGGAAGTCGAACAAATAAGTGCGGGAGTTTCGTTGTGCATAGGTGCTCCGTAGCCATACCGGTACGCGAGTATCGGATCGAGCGGCCTGTTCCAATGCCGGGGAGCCGGAAGTGAGCGCGCGCTTTCAGATCCTGTCGTTGGATGGAGGAGGCCTGAAAGGTCTCTTGACGGCCTCGTTTCTCGCGCAGTGGGAGAAAAACACCGGCTCGCGTGTGGTGCTCACTTCGACCTTATCGCCGGAACGAGCACCGGCGGAATCATCGCAGTCGCCCTCGGGTTGGGTTTTTCTGCGGAGCAGAGTGGGTTGGTGGGTTGGACCATGATCTGGCACATGACAGACACGACCAAACGGCCCTCAGGGCGGCGCGCGCCTCCATGACGCCTGCGTCCTCATGAACCCGTCGCTGATACGGTAGGGTTTGTTCCCAGTGAGATTCACGGGCTCCCGCTGCCCGGCCGCCAGCGCAACAACAGCCTGTTCTACTAGACGGAGACCGGCGCGCGCGTGGGCGACATTTTTGGTGACGCTGATCCCCACGTGCACGTTCAACGGGATGAACGCGTTCGACTACCTGACTGCTCAAGCACACGCCGGAGGTTGCGCGCTACCCGAGGGGCTGGTTGTCTTGAGCCTACAAGGCAACGCTTGCGCCGCTGAATAACGCATACGCTGCCGGCGCCGCGGCGCCGGCGATGCTCCCCGGCAGAGACGTCGCCATCGCAGGTCCCGCCCTTCTGCCAATCTCGTCGCACCATGGTGTGTTCTCCGCTGCGTGCCAAGGGAGGGCTGCGGGCGCAGCGGCAGCGGGCGCGGCGGGGTCGACGCTTCAGCGCCGCCAGCGGACGCGCTCTCGTAGCCGCTGCGCTGGGTCATGGGCCGCGGACCGAAAGACGCCCCGGCGAAGCGTCGGATAGCTGTCCCCGCGCTCAGCTCGGCCCGAGATTATGGAGAATTCTTCGCGCCGCGCATGCTTGGCGCAGACTCACGCTACCCGGCGCGGCGCTACCGCATGGGCTGCGCCGCGCATAGGTCCGCGAAGATGAAGAGCCACCGCGACGAGGGGTGGACCCAGACCTCCTTGTAGTTGTAGCAGTTGTCGGCGGGCCAATAGGGCGCGTCGGCATCCAAGCGGGTCTGGATCCCGACGGGGAGCGAGCCCACCATGTCGCCGCTCATGGCCGAGTACTGGGGAGCGAAATCGTGGCCCTCTCCGTACATGAGGCTCTGGCAGAAGGGATTGCGGCCCAGCGTCCACTCGATCTGGCGGCGGCACAACTCAAGCAGCGCCTCGTCCCGAAGATAGCGGCCGGCGGCGGCCAGGCCCTTCGCCTGGGAGAGCATCGTGCCGCAGTTGCCCCGGAGGTCGGACCAGGTCGGGAAGCGGCGCAGGTAAACGCCGTCGGCCAGGCGGACGCCGTTTTCGACCTGCGCGGCCGCGGCGCCGCGGCCGGACTCATCGGTGCGATAGATGCCGGCCGGGAGCATGTACCAGGGCGCGGTATATTGCGCCGCGTTTTTGAGATACCCGGCGTACAGGCGGACGGCGGCGTCCCACCGCGGGAAGTCGGCGTGCCCGGGCATGGCGGCGCACAGCCGCGTCAGGCCCACCAGGGGCGCTTGCTCGTGGCCTCGATGGGAGTAGTGCAGAATTCGCCGCTTGTCGGGGCCGGTGTAGAAAAAGCCCTTCAGCGGGACGTCCCACGGGGGATCCTCGGTCTGCTGGCTCGCGAGCACGATCGCGGCGAAACGGACGGCGGCGCCGGCGTACGCCGGCTCTTGCGTCGCCTCGAGCAGATCGAGCGCCGCGTTGAGGCCCGCCGCGGCGAGTTCCACGCCGGGCCGCGCGGCGTCGCGCTCCGCCCAGGCGAAATCCTCCTTCGCCGCGCGAAGGCAGGCGCCGCGGAGCGGATCGGCCGGCGCCATGGCGCGGGCGGCGCGGGCCTCGGCCGCCGCGGCAAGGAAATTGTCGAAGGCGCCGCGGGCGGCGGTCGCCGTTACATCGTCCACCGTCCCGGGAATCCCGTCGGTCCAGAAGTCCAGCGTGGCCCAGGTGCAGCGGAAGCCGTCGCCGAAGCGCGTCTTGAGCACCCAGTCGAGGCCCCAGGACGCCTCGGCGATCAGGCGCCGCGAGAGCTCCGCGTCGTTGTCCCGGAGCACGGCGGCCAGATCGAACATGGCGTAGACGGCCTCCGCGGTGTTGACCAGCCCTTGCGAGAGATCGCCGGCATCGTGCCAGCCGCCGTTGATCGCGATGCGCTTGTCCCCGTGGCGGCAGGTCCAATCGCGATGACAGAGGTCGTGGATGCCGGGGATGGCGTCCCCGCAGCGCTCGCAGTAGAAGAAGTTGACCGTCTTGACGAGGGTGTCGCGCCAGGCGTCCGGGGCGATGACGAAGGGCCGCGTGCGCAATCCGCCGGCCTTGAGGAAGTACCGGCCCGGCGCGTCGATGGCCGAGAAGTCCAAAACGCCGAATTCGCCCAGCGGCGTCCGCCGCCGCTCGATGGCCCGCGCGAGGATCGTCTTGCCCGAGGCCGCGTCGACCAGCTCGAACTCCGCGGCGGCGCAGTCCGACACGAGCGCGGTCTTGCCGGCGCCCGGCCCGTAGCCGCTGTGGCAGTAGGCGATCCGGCCGGGAGCGACGTTCCAACCCTCGAAGTGGTCGGCTTCCACCCTCTCGAGTTCCAGCCGGTCGAAGTGGAAGCGGACGTGCTCGGTCGCCCCGGGCTCGTTGCCCTGGAGCCGGTAGGACAGTTCCACGCCCGTGACCTTGTCGCGGCCCAGGTGGGCGATCTCCCAGACGACACGGTTCCACCGGCCGTTGGCGACGAGCACGAAGTTGCGGCCGTTGCGGTCCCCCATGTTGGGGATCTTCTCGGCGCCGTCGTTGCGCAGCGCCATGCAGAAGGACACGACGCGGAACCCCGGCAGGTCGGGATAGACCCACAGGGAGAGCCGGTTCCAGCGCCGCCAGTCCTCGCCGGGCACATTGCGCCGCGCGAGGGCGGCGCCCCAGGGCCGCCCGCCCTCCCCGCCCGGCTTGTCGCCTTTGGTGGGCGACTCGAGCAGCAGCGCGGTCTTGCCCTCGTGCACGCGGGCGGACGAAAGGCTCATGGCGCCGCGGCCGTGGTGGGACCAGGCGGCGATATCCTCCATGCCGTCAAGCAGCCGGGACTCGAGCACGGGCTTGGCCAGCCAACGCGCTCGGATGCCGTCCTCGCGGACCTCCGGCATGGGCATCGCGGGCAGGGAAGCCGCGAGCAGCGCGCCGCTGCCGGCCGCCAGGCACAACCCGATGATCGCGCTCGTGGATCTCATGGGAATCCGCTCTTTCGGTTCGAGGCGTGACGCGCGGCGGATAACCGCGCCACGGGCCAGCATGCTCCTTCGGGCCCGCGCTTGTCAAGGCCCCGCCGCCCGCGGCCGCGCTGCATTGCTTTCCCGGCGACGCATGCTACCATGCGCCTTGTGGAACGATTCAAGCCCGGGCGGTCTGCGCCCGCGGCGCCGTCCGGGAATGGCCGCCGAATTCCATGACGCTGCTCGATTTTCTGCCCCCGCCGGATGAGGCCGCGGACGAGGTCCTGCTGGAACGGTTTCTGGAATACACCGAGAGCATCGGGATCGAGCTCTACCCCGCGCAGGAGACCGCCATCCTGGAGCTCTTCGAGGGGAAGAACGTCATCCTCAACACGCCGACCGGCTCGGGCAAGTCGCTGGTCGCCGCCGCGCTCCACTTCAAGGCGCTGGCTCAGGGCAGGCGTTCGATCTATACCTGCCCGATCAAGGCGCTCGTCAACGAGAAGTGGATGGCGCTCTGCCGCGAGTTCGGGCCCGAGAATGTGGGGTTGAGCACCGGGGATGCCACCGTCAACCGCGACGCGCCGATTCTTTGCTGCACGGCGGAGATTCTCGCGAATATCGCCTTGCGCGAGGGTGTTTCCGCCGACGTGGACGAGGTCGTGTCCGACGAGTTTCACTACTACGCCGACCGCGACCGCGGCGTCGCCTGGCAGGTGCCCATCCTGGTTCTCGAGCAGGCGCGGTTCCTCCTCATGTCCGCCACGCTGGGCGACACCGCCTTCTTCGAAAGCGAGCTTACCCGCCTGAACGGGCGGCCCAGCGTGACGGTGCGCTCGGACGATCGGCCGGTGCCGCTGGAGTATTCCTACGTCGAGACGCCGCTGGCGGCGACGCTCCAAACCCTCGTGGCGGAAGGCAAGAGCCCCATCTACGTCGTTCACTTCACGCAGCTTGAAGCCGCGCAGAGCGCGCAGGACTCCACAAGCATCGACGTCTGCACCAAGAGCGAGAAGGCCGCGCTGGCCGCGGCGGTGGAAGCGTTCAAGTTCACGAGCCCCTACGGCCCCGTGCTCAAGCGTTGGCTGCGCCACGGGATCGGGCTTCACCACGCCGGGCTCCTGCCGAAGTACCGGGTGCTGGCGGAGCAGCTTGCCCAGAAAAACCTCCTGAAGATCATCTGCGGCACCGACACCCTCGGCGTGGGCATCAACGTTCCGATTCGCACGGTGGTCTTCACGCGGCTCTGCAAGTTCGACGGCCGCAAGACCGGCATCCTGAGCGCGCGGGAGTTCCACCAGATCGCCGGGCGCGCGGGCCGCAAGGGGTTCGACGACCGCGGTTGGGTCGTGGTGCAGGCGCCCGAGCACGTCATCGAGAACCTGAAGTTCAAGGAGAAGAAGAAGCGGGAGGGCAAGAAGTACGTGGCCCGCAAGCCGCCCGACCGGAACTTCGTCGCCTGGGATCGGAAGACCTACGCCCGCCTCGTCGGCGCCCGGCCCGAGCGCCTGACGTCGCAGTTTCAGGTTTCGCACGGCATGCTGCTCAACGTCCTGAGCCGGGGCGGCGACGCCTGCGGGGCCATGCGCGACCTCATCCGGCGCTGCCACGACCCGGAGAAGGCCAAGACCCGGCACCGGCGGCGCGCCTGGCAGCTCTTCCGGGCGCTCCTGGGATCCCAGATCCTGGAGATCGTTCCTCGCGACGAGGACGGCACCTACCTGCGGGTCAACGTCGAGCTGCCCGACGATTTCGCGATGGATCAGACGCTCTCGCTCTACCTTCTCAACACGCTTCCGCTCCTGGACCCGGAGGCGCCCGACTATTCCCTCGACGTCATCACCCTCATCGAATCCATCCTCGAGGACCCCGACATCATCCTGAGGAAACAACTGGACAAGCTCAAGGCCGAGGCGGTGGCGCGCATGAAGCTGGAAGGGCTCGAGTACGAGGAGCGCATGCAGGAACTGGAGAAGCTCGAGCACCCCAAGCCCAAGCGCGATTTCATCTACGAGACCTTCGGGGCCTTCGCCCGGCGGCATCCGTGGGTCGGCCAGGAGCACATCCGTCCGAAATCCATCGCCCGGGAGATGTGGGAGGGTTTTCGCTCCTTCGCCGACTACGTGCGCGAGTACGACCTGGCGCGGTCCGAGGGGCTGCTCCTGCGGCATCTGTCCGGCGTGTACAAGGTGCTGCGCCAGACGGTGCCGGACGGCGCGAAGGACGAGGCCGTGCGCGAGATCGAGGCGTACCTCGGCGCCATGATCCAGCAGGTTGACTCGAGCCTGCTGGACGAGTGGGAGAAGATGCGCGATCCGAGCTTCGCTCGGGCGGAGACCGCGGAAGTCCGCCCGCCCGGCGCGGAAGACCCGGCCCGCGCCGCCGCCCGCCAGGAAGCGGCCTTCCTTGCCGCGGTGCGCACGGGCATCTTCACTTTCCTGCGCGCGCTCGTGGTGGGGGACTACGAGGCGGCCATCGAGGCGCTGGCGCCGCCCGAGGATGCGCGCGGCCGGCCGTGGACCGTCGAGCGCCTCCGCGGGGAGGTCGAGGCGTACCTGGCGGATCACGCGGCGATTTGCCTGGATCCGAACGCCCGGAACCGCCGCCACACCTATCTCTTGTCCCCCGAGGAAGAGGGCCGCCCGGTGGTGCAGCAGGTGCTCGTGGACCCGGAGGAGCACTGCGACTGGGCGGCGGAGTTCGACGTCGATTCGGCCCGGTGGCGCGAGCGGGCCGAAGCGGCCCTCCGGCTCAGGCAGATGGGCCCGATGGGATCCATGCGCCTGGCGTGACGCCCGGGCGGCGCAGCGCGGCGCCCCTCACTCGCGGCGGAGAAACACGTAGTCCAGGCCGAAGAGGTTTGCGCCCGTCGCGGCGGGGTTGGGCGCCAGCGTCTCCACGTCGAGGGTGTTCTTGCCCTCGCGCAGGTCGAAGACGCCCAGCACCGCCTGCAGCCAGGAGAGGCGCGGGGAGTAGCAGTCGATGACCGCCTCCGCCGCCTGTCCGTTCACGGAGATCCTCTGCCGGCCGTAGTCCGGCGCCAGGCAGAGATTGAGCTCGATGCGATAGCGGCCGGCCGCGGGCGCGGCGAAGTGGACCCGAAGCCGGTCGCCCGGCTTCGAGCCGCGCCAGACCAGGTGCGCGGCGCCCAGGCAGTTGGCGAGGCGTTCCTTCCGGACCGAGCCGCCCGTCGCCTCGCAGGGCAGCGCCTCGCCCTCGATCGGGTCGAGCATGCGCTCGCGGGGGCCGAGATCGCGGGGCGCGAGCGCGCCGCGTGCCACGGGGCGCGGCCCGCCGGAGCCCGGCGCGGCGTACCAGTAAACGACGTGCGTCCACGTGGGGATGCAGGGCATCCAATGCCACATCTCCTGGAGGAAGCGGATCCGCGCGGCGTATGGAATCGCGTCGAGCACGTACCACCGGTTCAGACTGACGTGCCCGCCGCTGGCCGGGCCGTCGACGCGGGTCTGGGCGTGATAAGGCCGGACGAAAGGCCTGTTGTGGCCGTAGGCGAATCCGTAGTCGTCCTCGGTGCCGGTGCCGAAGGTGCTCGGGAAGGGCTCGCCGTCCACGTAGATTTTCTGATCGCCCTCGCCCCACCAGATCAGGACGGGATTGGCGATCTGGTACACGCTGCCGACGACTTTGCCGGCGCCTTCGGTTTCCAGAAGCGGCGTGTCGAAAAAGGGCCGCGTGTGGCGTGTCAGCGCCGCCCACTGGGCGCGCAGGTGCAGGTCGCGGGGCGTGAACGCCCGCGCCCCCGCAAGAAACTTCAACTCCACGGTGTAGGCGATGGGGCCGACGTTCTCGATGCGGAACTCCATCGACCGCGCGAAGGGCATTAGGAGCCGGCTCGTCATCCAGCCGTCGGCGCCCACGGTGAAGAACAGGTTTTCGTAGGGATTCAAGCCGGGCGCGGAGCCGAAAAAATCCCCCAGCGGAGTCTCGATGCTCCGCGCGCCGTCGAAGTCGATCCGGAGGACGAGGAAGCGCAGCGCGTTGTGCGCCCGCCGCGGGTCGTCCCACGCCGCGCTCTCGGTCGTTTCGGCCGCTCGCGCGGACCAGGTGAAGACGGCCTGCTCGCCGAGGATGGGCGGAAGCGCGCCCGTCTCGCCAGGAGGAATCGTCAGGCGCTCCGCGATTTCCCGCGCTTCGCCGGGCGGAGAGGCGGGGCGCGGATGGGCGAGGGCGCGGACGGCCGCGCGTTGGGTTTCGGCCCAGCGGGCGGCGCCCGCCGGGTCGAAGGTCCGAACCGCCGTTCCGGCGGGATAGGCGCGGTAGTCGATCTCGTAGTAGAGGAGGACCGGCCGGTCTTGCTCCTCGACGGTGATCTTGAGGGATTCTCCGTACGGGATCGGGTAGTAGAGATTGCCCCCCGTGCCGCTCACGTAGGAAAACTCGGGATCGAAGGGCGCGAGAGCGCCGCTGAAGAAGGCTTGGAGCGGCGCCTCGAGGCGCGGGGCGCTCTCACCGTCGAAGTAAAAGCGCATCGCCTGTCGATTGGCGGGATTGGCGGACCAGAACCGCACCACGGCGCCCGGGCCCTTCAGGTCCGCGAGCACGTGCTCGGTGCGCCCGGCGTTCCTCTCGGTGCGGACGTACTGACCGACGTCGTGGTTGGCGAACCAGGCCTCGCCGTCCTCGCCGCCCTCGCGGCTGGCGCGGTCGTAGCTGCTCGCCATGGCTTTCTTGAAGAACGGCTCGGGTTTTCGGGCCAGGTTCTCGAAGTCCGCCATCTCCAGGAGGAGCGTCTCGACGCCGATCGCCGCGGTTCCGGGGGCCGCCGGCCCGCCGGCAGGCGGAGCGGCGCCTCGCGCCGAGGCCAGCGCCGAAACCACCGCGAAGGCGCACCAAAGCCCGAGGGGATGTCTCCACATGGTTGCTCTCCTTGCGCGCGGCCCGCGAAGGGCGGGCGACGGCGCGTGGAGCCGGCGGCGCGCCACGGCGCCCGCCGGCATCAATGGGGGAAAACGGCGCCGGCGGCTACCGCGCGACCGGCACGAAGGGCACGATAGGGTCAATGGGCAGGACTGGGTCGATCGGGTCCACCGGCCCCACCGGCACGATGGGCATGAAACCGTACCGGAGGAGCTGGGCGATGGCTTCGCTGCCGGCGACGCGCACCAAGATGGAGTATCCGCGCGGGCAGCCGCATGCCTCGCAGACGGGGTACGGCCAGTATTCGATGCGCACCTCGGACACGCGGCCGCCGAGGGATTCGATCCACGCGGCGACTCGCGCTTCCTCTTTGCCTTCGAATCCCGTGTCCCACGCATCGCGTTCGCACTGCTTCGGAGAGTAGGAGAGAATGGTCTCCTCCTGAAGGCCTCGCAGACACGTGAGCTCATCGGCCGTCTCATCCCGTCCGGGCCGCAGGAAGGGCGGCGGCGGAGGCGGCCCCTCTCCGAAGAGGAACGCGAGGGCGGACACGGCGTCCGCGACGTTGATCTGGCCGTCGTCGTTCACATCGAGGGCATCGAGGCAGTCGCCGTCGCCGCCGTTGCTGAAGAGAAAGCGGAGAATGTAGACCGGATCCCCGATGTCGAAGGCGCCGTCGCCGTTCGCGTCGCCCCGCGCGAAGATGCCGCCGTCGTCAGCGGCCCAGGACGGCGCCGCGGCGGCGCAGAGAAGAACCAGGCCGAGAAAAATCGCACGCATGGCCTCCTCCTTGTTGATAGCCTCCATAACCCAATTGAATTGGATCGGCCCGCGGGTGTCAAGCATTACTTTGGCCGCCTCTCCGCGCGACGCCGGAAACCTCCTCGGCGCGGATTGCGCGGGGGAGGGCCGTCGCGTAGGATGCCTGCCTTCGCCGGCGCGGTCGCAAGGCTTGAGAGCGATACCACGCGCGGGGGTGCGAGCCGCGCGCGCGGCCGAACTCGACCGCGGGACGGCCCCGCGGCGGGTCTGCCGCTTTCCCGCGGTTTGTCGCCGCCGGCGGGGCGGTGCGGACCTATCTGCTCCACGTGCCGCCCGGGCACGATGCGGCCAGGGCCGCGCCGCTCGTTCTCGTCTTTCACGGCTCGGCGGGAAGCGCCGCGCTGGCCGCGGCCTTGACCGGCATGAGCGCCAAGGCCGACGAAGCCGGGTTCATCGCGGCCTATCCCAACGGCACCGGGGCGGCGGCGCTGCGGTCCTTCAACGCCGGCGGCAGGTCCGGCATCGCGGCCGCCGCCGCCGCCGACGATGTGGAGTTCACCGCCGCCATGCTGGACGACATCGCCTCCGTCGTCAACGTCGATCCGAAGCGGGTCTTCGCCACCGGCATGTCGAACGGCGCCATGATGTGCCACCGCCTCGGCGCCGAACTTTCCCAGCGCATTGCCGCCATCGCCCCTGTCGCCGGGACGCTGGCCGTCGCTTCCATCGCCCCGGCGCGGCCCGTGCCGGTCATGCAGTTTCACGGCACGGCCGACACGTTCGTGCCGTGGAACGGTCCCAACGAAAGAACGCCGCGCTTCGTCACCTTCAAGTCGGTTCCGGAGACCATCGCGATGTGGGTGAAGGCCGACGGCTGTCCGGAGGAGCCCGTGGTGCGCGTCGAGCCCGACAAGGCCGGCGACGGCACGAAGGTGGTGCGCGCGACCTACGGCCCCGGCAAGGACGGCGCCGAAGTGGTGCTCTTCACCATCGAGGGCGGCGGCCATACGTGGCCCGGAGGGGAGACGCTCTTCCGGTTTCTCGGAAAGACGACCCGCAATATCTCCGCCAACGATCTCATGTGGGAGTTTTTCAAGAAACACCCGCTGAAATAGAGGGCGGTCGGAAACGGCTGCGCGCCGCGGTCCCCCGGGGCGGCGCGTTCCGAGTGTAAGCCGCGCGCGCCGTCAGTTAAGGTCGATTCCCGCCGCCGTCAGCTCGAAGGCTTTCTTCTTCTCGGAGTAGACGACCAGCGGCCGGGCCTTGCGCCACCAGTGCTCGAAAGCGGACCACGCCTTCGGGGCGCGGGAAACGCGTTTGAGCAGTTCGGTGACGAAGGCCTTGTCGGCGAGCGCGGAGGAAGCGAGCTCGGGAGGGAGCGCGATGCCCGCCCGCTCGCAGTACGCGGCCACATAGACAGCCTCGGGGTGCCGCACCGCGGCCAGGCCTCCCGCCAGCGCGGGAAGGCGGACCGCTTCGATGCTCGGGAAGAGCCAGAGGGCGATCTCGCGGTCGAGCGGCTCCTTGAGGATGGCGGCGAAGGCTTCGGCCGAGTCGGCCGCATCGAGCGCGGTCCTGACGCGGGCAATGTCGGCCTGCAGGTCGCCGGTCCGTCCTTCGACCCAGACGCACACCGTGGCCGTATGGAGGGCGTTCTTTTGGGCGCAATGGCCGTTGGCGATATAGTCCCAGCCCAGGGCGACGTCGTCCCCCCCGTCGCCTTGATAGGTTTCGAGCTGTCCCGCCGGGAGCCGCCCCCAGTAGTTCGCGACGTTGTCGAAGCGCAGCCGCGCGCTGTGGCCCCGCGATCCGTCGACGGGAAACCAGCCGTAATCCTTCAGGTGGATCTCGGCCCAGCGGTGGTACACGGTGTCCTCGTGCGTGCGCGGATCGTACTTCGTCCGGTTGGCCTGGGTGAGGTTCGCCGAACCGGAGTAGCGGCAGGGGATGCCGGAGGCGCGCAAGAGGGCGATCAAGGCGTAGGAATACTCCGAGCAGGAGCCGATGTTGCGCTCGAGGACTTCGGGCGCCGGATCCCAGCGGCCGTCGCGGACGTAGTCGATGTGCGTCGACACGTGATCGAAGAACGCGCGGGCTTTCTCCACATCGCGCATGTCGGGGCGGGTGAGCGCATCGCGCAGGCGCGTGATGATCGGCGCGCCGATCTGGTACACGGGGAGGTCGCGCAGGTAGTGCGCGCGCTCCTCCTCCGGGAGCGCGCGGCGTTCGCCGGTCGGGTGCCAAACGGCGGCGTAAAGGCTCACGCCGGCGATCCAGCCGAAGCGGCGCACCTCGCCGGGCGGGACCGCTTTCGCGGCGTAGGTCGCGATGCGGTTGCCGTAACGGTCGGTCTCGATGGCCGCCGCGCCCTCCTGGCAGAAGAGGGCATAGACGTCCTGACGCGCATTGCTCAGCGGCAGCGCGAAGGAGACGGTGAAGTCCTGGGGCTGGTCGGATTTGTTGATGGCGCGGCATTCCAAACGCGCGATAGCCTCGACGCCGTTCAGGCGCTCGACCGCCTGGCCGGCTTGCGCGGCCTGCGCGACGAAAAACGACGCGATGTACGCGGCTAGCAGTCTTGTCGGCATGGCGTCCTCCCGACGGTATGATAGCAGGCGAAGCCGGCGGCGGCCACCGCCGTCGCGCCGCCGGGATTCCGGGAAGCGCGGTTGAGCGCCCGGCGGTGTCGGGGTTATAATACACCCCGGCGCGGGAGGGACACTCTTATGGCCGACAAGGATCTCGTCATCGCGGAGGCCTTCACCAGCGACTCCGACGCGGCGGTGGCGCGATCGGTGCTCGAGGAGGCGGGCATCGCGGCGGTCGTGGCTTCGGGGGATGCCGGCGGCGCGTTTCCGCATTTCCAGACGCTGGGCTCCGTCAAGCTGCTCGTCCGGCCGGAGGATCTGGCGCGGGCGCAAGCGATTCTGAGACGCAAGGAGCCCCTGACCGACGCCGAGCTTGCCCGGCAGGACTCGCCCGCGGAGCTTGCGTCGGCCGAGCTTGACGTGCGCGGCGCGCGAAAGCCCCTCTCCAGGCGCACGAAGTACGCCATCCTCTTGGTTCTCTGCGGAATCGCCGTCTTGGTCCTCCTCCGCGTGTTTCGACCCTGAATCCAAGGCGGCGGCAGGGTGTGGGAGTGATCGGGGGGCGCGTCTCCGGGTCGCGCCTCACCGGTCGCGGCAGCACACGCGGAAGCCGATATCGAAGACGCCTTGCTCGGGTCCGTAGGCCTGCCGGAACGCCGCGCGGGCGCGCGCGGGGGGATCGTACCACGAGCCGCCGCGGGCGACGCGCTTCTCCGGCGAGGCGGGGTTCTCGCGGCCGTCGTCCGGGTCGTAGGGATACGGGCGGTAGGCCGACCGAGTCCATTCGGCGGCGTTGCCGTGCATGTCGAAGAGCCCCCAGGGATTCGGCCGGTAGAGCCCGACCGGCGCCGTGACGCGGTAGCCGTCGTCGACGCGCGCCTCGGCCGGCCGCCACCGCGGCAGGGCCTCGACGCGCCCTTCCCAACTGAAAGGATCGATGGACTGATTGGTTGCGTCGGAGAGGTTCGCGAAGGGCGCGAAATCCCCGTCGTCCCCGCCGTACCAGAAAGGGGTCGAGGTGCCCGCGCGGCAGGCGTATTCCCATTCGGCCTCGCTGGGCAGCGTGAACTCCGCGCCGGTTTCCGCCGAAAGCCAGGCGCAGAACTCCATCGCCCGCCGCCATGACACGCGCACGACCGGCTGCAGAGGCTCGTTCATGGGCCAGCCGCGCTCGCCTTGGCTGAACTGGATGAAGTCGCCGCTCTCAAGGCGGCTGTCGTGCCGCGGATCGAAGCGCGCGAACTGGGCGTTCGTCACCTCGGTGCGGCCGATCCAGAAGGGCCGCTCGATCGCCGCGCGGCACTGAGGACGCGCGTCGCCGTCCCCGGCCGGATCGCCGAGCACGCACTCGCCGGGGGGCAGCCTGACGAGCTCCAAGGCGACTCCTCCGCCCAGATCGACGGTCCTGGAAGGGAGGGCGGCCGGGCAAGGCGGCGGCGCGGCCGCCGCGGCGCCGGGCGGAGCCGCGCCGGCCGGCGCGGGGAGTGCGGGCTCCGCCGCCGGCTTGCGCGGCGCCGGAGGCTGCCGGCTTTCGAAATCGACGTCCAGTCCGCTGTAGGCCAGTTGCATCGCCCGCCGCCGCGCGCGCTGCTTCTCGACCCGCGCGGGGCCGCAGATCTCGATCCACGTGCCGTGCGCCGGCGCGTTGAGATCGATCCACGTGATCAGGCGGTCCCAGTCCTCGGCTTCGAGGCAGACGCCGTGGTGTCCCGCGCGCAGCATCTGGAGGAGCCGCGACGTGTCGGCGTGGTATTCGTAGGGCGGCAGGATGTGCAGATCGCTTTCCTTGGTCGGCGTGCGCACGTGGCGCCGCAAGGCGTAGTAAGAGGGCGTGAAGCGCGCGTTCAGGTTGTGGGGGGAGGAGTTCCGTTGGAGCGCGGCGGGCGCGCGGTCGGTCAGATCGGGGATGGCGGCGCCGTCCGGACGCGGCCGGCCGTCGTGGCAGCCGATGCAGAGGCGGTCGAGCACGGGCTGGACCTCGCTCCGAAAGCTGAAGCCGCGGGCCGGGCCGCGCCAAGGCTCGATGGCGGTCGGCGGGCGCACCGCGGCCTTCGGCAGGCGCGCGGGCGGGGCCGTATTCGGATCCTCGTGGCAGCCGACGCAGGCAAGCACCTCGCCCGGCATGGCGGTGAACCAGCTTCGCATGAGCTGGACGGCCTTGCCCTCGCCGTCGAGGGGCTGCAGGGCGATGGGCATGTAGGCGGGGATGGTGAAGCGCGCCGATCCGTCGTCCTCCACGGGGACGGTGCCCAGGATCACCTTGGGATCCCACGGCCCGTCCAGGCCGACGCTGTCCGGTTCGGCGCCCATCCCCTGGTATGCGAACAGGTAGGAGATGACGCGCAGGGACTTGATCGTCCCCCGCGGAACGTCCATCAGCCCCGGGCCTTCGTACACGTCGGCCAGCAGCACCTCGGCATCGCGGCGCGACAGATCGACCCTGTCCGGCACGATGGGCGGCCGCGGCGTCTTCCTGAGGGGCACCGGCTCCAGCAGCGCGTATCCGGGCTCCTCGCGGAGGAGGACGAGGTTGTCGAAAACATCGACCAGGTAGATGCCCCAGAGCGCGTCCTCGGAAGGCCGGCATGCCGCGAGCATGTACTTCTCGTCGAGCGGGAAAGGATGCAGGAAGCGCGGGTAGCTCTGCTCGGCCACGAGATCGAGCACCGCCGCCTCGACGCGCCGCCCCCGCCCGGGAATCTTCCGGAGGGCGCCCTCGGCCTCGAAGCGCCCGCGCGCGGGATCGAAGATCACCAGTTCGCCCATCCGCGGGACGTCGTGGTGTCCGCCCACGACGGCGACGATTTTGGTCGGATGGCCGGGGAGCGGGCGGGCGAAGAACATCGCGTTGGGCCAGTACGAGTTGCTGCCGTAGAAGGCCATCTGCTCGGTGCCGTCCGGGTTCATCTGGAAGAGAATCCGGGCGAAGGCGTGCGGCGTGTCGGTGTACTCCCAGCGCAGATACAGAACCCGTCCGTCCGCCAGCACCGTCGGGCACCAGTCGTGGTCCTGCTCCACCGTGAGCTGCCGGATCGTTCCGTCCCGCGCCGCCAGGAAGAGGTTCGCGACGTGTTCGCTTCCGCCCACGCAGGGCACGCCGGTGAAACAGGCGGTGGAGCTGAAGATGATCCGGCCGTCGGGAAGGTAGCAGGCATCGTAGTTGTCGACGTCGGGCTCCTCGATTTGGGGAGCGAGGCGCAGCCCGGCGCCGTCCGCGCCGATTTCCCACACGCGCCAGCGCCCGCGCGCGTCGGGCATGGAGAAGAGGAGCCGCTCGGCATCGAAGTCCAAGTCCACATCGCCCGCGAAGCGCCCGCCCTCCGGCGCGTAGAGCGGGGCGAGGGCGCCGTCCGGTGCGACGGGCGCAAGGACGGCAATGCAGTTGTCGTAGCCCTCCGGAGGAAGGCTCGAGTTCCCGAGGTAGTTCGCGGGGAGTCCGAGGGCGTCCGCGCGGCGCTTGACCACGAGGAGCCGGTCGAAGTCCAAGAGCGGGTGCGCGCACAGCGCCGCGCGCTGCAGCTCGGCGAAGGCGCGGCGGACCGCCGCGGGGTCTTCGCCGCCGGCCCACCGGGCCTGGAGCCGCTCCAATCGGCGCCGAAACTCGGCTCCCCGCGGATAGCGCGCTCCGAAGGTATCCGTCAAGTCGTCAAGGGCAAGCCTGAGCGCCTCCCAGTCGGGGGGCGCGGGCCGCGGACGTTCCGGCGGTTCCCACGCCGCCTCGCCGCCGAGGTAGGCCAGGAGGTTGGCGAGCAGTCCGCGGAAGTTCCGCGCGTACGCCGCCGAGACGTTGCGGTGCGGGACGCCCAGGCGCCAGGCCGCCGCGATCACGCGCCCCGCGCCGCGGCGGTGCTCGACGAGCGGCACCGGCGCGCCGCCCGGAGTCCGCGCCAGCACGCGGCCGCCCGCCGGTTCGAAGATTTCGAAGGCCGGGTAGGCCGCGTTGTTGAACCATAGAACGCCGCGTTCCAGATCCAAGCCGCTGAAGGCCGGGTGCTCCGCCGCGGCGGGGATCAGGCCGGACTGGGCGCGGTCGTTGCCGAAGGTCAGGCGGCGCGTGCGTACAGTGTCGAGTTCGAGGTCGGCCAAGAGCCCGGCGGCGGTTCCCGAAAGGAGGAGCCGCCCGCCGTCCTGCACGTAGCGCGCAAGCGCGCGCAGCGCCGCGCCGTCCCAGCGGGGCGCGTCGAGGCCGTCCTCGTGGTGCCACACGACGCGGAAATCGGAAAGCGGCCTGTCGCGTTCCTCGCCGTCGACGAAGCGTCCACCGGCGCCTCCGTGAAGGAGCGTTGAGGCGCCTAAGTCGCGGGCCAGCGTCCAAGCGCGGTGGAGCTCGATCCGCGGGCGCTCCCTCGCCCCCGGTTTGATGAGAAACGCGACCCCGGCGCCGTCGTCGCCGGCGGGGACGGAAGCCGGCGCGGCGAGGCACAGGAGCATCGCCGCGCTGAAAGTCCTGGTGCGAGGCGGGCGCGCCATTGAGAAGACTCCGTCCGGCCGCCGGGCCGTCCGCGCGGCCGGCAAGGTCAGTATAAGGCGGCGGCGCGAGCGGGGGCAAGGCAGGCCGCGGCGGGCGACTGCCGCCCGCTACCCTTGGCGGCGGCGGCGGTTTAACATCCGAGCGCGGCGGCCGCGGTGCGCCGCCCGAGGCGTCCACTCGAGAGCAAAGGAGAAACGGCGTGAGCAGAATGGCATGCGCGGCGGCGGTCTTAGCGGTGTTGGCGGCGGCACCGGTCTGCGCCCAGGGGCGGCGGGCGGAAGGGTTCGGCGGCGCCGGGCTGCTCGGCGTCTTCGACACGAATCGCGACGGCGTCATCGACAAGGACGAGATCGCGGGCGCGGCGGTCGCGCTCAAGGCGCTGGACAAGAACGGCGACGGAACGATCGGCGCCGATGAGCTCCAGGGCTTGGGCCGGGGCGGGCCGCCGCAAGGCAGAAGGGCGGCGCCCGCCGGCGCCGGGGGAGAGGCGGCCATGTTCGAGAAGCCGCTCGTCCCGAAGGACGAAGCCGAGAAGAAGATCGTGGAAGCGATTCGGGTCATGCAGGCGGGGCCCCGCTATGCGAACGTTCCCGACAAGCACGGCCGCTTTCTGCGCCTGCTTGCCGAGGCGCTCGACGCCAAGCGCATCGTCGAGATCGGCACCTCGACGGGCGAATCGGCCGTCTGGTTCGCCTTGGCGCTCAGGAAGACGGGCGGCACCCTCATGACCCACGAGATCGACCATGGCCGGGCGGAGCTCGCCCGCGCCAATTTCAAGAAGGCCGGCGTCGCGGATCTGATCACGATCATCGAGGGCGACGCTCACCAGACCGTGCAGGAGCACGAGGATCCCATCGACATCCTGTTTCTGGACGCCGACAAGCAGGGTTACCTCGATTACATCCGGAAGCTGTTGCCGCTCGTGCGCCCCGGCGGCTTGATCGTGGCTCACAACATGTCCGTGCGCCAAGCCGATCCGCGCTACGTGGAGTTCATCACGGCCGATCCGAACCTGGAGACGACCTTTCTCTTCATGGATGAAGGCGGCGTGGGCGTGACCATGAAGAAACGATAGCGATGGATCCCCGCGCCTCACGCGACGCGGATCCGCCGCGCGCGGCGGCGCCCGCGGGCGCCGCCGTCGTGCCGCGCCTCGGGCTCTGGGATGCGGTCAGCATCATCGTCGGCATCGTCGTCGGTACGGCGATCTTCCGCTCGGCGCCGGCCGTCTTTCAGAACGTCGGCGGGCCGTGGCAGGCCTTGGGGGTGTGGCTCCTGGGCGGAGTCCTGTGCCTCTTCGGCGCCTTCTGCTACGCCGAGCTGGCGACCGCCTACCCGCGCAACGGCGGGGACTACGAGTACCTGAGCCGGGCCTTCGGTTCGGGCGTGGGGTTTCTGTTCGGCTGGGCGCAACTGGCCTGCATTCTGACGGGCAGCATCGGGGTCATGGCGTATGCCTTCGCCGACTATGCCTTGTGTCTGGGCGGGCTGTCGGCGGACGCGGTTCCGTACCTTGCCGCAGGCGCGATCGTCACGGTTTCGGCCGTGAACCTGCTGGGAATCATCGTCTGCAAGTATGTCCAGAACGTGCTGACTCTCGCCAAGATCGCGGGACTGGGCGGCGTGGTGCTGGCGGGCGTGTTCTGGGGGGGAGAGGGGGTGCGCGAGGGCGCCGCGGGCGCCTCCGGCGTCATGGGGCCGGGCCTGGGGCTCGCGCTCGTCCTGGTGCTCTACACCTACGGCGGCTGGAACGATGCCTCCTTCGTCGCCGCCGAGGTCCGGAACCAACGCCGCAACATGCCGCGCGCCCTGATCCTCGGCATCGGGGGAATCGCCCTCATCTATCTCCTCGTCAACGCGGCCTACCTGTGGGTGCTGGGCTTCGAGGGGGCGCGGGCAACCGCCACGCCGGCGGCGGACGTCCTCGATCGCGCCGCCGGTTCTTGGGGCGCCGCCGCGATCAGCGCGCTGGTCATGGTGTCGGCCCTCGGCGCGATCAACGGCATGATCCTGACGGGCGCGCGGGTGTACTCGACGGTGGGCGAGGACCACAGAATCTTCAAACGCCTCGGCGCCAGGCATCCGCGCACCGGCGCGCCCGTCGCGGCCATCGTCGCGCAGGCGCTGGTGGCGCTGCTGCTGGCGCTTTTGGTGGGGACCGCGCGCGGCCGCGGCGCCGTCGACGGGTGGCTCGCGGCGCTCGGCGCGGGGACGATCCCATGGAGCGATTACGGCGGCGGATTCGAGACGCTCATCGCCGGCACGGCGCCCGTCTTCTGGTCGTTCTTCCTCCTGACGGGCGTCGCCTTTTTCGTGCTGCGGTTCACGGACCGCGCCAGGGAGCGCCCCTTCAGGGTGCCGCTCTTTCCGCTCCCGCCCCTCGTTTTCTGCGGCACCTGCCTGTACATGCTGTGGAGCAGCTTGGCGTATGCCGGTTGGCTCGCGCTGCTCGGCGGCGTGCCCCTGGGCGCCGGCGCCGTGGTTTACGGGCTCAGGCGCCGGTGAATCCGCGCGCCGGGGCGGGGCGGTGTCCGCGCGCGGCACGGGGCGCGGGAGATGCCGCGCAAGCCGGCGTTTTCAGGCGGCGGAGTTTGTATGTAACTATTTATGAATTCGTGGGTTGCGACGACGTTGCAAAGAAGGGAATTGACATGCGCATCGCCTTTGTGATAAAATCACGGTTGGCTTGAATGCAGACACCGCCCGGTGTGGCGGAGGAGTTCCAAGGATTGGGGTACTAAGCCTTTCTTGGTGAATGGTGACGCGACTATGAAGAAGCTTCTTTGCTGTGCGGCGTTGCTCTGCGGTACGTTCGCTTACGCGGACACGCTCAGGTTCGAGACCGTCGGGAACGACCTTCCCGGCATGGTGAATTTGGTCAAAACCCGGGACTTGCTCAATGCACCGACCAACGGTGCGAATTCCGCCGCGCTGCTGGCCGCCCAGACTCGAGTTTCCAGGGGCGTCTCCCTGCGAGACATCGTGGCGGCCTTCAAGAACCGCATCCGCCCCATCGCCATCAAGCCGCCGCGACGCGGCCATGACGACCGAGGCGGCGGCGTGAGGCCCCCGATCCCGACGCCCGTTCCCGAGCCCTGCACGCTGGTGTTGCTGGGGTTCGGCGGGCTTCTGGGCCTCGGCGGTGTAGCCCTTCGCCGGCGGCAGCGCTGACCGCGGCCGTAGCCGCCGCGCGGGAGCAGCCCGCGGCGCAGAGGCGCCGCGGGCTGCTCCTGTTGTTCCCGCGGACGGGCCGCGCGTCCCGCGTTGAAGCTCGCGGTCCGAATGGTAGAATCGCTCTTCACCGCCGCCGCCGCTGCGTGCGTAGGGACGGCGTCGAGGACCTCACGGAGATCGGTATGAGCAGCAAGAAGGTCAGGAAGCGGAGCGCCGAGCGCGGCGCGCGCGCCCCGAAGGGCGCCACGATGCGCATCGAGGGCAAGGAGTACGAATTCCCCGTTGTGGTGGGCACGGAGGGCGAGAAGGCCATCGATATCTCGAGCTTGCGCGCCTCGACGGGTTACATCACCCTTGATGAAGGCTTGAGCAACACGGGTTCCTGCGAGAGCGCGATCACGTTCCTCGATGGACAGCGCGGAGAGCTGCGCTACCGCGGCATCCCCATCGAGGAATTGGCGGCGCACTCGACCTTCACCGAGACCGCCTACCTGGTGATGTACGGCGAGCTTCCCAAGCCGCGCGAGCTGGAGATCTTCTCGGCGCGCCTGAACGCCTCGTCTCTGATCCACGAGGACATGCGCCATTTCTTCATGGGGCTTCCCGGCCACGCGCATCCCATGGCCATCTTGACGACGGTCGTGGCATCGCTTTCGGCGTTCTATCCCGTGAGCGATGAGTTGTGCAAGGACGACGAGGACCGCATCGTCGCCAACCTGATCTCCCAGATCAGGACCCTGGCGGCGTGCTCCTACAAGATGTCCATCGGCGAGCCGGTCGTCTACCCGTCGTACAAGCGCAAGTTCGTCGAGAACTTCCTGTACATGATGTTCGCCTCGCCGGTGAGGGACTACCAGCTCGATCCGGTCATTATCCGCGCGATCGACCTCTTCCTGATGCTCCACGCGGACCACGAGCAAAACTGCAGCACCGCGACGGTGCGCATGGCGGGCTCCAGCCACGCGAACGTGTACGCGGTGGTCTCGGCGGGCATCAGCGCGCTCTGGGGGCGGCTCCACGGCGGCGCCAACCAGGCCGTCATCGAGATGCTCGAGCGCATCCAGGCCAGCGGCATCAGCGTGGCCGCTTACGTCGAGCGCCTAAAGGCCAACAAAGAGCGGCTGATGGGCTTCGGCCACCGCGTCTACAAGACCTACGACCCGCGCGCGAAGATCCTCAGGGAGCATTGCCACAACCTTCTCAAGAAGCCCGGCATGAGTGCGCCCGCCTTCGATATCGCCCTCGAACTGGAGCAGATCGCCCTCCGGGACGAGTACTTCCTGAGCCGTAATCTCTACCCGAACGTCGACTTCTACTCCGGGCTGATCCTCAAGGCCGCGGGGTTTCCGGTCAACATGTTCACGGTGCTCTTCGCCATCGGCCGGATGCCGGGTTGGCTGGCGCAATGGCGCGAAATGCGCCATGCGGACAAAAACAAGATCGTGCGCCCGCGGCAGATTTACAAGGGGCCGCCGCTGCGGCATTTCGTTCCCAAGGACGCGCGCTAGCTTCCGGCCGGCCGTCAGGCGCGGGTCGCGGCGGGCGCGCGCTCCGGTGCGGGTTCCGGCGCCGGTTCCGGCGCGGGCGCGCGCTTCCTCTGCCGCAGGGCGACGTAGGCGATGACCGGCACGATCGCGTAGAAGAGGAAGGCGCCGGCGAGGAAAAGGGGCCTGATGCCGTAGGCAAGCGCGACGGCGCCGCCGGCGATGGAGGCCGCGAGCCATCCGGTGGAGCGCGCCGTCGCGGCCCAGCCGAACACCGCGCCGCGGCGTTCGGGCGGCGTGACCTTGACCAGCCAGATCTGGAACACCGGGTCGAGCGCGGCGGCGCACAACGTCATGGCGAAGCGCGCGAGGAAGAGCGCGGTGAATCCGGTCGCGAAAGCCTGCGGCGCCAGGAAGACGCCGGCCCCGAGCGCCGCGACCGCCGCGACGCGGGCGGGCGCGATCCGATCGGCGAGCGGCGCGATCGCCAGGCCGGAGAGCAGCCCCGCGAAGCCCCCGAGGGCTTGCAGCGCCCCCGTCCAAAGCGATGCGCCCTCGATCGTCACGTTGATGTCTTGGACCAGGAGCGGCACGAAGGGCGCGTCAAACTGGCGGACGAAGGCCACGGCCACCGTGAGGAGGAGGATCGGTGCGACCAGGCCCGCGCTTCCTATGCGGGCGCCGGCGGGAGCGCCGGGCGACGGTACGCCGGAGCTCGCGGTATGCTCGCGCGCGCCGGCCAGGACCAGAACTCCGGCCAGGAGCAGGAGGCCGCTGCCGGCGAAGAACGCCTCGCGGTAGCCGAAGCGCTCGGCGAGGATGCCGCCCAGGAGCGAGCCCGCCATGCCGCCGCAGAAGACGGCCGAACTGAGCGAGCCGAGGGCGAGCCCGCTGCGGTGCGGCGGCGTGCCGACGGCGATCATCGTCTGGGCCGCCGTGACCGTGCCGGTGAAGATGCCCTGGAGGAAGCGCAGCAACGCGAGGGTCTCGACGCTTTTCACGAGGCCCATGAGCGCCACGACGACCGCGGCGGCGAGGTTGGCGCGAATGAGCATGAGCCGGCGGCCGTACCGGTCGCCGAGCAGTCCCCAAACCGGGGCGAACACCGCTAGGGCGCAGGATGTCGCGGCGGAGCAAACGGCGACCCAGAAGTTGAGATCCTGCGGGTCGCGGATCCCGAGATCCTTCTGGATGAAGTACGGCATGAAGGGCAGCGCGAAGCAGAATCCCATGATCGAGAGGAACTGGGAGAGCCAAATCACGATGAGGTTCTGCTTCCAGTTGACCACGGTTCGGCGCTCGCGCTCCTTCCGGCGCCGCGGCCGAACCCGTCATGGAGCCGGCGCGGGCAGCCTCTGATTATAGCGAACGGAAGCGGCGCCCGCCGCCGCGCGGTGGGAAAGGAAGACGGCGAGGACTCGGTAGGCCGCCCGGCCGTGTTTCCGCGTCGAGCCGGCGTCCTCCGCGGTCCGGCCGCGCCAGCGGGGAAAGACGCAGCGGCGCCCCGCGGCGGAAACTTGAAGGCGAGGCAGGTCCCGCGAGGCGCGCGGATGGCCTTGAACCTGCGCGGCGGGTTCTCTTCCAGACAGACCTCGCCGACCGGGATTGCGGCGCGGCCGAGGAGCCGCGAGGGCGCCCTTGAGAAAACCGCGCCGGCCCTTGGGTCGGTTCGTTTTCACGGTCTCCCTCGGCTTCGTATCGGATCGCGCCGCGCGCATTCGGCGCCGGCCGCGTGAACGCGACTTCACGGCGGCGGTGAGAGGCCGTATAATGACCTTGTTCGTGGAGTGAATGGGTCTTGCGTGCACGAACAAAGGATAGGGAGAGAGTCTGCGATGCAGGGAACGCGGTTTACGCCGCCCGCGAGGGTCGGCGCGGAGACACGCCTGGAACAGCGTATCTGGGCGCAGGCCGGGCCGATCATCAGCGCCGTGCGCACGGAGGAGGACATCCTCCGCGCCGAGCGCGCCGCGTACGCACGCACAGGCGTTCACTTCGTCTCGTGCGTTTGGGACGCCGAGGATCTGTTCGACGAACCCGCCCCGGTCGAGCTGCTCAGGTGGGATATCGTCAAGGGCGACGTGTGGGTGATCTACCAGCGGGCGGCCGGGGTGCCCGCCTGACCGGCCGCCGCCCGGCCGATCTTCAAAAGGCTCCGCGATCAACGCGGCACCCTGAATCCGAGGGCGCTTGCCCCCGGCGCTCGTCTTCGCGGGCGCCAGCGCGCCGCCGCGCCGGTTGGCGGTTCGGCGCTTTTGCGTTATCCTAGGCCTTATGAAGGCTGAGGAGAGTCTCTCGCGACGGGTGCGGGCGGAGCGCCCTCCTTCCTGCGCGGCTGTCAGCCGCTTCGCCGCCGATCCTGTTACCAGGGTGGAGGTTGCGTACGGCCCGGTCAGGGAATACTTCGTCACCTTCAAGCCCGGCGCCATGCCCGAGGCGGGCGGGGAGACGGCCGAGAGCCTGTACGGCCGCATTGCGGAGTTCCTGGACGGCGCCGGCTGCCAGATCGTGCAGGAGCGGTGTTACGCCGACCCGGGGGCCTACGCGGAGGTGGCGGCGGCCCGCGCCAAGGCGTTCGAGCGCCGGAACGTCGATGGGGATGGCGCCCTGAGCTTCGTGGGCGAGGCGCCGTGCGAAGGCGCGGCCGCAATCGCGGGCGTGCAGTTGTGGGCGGTTCGAGGGGAGGATGGGTCGCCGCGCGTGACGCCGCTTCTTGCCGACGGCCGCCGTGTGGGCCGCCGCTTCCTGGCCCACGGTCTCGGCTACACGGCCCTTCCCTGCGTGGGGCCTCGGCCGGAGCTCGGCCCCGAGCACCCGCGAGGCGAGCATGCCCGGTCGATGTTCAACGAGGTCGGGCGCCTGCTCGCCGGCGCCGGTCTGGCCTACCGCGATGTGGTCAGGACCTGGATCTACGTGCCCGAGCTTCTGGCCTGGTACGACGAGTTCAACGCGGCGCGGCGGCGCGTTTTCCTCGAGGCCGGGCTGATCGGCGACTCCGAGACGAACTGGCTTCCCGCCAGCACCGGCATCCAGGGCCGTTGCCCCGCGGGGCGGGCGTGCACCATGGGAGTGCTCGCCGCCGCACGTGCCAACGGGACGCCGGTCAGGGTGGAAATGGTGGCCAGTCCCGGCCAATGCGAGGCCTTCGAGTACGGCTCGGCCTTCTCCCGCGCCGTCGAGGTGCACGACGGCTGCTCCAGCCGGATGTACGTCTCCGGGACGGCGAGCATCGGCGGGGGGGGCGCGAGCATCCACCCCGGCGATGCGGAGCGGCAAGCCGCGCACACGCTGGGCGTCATTCGCGAGCTTCTGGCCGCGCGCGGCCACGGCTTCGCCGACGTCGCGCACCTGACGGCGTTCCTCAAAGGACCGGAGCACGCGGAGGACTTCAGGCGCGCCGCCGCCCGCGAGGGTCTCGACCTCCGTCTCGCGGTCGAGACCGTCGCCGATGTGTGCCGCCCGGAGCTGCTCGTCGAGATCGAAGTCATGTCGATCCGCGCCGCCGCGCCGGCGGGCCGCAGGTCTTAGGCGCCGTCGGCGCGGGCGCGGCGCCGAGTCACTTGTCCCTGTCCGGGCGCGCCTGCTCGATGTCCTTGAAGTAGTTGACGGTTCCGACCTTCATCTCGATGGTGGCCGCCTCGTCGCAGACGATAATGCCGTGGGGGTGGAGTTGGAGGCAGGAGGCGGTCCACATATGGTTGACGCCGCACTCGATCACCTGCTGGAGCGCCCTGGCCTTGCTGTAACCGCTGGCGATGATCATGACCTCGCGGGAATCCATCACCGTGGCGACGCCCACCGTGAGCGCCGTCTTGGGCACCTTGGCGATGTCGTTGTCGAAGAAGCGCGAGTTGGCGATGATCGTGTCCTGAGTGAGCGCCTTGATGCGCGTCCGGCTCGCGAGGGATGAGCCCGGTTCGTTGAAGGCGATGTGGCCGTCCGGGCCGATGCCGCCGACGAAGAGCCGCGCGCCCCCGAGCCTCTTGAGCTTCTCCTCGTACCGGGCGCATTCCGCGTCCAGGTCCGGCGCGTTGCCGTCGAGTATATTGACGTTCTCCCCGCGGATGTCGATGTGGTCGAAGAAATTGCGCCACATGAAGGCGTGGTAGCTCTGGGGGTGGTCCCGGGCGATGCCGACATACTCGTCCATGTTGAACGTGACCACGTTCGCGAAGCTCACCTTGCCGGCCTTGTTGAGGCGGATGAGATTCTTGTACATGCCCAGGGGCGTGGACCCCGTGGGCAAGCCCAGGACGAAGGGCGTGCCGGCCTTGTGCTCGTTGATTCGGCGGGCGACGTGGGCCGCCGCCCACGTGCTGACGCTGTCGTAGTCCTTACGGATGATCACGCGCATGATGCGCCTCCCTTTCTTGGGCGCGGATGGCTCCGAGCCGCGCCTTGAGTGCGCGCGCCGGCGGCGCGCCGCCTGATGATTTCCGGCCGGCGCGCGCTTGTCAATGGGGCGGAGCGGCCGGCGGCGAAGCGCCGGCGGACCCTTCGCCGGCGTTGGCGGGCGGCCGCGCCTGGAGCCGCGCGCCGATCCAGTTCGCCATGTCCGCGCCGTAGCCGTCGCCGGCGTCGGTCACGACCAGGCGCAGTTCCGCGACGCCGTCCAGCGGGACGTCGACGGCGGCGGCCTGCCCCGCGCCGCGCAGGACGGCGCTCGCGAAAAGCTCCCTGCCGTCGCCGAGCACCTTGAAAACCACGGTCCCGCCCTTTTCGGCGGCGACCGCCGTGGCGCGGAACCGGGCGTAGGCGCCGTCAAGAGCGTAGGCGATCTCCGAAGGGGCGTGCGTGCCGATGCCGCGGGCGCGGACGCCGGCGCCGGAGCGCAAGGCGCGGCCCTCGACGTCGCGGTCCCGGCGGGGCAGCTTGTCGTCGTTGAACGACCAACCGGCGGCGGCCGAAATCCACGGCAGGTCGCTGAGGTACACCCAACCGCCGGGGGCGGGTTCGGGCGCCGCGGAGGGGCGCCGCGGCGGGGGCGGCGGCGGCACCGCCTCGCGGTAGGGGACGGAGGCTCCGGAGAGAGAAGCCAGGTCCTCGCGCGGGAAGCGCCGGAGCTGTTCGTAAAGCTCTCGGAGCGCGGCGCGCATGGCCTGGTAGTCGGCGTCCTCGCCCGTGGCGAAGACGGTTCCGTCGCAGCGGCCCCAGCCGCCGGCCGCGGCCGCCAGGGGCGCCTGGAGCATGCGGCTCATCGCGAGGTCGCGGTGGTTGAGGCTGAGCCACCACGTCGCGCGGTGGCCGTCGGTCTCGCCATGGCAGTCGGCGCAGCGCCGGCCGTAGACGGCCGCGAGGCGTTCGCGCGTCTTGCCCGTGAAGATTTGACGGTTGTCGTAGTGCGGCGTCGCGTACCGGTCGTAGTACACGGCGTTCGCATCGATCCACATGAAGAGCCGCCGCTCCTCGCCGGGGGACAGAAGGACGCCGTGGTGTCCGGACTCGAGGATCTCAGTCAGGCGCGAGGCGGCGGATCCGTAGGTGTAGGGCGGCCGCGGATAGACGTCGTCGGGGTGGTCCCAGCGCATCGCGTCGGCGACGCTGAGGTAGGGGAGCAGTTCTTCGTAGGCGATGGTGAACCGGTTCGTGAGGTCGTCGGTGAGGATCACCTTGACGGCCGCGCGGTCGTGGGTGTGGCAGCCGGCGCACCTGGCGTTGAGGATGGGCTGGATGTCGCGCAGGTAGCTCAGCGGGGCCGTGCCCCAGGGCGGGGGATCGAGCCGGGCGGGTGCGGCGTTCCAGGCCGCGCCGCGCCGGTTGGGCGGCGCGGTCGTGCGCGGCTCGTGGCACCCGACGCAGGCGCGGATCTCGCCCGGCTTCAGGCACACGACGCTGCGCATGCGCTGGATTTCCCGGTGGCGCGCATCGAGGACCTCGAAGTAGATGTTCCGGTCGGCCGGCGCCAGGAAATTCGCCGATCCGTCGGGGGCCACGGGCACGGTGCCCAACACGCGCTTGATCGTGTAGATGCCCGTTCCCGCCGTCGTGATCACGCTCTCCGTCGTCACTTCGGTGCGGGGCAGATCCTCGATGATGCGCAGGTGCGCGGCGGCGCCGCGGGGAACGCCGGGAAGACCCTCGTAGACGTCGATGACCAGAAGACGCGCCTCAGGGTCTTCCGCGTCCTCGCGGGGCGGGCGCACGGGGAAGGGATGCGGCGCGGCCCGCGGCGCGAGCGGCACGGGTTCGGCGCACGAGATCGCGGGATCGCGGTACAGGAGCGCCAGCGTGCCGCGGCGGTCCCCGATGTAAAGCGCCCAGCCACGCTCGAGCCACGGGAGCACCGTGGGCGTGAAGGCGCACAGGTACGTGTCTTCCGAGAGCGGCCAAGGGTCGCTGAACCATCCCCGGCGGCTGTCCTCGATCTTTTCGCCGGTGATCGGCACCCCGGGGGTGAGGATCGCGAGCGGGTCCGGCCCGTCGACGCCGCGCTCGATTTCGATGCGGCCGATGGCGCCGTGCGTCTGGCCGTGGTGGCCGGTGAAAAGCGCCGTGACGGCAGTCCCGCCGGGGACGGCCCGGGGGAACATGATGACGTTGGGGCGTAGGGTGGCGTTGCCGTAGTACGGCGCCATCATGCTGCCGTCGGGGTTGATCGTGAAGGGATTGTGGAGCGACGTCACCGAGCGTTCGTTGTACTCCCAGCGGCTGTAGATGATGCGGCCGTCGGGCAGCAGGCTCGGATTGAAGTCGTTGAAGACGTTCAGGCTGATGGGGCGCGGCGCCGCGCCGCGCTTCTCCAGGACGAAGAGGTTGGGCGCGTGGCGGTCGGCTCCGCACATGACGTAGTGTCCCGAGCGGTCCGAGGTGAATCCGATTCTGTCGAAGGGGAGGTAGAAGGGCTCGCAGTCGTTCCTGGGGCCGAAGGTGAGCTGCGTCACCGACGTTCCGGCCGGATCGGTCTCGTAGATGTGGTAGCTCTGGCTCCCGTCCCAGGCGTCCGAGCCGTTGCCGAAGGAGAAGAGCAGCCGCCCCGCGTCCCAGTGCAGGCACAGGTCGCGGTAAACGCCCTCTCCGAGGGAGTCGACGACGGCCGTCACGGCGCCGTCGGGCCGGACCGGCGAGAGGCGGTAGATGCCGCCGCCGGGCCGGTTGCGGAGGTGGTGGGCGTCCATGAAGGGCTGCTCGGAGTCGAAGGGCTTGCGCTTGAGGAAGAGCAGCGCGTCGAAGCCGATGCGCCCAAGCAGGAGCCTGTCGCGCAGCGCGCTCGCGCGCTCGAAGATCGCCCGCCACGACCGGCCGGCGGCGGGCGTCCAGGCTCGCGCGGCGGTCTCGATCGCGGCCAGTTCGCGCGCCGCCGCCGCGTCGGGCGTTTCGGCCAGCAGCGCGCCGATCCGAGCCGTGAGGTCGGACACCCATTCCACGTGGGCCAGAAGCGGCAAGGTGTACGCCGTCGCGCCGTGCTTGATCGAGACGAGGAGGAGAGCGCCGCCTTCGCGTTCGAGCGCGACGGGCAGCTCGACGACCGCCGCTCCGAGGGGCGGGAGCGTGACGGCGCGCGCCGCCGCGGCGGGCGGAGCGTCGAGCGTCCGCAGCGAGAGGGCGAGATCGAGGCGGAGTTCCTCGGGGACACAGCTTTTGATGGCGAGTTCGAGCGCGTTCGCGCCGCGCGCCAGATCCAGGGGCGCCGCCAAGGCGAGGCCGAAGGGCGCCGCCGTCGGCCGCAGGCTCGTCAGGCGGTCGAAGGCCCGTTCCCAGCCGTGGTACCAATGGTCGTGGCCGCCGCCGCCCGGATGCGCGTAGCCGCGCACCGCCGCGCCGGCCGCCGCGCGCTCCTGGGCGGCGGCGCCTCGCCCGAGGGTGCGCGTCAGGCGCACCTTGCCTTCGGCCCACGCCAGCTCGAGGCGCTCGGCCTTGTCCTCGAAGGGCAGGAGCGGTAGCGGAATCGGATTCGGCCAGAGGACGGAGGTTCCGTCGGAGGGAACCGGGAAAAGGGGGAGCTCTTTCGCCGCAGGGTCTTCCTCCTCCCAACGGCCGATAATCCTCTCCCACGCGTCGATGGCCGGCAGCGTCTCGCGGAAATACCAGTCCTCGCGGACCACGGCGGACGGCGCCGGCGGCGCGGCGGCCGATGCGAGCAACACGTAAGCGGCCGCGCCGGCCGCCCGGAACCGAAAACCACCCATGGAATCCATCGTCGGGGGCCGGCTGCGGGGTGTCAAGCTGGCTAATGCTTGCCTCGGGCGCGCCACGCCCATAGCATTATAACGGGTGTCGAGGCATCGGGATTGCGCGGCCTTCCAGGAGGCGGGGTATGAAGAGGCTTGTGATTCTCGTTGCGATCGCCGCGCCGGCGGCGGTTTGCGGGCAGTACATCGGCAATCCCTGCGGCAAGGCGGTGCCGCGCGGCGCGCCGAGCTATCGCGCCACCGGCGCCTGCGGCTTGGCGGGCTTCGACCTCGGCCTGGGCCGATTCAAGGTGGACGCCGACTATGATGTCGTGTCCGGCGGTTTGTTCGGCACGCTGCGGGAAACCTCGGAGCTGCGCGAGACGTACTTCGCCTTTTCAGGCGGGGTCAATGTGGAGGGGTTCGAACTGGAGGGGCGGCTGGGCGGAACGTGGATCGAGCTTCGGGAGGACTTGTTCACGGAGGATCCGTTCCAGGACGGCGCCGGCGTGCTGGTCGGACTCGGCCTGCGGTACGGCTTCTCGCCCGTCGAGTTTCTCCGTCTCGGTCTCGGCGGCCAGTTCGAGTATTCCTACACCGAGGGCGACACGCGGGTCTCGGACGGCCACTCGGTGTGGAAGGAGGACATGACGCTCGATCTTTTCCGCGGGCAGCTTTTCGCCGGCGCGAGTCTCGACCTGGAAGCCGGGCGGGACCTCGTGTTCTCGCCCTACGCGGGCGGGGGCTTGGAGTTCCTGAAGGGGGAACTCTACCTCGAAGATTGGCACCGGTGGTTCGACGATGAGGTCGCTGACTTCGATGAAAAGCACGTGGGCTTCATCTTCGGCGGTCTGGACCTGCACATCGGCGGGCGGGCGCGGATCGGGCTTGAGGCCCGCACGAACTTCGACGGCTGGCTAGCCCAAGTCAGTTTAGGCATCCGCTTCTGATTCCTTCCCGCCGTATTGTCCGCGAGGCCCCGCGCCCTTACCATTTTCTCTCCGCGCGCGGGTGCCGCGCTCGAGCGGCTTTTCGCGCGCAGGGCGCAGGGAGGAGAGACGCATGCAGTATCGTACCCTCGGCAAATCCGGTATCCGCGCTTCGATCATCGGGCTGGGGACGTGGGTCACGGGCGGCGGCAGGGTGTGGGGCAAGGACCCTGATGACGCCGAGTCGATCCGCGCGATCCAGGTCTCCATCGATGCGGGCGTCAACCTGATCGACACGGCGCCCGCCTACGGCTTCGGCCGCAGCGAGGAGGTGGTGGGGCGGGCGATCAAGGGGCGGCGCGACAAGGTCGTCCTGGCCACCAAGTGCGGCCTGCTCTTCGGGGAGGGCGAGACGCGCGGGTCGTTCTTCACTCCCTTTGACGGCCGGGTCCTCAGGCGCAGCCTCAGGCCCGACACCATTGTCGAGGAGGTCGAGCGGAGCCTCGCGCGCCTGGACGTGGACTGCATCGACCTGTACCAGACGCATTGGCCGGCGATCCCTCCGGACAAAACGCCGATCGCCGACACCATGGCCTGCCTGATGAAGCTCAAGGATCAGGGCAAAATTCGGGCGATCGGCGTCTCGAACGTGTCGTTGGCCGAGCTCGAGGAGAACGAGCGCGCGGGCGAGGTCGCGAGCGACCAGCTTCGCTACAGCCTTCTCCACAGGAATCCCGAGAGCGACATCCTGCCGCACTGCGTGAAGCGCGGCATCGCGACCCTCGCCTACATGTCCCTCGAGCAGGGCCTGCTCACCGGGAAGGTCGGCCTGGATCGGAAGTTCGAGAAGGACGAGTGGCGCGGCAACGAGGCGTGGAGCCCGTGGTACAAGCGCGAGAACCGCGCCAGGGTGCTGGAGATGCTCGCGGGTTGGAAGCCGCTGGTGGAGAAATACGCGTGCACCCCGGCGCAGCTCGTCCTTGCCTGGACCGCGGCGCAGCCCGGCGCGACGCATGTTCTGTGCGGCGCGCGGACCGCCGCGCAGGCCGTCGAGAACGCCGCGGCGGGCGCCCTCAGGCTCGCAGCGGCCGATCTGGCGGCCATGCGCAAGAGCGCCGTCGGGCTGGGGCAGCCGGCGTAGCACCGCGCCCGGCCGGCGGTCACCGCTCGGCCCGCGCCGTCTCCGGCGGGCGCTCGATCAAGAGCGCGGCGCTCTCCGCGCGCAGCGCGAGGAGCTGTTCCTCCTGCTCCGCGCTGAACGAACCGAGCCGCTGGCCGTAGGTGTCGATCCACAGGGTCAGCCGCTCGCGGGCCTCCTTGTCCAGGACGGCGCCGCGGTGTCCCCCCGGTGCTTTGAGCAAGGCGAGCAACGGGCTCCGGCTCGCCGCGCCCTCGCCCTCGATCGAACGGCCTTGGTGGTAGCGCGCGACCACGTGGTCCCGGAGGCTCGGCGCTCCGTAGCGGACCAGCGTTTCGTAGGACTTGGCGGCGGTCAGATCGAAGGCGGCGCCCTCGGCTCCCGGCGCGTGGCACGCCGCGCAATGCCGGTCGAGGACGGGCTGGACGAGGCGATCGTACCGCAGCGGCCAGGAGCCTTCGGGGCCCACGGCGATTTTGGACGGCGCGCGCCGCGCGGCCAGCGCCGGCTTTTGCGGCGCCGCGGTGTTGCGCCCCTCGTGGCAGCCCGCGCAGCTCAGCGTCTGGCCGGGCTGAACGTGTGTGGCGCTGCGCATGGTCTGGACGGCGACGCCGGCGGCATCGAGGGCCTGGAAGAAGACGATCACGCCGGCGGGCGCGCGAAAATAGGCCGAGCCGTCCTCCTCCACCGGCACGGTGCCGAGAACGCACTTGCCCGGATCGTCGCGCGTGATGCCCAGGGCGGGAAAGTTCATGGTGGGATGGGTCTTGGGCGGGATTGCGACGATTCTGAGCGCGGCGATCTTCCCGCGGGCGTCGGGCCCGAGGCCGTTGTAAACGTCCGCGAGCAGGAAGCGGCCCTCTTTCGGTCCCTCCGCGGCGGCGTGGTTCGGCATGACGGGCGGCGCGGGCGGCGGCCTGAGCGGCGCGGGGTACATCGTCGAGATCTCGGGGTCGCGGTACAGAAGCTCCATGGCGCCCGTGGCGTCGAAAAGGTAAAGCCCCATGCCGTTGGGCGGCCTGAGCACCGAATGCCAGCGGTCCCAACCGGCGCTCGCCGCGGGCGCCAGCGTTCCCTCGCAGCCCCACGTCACCAGGTGAAAGCGCTCCGACAGCGGGTAGGGGTTGGCGTAGTACGAGAGCGGCCAGCCCTCGATCTCGGGAAAGGGCACCTCGGGCGTCAGGCGCACGATGGGGAGATGGCTCTCGGCGCCGACGGCGGGGTCCAGCAGGACCAGGCTGCCCTTGGTCTGGTCGTGGTGGGCCGAGGCCGTGAAGATGATCTTGTGGGAGCCCGGGACGGGCCGCGGCTCGAAGGCGCAGTGCGGCGCCGCCGTGAAGTTCTTGAAGACGATGCGCGCGTTGGTGCCGTCCGGGTTGATGGACCACAGTCCCATGTACGGCATGTTGTCGCGGTCGACATAGTCCCAGCGGCTGTAGAGCACGGAGCCGTCGTGCGCCACGGCCGGAGTCCACTCGAACATCTCGAAGGGCGAAATAGCGGTCAGATCCCCGCCGCCGGCATCCATGGTGTGGAGGGTGTAGACGGCGCAAGGCCGCTCCGGGCCGCCGCCGCAGCGCACGTACGCATCCGGAAGATCGGGGACGAGCGCCGTCTGCCCGGCGCTCCCGCGGCCGCACTGCACGAACTGCCCGCGGCGCGTCGACAGGAAGAGGATTCTGCCGCCGGGCAGGTAGCGCGCATCGAAGTCATCGTATTTGCCCCGCGTGAGCTGCCTGAGGCCCGTGCCGTCGGTCCGCATTTCGAAGATGTGATAAAAAGCGTCCTCGGGCACGTTGCGCTTGTCTAGTTTGTTCTGCTCGCCGGCGAGGGCGGCGTAGTGGCGGCACCAGGCGAAGAGCAGACGGTCGCCTTCGTAGGAGAGCACGGGCTGCAGGAAGCTGCCGGGCTCGGTGAAGGCGTGGCTGATCGACTCGGCGACGGGCGCGTCGTGCTTCCACCCGCGCACGAGGTAGATGCCGCCGCCCGGCCGCGACCACCAGCCCAGGTACTGGTCGGACATATGGTTGAAACTGCCCGGGACGCGCTTGGCGCAGAGCAGCGCGTCGAAGTCCAGGACGGGGTGGGAGAGCAGCAGCGCGCGCTGGAGCCACCGCGCTTGGAAATACCGCTCCCGGGCCGGCGCCTCGCCGCGGGCCGGCGCCGCGGCGAGGCGCTCGAGCGCGGCGGCGTGTCCGCCGGCGTCGCGGCCCGCGGCGCGCAGCTCTTCGATGAGCCCCCGGCAACGCGCGACGATCTCGGCCGTCCGCGCGGCGAAGGGCGGCGTCGCGATCGCGGTGTGATTCCGCGACCACTGCGACACGCTGGTCTGGTCGGCGGGCTTGCCGCGGCCCAGATCGGCGCCGTCGGGCGCGAGGACCTCGACCTCGTCCAGGTGGAGGTAGCCGGTGCCCGGCGCCTGAATTCGGACGAACCGCGCGGCCTTCCCGGCAAGTTCGATGCAGAGCGGTTTCCCATCCGGAACGCCGCCGAAGGTGGTGCCGTCGTGGGTGTAGACGCGCTCCCACGCCCCGCCGTCGGTGGACAGGAGCGCCGAGATCCGCGCCGAGCGTTCGGCGCCCCCATCGCAACGGTTCCACAGGACGAGACGCCCGATCGGCACCGCGGCTCCCAGGTCGACCTGCCACCAGGGGTCCAAGGCAAGCCCCGTGTGAAAGCCGTAAGAACCGTTCTTGACGCCGTCACAGCCGCCGGCGGCGTCCGACGCCGGCGTGACCGGGCCCGGGGCCGCGGCGGCGCGATACTGCTCCTGTAGGATCCAGTCCGCCTCGATGGCTTGCCTGAAGTCGGAGGGCGCGGACGCGGCGACAATGGCGCCGGCACAGGCCAGGGCGAGGAATGTCCCGCTATGGTGCATGCAGAGTCTCCGCGGAGTTCGGGCGCCCTCCAGTATAGGCGCGCGGCGGGCGGCTGAGGAGTGGCCGCGCCGAGAACGCGGGAAAAAATGCGCGCGGCCCTCGACAAACGCCGCCGGTGCGGTATAATCTAAAGCCTATAGAATCTACAGTCTGTGACGTCGTTACGATCCGGGACGGAAGTTTCGCTTCGTTGCGCCGCGCGCAGCGGGTTTTCCGCCCCGGATTTTTTTTCCGCTGCGCGGCGGCCGGACGATGACGGAGGTTTTGTCACATGATGCGTGGTCAGATCAACAGGCTCAAGACCGATCGCGGGTTCGGGTTTATTCGCTCGGCCAACGGGGAGGACGTGTTCTTCCACCGCAGCGCCGTGGTCGATAACGACTTCGACCGGCTTCGCGAGGGTCAGGAAGTGACGTTCGAGTCCGAAAGCTCGCCGCGCGGCGCGCGCGCCAAGAACGTCAAAGTCGTCATGTAACCGGCGCGCCGGCGCGTTCCCGGCGCCGATCCGCGGCGGGCCCGGCGGCAAGCGCCGGGTCGGCCGCGCCGGCGCCGGGCGCGCGTTGCGTTTCCAATCCTTCCCTGTGAGGCTCGCTTACTTGTTGAGCCGGCGATACCAGCCCCGGTTCTCGCTCGCGAGACGCTGCATGAAGGCCTCGTCGTATATCCCCCGATCCGCCGCGGCGAAGCCGTAGGTGATGATCCGCGCGCCGACGAGGTAATTGAAGTCCCCGACCATCCGCTCGATCGCGGCGGGATTGCCGCCGACGGAGGGGGCGCCGTCGGAGAGCAGGTAGATCGTGTCCAGCTCGTCGACGGGCAGCGCCAGCTTCACCGCGTCGAAGATATTCGTCCCCCGGTCCGTTTCCAGGTCCCGCGCGTACCGCTTGGCGCTGTCGATGTTCGCGGAACTCGCGCTTTCGAGGGCTAGGCCGCGGCGCCACGGCAGCACCTTGGCGTGGTAGCCCGCGAGGTTGAATTTGTACCAAGCCTGGAGCTGCCCGAGGCAGCGCTCCAGCTCGCGCTTGACGATGGCGACCTTGCGCTCGCGGCGTTCGCCGGTTTCGGCGGCCGCGACGGAGCGGCGCGAACCCCGCGGGGCGAGCGTGGTTTCCTGCCGCATGCTCGACGAGACATCGATCAAAAACACCGCCCGGGGGGAGATCAAGTCCCCGAAGAAGGACACCGTGGGCCCGCTTTCCGCGGGCAGCGAGTAGTCGGCCTTGCCGGGGAGCTTGCGGCCGAGCTTCTTCCAGTTGTGCTCGATTCGGGCGGAGGTCGCGCCCTGGGGCGCCTCGGCGCCGAGGACGCGGTAGAGTTCGGCGCCGATGATCGTGAGGATCACCGAACCGCCCCCGGCCTTGGCCTCCTCGGCCTTGAGCAGCTCAAGGAGGGCATCGATCGCCTCGGGCCAGCGCGAGTCGCCGAGGAGCCTGAGGCCCCAGATCGAGAGCCGGAAATGGCTGCCGCGCGCCATGGCGACGAAGTGGGCGACGCGCTTCTCGCGCGTCATGGGAAACTTGCTAGCGAGCATCGCCTTCAGCATGACGACCTTGGCGGGCCACTGCGAGTTGCCCCAACTGTTGAGGACGGTCTCGGCGGTGGAGGCGAGGGCCGGGTCTTCGAGCTTCCGGAGCGCGGCGACCAGCCCCGCGTGCAGCCGGGCGCGGCCGCCGGCATCGAACCTGAGCCCGGCCTCGATGGCGGCGTACTGCCTGAGGACCTCGCCGGCGTTGGCCGCGCGCCGCTCGAGGAGCCGTTCGAACACCGCGAGGGCGTTGGCGGCCTCATCGCTTTTCGGCTCCGCGGCGGTCAGAGGCAGGGCGGCGAGGGCGCCCGCAGCCAGGGCGGCCAGGTATGCGCTTCGCATAATGCCATTCTAAGGGACCTTGCGCCTTCCGACAAACACGGTTCCCTTCACGCGGGCTTCCGCGCAGCGCTGCAGGCTCCGCCGCCGGGTTGTCCACGCTTGCCGGCCGGCGCCGCGGCGGGCATGATTGAAGCGCGCGCCGGCGCGGGCCGGCGGCGAGCGGTTCAGGCCGCCGCGGGCGGTCCGGGAGGCTCCATGAGCGCGCCGATCGTTCTAGATACGATTTCCGTTACGTTCGACGAAGCGGCGCTCCGGGAAAGGCTTCGCCTCGCGCCTGGAAGCGACGAGGCGCGGGAGTTCGGCGTCTTGCTCGAGCGCGCGCGGGCGGTGGGCCGCCCGAAGGCGCTCTACACGACGGCGTTCGTCGCCGCGCGCCGCGGCGCTACGGTGGTCCTCAACGCCGAAACGTTCGCCAGCCCCGTTTTGGCGCGCAACCTGAGAAGCGTGGAGCGCGTGTTCCCCTATGTCGCCACCTGCGGCGTCGAATACGACGCGCTGCCCCTCCCCGAGGAGAGCATGTTGTGCCGCTTCTGGCTCGACGAGATCAAGGCGGAGGCGCTCGAGCAGGCGCACGCGGCGCTCCGGCGGCGCATCGAGGAGCAGTTCCGGCCGGGGAAGCTGGCCGGCATGAACCCGGGGGCGTCGGGGATAGCGATTTGGTCCATCACGGACCAGCGGCCGCTTTTCCGGCTCCTGGGCGACGTCGAGGGGCTGATCGGCGTCCGCCTGACCGAGAGCTGCCTCATGATCCCCAACAAGTCGCTTTCCGGCCTGTTTTTCCCCAGCGAGTTCGGTTTCGACAACTGCGCGGTCTGTCCCCGCGCGGGATGCCGCGGCCGCCGCGCTCCCTACGATCCCCGCATGGCGGCGCTGCTCGGAGGGTGTGGGAAGCCGTAAAGCCGGCGCGCTAGGGCGTCTTCGGGTGCGCGATCTTCGGGAGGTAGGCGGCGTAGTCGAAGTCCGGGCTGTGGAGCGGGACGTGGCATACCAGGCAGGCGGCCTCGCCGGGGCGGCCGTAGGGGCGGAGCGGGTCGTCGCAGTGGTCGGCGCCGGCGCCGTGGCATGACTCGCACTGGACGGCGGCCATGGCCGGCGTGTCCTCGTAGAGCGTGAAGCCGCCCGTGAATTGGAACCCGTTCGTGTGGCAGGCGAAGCACTCCGGATCGTAGTCGCGGTTGCGTTCGACCAGCGTCTGCCAGGCGAGCGCATGCGCGGTCTGCCGCCAAGACCTCCATTCGGACGGGTGGCAAGCCGTGCAGTTTTGCACGCCGACGTACCGCGTGCCCGTGGGCGGTGGGCCCACGGGGTACTCGGTCAGGATGTCGCGCAAGGCCGCGGCCACGCGCGCGAGGTAGTCGCCGTGCAGGGTGACCATGTCGGGGTGATCAGGCCAGGCGTCGTCCAGGAGCACGGCGCTGCCGGCGACTTCGGCGAGGGCGCCCGTCCGATCGAAGGTCAACTCGAGGCGGCCGACATGCATGCCGTCCCACCCCAGATTGACGAGATGCGTCGCGCCGGCGAGCTCCGGCTCGGCGAAGGAATTCAGGTTGGTATCGTGGCCGGCGATGGCGATGTCGTACCCGGGGATGTCGGCAAGGAGAGGGCGAAGCTCCGCCAGGGGCACGTGGGCCAGCAGGACTTTCAGATCCGTCCCGGCAAGGTGCGCCAGGCCCTCGCGCATGGCGTCGGCGGTGGCCGCCATGGCCAGCGGGCGCCCCGGATCGGAATGCTCCCGCACGTAGGGCGTGAAGCCTTCCCAGGCGACGCCCGCGATGCCGATCGTGATCCCCGCGACGGCGAAGGTGTGCGCGGGCGCGAAGACCGGGACTTCGTCGGCGAGGACCGACGCGCTGACCAGCGCCGTGTCCAGCCCCCCGGCGATCCCGGCCAGAAAACGATCGCCGAACACGAGGTCGCCCTCCCCGACGTTGACGGCCGCGTAGCCGAGGCGGTCCATGGCCTGGAGCATGAACTCGGCGGCGATGCGCAACTGAATCGAGCTTTTCTCCGAGATGCGGCCTTCCCGGGCGATGAAGTCGCCGGCGTCGACGAGGCACACGCCGCACCCCTCCTGCCTGACCGAATCGAAGAAACTCGCCCGCCGGGCGAGCCCGCCGAGCGGGTGGGAGATTCAGCCGCAGGGCTCGAGGTTTCCGAAGACGTCCGCGGTGTAGAGGAGCGCGATCCGGGTCGTGTCGGCGGCGAAAAACGTCCGCGCGCCCACGGCGACGGTGTTGTCGTCCTCGTTTCCGGCCTCGTCGCGGGGCCGGATTACGAAGCAGTAGTCGGTCGCCGGCTCCAGGCCTCCGACGACGCACTGAAGCGTTCCAGGGAGTGTGAGCAGGACGGGGCGGTCGTAGCCGATGGCGTCCGCGCTCGGCCCCTGGTACACGGCGTACCTCAGCCGGTGGAAAGGCGAGCCGCCCGCGGGGTCGATCGCCGGGAACCAGGACAGCGCGATGGCCGAGGCGCTCACCGCCTCGGCGCGGTGCTGATAGAAGAAGAAGTACGGCGCGTACGTGTCGGGAATCGCGCCGGTCGTGAAGCGGCTGGTGCAGGGGGCGGTGGAGCGGTCGACATCGAGCCGGGCGCCGTCGGCGGCGGCGATGCAGGGCGAGATCTCGACGCGGTAGCGGCGGCGGGGAAGGGCGAGCGGCGCCTTGGGCGCGAGCCGGTAGCAAGGGCCGGCCGCGATGCCGGGAGGAGCGATGTCGGCGGGGACCTCCGCGCCGCTCTCCTCGTCGATGAGCCTGAAAGTCAGCCCGGAAACGGCGCCGGCTGCCGGCGCGCGGGAGAAACAGGCCGTGACGACGGCGTTGGACGGGACATCGAGCGCGCCGTCCGGCGGTGCGACGGACACGAGGTAGAAGGGGGGCGCGGAGGGCTCGGCGGCCCCGGCGCCGCCGCCGCGGTATACGGATTTGTCGCACCCCGCGGCGAGGGCGCACAAGACCGCGCATGTTATCGGCAACCCGGCACGGCGCATGCGATCCTCGTCCTTCGCAGCGTTCCCGTCATTCGTGGCCGATTCCGGCCTTCGCACTTAAGATGGTTCTATGATAACACAAGTGCGGCGTCGGGATGCACGATATTGAACCAGGTAGGCAGTCAAGGGGAGGTAAGTGCGCGCCTTAACGGCACTAGAGCGAGGATGCCGCGGGCGTCGGCCGCGCCGTGCGGCCCCCGGTCGCGGATCGTCATCGAGGCCGGCTCGGGCCGCGGCGTTGGCGCTGTGCGCCGCCGCCGCGGGCGCCGCTCCCGGTGCAGACCCGGCGGACTGGTACTTGCGCGGTCTGGCGGAGATGCGTTTCTCATGGCGAGCCGACGGCGGGCAGCACGATTCCGACCTGCGCGAACGCTTCTGGATCTCCTTCGGCGAGGGGGGCAAAGGCCGTGTCTCGGGGTACGCCGCGGGCTTTCTGACCCACGACCTGGACGGCACGGCGTACGGCGATCGTTTCGGCGGGCTGGCCGACGCGCGGGGCCGGACGTACGGGCAGCTCAGCGCGGCGTACATCGACCTGCGGCCCGAGAGCGGGCCGCTGGACGCGGCGCGCGTGGGCCGGCAGTGGTTCGAGGAGGTGCCGGAGCTGGTCCGCGTGGACGGCGTGCGGTTGGAAAGCGCCGCCCTGACGGCGGGCCTGGACACGCGGATGATTCTGTTCGCGGGCATCCCCGATCACCTGTACGAATCATCGCGCCGCGGAGACCGCGTGTACGGCGGCGGCCTCACGGCGCGGCCGTGGCGCGACGCGCGGCTCGCGGCGGTGTTCGCGCGCATCCACGACACGTATCAGAGCAGGTACGTCGGCGCCGGCGAGCGCGTCTCGCGCCGCGACGACTGCCTGCGGTTCTCCTACCGGCAGCTTCTCCTCGACCGGCGTTTCCTGTGGTGGAGCGAATACGCGCTGTTGGAGAACGAGCCGCGCGAGCTCAGGCTGCGCGCCTCCTACGATCTGCCGTCGGGGAAGACCTCGGTGAGCGGCCACTTCACCTGGGTTTTCTCGCGGCTGGATGCGCTGTCCACGGAGTGCGACCCCTACTACTCGGTGCTCCGCAGCCTGTATCCTTATCGGGAGGCGGGCGTGCTCGTGCGCCACGACTGCGCCGACTGGCTCGATGTGGGCGGCGGCGTCAGCGTGCGCCGGCTCGTCAACGGCGGCCGGGTCGGCCCGTACAATCACGAGTTCGAGCGCTACTACGTGACGGCGGCCCTGCGGGAGCTTCCCTTGCCGACATCCGAGTTCGTGGCCACGGCCAATTGCTACGACACCGGCAGCGATCGCACCTGGGCCGTCGAGGGGAGCTACGCCCAGCGGCTCGGCGCCTCTCTGCGCTGCGAGATCGGCAGCGGTTACTCCCTCTGGAAGGAAGATCGCTACGACCATCGGGAGCGGGCCGACGTGCGGACCTTTTTCCTGCGGGCGGCGTACGCCGTCGCGAAGGCGGCGACGCTCGAGGCGGAGTACATGTTGCAGAGGGATGAGGAGGGCACGACGCACCGCGTGGAGGCGGGCGTCAAGGTGAGGTTCTGAGAATCGTGACGGGACGCGCGCGAAAGCTTTTGCTCCGGCTCGGCGCCCTCGGCGCGTGCGCGGCGGCGGGCTGCAGCCTCCTTTTCACGGGCGTGATCAGGGAGAAGGTCAGCGCCTTCCCGCACGCGCGCCACGTCGAGGGGGAACGGCTTGCCTGCCGCGAGTGCCACGCGGGCGCGGCGGGTTCCGAGCTCGAGCCGCGCCCCGGCGTATGCGCGGATTGCCACGACGAAGAGGTGCTCGGGCGGTTCTTCGGGCCGGAGGGCGCGCGCCTGGCGCGCGCCGGGGCGCAGGGGCCGGAGATTGTCTTCGATCACGCCGCGCACGCGGCGCGGAGCGAGTGCATGGCGTGCCACGCCGACGTCGCCGCCTCCGACGCGCTGTACGCCGGTTCCGGCATGCGCATGGACGCCTGCGTTGCGTGTCATGCCGAGGCGGGCCCGGCGGAGCGCGACTGCGCGGCCTGTCACCGCGAGATCCGGCCGGACGCGCGGCCCGCGACGCACACGCGGGCCTGGCTGGAGAGGCACGGCGGGCGCGCCGATGCCGGCGGCCGCACCGCCGACCGCTGCGACCTGTGCCACGAGTCCGGCTCCTGCCAGGCGTGCCACTCGACCGTGCGGCCGCGCACCCATACGCCCGCTTGGCGCGATTTCGGCCACGGCCTGGCCGCCGGAATCAAGCGTGAGCAGTGCGCCGTGTGCCACACGCGGGATCAATGCGATGGCTGCCATGCCGTCACCGCCCCGCGCGACCACCGCGGCGGGTTCACTTCCTCCGACGCGCATTGCCTGCGCTGCCACCTCCCGTTCCGCCGGGATGATCGCTGCGGCGTGTGCCACCTGAGCCTGCCCGCGCACCCGTCCGGGGCAGCGATGCCCGCCGATGCGACTCACCAGACGGCGGGCGCCCGCGAATGCCGGGCCTGCCATGGGGGAGGGCCGGAGCGGATGCGGCATCCGGACAGCGGCGTCGATTGCCGCCATTGCCATTTCTGAAGCGCCGCGGCGGCGGGCCGCGGCAAGGCGCGGGCCGCGGCGGGGCGCGGGCCGCGGCGGGGCGCGGCCGGGCGCTCGGCGTGTTCTTCTCAAAACGGCGCTTCGACTCTACAATTGAGGGAAGAAGCAATCGCGGCCGCCCGGCAAGCGCGCGTGGCGCGGAGCGTCTTGCGGCGGCGGCGCGTAGAGGAGGAGTAACGTGCGCGCCTTTTATGCAACCGTCTTGCTCTGCGCCGGCGTCCTCTGCCGAGGCGCGGACGATCCCGTGTTCGCGCTCAAGATCAACGAGATCATGGCTTGGAACCGGGATTTTCGCTTTCCGGGTCCGCCCGGCTCGACGGCGCCCGGGACTCCCGACCTGGTGGAGATCTACAACCCGACGGACGCCGTGGTCCTGCTCTACAACCTGTATTTGACCGACGGCGACCCCGCCGCGGCGGGCACGAATTTTTGGCGGTTCCCCCCGGGCGCGTGGATCGCGGGCCGCGGCTACTACACGGTCCTGTGCGATGGCGCGGTCGTGGCGGGGGAGGCCCGCGCCAGCTTCCGCCTCGAGCAGAACGGCGAGGCCGTGTACCTCCTCGCCCGCGACAAGGTGACCGTGATCGATGCGATCATGTTCGGCTGCCAGACGCCGAACGTCTCCCTCGCGCGCGTGCCCGACGGCGGCGACACCATCGTGAAGACGGCGTCGCCGACCTTCTGCTGGGGCGGCGTGTGCACTTGCGACGGGTACGATGCCGACGGCGACGGCGCGCCCGACCGGCAGTGGTGCGGCGCGAACGAACGGGCCAATATCGCCGACGACGTCTATCCCCCGGATGTCGACATCGAATCCTATGCCCCGATCATGCCCGCCGGCGATGCGCCGGTCACGGTGACCGCGCGCGTCGCGTGTGCCGACACGCCGGCCGACAAGGTCGAGCTCTACTTTCGTTATCAGGGCGATACCGAGCCGCAGCCCGTGATCCCCATGTACGACGATGGCGCCCACGGCGACGGCGCGGCCGGCGACGGGCTGTGGGCCGCCACGATTCCGGCGCAGGGCGAGCGCGGGGTGGAGTTCCGCGTCATCGCCTACCGCGGCGCGGCGGTGGACATCGAGCCTGACAAGCGGTGGATTCCGTACATGTCCGGACGGACGGCCGCGCCGCCGCTGGTTATCACCGAGATCCTGCCCAAGAACCGCGCCACCCTGGCCAACTCCAACGGCGACTTCGAAGACTGGGTCGAGGTTCGCAACGCCTCCGGCGCGGACGTCGCCCTCGACGGATACTACCTGACCGACAATTACCGGCGGCCCCACAAATGGGCCTTTCCGCCGGGGCTCGTTCTGGGGGCGGGCGCGCGCCTGCTCGTGTGGTGCGACGAGGATGAGGCCGCTCCGGGCGTCGAGGAACTGCATGCTTCCTTCCGGATCAGCGCCGATCACGAGGAGATCTTCCTGGCCGACCGCGGCGGGCTTTTCAACGGCTTTTTCTTCAGCGGCGAGATCGCGGATGTCTCCCTCGGCCTGGTGGGCGACAGCGGGCCGCTGGCCCGCTTCCTGAAGCCCACGCCCGGCGCGGCCAACCAGTCCGGCCCGGCGCCCGTGATCGCCGCGATCGAGCCGCGCACGGCCGCGGCCGGCGCGGCGGTGAGATTCGTCGTCACGGGGGATGGACTGGATGCGGTGACCGCCGTTTTCGTCGGCGGCGCCGAGACGGCCTTCGCCCTGGGCGACGAAGGCGAGCTCCGGTTCACGGCGCCGCCCTGCACGGCGGACACGCTCGTTCCCGTTATCGTGGCGGCGGGCGAGATCTGCGACCGGATCCATTACGTCTGCCAGGCGGGGGTCGAGGGCGTTTTCGTGCGGGGCGACGCCAACAACGATGGCGTGCTGAACGTCTCGGACGCCGTGACGATCCTCGGCCATCTGTTCAGCGGCCGGATCGTTCCGAACTGTCACGACCGGCTGGACGTCAACGACGACGGCAAAATAAACGTCGCCGACACGATCACGCTTCTGGCGTACCTCTTCGCCGGGGGGCCGCCGCCGCCGCCGCCCTTCCCGGACCCGGGGGTCGATCCGACGCCGGATGACCTGGAACCCTGTCCGCTGAGCGCGTCTTAGCTCCGGCGCCGATTTTCGCGCGGCCTTCGCGCCCCTCTTCCCCCCCGGGCCCGCGTCACGTATGATAGGAAGGATTTTTTCCGAAGCGAGGTGACGCAATGGCGGATCCGGTTCTTGCGAAGGTCCATGCGGCGCTCGTCAAGGGGGACACGGACGCGGTCGAGCTTCTCTTCCTGGAGGCGCTCGAGAAGACGCCGGAGAAGTTCGAGCAGTTGCGCGCCATCGCGCGCGCGTGCGCCGGCCACGGGGAGGTCGAAAAGGCCGCGGAGTTCCTCGCGCAGCTTCTGGAGTCCGCCAAGCAGAGGGGCCCGGACGAGCACGTCGCTCTCCTGCGGGAGATTTGCGTCTGCGTGCCGCACAAGGAGCGCTGGCGCCGCCAATTCATCGCCGCGTTTCAGGAGTGCTACGCGGGCGAGGAGCGGGCGCTGGCGTTTCTGAAGGCCTCGGAGGTGCAGACGAGCCGCCGCCTCGAGGAGGCGTTCGCGAAGCTCGACACCCTGCTCCACCTGCGGGAGGGGGGGTACGTGCAGCACCCCGGCGGCTGGGGCACGGGCAAGATCCGGGAGGTCGCCCCCGGCGCGGGCTACATGATCGTCGACCTGCAGGAGAAGCGCGGCCACCGCGTCGCCATCAGCGCCGCGGCGAGCATCTTCAAGGCGCTGCCCGACGAACACTTCCTGGCGTACATGTTCGATCGCGCGGAGGCGCTCGCCAAGAAGGCGGAGGAGGAGCCGCTGGAGGTGGCGAAGATCCTGGTGCGGAGTTTCGGGGGGCCTCTCAGCGTCGGCGCCCTCAGGGAAAAACTCGTGCCGAGGCTGGTGCCCGCCGAGAAGTGGTCATCGTGGTGGAGCCGGGTCAAGGCCGCGGCGAAGCTCGATCCGTGCGTGCGCGTCGCGACGGGCGCCAAGCCGTCCATCGAGATTCTCGACGCCCCGGCGACGGAAGCGGATGTCGCCGACGAGATCCTGCAGGCTTTCGCCAAGGGGGGGCCGAAGCAGCGCGCGGCCGCGGTCAGGCAGTGCCGGGCGTTGCGGGACGAGGGCGGCCGGACGCGCATGCTGGAGGCCATCGGAAAGCTCGCGGGGGGACCCGCGGTGGAGCTGGAGGCGCTGCTCCTGCGCCACGTGCTCGGGGATGCGGCGCCGGGCTCCATCGCTCAGTTCCTGTGCGGCCGGGAGGACGGCCCGGAGCTGGTTCGCGGCCTGGCGGTGACGGATTTCGCCCGCACCGCGATCAAGGCCGTCGCCGGAACGACCGACTTCGACGGCTTGCTGCCCTACTTCCTGCGGGCCGACATGGCTTGCATGGGGGAAGCGGCGCGGCTCTGCCGCGGAAAGAGCGAGGAGCGCTTCCTGGAGGTGCTACAGGAAGTCGCGGCGCATCCGCGGCACCATGTCTGGCCTTTCTTCTGGCTGTACACCGAGCGCCTCGATCCCCAGTGGGAGGCTTTCCTGGCGCCCTTCCCCGTGCACGAGGTGTTGATGCGCCTCCTGGGGTTGCTCGATTTCATCGCCCGCGCGGAATATCGCGATCAGGAACGCGAGCATCTGGCCTACGGACGCAGCCTCTTCGGCAAGGAGAAGTACAAGACCTTCAGGGCGATGCTGGGCGTGGTGCCCAGGGACGCGCTCCACGACCTGTACGCTCAAATTCAGGCCAACCGCGCCATCAAGGAGAACACGCGGGCGCTCATGTGCGAGCACATCGCGACCGTCGCGCCCGAGGCGCTGCGGCTCGAGCGGGAGCCCGTCGCCGGAGCCCGCGTCGACGACGCGATCATCTACGCGACCCCCGCCGGGCTGAAGCGGCGGCAGGACGAGTTCCAGCAGCTCGTCCACGTGGATCTGGCCAAGACCTTCGTCGAGATCGGCAAGGCGCAGGAGTTCGGCGACTTGGCGGAGAACGCCGAGTGGACCGCGGCCGTCGAGAAACGCGACCGGCAGACGCGGCGCGCCAGCGAGATCGAGGCCGACTTGCGGAAGGCGCACCTGATAACGCCGGAGATGTACCAGGAAGGGCGCGTCTCGCTGGGGTGCGAGGTGACGGCGAGGGATTTGGCCGATAACCGGCTTTACACCTGGCGCCTGCTCGGGCCGTGGGACGGCGATCTGCGCGAGGGCGTCCTGAGCTACCTGTCGCCCGTCGGCCGGCACCTCCTCGGCCACGAAGTGGGCGACGTCGTCACGGTGCCGCTGCCGTCGGGGCAAGCGGTCTACGAGATCATGGCGATCACGCGCGCCCCGCAGGATTAGCGGCCCGCCGGCGGCGCCCAGCGCCTGCGCCCGCGCTGTTGCACGGGCGCCCCTCCGGTTAGAATGAATAAGAGCGCGCCGTGGTCGCGGCGCCGGCTTCGTAGGAGGAAACTATGGCGTGTCTGCTCGCGATCGTGTTCTCGGGAGCGCTCTCGGCCCAACCCGCGGCGTTGCTCGGCGTCGTTCCCCGGGATGCCGCCGCGGCCGTCTGGTGGCGCCTCAACCCGGAGCGCGCCTTCGTGCGCGCGCACATCGAGAAGGTGCTGGCGCACGCGCGCGAGGCCGAGTTCGGCGGCGCGCTCCTCGACCTCGTCGAGGGGCTGGGCGGCGCGCAGGCGCGCTTCGGCGCGCAGGGCGGCGCCGCGGCGCTGGCGGAGGTGTTCGGAGATGTGGACTACTGCAACCTGCTGGCCGAGGGCGCGGCCGCGCTCGAGCTCCCGCCCGAGGCCGGGGCCAGGGTCGTGCTGAGACCGACCGATCCGGCGCGGGCCTTCCGAGATCTGTCCCGGTGCCTCGGAGCGGCGGCGCGGTGGGCGGGAAAAGAAGTCCAGGTGCGGAATGAGAGCGAATGGCGCGTCGTTTTCCCCTTGAAGCGGTGGCCGGGGGGCGAAGCGTGTCTGGCGCGGCTGGATGATCTCGTCGTGCTGGCTTCGGGGCGGACGCAGGTGGAGGCGGTCGAGGAGATGCGGAAGGGGCGGCGGCCGGGCCTGCCGGCGAATGCGAAGTGGCGCGCCGCCGCCGCGCTGCTCCCCGAGCCGGAGGATACGGCGTACTTTCTGGATCTGGAGCAGTTCGGCGCCCTGGCCGCCCGGGTGCTGGCCGCGGCCCCGTGGCCCGGCGAGGGCGACGCGGCCGTCGCCGCCGCCGTGGTCCAGGATCTCGTGCGGGAACTGGGAGTGCTGCGCCTGTGCTCCCACGTCGCCGGGGTGGCGTGGACGGAGGGTCGCGTTTTCAAATCCGCTTCGGTGACCGCTCTGGCCCACGGCTGGCGCGAGACGCCCATCGGGGCGATGCTGGCCGGGACGGAGCCGGAGCTGGTTCCCTTCGAGCGCGTGCCGGCGGGCGCGACTTCGGCGGCCTTTCAAGCGGGGTGCGATCCTTCGCCGGTGGCCGCCGTCGTGATCGCAACCTTGAAGAAGCACCTGAAAGCCGAGGAGGTCGAGCGCGCCTTGCGGAGCTTCAAGGACTCGGTCGGCTGCGAGCCCGTGGAACTGGTCCGGCTCTTGGCGGGAGCGCAGCTCCAGTACGCGGTCAAGAGCATGAAACCGTCGCTCCTTGGCGCCGTGGATCAATCCGTGATCACGCTGCGGTTGTGCGATCCGGCCGCCATGAGCCGCTGCTTGGCCGCCGTCGAGCAAGCCGCGCTCGCCGGGGAAATGCGGGCGATGCTCAAGGTGGAGCCGCTGGAGGGTTTTCCCGCCCTCAGGTGCGCGCGCTTCGGCGCCCTTCCCATGGGGGCCATCGCGTGGGGCATCCGCGACGACACGTTCTACTTCGGCACCGACGCCGATGTGCTGGTCCAGAGTCTGCGGGGGGAGAACACCGAGGGCGCGCCCTTTCTGTGGCGCGAGGATCTCCGCCTGCTGGGCCTGATGCCGCCGGGGCCGGTCTACGCGTATTCGTACACGGACCTGGGACGGCTCATCGTCAACCTGTCGCAAGTGCTCACCATGGGGGGCATGGGCGCGGCGTTGGTTCCGGCCGGAGAACCCGAGGCCGAAAACGTGCGGCGCCTGTTCGCTTTCCTCCCGCGCGTGGCGGCGGTGCTCAGGCATGCGGATTTCTTCGGCGGCATGGCGTCGATGACGACGCTCGATATCCGCGGCGGGCGGCTGCTCTCGTCCCAGGCCCTGGAGGTCAAGGCCGCCCCTTCCGAGCCTGCGCCCGAGGCGCAGGTCAAGGAGCCGACCCGGCAGGCTTTTTGACGGGCGCGCGTTATCGGAGAGCGGCGCCCCGGCGCCGCTCTCGCCGGGTCACTTCTTCAAGAGCCTTTTCAGCTCCAGCAGTATATCTTTGTAAAAAGCGCCGTACGCGCTGTCGCGGGGGTCTCCGTACGGCGTGCGGTGGCGGCTGTTCTCGTTGACGAGGAGGATTTCCTTCTTGGTCCAGGCTTGCGCCTTCTTTTCCACGTGCTTGGCGAGCAGCCCGTTGGCATCGAGCCAGCGGGCCAGGTTCGGCCGGTCGGACTTGCCGCCGTGCTCGCCCGAGTCGGCGCGGAACTGGGCCGCAACTTGGTCCAAGAAGGTACGGGCCTCCGCGAGGACGAGATCGTGGTACTTATCCATGGTCGCTTCCAATGTCGGGCGGATTCCTTCTCGCGCCGGGGCCGGGCCTCCGCGCCCGCGCCCCTCGGCATTGCGTCCGGCGCCGAGGGAAGAACCCGCGCGTCCGCGTGCCCGGCATTATACCGCCGGCGCGCCCCCGCGGAAACCCTTAGCCGCCGGAATCCTGGGCGTCTGTGCGGCGGCGCTCCTTGCGGGCTGCGCCGCGGCGGATGGCTTCCGGACCTTCGCGGGCCACGTAAGCTGGCAGGCGCTAGATACCGGCGACGTCTGGCGGCCGGCGGCGGGCGTCGCAATCCGCGGGATCGTGGGGCCCGAATACCTGCGCATCGAGACCGTTCAGGACGCGGTGCGCGCGGGCCGCATCTTCGCCCTGGCCCGGGGGGAGTGCTGGGAGTACGGGCGCGACGCGAACGGCCGCTGGTCCTGCAACATGTACCCCTACGAAGAGCACCGCGCGCGAATCGAGAACAAGGCGGAGGCCGCGCGACGAGAGGCGCGCCGGGCGCTCGCGGACCTGCCCGTGCTCACGCGCCAGAATCTGTGGCCGCTGTTCGCGGGCGGGGCGCGCGTGGTCGAGCCGCTCTCGAACCGGGAGGAAATCCACGGGTGTCGCGCCAGGAAAGTGCGCGCGGGCGTATATCCCGGAACGGTCTGGAACGTGTGGGTCAGCGCGGAGTTCCCGCTGGCGGCGGCGCAGGCGGCGCTGTTGCTCGCCGCCCTCGACCTCCCGCTGCCCGAGGCGCACACGCTCATCGCGCGACTCGGCGAGACGCCCGTCGAGATCGAAGCGCTGGCGGCCGACGGAAGGACGCGGGTCAGGTACAACTTCGCGGCGCTTCCCGCGCCGGCGGCTCCCGAGAGCGTGGAGGACGTGATTCCGTCCGAATGTATGAAGGCCATCGCTGCGCGCGAGCGGCGCAACGGCGGGGACCGGATCCTCCTGGCGCGGATGACGGGCGCCGGCGGCGCGGACGACGGCATGACGCAGCTCGGCGCCGCTGTGCGTTACTGCGCGCGGCTCGATGCGCGCCGGGTGCAGGCCGTCGTGCGGCGGATCGAGACCGTGCCCGACTCGATCGCCCGGCGGTATCTCATGGGCGCCGCCTTGCGCGCCTCGCCCGGCCATGCGGTCGAGCCTTTGAAGGCGCTGGTCGACGCGGGCGCCTTCGAAGCGGCCCGAGATGCGGCCCAAGTGCTGGCCGGGCACCTGCCTCCGCCCGATAACGTGCGCGTGCTCCTCGCGATCCTCGGGCGGGGGCTGCGGGAGGATCGCGGCGAGGATTTCCGGCTCTGGGTCAACGATATGCTCCAGGCCGTCACGGAGACCGATATCGGGTACTGGCCGAATCCGCGCGCCGACGTCGCCCTCGCGCGATGGCTCGACGCGGCCAAGGGGCGGGAATAGCTCGCGCGCAGCGCCGTTCCGACCGCCTCCCAGGCGCGCGGATCCTCCGGCGCGGCGCCCGGGTGGCGTGGTAGGCGGAGGCGGGCCATCCTATACTTCTGGACGAGGGGACGGCGCATGGCGCCGCCGCGCGGGCGGCGCGAAGGGGCATGTCAATCAGCGGTGTAACATCGACAGTCGGCGGGACGGACGCCGCGCCGCGCCGCGCGCCAATGCGCGTTGTGCGCCAGGGCACGCGCCTGACGCTCGAGCTTCAGGCAGGCGGTCTCGATGCGGCCACGCAGATCTGGCCCGAGGTTTTCGAGCTCTTGCGGGAGAATCTGCCCGTCGAGGTCGTCCTCGATCTTCAGGCCCTCGGGCACATCGAGGCGGGCGTCTTCGGAAGGCTTCGCGACGTGATTGCGGCGCTCTGTCGATATGTCCCATCCGTGGTGTTGAAGGGGAGAGCGGCGATCGGGCGGCTTCTCGAGCTCCCGGGGGCGGAGGGCGAAGCGGAGACCGTGGCCGAGAGCGGCGTTTCCATGCCGCCGGCCGATGCCCTGATTCAGCCGGCGGCGCCGGGCGCCGAGGCGTCCGAAAGCAGGTTTATCGTCGATCTTGGCATGGAGCGCCTGTGCCTGCCGAACGAGCCCGCGCAAGCGGCGCCGGAAGCGTTCACGAAAGTCGAATTCACACGGGGCGGCGCCTCCGCCGCGGTTGCGGTGATGTCTGAACCGCCGCGATCCGGCGCGGCGCAAATCCTCAGGGAATCGCCGTCTGCGCCCGCACCCGAACCGAAACCGCTCCCGCTTTTACAGAGGGAGTTCGAGGCGCCGAGCGCGTCGCCGGCGCCGCTGAAGCCTGTCGCGCCGCCGCCTGAGGACGCGCCGGTTTCGGCGCCGTCGCGCGCCGCGGCCGCCGCCTCGGAGAACGAACGCACCGCCGCCGCGGAACGCACTGCCGCCGCGGAACGTACCGCCGCCGCGGAACGTACCGCCGCCGCGGAACGTACCGCCGCGTGCGGCTTCGGGCAGCCGGGGTCCCCGGAAGCCGTGATCGAGTTGCTGAGCCGCGGCGATGAGGCTTGGACGGAGATCCGGCCCCGTCTAGCCGCGCTGGCGCGCGGGTACCGAAGGGATCTTCGCCCGGCTCCAGAGGCGCTCGAACCGGTGGTTTCCACCCTGGCGCGCTGTGCCGAGGCCGCGCCGCTTGCGGCGTACGGGCCTGTTTTCCCGCCGTGGGGCGATGAAGGGCGCCTGTGCGCGGCGGCCGGCATGAGCGCGGCCGCGGGGGCGTGGATGGGATTTCGAGGCGCCGAACTGGAAGAGATCGTGCTCGCGGCGCTGTTCGCGGTGCTGGCGGACGTCGACGCGGCTTCGCCGGAGCGCCGCGGGGAATGCATCGAGGCGTGCCGGGTCGCCGCGCGCCGCTTGCGCGGAGGGGCTGGGCCGTCCAGCGCCGCGGTCGAGCGGGCCTTGGCGCGCTCGCGCCCGGCGCGCATGTTCGTGCGGCTCGCCGCCGAGGAGCGGCGCGGGATTCCGGAGGCGATCGATGCGCTCGCCACGGGGGCGCAGGGCGAGGCGCTGCGGCCTTTTCTGGACATGCTCGGCGCGCACCCGCGCGGCGCCTGGCTGCGCCTCACCGACGGGACGATCGCGCAGTCGGTCGCGCCGCTCGAGAACGGACTCGTGGCGGTGCGGCTCTTCACGGAGAGGGGGGAGAGCCTTGCGCCGGCGCCGCTGCGGGCCGGCAGAAACGAACGCTGCGACGTCGCGGGTTTCGCGCGCTCATGGGGATGCCAGAAGGCGCGGATAACGAGCCCGGACGAGCCGGCGGGGGAAGCGAAGGAGAAGGCGGAATGACGCAGGCGACGAAGACGGTGTTGCGGGTCGGGCTTGATTTGGGCACTAACACGACGGTGTTCCAAGTCAACCGCAACGGCGAGCGCGTGCGTTACGAGCGGGATGTGGTTCCCACCATCGTGGGCTACTCCAAGGCCGGAATCCTTCCGGGCATCCTGCCGCGCGACGCGGACAGGCTGTTCGGCGATGAGGCGGTGAGCCACCGCCTGCACCTGAATCTCCAGTGGCCGCTGCGCGAGGGCGCGGTCGACGACATGAACTGCTGCCGAGATTTTCTCGGTCACATTCGCGCGTGCATCGATCCGGAGGAGGAATGCGAGATCTGGGCGGTGTGGGGCGCGCCCGCCAACGCGTCGTCCGAGAAGATCAAGCTCATGCGCGCCTGCGCCGCCGGCCTGTTCGACCGCGTCATAGTCATCCCCGAGCCTTTCTTGGCCGCCATGGGTCTGCGGGATGAGACCAGACTTTCGGAGCCGGACTACGTGGATCCCACCCGGCACTCGTTGCTCGTCGACATCGGCGCCGGCACGACGGATTCGTGCCTGGTTCAGGGGTTCTCTCCCACGCCGGACGATCAGATCTCCCATCCCGTCGCGGGCGATGCCGTCGACAAGGCGCTTGGCGACCGCATCCGGCGGCGGTGGCCGGACCTGGTGCTCTCGCGCGTCACCGTGACGCAGCTCAAGGAACGGTACTCGTGGGTGGGTTCGGCGCGGCGCGAGGCGAAGATCCAACTTTTCGCGGACGGCCGGCCGCGCATCATCGACATCGCCGCCATGGTGCGCGAATCGTGCGAGATCCTAGTGCCCGTCATCGCCGACGGCATCAAGACCCTGCTCAGGCGCTGCGATTCGGACTCGGTGGTGCCGATCCTGCAGAACGTGATCCTCTGCGGGGGCGGGTCCGCCATCCCGGGGCTCGCCGAACTGGTGCAGCAGACTCTGCGCGGCGACGGCTACGAGAACGCGATCTGCCGCACTCCGCCGGACTACCGGCGGCTCGTCGCCCTCGGCGCCGTGAAGATCGCCGAGAACGTTCGGGACGATCAGTGGCAGATACCCATTTAGGCGCGGGACCGCGGGCGCGCTGAGACGCCGGCGCCGCGGGGAACGGCGCGGATGACGCGCGAGCGCCTTCCGCGCCGCATCTCTTGACGCGCGGGCGCGGGCGGATTTCAGATCTTGCGGCCGCGGGCGCGGCGCCGCTTGATGACCTTGCGGCCCGCGGCGGTCTTCTTGCGGTACCGGAACCCCCGGCGGGCGGCCTTGCGGCTGGATCGGCGGATGCGAAGCTTCATGGGGCCTCCTTGCGGAACGCGACAGCGGGTCTCCGACGGCCATCGGAGAGAAGCACGATTGTAGCCGTCGCGGGCGGGCATCGCCAGGGGAGGCCGAGGCGGGTCTCACACGTAGAACTTGCTCCTCCCCAGGATGTCGTGGAGGTGCACGATGCCTTCCGGCGCGCCCCGCGGGTCCTTGATGGCGAGGCTGGTGATGCCCTTCGCTTCCATGATCCTGACGGCTTCTCGCGCGGGGCTGTCGCGTTCGATGGTGATCGGGTCGCGTGTCATGAAATCCGCGAGCGGGCGGTCGAGCAGCCCCCCCAGGTCGCGCTCGCGCGTCAGGATGCGCCGCAGATCGCCGTCGGTGAGGATGCCGGCGAGCCGCCCCTCGGCGTCGGCGATGAGCGTGACCCCGAGGCGCTCCTTTTCGGTCATGGCCGCCAGGCCCTGTTTGAGGGTGTCGGTCTCCCTGACGAGGGGCAGGAGGGCGCCCGTCCGCATGAATTCGCCCACCGTGAGGCTCAGGCGGCGGCCGAGGCTCCCCCCCGGATGGTAGCGCGCGTAGTCCTCCCGCGAGAAGCCGCGCATCTCCAGGAGCGTCATGGCGAGGGCATCGCCGACGGCGAGCGTCACGGTCGTCGAGGTCGTGGGGGCCAGCCCGAGCGGGCAGGCTTCCGTTGCCGCGGGCACCTCCAGCACCAAGTCGGCCTCGCGCGCCAGGGTGCTCCCGGCCTGGCCGGTCATGACCGCGACCCGGGCGCCGATGTTCTTGGCCGCGAAGACGACGCTGAGGATCTCGGCGGTCTCGCCGCTGTGCGAGAGGGCGAGGAGCAGGTCCTCGTGGGACACCATGCCCAGGTCGCCGTGCACGGCGTCGAGCGGCTTCAGGAAGAAAGCCGGCGTGCCGACGCTCGCCAGCGTCGCCGCGATCTTCATGCCGATGATGCCGCTCTTGCCGACGCCGGTGACCGCAACCCGCCCCGGGGGCAGGCGCAGAATCGCGTCGACGAGGCGGCAGAAGGGCTCGCCGAGGCGCGCGGCCGCGTCGAGGACCGCGGTGCCTTCGGCGGCCAGCACGCGCCGGGCGCTGGCCAGAATCCGTTCGGAGGAGGCGGGCATGGAGGGCATAAGATCCTTCCGTTCGGGCGCCGGCGCAGCCGCGGGCCGCGCCGGCAGCCGCCTATGGTACTACCGCAGCCCCGGCGGGAAAAGGGGGCGCTGGAGGTTCCAGAAGCGCTCGCGCGCGACGCGCCGGGCTTCCGGCAGCGCGCTGTCGCGCGTGGGGTACTGTTCGAGGATGCGCCGCCTGATGAGGCGCGCATCGCGGAGGGCCTTGAGTCCCGAGGGGTCCTGCGTCGTCAGGATGGCGTAGTCCCTGCCGCTGATCACGCTGTCCATGTCTTCCAAGATTTGGTTCCTGAGGATGTGCAGCAGCGTGAGATCGAGCTCGACCAGGTGCTGTCCGTGACGCCAGAAGCCGTGGGCGCGGCGCCACATCGGGCGGTAGGCGGCCAACACCAGGCGCGTGAAGATCCAGCGGTTGCCGCCGAGCGGCAGGACCTTGATGCCGACGGCCTCGTCGACGATGGCATCGTAGCGGGCGAAGTTCGTGCGGTGGCGCAGCTCCTTGAGGCGCTCCCAGCAGCGCTCGGAGATGTGGGCGTCGGCGAGGGATTCCAAAAAGGCGTGGCCCATGAAGGGCGGCGTGAGCTCGGCGACGCGCTCGTACGGCACGAAGATGTTATGGCTGGTGACATCGGCCGCCAGGTGGCAAAGGTACCCCAGGCCGAAAGCGCGCGTGGCCGGCGTGGTCAGGAACGGCGCGAGCCGCTCGGCCATGTTCCAGTTGTGGCAACTGTTCCTCCGGCCGCCGAAGCGTTTGAAGCTGATGAGATCGGCCGCGACGGTGCCGTAGAGGAAGGGTTCGGGGTGGCGGAGAATCAGATTCTCCGCCGGCAGGTGCCGTCGTTTCTCGCGCAGACGTTCCAGCGTCCGGTCGCCGGCCCAGATGTGGAGTCCCGGTCCCCAGAACCGGGCCATCAGGACCAGTACGGCCGCGAGGATCGCAAGCATTCGTGCTCACTCCGGGAAGCGCATCGCTTCGGCGAAAAGCGTGCGCCACACGGGATTGTTCGCGAGCTCCACGTAGGTAATGCGCTCCGCCAGGGCGCGGGCTCGTTCCCTGGCCTCGCCGCACAGGAGCGCCAGCCGCGCGCCCCTGCCCGCGGCGTTGCCCAGCGCGGCCACGCGCGCCGCGCCCGGCGGCACCAAGCCGATCGCCCGAGCGCTCTCCACCCGCACGAAGCTGCCGAAAGCGCCGGCCAGGAGAACCGTCTCGACCGCGTCCTCCTTCGCTCCCAGGTGCTCGAGCAGGGTGCCCACGCCGGCGGCGACGGCGCCCTTGGCGAGCTGGAGCTGCCGGATGTCGGCCGCGGTGACGGCGATGCCGCCCAAGTCGAAAGCCGTCATCTTCCCTTGCGCGGTGATTCTTCCCGCGAGGTCGCCCGGGACGCCGGGCGGCAGCTCGGCGGCGGGAAGCAGCCGCCCCGTGGGGTCGATGACGCCGAACCGCCTGAGCACGGCGGCGAGGTCCAGCAGCCCGCTGCCGCAGATCCCGCGCGGCTCCGCGTCGCCGATGGTATGCACGGCAAGGCCTTCCTCTCGGGACCACGCCACCCGATCCACCGCGCCGGGGCCGGCGCGCATGCCGCGGGAGATCGTCGCTCCCTCGAACGCCGGTCCCGCGGCGGTCGAGCAGGCGCAGAGCGCTTTCGCGTCGCCGGCCACGATCTCGGCGTTGGTTCCCAGATCGATGAGCACCGTCACGCCCTCGCGTTCCTCGAGGCGCGCCACGAGAAGGGCGGCGATGCAATCGCCGCCGACGTTGCTTGCGATGGAAGGCAGCACGAACACCGGCGCCGATCCGTAAACCGCCAGGCCGAGTTCGCGGGCGGCGAGCGTGAAGCCGCCGGGCGTGACTCCCACGTACGGCGCGCGCGCGAGACCGGCCGGCGCCAGCCCCAGGGCGAGGTGGATCATCGCGGGGTTGCCCGCGAGGGCCAGCGCCGCGACGCGGTCGCGGCCGAGGCCCGCGGCGCGGCAGGTCTCGCCGATGGCCTCATCGATCGTCGCCAGGACGGCGCGCGCGAGCGTCGCGGTGCCGTCCGCATGGTCGATCGTGTGCTTGATGCGCGCGATCACGTCGGCGCCGAAGGACGCCTGGGCGTTCAAGGCGCCGGTCGCGGCCAAGGTCTCCCCCGTGGCCAGGTCGACGAGCGCCGCCGCCACGGTGGTCGTGCCGATATCGATGGCGGCGCCGGCGAAGCGGCCGTCGCGCCCGACCGCCAGCACGTTCTGCCCTCGACAGAGGGCGGAGAACCGGCGGACGCCTTCCGCGTCGAGTCGCGCCAGGTCGGCGAGCGCATCGCGCGCGACGGCGGCGGCGGCGCCGGGGAAGGCCCGCTCGGCGGCGGTCTTTTGGAGCGCGAGCGTGGGCGGCGGCAGGTCCACCGCGCGAACCGTGAAGAGGGGCCGGCGCACGTCTTCCGCGCCGTGCTCGCCTTTGTTGGTCACGGCTTCGGTGGGGCATTCGACCGCCAGGTCGTCGAAGACGGCGAGGCGGCAGGCGAGGCGGTGGCCGCGCTCGATATCGGCGGCCGAGAATGCGCGCCGGTCCCAGTCGGACACCGCCGCGAGCCCGTCCACGATGCGCACGCGGCAATTGAGGCACCGGCCGGCGCCGCCGCAGGGGAAGGGCAGGGGGACGGCCGCGAGGGCGGCCGCGTCCCTCAGCGAGGCGCCGGCGGGAACCGCGGCGGCCTTTCCGGAGGGCAGGAAACGAACGTTATAGGCATGTGCTGGGGCCGTGGTCATGAGCGCTCCCTGGTGAATTGTAAGGTGTCGCGCGGATCGGTGCCATTGACCCCGAGGCTCGGCCGTGCTCTTGTGCGATCGGCGCCGGAACCGATAATTGATGCATGGCGCGCGGGCGATCGCCATTGCCGAGGAGCGCCGGTTTTCTGGAAGCGAGGAGCGAGGAATGGTCTATCGACTAGCCGTGCTGGTGCTTGCGGGCGCGGGCTTGGCGGGCGCGGCCGCAGCGCCGGCCGCGGGCGCCGTCGAAGCGCCGGCCGCGGGGGCCGAAGGCGCCGTCGAAGCGCCGGCCGCGAAGTCCAAGGGCGGCGCGCGGGCGGCCAAAGCCCCCGCCGCGGCGGCCAAGGACGGCGCGGGCGCCGTCGATCCCCAAGAGGATCTTTCCGCGCGCCTGAATCGTTTGGAAGCGGAGATCGCCAAACTCCAGAAACTCAAGGAGGAGATCGAGGCGCTCGGCAAGGACCTCAAGAAGGAGAAGAGCCGCACCGGCTTCCGCTCGGCGCTCAAGCACCGTTTCGATTTTGGCGGCGAGGTCAATCTGGAGCTCATCAAGGGGCAGGACGAGTCCGATCCCCGCGACGCGGTTCCCGAGGGAAGCGACGGGGAACCCTACGCTTACCTGCGCTGGATCCGCCTCAAGCCGCGGGTGGATTTCACGTCGAAGGAGGATCCGATCCAGGTCGATCTGGCCGGACAACTCGATTTTCTGGCCCGCTCGGAACCTCGGGCCCGCGTCAAGGAACTCTACGTGTCGGCGGCGGGCATGCACGCTCCATGGGCCGATTCGCGCCTTAGGATCGGTCTGGACGACCGCTTCATGGCGCCGGACAACTTGGGACGAATCTGGCCGCTCTCCGCGTCGTCATACTGGCGCAACGAGGAGCTGGGCTTCTTTTGGCGCACACGGCTCGGGGACATCAGGGAGCCGTGGGGCCGCCTGGGACTCCACGCATCCCTGACGAACGGGATGCGCCTCGCGGACGAGAACCCCAACGAGGCCAAGGGCTTCGATCTGACGGGACACGATGCCCGCTTCGGGGGGAACGGTTCGATCCTGCGCGAGTACGGCCTCGGGGTGGGGTGGGAACGGCGCTGGTGCGAACCGGACGAGGTGCCTCTCCTGGGCGCGATCGCCACGGAGTTCATGGGATTCTACTACAACGATTCCCTCGGCGATGACGACCTGGTCTACCTCCGGAGTTCGCGTTTCGAGGGCTCGGACGTTGCGTCCTCGAACTTGCGGGGCAAAGAGCTGTGGGGGGGCAACGCGATTCTCACGGTGGGAGGATTCAAGGGCATTGCGCACGCCATGGAAGGGCGCGACGGCAAACTCCGGCGCAAGACGGGGATGTTGGAAGCTTCCTATCGCTGGGACTTCGAGCAGCCGCTTTTCGTCAACCAGATCGTCCGGGGCGTGATGCCCTTCGTCCGCTACGAGTGGCTCGATGTGAGCTGCCCCCACAATGTCGCCAAGTCCGTGACCTACGACCGCAAGCGCTGGGTCCTGGCGCTTGTCGTGCCCGTCTTGGAGACCATCGATCTCATGGCCGAGTACGCCATCAACAAGGACGAAACGGGCGGCCGCGACCCCAAGAACAACGAGCTCGTCTTCACCCTCGAGATCAGGTTCTGAGCCTCCCCCCGCGCGCGGATCATGAAGTTCCATGCACAAAAAGACGTGGCTCCGCTCGCGTGCCCACACAGCCGGTTGTGTCGCCGCGTGTAAAGTTAGATTGACGTTCCGGCGGGCGGTGATACAATAGCCTCGTGCGCATTTATCGCGCAGCCGCGCGTTGCAGAGAGGAGCCGGGAGTGCTGGATCAAAGCCTGTTCCCGAACTTTATCACGCGAAGCGAGATTAAATTGCGCTTGACCGCCGAGGAGGCGGATATCTTCGCCGCTGAAATCAAGCGGCATCTGCCGGTGTACTGTTACTCGCCCGGGCGGGAAACGACCTTCGTGACCACGGTGTACTTCGACACGGACGATTTCCGCTTCTACAGCCGGGCGAACAAATTCCGCGACGACAACCTCAAGCTGCGCCTGAAGGAGTACTACTACGAGGTCCCCGAGGGCTACGAGGTGGTTCCAGAGTGCTGGATCGAGGTCAAGCGCCGCCTGGGCGAGGCGACCAGCAAGCATCGCTTCAGGGTCGCCAAGGTCCTCGTGCAGCGTCTATTCGCGGGCGAGGATTGTTTCAACGAGATCTACAAGAGCAACCGGGAACTTGCCGCGGAGGACGTGCGCAAGGTTTTCGATACGTTTCTGGGCGTCGTGAGGACGTACGATCTCAGGCCCTACTCGATCACGAACTACCGGCGGAGGACGTTTCAGGCGGCGGGCGACGAATCGATCCGCGTGACGATCGACGATCTGATCGCCTACTTCCGCGCGCCCGCGTTGCTCTACAACGGCTTCGCGGCCCTCACTCGGGGCGTGTTGGGCGAGGCCTGCGGCCAGCAGAAGCACACGGTGGTAGAAATCAAGACGACCAGGGAGCGGCCGGCATGGATGCTGGCGCTCCTGGACCGTTTCCCTCAGAGCCATTTCTCGAAGTTCCTCACGAGTACCCAGGCGCTCCTCAGAGGCGTGCAGGGCGCCGCGATGCCGGCGTCCGACATCGTCGTCCGGGGCGCCGACGAGACGCCTCGCCCCCGCCTCGAGGGCGAGGGACGCAGGTTCCTCCGCCGGGCCGATGTGTGACCCGCGCCGCCCGCGGTTCCCGCGCGCCGGAAACGCAATGGTGGTATCGGTATTAGGGAGCCCGCGCCGCCCTCGGGGGAGCGCGCGCGGGTTCCGCAGATGGAAACGTGAGGACGAACGTGGGAACCCCGCCGAAGACGCTGTTCGTTGATTTCGAGGGCATCGATGGGAGCGGCAAGACGAGCCTCTCCAACAAGATCGCCGATTTCCTGCGCGAGCAGGGCTACACCGTGCACCACGTGCGCGACAAAGGGGTTTTCAAGAGCGTGGTTTCCAAGGAAATCCGCTCGGTGACGCGCGACCCGCACTTCCTGCGCATGGGCGACACCACCGAACTCCTGCTCTACGTCGCGCGGGATGCCCAGATGGTCGAGGAGTACATCAAGCCGCGCCTCAAGGAGGGGGCCATCATCTTCTGCGACCGGTACTTCTACTCCAGCATCGCGCACTCGCACTTCGGCCGCGGCCTGGACCGCAAGGCCGTCGAGCAGGTGATCGAACCGGCGGCTCAGGGCATCTGGCCCGACTTCGTCGTGTACTGCGACGTCAACTCCCTTACGTCGCGGGTCCGCAAGCGGATCCAGAAGATCCACGACCGTCGCTTCGGGGATTTCGGCCGCAAGGGGCTCATGGGCATCGGCTTCAGGGAGCGCATGCGGGAGGGATTCCTGGCGCTCGCCAGGGAGAATCACGACCGCTGGCTCATCGTCGACAACGCGCGCAACACCTTCGAGACCTCGCTCGCCCAGATCTACGGCAAGATCGCCGACGAGCTCGTCAAGAAGGGATTCCCCCGGCCCGCGCCCCTCGCCGTCGAGGCCAAGCCCGCCGAGCGCTTGAGCTACGCCTCGGTCGCGGAGCGCGAAAACCGCGCGCAGATCGCGGCGGCCTTCTGGAAGCACCTGGAGCGCCTCGCGGCGTCGCAGCCCGGCATGGCGGGGTTCTACGTGATTAAGTTGGACACGCCCGAGGCCTACGCCGTGAGGGACGCGATCTTCGACCGAGAGCCCGCGGTGGTCGCCTACGGCCTGAGCGGGCTCGATTCGCCCAAGTCCATGGAGTACCGCGAGCGGCTGCTCCCCGCGGCGCCGTTCTTCGTGGCGCGCTCCCTGAGCGGCCTGAAGCGCAACGAGCAGGCCATGAAGCTTCGCGCGCGCTTGGTGAGCCACGTGCCCGGCCAGGTGGCGCTGAGCCTGCGCGGCATCGATTCGCCGGAAGCGTGGGCTCTCAGGCAGCGGCTGCGCGACGAGGTTCCCCGCGAGGTGATCGCGAGCCTGCGCGGCATCGACACCGACCAGGCCTGGAGGTTCAGGGAACAGCACTTGAAGAAGCGGTACTACGAGCCCTTGGCCGAGAGCCTGGGCGGCATCGACAGCGACCGCGCCTGGGCGCTCCGCGAGGAGATGGCCGACCGCGCGCTCCCGTGGGTGCTCATGAGCCTGCGCGGATGCTGGAGCGACCGCGCCTGGCAGTGGCGTTTCCAGTACGTCGACCGCGCGCCGAAGATCATCGTCCGCACCATCGGGCGGCAGGACGTGGACGGCGCGTGGACGATCCGGGAGCGCGTCAAGACCTACGTGAAGGAGGTGCTGGACTCGGTGAGCGGCCTTGACAGCGAGCGGGCGTGGAAACTAAGATTCGAGCTGGCCGACCGGTGGCCCAACACGGCGGTGTCGTCCCTCGGCGCGAGCAACCAGAGCGAGCGCGCGTGGCGCTTCAGGTGGGAGGTGCTGCGCAAGGATCCCGAGAACCTGCTGCTGGTGAAGCACTTGGTGAAGGCGGCCGTGCGGGCCGCGGAGGCTGAAGATGAGGTCGAAGAGGATTAGCCTGGCCCTCGCCGCGGCGCTGGCTCTGGGCGGATCGGGCCTGTGGGCGGCGGCGCCGAAGCCCAAAGCGAGAGCCGGGAATCCCATGGCGGCCGTCGGCGGCGATCAGCAGCTCCAGCTGGAGGAGCCTTTTTTCTGGGGGCTCGTTCCCGCGGATGCCCTTCCGAAGTACGCCTGGGGGGCGGTGGGGCTGGCGATTGCCGCCGTGCTTGGCGCCGCTATCGGGTACCACCCGTTGCGGGTGCGCAGCATCGGCGTCAAGAAGGAGGAGGCGGAGGTTCCCAAGGCCCTTGTCCTCATCGCCGTCGCCGGGGCGGTTATCTGCGGGCTGGTCGCGCTGCAGCCCGTGATGGCCTTCGCGCTTTTCGGCTTCGGCAGCTTCATTCGCTTCAGAACCCAGATGAAGAGCCCCAAGGAAACCGTCGTCATCTTCATCTGCGGCGGCATCGGGTGCCTGTGCGGCCTGCGCGCTTTCGATCTGGCGATCATGAGCACCGTCTTCGTGTGGGGGCTGATCTGGGTGCTCGACCGGCGGATGGGCGGGACCATTGAGCGCCTTACCGTCGTCCTCAAGGGCTTCGGACCTGAGTGCCAGATCGCCGTGAAGAGCTTCAAGGAGAAGCTCGAGGAGGCCGGCGTCCAGGTCGTCTCCTCCAAGGTCAGCCTCAAGAAAGGCAATGTCACCATCCTCATGGACAAGAACGTCAATATGACCACCGAGGAACTGGAGGAGATCCTGCTTGCCGGCGACTTGGTCGCGCGGCCCAAGTCCATCGAGTGGATCAGGGGAGAGTGAAGTTCGCGTCCGGGCGGAAGCGGCGCCTGGCTTCGCCCGCCGTCTACGTCTGGAAAGCGTCCCCGGTGAGCCATCGCACCCGTTCCCGACACGGAGTCACGACGGTGGCGATGGGGACCCCGGCGGCGTTCTCCTGGAGCATCTCGATGGCGTCCTGCAGCGCGGGGTTCAGGCCCTTGAAGCGCTCCTTGAGAATCCTCTTCAGCACGGGCAGCGCGCGGCGGTCCCCGAGGCGCGCCAGCGCCAGTCCGGCGTCCTCCAGGGAACGCGCGCCGAGCGCCGGCCGCTTGAGGCGCTCGAGGAGGAAGTCCCGCACCTCCTCCAGAAGGTAGGGGTGTTCCCATGCCGCGGCGCCCGCGAGGGCCTGGTAAGCGGCGTGCTCGAATTCGGGTTCCTCGGCGCCGTCCAGGGCCTGCATGATGGCCTCGAAGGCCGGCTCGCCGATGCGCATGATCGCATCGACGCCGGCCTCGGCGAGAGCCTCGTCGCTTCCGGTCAGCGCCCTGATGAGAGCGGGAATGGCGGGGCGCGACTGGATCTCGCCGAGGATCAGCGCGATCCACACGGCGCCCGCGGGGTCGTCGAGACCCTCGTCGACCGCCAGCTCGAGCAGCTCGATCAACCGGCGCTCGAAGGCGCTTCGGCGCCCCGCCAGCTCGATGCAGTCCTCGATGGCGCGGACGAGGTCGTTCCCGGCGGCCGTGAAGAGGATCGATAACTCTTCATCGTCCGCCATGTCGCGCTGTCGCCGATAGTCGTTCATGGCACGCTCCTCGGACGCGGAGATTCGCGGGCCGAGGAATTCTCGAGCTCAAGCCGCCGCGCTTCCGATAGTAACGATACAAGAAGGGCGCGGGCGGGAAAAGCCCGCGGGCGCGAACCGCGGCGCGCGGCCGGCTTCCGGCGGCGTCTTGCCCCCCGACGGCGGACAAATTACAATTCCTTGAGCGAAATAGATGCGGACGCGGTTCCGGTAATCAGGTTGGCCTCCGCGCGGGTGCGGCGAAGCCGTACGGCGTGTCGGACGCCGTCGAGGGAGGATGCAATGCGCACGCTTCAATGTCTTGTCTTGGTCCTTTGCGTCGCGGTTCCGGTGCGCGCGGCCGACCTGATTCCGAAGCTGCGCGTGGCGCCCAAGCGCGACGCGACCGCGGTGGCGGCGGAGCTGGGGCGGCTGATCGAGGGCATGGAAACGCGCATCGCGGAGCTGGAGAAGAAAGTCGCCGCGCTGGCCAAGGAGAACGAGGAGCTCGCGCGCGAGGTCGCGCAGCTCAAGGGGGCGGCCAAGCCGCCGGCGCCGGGCGGGCAGCGGGCGCCCTTCGGGGCCACGGTGGAGGCCAGGGGCGACGGGCTCGCCGTCGTCGAGGTCGCCGAGGACAGCCTGGCGGAGCGGGTCGGTTTGAAGCCCGGCGATGTCATCATCGCCGTGGGCGCCGAGCGCTCGGGGTTGGCGCGCCGGATTCGCGCGGCGGCCGAAGCCGCGAGCGCGGGACAGAAGCCTTTCGCCCTCACCGTGGTGCGTGAAGGCAAGGAGCTGACGCTGGTCTGGGCGCCCCAGCCTCCCAAGCCCGAGGAGGAGGAGCCCCCATCCGATGCGAAGGAGACCCGCGCCATCAGACTCGGGCTGCTGGTCGAGGAGATCGCGGGGGATCGGCCCGGGAAAACCAAACTCGTCGTCGGCGAGGTCGAGGACGGCTTTGCGGGCGCGGCCGCGGGCATCGAGACCGGCGATATCATTCTTGAGGTCGACGGCAAAGCCGTGGCGACGCTGGCGGACCTGACCGAGGCGGTCGCGGCGCTCAAGACGGGCGACAAACTCGCGATCACGTTCCGGAAGAAGGATGGCCGCGCCCTCGCGGCGACCGTCCAGGGCAGCCACCGCCGCGGCGAGGCGAAGCTCCTCGAGTCGGCCCCGGCCGAAGCGCCCAAAGCCGAGCCTAAGGCCGAGCCCAAAGCCGAGCCTAAGGCCGAGCCTAAGGCCGATGCGCCGCCGCAAGCCGCCGAGAAACCCGTGGTCGAAAGGCTGGTGCTCGGCCTGGTGTGCGAGCCCGCCGGGAAGAACGAGGTTCAAGTCGTGGCGGTGCTCAAGAACTCGCTGGCCGACAAGGCCGGTGTTCTGCCCGGAGACCTGGTGCGGGAACTCGGCGGCGCCAAGATCGACAGCGTCGAAGCGCTCAAAGCGGCGGCGGATGCGCTGGTTTCCAAGGACAGCGTCACGATCGTGTTCACGCGGGACGGAAAAGAGGAAACGCGCGAGATCGCCATCAAGAAGCCGGATAAGAAGCCCGAGCCTGAGAAGAAGTCCGAGCCTGAGAAGAAGTCCGAGCCTGAGAAGAAGTCGGAGCCGCCGCGCCCCTTCCTCGGCATCGATGTCGAGGACGACGGCCAAACGCTCAAGGTGGTCAAGGTCGCCCCGGGCGGCCCCGCCGACGGCAAGCTGCTGGCCGGCGACGTGATCGCGGCCTTCGCCGGCAGGCCGGTGCGCACCATCGCGGAGCTCAAGGCCGTCGTCGACGGCCTCGTCCCCGGCAAGGAGATCGCCGTCACCGTCTTCCGAGAGGGCAAGGAAACGCAGGTTGCGATGGTGCCCGCCGCCAAGTAAGATCGCGGATTCCCCAGGCGCCGGCCCGGTTCCGGGGCCGGCGCGCGTTCCGCGAGGTGGCCTCTGACGCCCATCAAAGCCGTAGTCCTGGATATCGACGGCACGCTGGTCGGCGACGACCGCGCGATCCCGCCCGTGAACATCGCGGCCCTCCGAGCCGCCCGCGCCCGCGGCGCGGCGGTGGCGCTTGCGTCCGGCCGCATGACGGCGTGCATCGAGCCCTTCTTCGACGGCCTGGGCATCGATGGCCCGGTCATGGCCTACAACGGCGCGCTGCTTCGCGCCGAACGGCAGGCCGCGCGCGCCGTGCTCTTTCACCGGCCGCTCCGGGCGGATGTCGTGACGCGTTTGATCGATTTCGCGGTGAGCCGCGGCCTGCAGCTCAACGTCTATTGCGACGATGTGCTGTACGGGCACGATGACCCGGCGCTCGCCCCCTTTCGCGCCATCTACTCCGAACGCACCGGCGCCGTGTACGAGCTGGCCGACCTGCGGCGGCTGCGCGGGCGCGGCGCGAGCAAGGCGATCTTCGTGGTGGACCCCGAGGAGCGCGAGCGTCTGTACGCCCGCTGGGCGCCGCTCGTCGACGGCGAGGCCTCCGTCTGCCGCACCGATCCGGAGTATCTCGAATTCATGGGCCCGGGCATCAACAAGGGCTCCGGGTTGCCGGCCCTGGCCGCGTACCTTGGCATCGGCCTGGACGAAATCGCGGCGATGGGAGACGGCGACAACGATCTGGAGATGGTGCGCCGCGCCGGGGCGGGCATCGCGGTCGCCAACGCCAAGGACGGCGTGAAGCGCGCCGCGCGCTTCGTCACGCGGGCGACCGCCGCGGAAGGCGCGGTCGCGGAGGCGCTGGCGAGTCTGGGCCTCGCCTAGCGTCGGAGGCGGGTCCGGGCGGCTTGCCGCGCGGAGCGCCGCATGGACAATGGAATCGACCCATGGAGGTGGCCGTGAGAACGATAATGGTGCTGTGCGCATTCGTCCTCGCGCCGGTCTCCGGTTGCCGGTGCAAGGCGCCGCCGGAGGCGGCGGTGTCTTGCTTTCTCAGGGAGCCGATCGCCTTCGAGGCGGCGGTGGAGGGCGAGGGAGACCGCGTCGTCGAGGAGTTGAAGAAGTTTGCGCGCCTGTTCGGTTTCCCTCCGGTCGGGGTGGACGAGGCGCCGGCGTACACGGTGCGGGGCCGGATCGCGTTGGTCGAGATCGAGCCGGCGATGTTCGAGGATCAGGTGCTGGAGTACAAGTTCCAGGCGGACGTCGCGTTCGAGCTGGCGCCGGCGGGCGGCGGGGCCGCCGTGGAGGCTTTCGAGCTGCCGGAGTACGTTGTCGGCGCCGCCTCGAAGGACCGCGCCCTCAGGAACGCCGTGCGCGCCGTCGCCACGAAGCTGGCGCAGTTCATCTTCTACGACGGGCGGACTCTCGGCGATCCGGTTCTCCGCGACCTGTGCGCCGACCTCCTCATTGAGAGAAGCGACGACCTCCAGTACAACGAAGTGGTGGAGAAGCTCGTGGCGGCCGGGTACCGCGCCGTGCCTTTCTTGATCTGGAACATGAACGACTCGCGCAAGGTCGCCCTCAAGGGCGACCTGCCGCTGCTCCGGGAGGAGGATGCCGACAAGGTCCGGGTCTACCTGGTGGCGAATTACGCGCTGGAGCGGATCTTCGGGGGCAGCACGGGTCTGACGGTGGCCTCCAGCCGCGAGGAAGTGAGGGAGGCCATGGACGAATGGCAGCGTCGCTGGCGGGAGCGCTGCGGCGCCTGCTACCTGTGGGGCGCCAAGCTGCGGGCCGCCCTGGCCGCGCGGGCGGCTTCCGCGGCGGCGCGGGGCGAGGCAACGCAGGCGGGAGGCACGGCGCCGCCATGAACGTTCTCTTCATCTGGCCCAGTCTGGACTGTCCGCCGGGCATCAATCACGGCCTGGCGTCCCTGTCGGCGGCGCTCAAGGCGCGCGGGCACGCGACATCGCTCATTCACATCAGCGAGGCGCTCTGGCCCGTGCCTTCCGGCGAGGAGCTGCACGCCGAGATCCTGCGCCGCGCTCCCGACGTTCTGGCCTTCTCCGCCACGACGCAGCAGTTCGCGTGGATCGAGAAGACGGCGGCGTTCCTGCGGCCCCTTCTCGGGATTCCCTTCGTCATCGGGGGCGTGCACTGCACGATGGCGCCCGACGAGGTGGCGGCGACGGGGCTCTTCGACTACGTCTGCGTGGGCGAGGGCGAGGACGCGCTGTGCGAGCTCGTGGATCGCCTGGCGCGGGGCGAGTCCTGCGACCGCTGCCCGAATATGTACGTGTGCCGCGACGGCGCCGTCGTGCGCAACCCCGTGGGCCCGTTCCCCGATCCCGCGGCGCTGCCGCCCGAGGACTACGAGCTTTTCGATCTGGCCCGCATCGTGGGGGGCAAGGACGGCTGGATGAGCATCCTCACGGGCCGCGGCTGCCCCTTCGCCTGCACGTACTGCTTCAACGGGGAAATCGTCGCGCGCTACCGGCGGGACGGCGCGCTCCGGACGGTGCGGGAATACCTGCGCCGCCAGCCCGTCGCGCGCGTGCTCGACGACATCCGGCGCCTGCGCGCCGGGCATCCCGAGATTCGGACCATCATCTTCGACGACGACCTCTTCACCCTGGACCGGCGCTACGTGTTGGAGTTCTGCGAGGCGTACCGCGCCGCGGACATCGGGCTGCCTTTCGTCGTCAACGCCCACTGCCTGGTCTTCACGGAGGAGATGGCGCGGGCGCTCAAGGAGGCCGGCGCCAGAATTGTCAAGTTCGGCCTGGAAAGCGGCAGCGAGCGCGTCCGCCTGGAGATCCTCAACCGCCGCATGAGCAACGCGGCCATGATCCGCGCCGTCCGCATCGCCAACGACGCCGGCCTCCACAGCTCGGCTTTCGTCATGTTCGGTCTGCCCACCGAGACGCGGGAGGAGGCGCTCGAAACCCTGCGGCTCTGCGCCGAGGCGAACGTGGGGCGGTTCCGGTGGGCGATGTTCTATCCCTACCCCGGCACCGCGGCCCACGCCATCGCCGCGCGCGAGGGCCTGATCGACCCGGGGCTGCTGGCAAGCTCGGGCAACTACTTCGAGGGCTCGTGCCTGAAGTTCCCGCCCGAGCATGCCCTGTTCCTCGACAAGCTGGCCCGCATCGCGCCGTGGTACGTGAACGCGGCCGGTCCGTTTCCCTGCCGCGAGCGGTACGCCGAACTCGTGGCGGAGATCGAGCGGCTGCCGGCCGAGGAGTGGCGGGCGCGCAAGGAGACGGTGCGGCGCGAGGACCGCGCCCTGTCCGACGAGCTGCTGGCCGCCGGCGTGCCGCATTATTCCATCCGTTTTGCCGCGGTGATGGGTGTCCATTCGGACTACGTGCGCCAGGAGCTCCAGGAGCAGATGTCCGCCGCCGGAGGGCGCGGCGCGCATGCGTGAGCCGCTCATCCTGGCCTCGGCGTCGCCGCGCCGGCGCGAGCTGCTCGCCGCGGCGGGCATCCCGCACGAGGTCGTCCCGCCCGGCGCCGGCGTGGAAGCCGCGGCGGGCGCCGCCGCCGCCGGTCCGCGCGAGTTCGTGCTGGCCGCCGCGCGGGCGAAGGCCCAGGATGTGGCGCGGCGCTTTCCGGAACGACTGGTCCTGGGGGCCGACACCGTCATTGCTCTGGAGGGCGAGGTGCTCGGCAAGCCCGGCGCGCCCGCGCGGACCGCCGCGATGCTCGCGCGCCTGAGCGGGCGGACGCACGAGGTTCTGACGGGCGTCGTGCTGGCGCGCCTCGCCCCGGCGTGGTCCCGCGAGGCGGTCGTGTGCTCCGCCGTGACGTTCAAGGTCCTGGCGCCCGAGGCGATCGCGCGCTACGCGGCCGGCGGGGAGGGCGACGACAAGGCCGGCGGCTACGCGCTGCAGGGCGCGGGCGGCGCGCTCATCGCCCGCACCGAGGGCTCCGTCGCGAACGTGATCGGGTTGCCTGTGGAGACGGTGCTGGCCTTGCTGGCGGAAGCGCCGGAGGCATGAACGCGGGCGGGCGCCGGGCGCGGGGATCGCCGGGTCGATGAGGAAAGGCCGCGACTCGCGTCACGGCCTTCGGTCTTGCTGGAGCCGGCTCGGGGATTTGAACCCCGGGCCTGCGCATTACGAATGCGCTGCTCTACCGCTGAGCTAAGCCGGCGCGTCCACCAATACTACCCGCCCGCCCTCCGGTGTCAATGTCGGAGCGGAGGGGCGCTCACTCCTCGTCGCCGGTTCCCACGGCCACGGGTTCGGGCGCGGCCTGGACGGGCGGCGGCGCCGCGTCGGCCGGCATCTCGCCCTGGCGGGGATGCGCCTCGTCGTAGGCGTTCTTGATGGCCCGCGTCGTGAGGTGCGCGTACACCTGCGTGGTGGACAGGTGCTTGTGGCCGAGCAGTTCTTGGACGAGCCGGAGGTTGGCGCCGCGGTTCAGGAGGTGCGTGGCGAAGCTGTGGCGCAGGGTGTGCGGCGAGGTCTTGGCGTTGAGGCCCGTCGCCTTGATGTACTTGTCCATGATCTTGCGGATGCTGCGGGAGGACAGGCGTTGTCCGAAACGGTTGAGGAAAAGGGGCGCATCGGCCAAATTCGCCTGGGCCTGATCGGCGAGCACCGCGGTGCGGATGTCCAGGTAGTTCTGGATGGCCCGCAAGGCGAAGCTGCCGATGGGGATCACGCGCTCGCGCCGGCCCTTGCCTCGGGCGCGGATGACCTCGCTGGTCGGATCGACGTCGGCGAGGTTCAGGCTGGTCAACTCGCTGACCCGCAGTCCCGTGCTGTAGAGCGTTTCCAGGATTGCGCGGTCCCGCGTGGCTTGGAAACCCGCGCCCTGAGGAGCGTTGAGCAGGTTCTCGACCTCGCCGACCTCCAGGTAATGGGGGAGGCGCTTGTCCACCTTGGGCGTTCTGATCTCCGCGATCGGATTCTGTTCGACGTAGCCCTTGCGGATCAGGAACTTGAAGAAGCTGCGGATCGTGGCGAGCTTGCGCACGATGGTGGTTTTTTCGTAGGCGTGCTCCGTCAGGTGGGCCAGGAACTGCCGGATCGTGGCGTTGGTCACCCCGGATGCGTCGAAAGGCGCGTCTCCGCTCACGTGCTTGACGAACTGCTCCAGATCCTTCTGGTAGGCACGGATCGTCTCCGGCGACATGTTGCGCTCGTACCGCAGGTAATCAACGAACTGCTGTTGCATGATCAACCCTCCGCGTCGCCGCGGAGCCCCCAGGCCCTCTCACAACCCTCGAAGCGCTCTCGCGAGCATCTCCTCTATCACTTCCAGCGCCTCGTGGGCGCTCAACTGCGTTTCCCGGCCGTCCGCGCAATCCAGGAGGGCGCGGTACATGTCCCCCGGAGCCCGTTCCGAGTACAGAAAGCAGTACTCGTCGCCCCCCTTCACGATGAACAAGCTCTCGGTCGCACTCATGTGATCGGCCATTCTCGGACTTCTTCTGAAGCTTCTCCGGAACGAGCGAAGCCTCGCGCGGCGTCCGCTTCTGATGAATCGGATGGAGGGGCGTCCGGGCTTTAGAGATTATCGGGCTTCGCGCGGGGGCGTGGGGCGGCGGGTCTGCCCGGCGGAACGACGCGCGGCGGCGCGGGCCGGTTGCTCCGCGATGCCGATGGCCTGGGCCACGGCGTGGGAGCCGCAATGGGAGATCGACACCAGGACGCGCGCCACGCCGAGCGCCGCGGCGCGCCGCGCGGCGGATCCGTGCAGCTCGCAGAGCGGCTCGCCGGAGTCCCCGGCGCGGATTTCGATGGACGCCAGCGGCACGCCGGCGAAAAGACCGCAACCGAGCACCTTGAGCACGGCTTCCTTGGCGGCGAAACGTCCCGCCAGGTAGGGGACGGGGTCGCGGCGCGCGGCGGCGCCCGCGCGCTCCCGCTCCCCGTAGACGCGGGCGAGGAAACGCGGTCCGAAGCGCGCGAAGACCCGGCGGACCCGGGCGATCTCGATGATGTCGATTCCGCAGGCGATCACTGGGTTCATGGCGGCCCCGATGGGTTCCGTCCCGGACGAGCGGCGCGGCCGGATCAGCGGCGTCCGCCGCATCCGCGGAACGGGTATCAGGATACGCGGGCGCGCCGGAACGAGCAAGGGCCGCGGGGCGGGAAGCAGGCTGCTTGACACCGATCCGGCGGGCGGCTAAAATCCCCCGGATGCGTCCAACCGCCGCGCAAAGCGAATGCGCGGCAGGCCTCTTTCCGTGTGTGCCCATGGGCGGACGCCGCGCCGTCGCGGGCGGCGGCAACCCTCGCAGAGGAGGAAGCGGTCTTGGCTGAACACACCGAACTGAAGTCGCTGCGTGACACCGTGGTGCAGGAAGACTGTGCCGAGGGGACGTTCGCCTCGATCCGGACGCGGGTGTTCGCCTCGCCGGCCGGCTTGGATGAACTGCGCGAGATCCTGCGCACCTGGGAGGACGGCAAGGTCGCCGACGCCTTCCGCCGCAAGACCGACGCGCAGGTCGTGCGCGGATACCTCCATTATCTGAACGGCGAGTTGGAGCGCGCCGAAGAGGTGCTGCGGGGCGTCAAGAGCCACCCCTGGGGCGGTTATTGGCTGGCGCGCGCGCTTTTCGACATGGCGCGGCGGCAGGAGGCATGCGCGGTCGCGGGCGAGCTGCGCCAGCAGCACCCCGACTCCGAGGAGATCGCGTGGCTGCTGGCCGACATGCAGTTGCATACGGGCGCCGAGGACAAGGCCGCGACGCTGATCGCGGCGCTGCAGTCCAAGGCCGGCGAGTCGAGCCGCGGGTGGTTCTTCACGGGGTTGCTGGCCGAGAAGCGGGGCGAGTACAACGCCGCGCTCGAAGCCTACGAGAAGGCGGTGGCGCTGGACGGGACCAACGTCCGGGCGCTCTTCCAGCTAGCGTACCTGGGGTCGCGCTGCAGCGAAGATGCCGAGGAGGCGATCGCGTACTACAAGGCCTGCGTCGCGCAGGTCCCGTGCCACGTGAACGCCCTGATAAACCTAGGCCTGGCCTACGAGGATGCGGGGAGGTACGAGGACGCGATCAAGAGCTACAGTTCCGTGCTGCGCTTCTATCCCGCGCACCCCCGCGCCAAGCTCTACCTGGAAGATGCGAAGGCTTCCACCACGATGTACTACGACCGCGAGCGCGAGAAGCAGCTTTCGCAGCAGAACCAGATCCTCAGGATGCCCATGTCGGAGTTCGAACTGTCGGTGCGCAGCCGCAACTGCCTGGCGAAGATGAACATCGAGACGCTGGGCGACCTGATCATGAAGACGCGCAGCGAGCTCTTGTCATACAAGAATTTCGGCGAGACGTCGCTCGCCGAGATCGAGGAGATCCTCCGCCAGAAAGGTTTGCGCCTCGGGCAGGGCGCGGCGGAGGAGGGGGCGCCGCCGCCGCTCTTCGCCGAGGAGGCCCCGCCCGCCGAGGTGGAGCCGGGCGTGGATCCCGAGGTCCTCAACCGTTCGGTCGAGTCGCTCAACCTGTCGATCAGGAGCCGCCGCTGCATGGAGCGCCTCAAGATCAAGACGGTGCGGGATCTGGCCTCCAAGAGCGAGATCGAAATCATGTCCGCAAAGAACTTCGGCGTGACTTCCCTCAACGAGGTCAAAGCCAAGCTCGCGGAATTGGGCCTCGCTCTGCGCACCTGAGGCGCGCCCGCGTGTACCACCACGTCCGCGGCACGCTTGTCGCCCTGACTCCCAGCACGGCCGTCGTCGAGGCGGGCGGGGTCGGGTTCCAGGTCGAGATTCCCTTCCGGGTCGTCAAGGATCTCGAGCCCCGCATCGGGAACGAGGTCTTCCTGTACGTCGTGCCGTACTTCCGGGAGGACGCGCAGCGCATGTTCGGGTTTCTGTCGGAGGTCGATCGAGATTATTTTAAATTAATTACCAGCGTCCGCGGGCTCGGCCCCGCGCACGCGCTGGCGTTGCTCTCGGGACTCTCGTCGGCGGATATCCACGGGGCGATCGCCAAGGAGAAGCCCGAAATCCTGCGGCAGGTTCGGGGCATCGGCGCGAAGACGGCGGAGCGCATCGTCATGGAATTGCGGGAAAAAGTGCCGTTTCCGCCCCCCGGCGCGGAGGAAACGGCGACGGGCGATGAAATCGAGACGGCCAGGCTGGCGCTCCAGGGCATCGGCTACAGCCGGCAGGAATCCGTGGCCGCGGTGAAGAAAGCGGTGGATGCGCTCCCGGGAGCCGGCGCGGCGGAATGGATCAGGCACGCCCTGCGCGCGCGCCCCTGAGGCCGGGGACGGGGAGCGTGGCCGTCTTTTTCCGTCGCGGCCGATTTTTTGGTTGACACGCCGGCACCCTCCAGGCTATAAAACCCCCCAAGAAGTGAGGAGCGAGTCAAATCTCCGGCGGGAGCCGGGTCCCGGCCGGCGCTTGGATTGTTTCCTCCGTGAAGCTGTGCAGAAGAGGAGCCTGCGTGTACAGCCAACGGAAGAAGATTTCCTTGGCGGCTTTAGCCCTGTTGTGGCTGGCGGCGGCGCGCTGCGGCGCCGACAGCGAGGGGGATCCTACCTGCCAGGCGCCCGATGCCAAGCGCTACGACGGCGTCGGCGTCAGGGCGATCCCGCGGCCGCCCGAGCCGCGCCGGGAGCGTAGGCCCGCGGCGGTGTTCACGCTGCGCCGGGAAAACGAGGCGCCGGTCGTCAGCGGAGAAGAGAACGCGTACGACGCCTACGTCACGCGGAGCAATCGCCCCTTCACGCCGGCGCGCGTAGCGCGCCTGAGCGAGACGATCCTAAACGAGGGGCTTCGGGTGCTCAAGCGCCAGGCGCGCGGCGCGCTCCGGGCCGAGTGCATCGACGGGGTCAACGTCGACTGGGTGCGGTACCACGAGGGCGTGCAAATCCTCAACAAGCTCCGCTGGGGAGCCGAAGCGCGACCCTGGCGCTTCCAGTACGACGCCATCGCTCCCGACCTGTACGGCCGCTACGATTCGGAGTGGGACGACATTCACCTAGCCCAATGGGGGCCGCTTACCATCACCGACAGCGGCGCCATTGATGTGGACACGAGTTTGGAGGGGCTCCAAAAGTTCTGGACGGCGGGTTTCGAGGACGTGGAGGTGGCGCCGGACCCCGTGCGCGAACCCCGCCGCCTGCTCGTCGGCCAGACGGTGCGATTGTCCCACAAGATCAATCTCCGCGTGTCGAGCTCCGCGCTCCTGAAGACGTTCTACCGGGAGAAACCGGAGGGTTGGGGCGGCAGCGCGCTGCACTCGGCGCGCTACGTGCGGGTCGCGGTCGGGCTCGATTTTCATACCGATATCCTCAAGCGCCGGTATTTGGATGCCGACTTGGAAGCCAGGTACTACCCGAGCGGTAAGTGGGTGGCGTTCTTGAACGTCGCCTTTCTCGATTGGTAGCGGCGCCGCCGGCGACAAAAAAGCCCTGCACCTTCGTGCAGGGCATCGCTGCTGGGGAGAGTGAGGAGATTTGAACTCCCGGCCTCCAGGGCCACAACCTGGCGCTCTGTCCAACTGAGCTACACTCTCCGCCGAATCTATGGTTTGCGTTTTGCCCAGGCTGCGGGCGCATGACGCTCGAAAGCGCCCCGCGGCAGGACGTTGAACCGTGCGCGCCGCCTGCCCGCATCCCAAGAATGGTAGCGGCCGATTACCCGCTGTCAAGCACCCGTCAACCCTCCCCGCCGAGCAGCGCGTAGAGGAAGATATTCGCCGCGAGGTGCCGGGCGTTCTCGATTTCGTGTCCCGTGCAGCAGCAGCAGTCGGGCAGCGCGGCCGTGTCGTTGAGGCCGGCGGGCGAGTAGATGCAGGCGACGCGCCCCTCGATGACGAGGGCGTGCAGCACGGCGACTTCGCCGTTCCCGAGGACGGGCCGGGCGCAGGGAAACAGAAAGGTGAAGACGGGATGCTCCTCGGGCAGCGGCTCGAGCGCCGCCTCGGGAACGAGCTCGGCGAGCGTCTCGCGGAAGGAGGCATCCCAGGCGGCGGAGGAGCAGCCCGCGGACGCGAGCACGAAGCCGCCGCCCCGCAGATAGCTCCGCAGGTGCTGCTTCTCCGCGGCGTCCAGGCGAAAGCCGCCCTCGCCGCTCAGGAGGCAGAAGGGATAGTCCAGCAGGTCGGACGCCGCGAGCGGCGCCGCGGCGAGCCGTTCCGGAACCGCGATCGGCGTGTGCGCCGCGGCCAGCTCGAGGAACGCCGTGCTGAAACAGCGCGCCGAGTCGCCCTGGCCGTAGACGATGGCCGCGGCCGGGCAGGGTGGGGCGTTTTCGGGCGGAAGCGCGGCGGCGCACAGGAGCAGGGCAGCGATCATCGGTTCTCCTCCTCGGCTCCCCTTCGTCGGAGGGCGGACTCGAGCTCGACCGCCAGGCGGCGGTAGAAATCTCCCCGCTCCGCGCGCACGGTAGGACGGGGCGGGGCCGCGAACACCAGCGGCGCCGCGAGGGGGAGCTTCTCCTCGGTGGGCGGAGGCGGCGGGATGCCCGGCCCCCACAGGGCCACGCGTTCGTCGCCGAGACCCAGTGCGCGCCGGGCGGCGAATTCGTCGGCCAGGGACGCCGCCAGCGACGCCAGATCGAGGCGCGCGAAGGAGCCGTGGGCGGCGATGGCCGCCGGTATTTGCGCGAGCATGGTCTGCGCCGACAGGGCGGCGTCGAGGGCGCGCATGCGCTCGCCGCGGCGGAGCGCCGCGGAAGCCTCCGCGAGAGCCTCGTCCAGCGCGCGGTCCCCGAGCAGGGCGGCGATGCGCTCGGCGAGGGACGCGAGCTCCCGGGGAGCAGAGGCTTGGAGCGCGGGCGCGAGGCGGGCGGCGGCCGCCTTGATGGCATCCTCCTCCGCCGCGACCGCATCTCCTTCGGCGGAATGTCGCATCCGCCCGCAGGCGTCGTCCTGGCGCTCGGCGAGGCCCGCCGCCTCGGCAAGGCACCGGAGAAACGGTTGGGCCGCCGCGAGCGCATCCGCATCGGGCGTGATGTTCATGAGAAGGCCGATGAGCTCGTCGAGGAAGTACTCGACCATGGCGAGCCACGCGCGGCGCGTGTCCGGCTCGCCGGACGGGCGGGCGCGTCGGAGCGCGGCGAGGCCCAGCCCGCGGTCGGTGATCGGCCCGACCAGCGCGCCTTCCTCGGCCAGGAGAGGGTCGGAGGCCAGGACGTCGATCGCCGCCAGGATCGCGTCGAGGGCCGCCGCGAGCTCGGTGTCGTCCCGGGCTTCGCCGGGGCGCGCGGTCCGCAGGGCGATGCAGCGCGCTTTGGCCTCCCTGGCGGCGGAGAGCACCGCCGCGATGCGGCGCGCCAAGAGAACGAGCGCATCGCCGCGGCGGAGGAGCGCGAAGGCGGCGCGGTCGACCACGCGGATCACGCGCGGCAGGCTCTCCACGGTGCGCGGCGCGGGCGTCCGGTTGTCGGTGGCCGAGGCGCTGACGGTGAGCTTCGAGGCGCCGGACGCCTGGAACTCGGCGGCCATGGAGAAGCGGCCGGCGCCGTTCGGAAAGCTGGTCTGGACGCCGCCGGGAGTACGGAGCGTGACGGCGGCCAGGCCGAAGTCATCGCTCGCATCGAGCGCGACCGGCACGCGGCTGCCCTCGCAGGCCACGAGGAGCGGCGGCGGGAAGGAGAACATGATGCGCGGGGGATCGTCGGGGATGCACTCGCAGAGGAGCGCGCGCCGCGCGGCGGCGCTCTCGCCGACGGCGAGCCTTAACGTTCCGCCTTCGTCGATGCGAAGCTCGCCGGCGAGGACATCGCCGCGGGGCAGCAGCGCGCCGCGGGCGCGCACCGCCGTGCCCGTCGTGAAGGTGAACTCGCCCCGCGCGGCGTTGCGCGCCGAGACCAGCGCCGTGACGTTCGTGCCGGCGAGGACCTCGAAGCGGTCGGCCTCAACGGCGACGCGCTGCGGCGGGCGACCGGTGTACGCCGGGAATTCGAGGAGCAGCTCCACCGAGGCGATCCGCGCGCCGGACGCGACGGAGACGCGCCGCGGCTCGCTCGCGAAGGGTCCGTCTCGAAGGGTGAGAATCGTCTCTTCCGCCAGATCGGCGAGTTCCCCGACGAAACGCGCGCCGCCCGTCCGAAGGAGCGGCAGGGTGCGCGCATGGGCGCCGCGCGCTTCGAGGCGGACTTCGTCGTAGGGTTGTGGAACGAGGGCCTCGACGGCGAGGGCCCCTTCGTAGGGGACCTCGTAGCCGTCGGGCGGCCACACCCAGACGAAGTGGCCGGGAGAGAGCCGCGGCGCCTGGGTCCACGGCGCGAGGAGGCGCGCGACCTGGTGGCGCGCCGCGCCGCCGCCCAGCCCGGCCGCGGCGCCCGCGCAGAGGAGACAGGCCAGCAGCGCCAGCGCCGGGCGCGCGATGGGCGGGACGGGAACCGCGCGCGCGGACCAGAAGGCCTCGACGGCGCGGATCTCCGCGGCGGCGAGCTCCGCGCTTCCGGGCAGGCGGTCGCGCGCCGCGGCGAGTTCATAGGCGTTCAGCGTGCGGCCGCCGCCGCCGCGGGCATCCAAGTAGCGCGCCGCCAGCTCGGCGCGGGCGCGGAAGACGCGGACGGCGCGGTGGGCGCGGAAAACGGCGAGCGCCGCCAGGGCGGCGGGCACGGTCCACCTGACCGCGTCCGGCAGCGGCCACCGGTGGTCAAACCACGCGCTTGCCGCGGCAATGGCGGCGGCGGCGGCCAGAAAGACCGCGGCGTGCGCGCACGCCGCCGCCAGACACAGCCGCCGACCGATGCGCCGGAGGAGATCAGGCAGCCGCATGGTCCCTCCTGCCGCACCACCACAGGAGAAGAGCCGTCAGGGCTAGGGCGAGAAAGGCCGGCATCCCGTCCCAGCGGGGGGCGACGACATATTCGGCGCGGGTGCGCGCCTGGCCTTCGAGCTGCGCGCGCAGGTCGGCCGCCGCGGCGCCGTTCAGCTCGCGGACGGTGCCTCCCGCCGTCCGCGCAATCGCCGCCATGAGTTCCTGATCGGGCTGCCGGGCGAGCAGTTCGGGGGCGGCGGCCTGCACGGCAAAGGCCGCCGACAAGCCGTCCTCGCAGGCCAGCCGGTAAAGGCCCGGCCGCGGCGGCCGGTATGCGGCGCGGCCGGTGTCGTCGAGAGTCAATTCCCACGTGGCGCCGTCGGGCTGCGTGACGGTCAGCGCGGCGCCGGGCGGACCGTGAATCACCGCCTGAGCGCCGGCGGCGTAGTTGGCGTGTTCGGTGCGCAGCCGCGGAGCGAAGGCCGCGGGAAACGCGTCGGCGATGAGCATGGGAAAGAAGGCGTCCTCGTTGACGCGGAGCACATTCGCCGCGCCGAACGCGAGGAGACGGTCCTCGGGAAGAAGCGCGCAGACGGTTATCGCCGCGCCCGTTTCGGCGGCAAGGGTGCAGAGAGGCGTCGCGCCGGGCGCGCGCACCTCGCGCCCGAAGGCGCTTCTTCCCGCGAGGACGCGCAGCGCCGGGAGACGCTCGCCCGCCGCAGTGAGGGTGATGCGGCCGCGCGCGACGGGACCCCAGGCGAGGGCTTCGGCGCGAGGGCTTTCGGCGCCCGCCAGGAGCACCGTTGCCGCGGACGGCGCCGGAAGCCGTCCTTCGCGGCAGAACGACGCCCAGCCTCGTCCCAGAACGTGCACGGCGGCGCCCCGGAGGATCTCCGCGCCCAGGGGGATGTCCTCGGGTGTCAGATCGCGGAGCACGGGCCGTCCCGCCGCCAACTGCCGCGCGGCGCGCAGGCGGATGCGCGGGTCGCGGGCGGCGCCGCGCAGGAGCGAAGTGCCTTCCCACGCGGGAGCGCCCTCAAGGAGCAGCACCTCGGTGTCGGGCGCCCGCGTGACAGCGGCGATGACCGCCGTGTTGTTCTCCATGGTCTTCTCGCCGGGCAGAGGGGATAGGTGGACGGTCCAGGCGGCGTAGGGCGCGTCGGGCAATTCCCAGGCGAGGTTCAGCGCGCCGGCGCCGTTCGTGAGGGGCACCTCGGAAACCACCGGCGGGCCTCCGTCGCGCCGCACCTCGATGGCGGCGACGGCGGGCGCCGGGCCCGTTACCATGACTCGCACGGGCACCACCGCGCGGTCGCCGGGCGCGCCCACGATGTGCCGGCCGGCCGGCAGCGCGATGATGCCGTCGGGCGCTTCCTCGCGCGCTCCGGCGGGCAGCGCGTGGATGGGGATCCGCCGCCGAGCAGCCTCGCGCGCCGCGGCGAGGGGGTCCTCGCCGCCGAGGTTCGCCCCGTCGGAGATGAGGACGATGGCGAGGGCGTCCCGGGCGCGCGCAAGCGCCCGGGCGAGGGCATCGCCGATGCGCGTGTCCTCGCCGTCGGGCCGGAGGGAGGCGATGTGGACGGACTCCAAGCGCGTGTCCGCGCCGGCGAAGGCTGTGACGTGGAAATCCACCGCTTCGGAAGGCGCCGCCAGGCGCACGGCGCACTCGGCGGCGGCGGAGAAGCGGCCGTCGCGCGCCATGCTGCCGGAGACGTCGAGGAGCACCTCGACGCTGGGCGCGCGCCCGCGCTCGGTCCGGACGCCGGGGCCGAGCGCGATGACGCCGATGGCGCCCAGCAGCGCCGCGTGCAGGAGGCGCGGCAGCGCCGGCGCGCGGGCGCCTTTCCAAAGCAGCGCCAGCGCGGCGGCGGCGCCCCCGACAAAAAGCACCCACGGCGGGCAGAGCGGCTGCAGCTCAAGGGCCGTCATCCATCCTCCTCGGTGCAGCCAGGCAAAGCCAGGCCAACGCCGTCAGAAACAGCGCGCAGAGGAGCGGCGCCGCCGCGTCGCGCGCGCGGGCGCGCGGACGTTCCGCCGCGGCGCTCCGCCACCGGGCGAGCGTCGCGGCGCCGACCGCCGGACGCGACTCCTCGGGAGGCGGGTTGACCGGAGCCGCCGCGATGATGCGATCCTCGTGCCAGACCTCGAAGTAGCCCGGCCCGGGCGCGGCCGGGAGCGTCACGCGCGTCCGGGCGCCGGCGGGCACGGCCGGCGGGAAGATCTCCTCGCCCGCGGGATCGAAGAAACGATACGCCCGCCGGGGCAGAGCCAGCGCCGCCTCGCGCCCGACGCGGAGGGTAGGGACGCGGCCGCCGAGCGCCAGGCGCACGAGCTCGCCGATGAAGACCACCGCGGCCTCGGCGTTTTCGGGACGGGTCAAGAGATCGCCGGCTTCGGCGCCGAGGCCGAAGAAGACGAAGATCGCGTTCTCGGCGGGACGCGCGATGGCGGCCGGCGCGCCGTCGGTGAAGCGCGCCAGCACTTCCCCGCGGGCGGCGCCCGACAGGCGCGCCGCGAGGCGCACTCCCGCGAGGGCGGGAAGCTCGCGGACGGAGTTGCCCTCGAAGGCGGCCTCGAGGGCGAAGGAGCCGCGCTCCGCACGCATCCCCTCGGCCAGCGCCGCGGGCAGGTGCGCGGGCGCGGCGGCGAACACGATGCAGGGTACGCCGAGGGCTTGCACGCCCTCCAAGGCCTCGCGCGGGGCGCCGGCGGCGATGACGGCGTCGAAGGCGCTGGGGGGGCGGAGCTCGATGGGTTCGGCGGCGATGGGCAGGCGGGCGCCGCCGCCCAGCGCGCGGGCGAGCATGGCCCGCGTAACGGGCGCGCCGCCCGCGATGCCGACGCGGAACGTCGCGGCCGCCTCGATGGAAAAGAAGACGCGGTCGTCGCCGGGCAGCGCGCCGCCGCCGAGCACCTCGGCCTCGCCGCGGACGACGCCGGCCGCGGCGAAGGAGAAAACGCGCCCGGCGAGGGTCACGCTCCGCGGCGGCAGTTCGACGGCGTCGTTGGCCGTCTCGCGGCCGTCGAGCCGCCACTTCAACCGGACGCTGCGCGGGACGGCGGCGAAGTTTTCCAGCTCCACCGCGATTTCGCAGCCCTCGTCGAGGCACGTGGCGGCGGCCGCGCGGCCGCGGAGGCGCACGGCGACGTTGTCTTCGGGCGGTTCCGTTACGGGCACCGGCACGACGGCGACGCCAGGGAAGGGCGGCAGAGGGACATCGGCCCAGCTCGAAGCCTGGAAATCGCTGATGACGTACAGGGTCTTTTCGGCTTCGGGCGTCTGCGCGAGGCGTGCGATGGCGTCCGCTAGGGCGGCGGCCAGAGCGCCGTCGCCGTGTCCCGGAGCGGCGGATTCCAGCAGGCGCCGGAGGGGCCCGCGTTCAAGACCGACGGGCGCCGACGGATAGGCCCAGCGGACTCCGGCCCCGCAGAGGGCGAGGTTCACGCGGTCCTCGTCCGCCAGGTCGGCGAGGATCTCGGCGGCGCGGCGGACGCCCGCGGCGACGCCGGAGTCCGCGCCGCCGGCGCCCATGCTGAGCGACGTGTCCAGAAGCACGATGGCCGCCGTGCGCGGCGCGGCGCCGATGCGCGGATGCCCGCAGAGCAGGCCCGCGAGAAGCACCGCGGCGATGGCGAAGAAGAAGTGAAGCCCGGCGCGGCGGCGGCGCAGGCGCGGGAGCGCGCGCCGGGCCTCGCGCAACCACGGCAGGGGCGGAAACTCCACGGGCCGCGCCAGAAGCCGCAGGATAAGGTGCGCGGCGAGCATCAAGGCCGCAATGGCGCCCGCGGCCAACGGCGGCCAGGGGTGGTCGAAGCTCACCATTGGCGTTGTCCCGTCTCGCCCTCTAGAAAACGTTCCCAGACCGAGACCTCGGCATCGACGCCGGGGTCCAGCGACAGGAACACGAAGCCGCGTTCGCGGGCGAAGCGATCCAGGGCCGCGCGATGCCGCGCCGCGACGGCGGCGTAGGCCTCGGCGTAGCCCGGGCCGCCCGCGCGGAGGCGCGCGCCGGTCTCGGGATCCACGCGCTCGGCGTCGTGGTCCAGCGCCGGGCGGCGTTCCTCCGCCAAAAGCACCTGAAAAAGTCCTAGATCGGCGCCGGTATCCGAGAGCGCGTTGAGAGCGGCGAAGAGTTCGCGGTCGGGGGCAATGAAATCCGAGAGCAGAATGCCGAGGCTCGCGCCTCGCAGCAAGGCGGCGGCGCGATCCAGGCCGCGCAGGGCGTCCGGGCCGCCGCGGGGCTCGATGCGCTCCAGCATGGCGGTGAACGCCTCGCGGTGCGCCGGGCCGCGGCCCGGCGGGAGCGTCTCGGTTTCGGCGCCGCAGACATACAGGCCGAAGGCGTCGCCCGCGTCGTCGAGCACCGCGGCTCCCAGGTGGGCCGTGCGGCAGGCGTAGGCGAACTTGGCCTCGTTGCGAAAGCGCATCGACGCGGTCGCATCGAGGATGAAGATGCAGCGCAGCGTCGTCTCGAGCCGCGCGAGCTTGACGACGTCACGGTCGCTGCGCGCCAGCACGCGCTGATCGAGGAAGCGCGGATCGTCACCGGGCGCGTAAGGCCGGTACTCGGCGAAATGCGCCGAGAACCCGCGGAACCGGGCGCCGTGACGACCCAGGAAGCGGCCGTCCGCCCGGCGGCGCCGGGCCCCCCGCAGGCGGTGGCGCACGCGGTCATCCAGGGCGGGCAGCGTGCGGGGCGGCCGCGTCTCAGGCGCGCGGGGCCTTTTCCAAAACGGCATCGAGCACCTCGTCGGCGCGGATTCCCTCGGACACGGCGTTGAATCTGAGCACGATCCTGTGCCGAAGAACCGGCTTGAGCACGCGCCGGACGTCGTCCCGCGTGGGGGCGAAGCGGCCGGCGAGCAGCGCCTCGGCTTTCGCGGCCAGCAAGAGATGCTGCGAGGCCCGCGGCCCGGCGCCCCAGCGCAGGAATTCCTTGACACGCGGCGGCGCGGTCGGATCCTCGGGCCGCGTGGCGCGCACCAGCGCGACCGCCCAGGCAACGACGTTGGGCGGCGACGGAACCTCCCTGGCGATGCCGACCATACCGGCCACTTCGGCGACGGGCGGCGGCGGCGGCGGCTCGGGGCCGCTGGTGAGCGCGGCGATGCGCTCCTCCTCCCCGGCGTTCGGATAGGGAACGAGCAGCGAGAAGAGAAAGCGGTCGAGCTGCGCTTCCGGCAGGGGGTAGGTGCCTTCCTGCTCGATGGGGTTCTGCGTCGCGACCACCATGAAGGGGCTCGGAAGCTGGTGGGTGGCGCCGCCGGCGGTCACGGTGCGCTCCTGCATGGCCTCCAGCAGCGCCGACTGCGTTCTGGGCGGCGTGCGGTTGATCTCGTCGGCGAGGAGCAGGTTGGCGAACACGGGGCCGGGCGCGAATTTGAACGTCCGCGCGCCGGTGGCCGGATCGGTGTGCAGCACCTCGCTGCCGAGAATGTCCGAGGGCATCAGATCGGGCGTGAACTGCACGCGGCGGAAGCGCCACGCCAGCGCGGCGGCCAGCGTCCTGACGAGCAGCGTCTTGGCCAGGCCGGGCACGCCCACCAGGAGGACGTGCCCGCCCGCGAGCAGCGCCGCGAGGAGGCGGTGAATCGTCTCGTCCTGGCCGACGATGGCGAGACCGAGAGCTTCCTGGACGCGGCGGAGGCGCTCGCGTCCCTGCGCGATCTTCTCGACGAGCCCGGACGTTTCAACCATCGGTCCTCCTGCGCGCGGGAAGCGCGTCGGCCGGGGCGCGGATTTCCGCCGGCGGCCGGCGCCCCGCCCCGATTATAGGCGCACGGCGCGGGAGCGTCATCGTGCGGCCTTGACGAAGGCGCGCGCCGCGCGGGCGTCGATGACGCCGAGGGTACGTTCCAGCGCCGTGCCCACAATGATACCGTCGGCGGCTTGGAGCGCCTGCGAGGCCGTGCGCGCCGACACACCGCTTCCCATGAACACCGGGACGCCGCGCAGTTCGCGGCGGAGACGCGCGGCGGCGGCCAAGTCGCCGAGTTCGCCGGTCCGGCCGCCGGTGATGATGAGGCCGTCGGCGAGGCCGCGCTCGACGCAGTCGCGGGCCTCGGCGACCGGATCCCGCGGGACGAGGGGCGCCGCGTGCTTGACCCGCACGTCGGCCAGGATGCGGACCGTGCTCCCGAGGCTTTGGCGGTAACGCAGGGTGGCGGCGGCGCGGCCCTCGATGATGCCCTGGTCGGCGAGGACGGCGCCCGTGTGCACGTTGACGCGGATGAAGCGCCCGCCGCCCGCGAAGGCGGCGGCCAGGGCGTCGGCGGCCGCGTTGCGCAGCAGATTGACGCCGCACGGCCCGCGTGTCGCGAACTCGCGGACGAGCAGGCTCGCGATGGCGACCACGTGCGGCTCGACGCGGTCGGTGTGGAAGGGGATGTCGCCGAAGTTCTCGAGGATGACGGCATCGAAGCCGGCATCGAAGAGCGTGTTCGCCGACCGCCGGGCCGCGTTCAGGACGGTCGAAAGCGAGCCGCCGTAGCGCGGGCTGCCGGGCAGGGGCAGCAAGTGGACGACGCCGACCAGCGGCTTTTCGGTTTTGAATTCCCGCGTGAGCCAGGACATGCGGTTCTCCTTGCGCCGGGCGCGGCCGGAAACGCTCAGGCGGCCGGTCGCCGCGCGGGCGCATTGTACCACCCGATGGCGGCCGGCAGGCAAGTGGGCGCCGCCGGGGGAGGCGGCCTGCCTTGCGCAACTGCGTGGCTCTGGGCACAATTCCCCTATGGATTCCATGCGAAACCTGGGCGCCCCCGCGGGACGAAAGGCGCGCGTCGCCATCTTTCTGAGCGGCGGCGGCAGCAATGCGCGGGAGATCCTCACGCGGCACCGCGCGCTGGGGGCGCGCTCGCCGATCGACCCGGTCGCGCTGGTGACCGACCGGCCCAATGATCCCGCCTGCGGCGCCGCGCGCATCGGGGGCGAGTTCGGCGTTCCCGTGCTCGGGCACGACGTGCGGGCGTTCTACCGGGAACGCGGGTTGGGACGAGTGAGCGTGGCGAGCCCCGAGGGCCTGCGCGCCCGCGAGGAGTGGACCGATGCGCTGCGGCTGAAGCTCGCGCCTCTGGCCATCGACTTCGCCGTGTTCGCGGGGTTCGAGCTGCTCTGCAACATCGCCGCCGATTTTCCGTGCCTGAACGTCCACCCGGGCGACCTCACGCGGCTTCGCGACGGCAAGCGCTGGCTGGTGGGGCTTCACACCGTTCCGATCGAGCGGGCCATCCTCGGAGGTCTCGGCGAGCTTCGGGCCAGCGTGATCGTCGCCGCGCCGTACGGGGGCGCGGGGGCCGACGACATGGATCGCGGTCCGCTCCTGGGCATCTCGACGGCGGTCCCGATCGACCGCTGCGGTCGGACGCTCGAGGAACTGGCCGCGGCCGCGGCGCGCCGGCCGGCCGAGAGGCCGCCGCGAGGCTACGGGGATGCGCTGGAGGAGGTCGCCCGCCGCAATCAGGAGCGCCTCAAGGAGGGCGGGGACTGGGTCGTCTTCCCGCAGGTCGTTTTCCTTGTCGCCGAGGGAAGGTATGCCCTGGACGCGGGCGGTCGGGTCTTCTTCCGGCGGGAGCCGGGAGGGGCGCCCGCGCCGGTGCGGAGGCTCGTCTTCGGACCGAAGGGCATCGAGGAGTGCGTCTAGCCGCGGTTCTCCGCGGGCGCAGCTCTTTCCTACACCGAGTTTTCACTGCATGGCTTTGCCTTCATTGACGGCGGGTATCGAATTGGGTAAACTTGAAGCTATGTTAATGGTGTTGGGTTTGTTCGCGCGTGTTTGCGGCTCCTGTCAACATATGCACGAGAGATCGAGCCGGGCGGGGGCGGCGCGAGGAATGAACGAGGATCGAGCCGCCGCGGACGGCGGACTGGGGGGGGGTGCGCGCCCCTCTGAAAGGAGGAGCCTATGCGATGGGCGGTGTTGCCGGCGCTTTGTGTGGTCGCGACGACCCTGATTGCCGCGGAAGGCAGTCCCGACGCGCGCTTCGGTTTGTGGATCGTGCCCCACTTCCTGGAGAGTCCGGGCGGCGGCGCGGCGGTCAAAGTCTTCATGGGCAGCACCGCCGACGAGGTGCAGGGCTGGTCGTTCGGGATCAAGAGCACCGACGGCGCGCACCCGGGCGCAATGGTGCGCATCGTGGGCGCGGAGTTGGGCGCCGATCTTGCGACGGCCGGGCCTGCCGGCGGCCTGCCTGAGTTCGTGAGCTGCACGCTTCTGCCGGACGAGACGCCCCACGGCGTGCCGTGTCCGAACTGCACGGCGATCACCCAGGGCGTGGTGCTGGACTTCCAGCAGCGGACGTATGTGAACGCCACGGAGGGCTTCCACCTCCTCACGCTGGCGCTGGAGGTGAGCGGCGACGCCGGCGCCAGCGCTCGGCTCGATTTCACCGACGAGGTCGGCGCCCCACCGGTGAAAACGATCGTCGTTGTGGACGGGTTGAGCCACAAGCCGGCGCGGCAGAGCGGCGTGGAGGTCCGCAAGGTCGCCTGCGTCTCGGCTTTCTATCCCCATGTCGCCTCGGTGTCCGGCGCGCACGGCACGCAGCAGACGGTCGGCGTGTATCTCGACTTCAACCGCGGGGGCAGCGGCGCCTACGCCGTCCAGGGGTGGTCGTTCGGCGTCAGCCACGACCCCGACGCGCTCGAACTGTTGGACGCGACGACGGACGGCACGGACGCGGTGCGCGCGAAGAACGGCGGCGAGCCGGATTTCAACCAGTTCCGATTCGTACCGCCCGATCCGTCCGGAACGTTGGCGGGGTTCACGCACGGGGTCATCGTCGACTATCGGACGGGCATCACGCTGCCGGCGCGCAACGGCTTTCTGGATTGCAAGGCCCGCTACCGCCTCGCGGCCCGACCCTCGTGTCCCGAGTCGATCGTGACGCGCCTGACGCCGACGGGCTCGCTCGGCGTCCCCGTGGTCAGGATGGTCATGGTCGTGGACGGCGAAAGCCTGATTCCGTGCGGGGTGGGCGTGGGCGAGGTGCGCATTCTGTGCGACACGCCCTTCGTGCGCGGAAACGCCAACGGCGACCATTGCGTGGACATCGCCGATGTCGTTTTCATCGTCCGTTATCTCTTCCGGCACGGCCGCGCGCCCGCGCCGCTCGACGCGGCCGACGTGAACGACGACGGAAAGGTCGATGTGTCCGACGGCGTCTATCTGGTCCGCTACCTGTTCCTAAACGGCCCGCCGCCGCCGCCGCCCTTCCCGCTGGCGGGACTGGATCCCACGCCGGGCGGTCTCTGATAACGGTTTCGCTCCCGGCCTCCGGGGGGACGGAGCGCACGCCATGACCGCCGCTTCGGCGAGGGCGCTTTCGCTCCCGGCCCCCGGGGGACGGAGTCTCGCCGCCGGCGTCCGGCTCTTTCCACGCGGCGCGTTACCCGCTATTCTGGGCCTGCCGCCGCCGGACGGTTCCGGACGGCGGGGAACGCGAGCGAGGCAGCATGGGATCACTGATTGAAAGGCTGGACCGGCGGATCGCGGAAGCGCTCGCGGCCGTCACGGGGATTCCGGACGCCGCCGCGGCGGTGAAGCCCACCGAGGATGAGCGCTTCGGCGATTTCCAGGCCAACGGCGTCATGAGCCTCGCCAAGCGGCTCAAGCGCAATCCGCGCGAACTGGCGCGGGAGGTGCTCGCACGCCTGGATCTCGGCGACATCTGCAGCCGGGTCGAGACCGCCGGCCCGGGCTTCATCAACCTCACCGTGAGCAGCCGCTTTCTGAGCGCGGAACTGGGCGCCTTGGCCCGCGACGCGCGCCTGGGTCTGGACGCCGCCGCCGTGCGCGAGACGATCGTCGTCGACTTCTCCTGCCCGAACGTCGCCAAGGAGATGCACATCGGCCACATCCGCTCGACGATCATCGGCGATGCGATCTGCCGGCTGCTGGAGGCGCGCGGCCACGATGTCCGCAGGATCAACCACATCGGCGACTGGGGCACGCAGTTCGGCATGTTGATCGAGTACCTGCGCCGCACGGATCCCGAGGCCGTGCGGGGCGGGAAGACCCTCGCCATCGGCGACCTGGAGGAGTTCTACCGCGCCGCGAAGGCGCGCTTCGACGCAGATCCGGAGTTCGCCGAAGCGGCGCGCCGCGAGGTCGTGAAGCTGCAGGCCGGCGACCCGGAGTCGGTGGCCGTATGGCGCGTCATCTGCGATGTCTCGCGCCGCAAGTTCGAGGAGAACTACGCGCTTCTCGACGTCCGCCTGGAGGAGATGGGCGAGAGCTTCTACAACGGTTTCCTGCCCGAGATCGCGGCGGATCTCGCGGCGCGGGGCATCGCCCGGGAGAGCGACGGAGCGCTGTGCGTCTTCCTGGAGGGCTTCGGCGCGCCGTTCATGGTTCGGAAGCGCGACGGGGGCTACCTGTACGCGACGACCGACCTGGCGGCGCTCAAATACCGGGTGGAGGCCATGGGCGCGCGGCGCATCATTTACGTGACCGACGCGCGCCAAAAGGAGCATTTCCGCCAGCTCTTCGCCGCGGCGCGGCTGGCGGGCTACGCCCCGGAGGATGTCCGCCTGGAGCACGCCGCGTTCGGCTCGATTCTCGGCGCCGACGGCGCGCCGCTCAAGACGCGCGCGGGCCGGAACGTGCTCCTCAAGGATGTGATCGCCGAGGCCGTGGCCCGCGCGCGGCGGGTCGTCGCGGAGAAGAACCCCGAGCTGCCTGCCGCCGAGCAGGACGCGATCGCCCGCATTATCGGCGTGGGCGCGCTGAAGTACTTCGACCTCAGGCAGAACCCGTCCAGCGATTACGTGTTCGACTGGGACCGCATGCTGGCCCTCGACGGCGACACGGCGCCGTATCTCCAATACGCCTATGCCCGGGTGCAATCGATCTTCAGGAAGGGCGCCGTCCGGGAGGAAGAGTACGCCGGTGTCGATCCGCTCATCGACGCCCGCGTCGAGGCGCGGCTCGGGCTCTGGCTGCTGCGTTTCGGGGAGACGGCGGCGGCCGCGGCGCGCGACTGCCGCCCCAACATCGTCGCCGGCTATCTCTACGAACTGGCCGCGCGCTTCACGGCCTTCTACGGCGAGTGCCCGGTCTTGAAGGCCGAGGAGCCGGCGCGCGCGGGCCGGCTCCTCCTGTGCCGCCTCACGGCGCGGGTGCTGGCGGCCGGGCTGCGGCTCCTCGGAATCGAGGTGAGCGAAAGGATGTAGCCGGGCCTTGGTTGGCGCCGCCCGGAACGAGGTTTATGATAGATGCAGCAGGTCGCCGTCCGAGGAACGGCGCGAGGAGAACGGTGCATGTGGCTTTTGAGCGTTCTGGCGGCTGCGTGCCTTTTGGGAGGGCCGCGCGATGTCGTCTTCAACGAGATCATGTACCGTCCGCCGGAACACAACTACCAGGACGAGTACATCGAGCTTTTCAACCGCGGCGCGGATGATGTCGCCATCGCCGGCTGGCGTTTCAACGCCGGCGTCCAGTACGAGTTTCCCCCGGGAGCCGTGCTGCGCGGCGGGGAATACCTCGTGGTCTGCGGCGACGCGGCGTACCTCGGGCCCAAGCTCGGCCTGCGCGCCGGGGATGGGGTTCTTTTCGGGAATTGGGAGGGGCACCTCAGCAACAGCGGAGAGCGCATCCGGCTCGTCGATGCGGGAGGCGCGACGATCGCGAGCCTGCGGTACGGAGACCGGCCGCCGTTTCCCACCGCGGCGGACGGCGAGGGCTCGTCCCTGGAGCGGATTGCGCCGGATGCCGACGGCGAAGCGCCGGAGAACTGGGCGGCCTCGGCGCGCGAGACCGTTTGGCGCGAGCTGCGCGTGCGGGCGGCGGCGGCCGAGGGGGCGACGCGCCTGAGTTTCTTTTTTCCCGGGCGCGGCAACGCGCTCATCGATGCCGTCGAAGTCAGGGAGGCGGGCGGAGGGGGGAACTTGCTCGCGAACGGCGATTTCGAGGGCAACGTTGACGGGTGGAACGTCGCGGGCGTGTACCGCGCGTCGCGGTCCACCGCCGCCGCCTACACGGGAAAAGCATGTCTCAATGTGCGGACTTCGGCGACGCCCGCCGCCGGCGACTGCGTCTACGCGGAGCTCGCGGGGCTGGTCGAGGCCGGGAAGACCTACGACTTGCGCTGCTTCTGCCGCGTGCCGGCGTCGGCCGCCGCGGCCTACAGCCGCCTCTTTTGCTGCGATTTTCTCGGGGCCGAAAGCCGGATCTTCCTGGGCAACGGCAGCCCCGGCGTCAGGAACGACTCCTATCAGGGCGGAGGCGTGCCGCCCGCGTTCGTGCTGCAGGACCCGGCGCGCGCGCATCTGGGCGCGCCCTACGATTGGTATGCCGCGCACGCGCCGTTCATCCCGACGAGCGCCGATGCCGTCAGGATCACCTGCATGGTGACCGGCGACGAAGGGGTCGCCGATGTGACGCTCTTCCTCGACACGGGGAGCGGCGAGGTCGAACTCCCCATGTACGATGACGGGGTTCACGGCGACGGCCTCTTCGCGGGCGACGGCGTCTACGGCTCCGACTTGATCCCGCCCCTGCCCCAGCGCCGGATCGTTCGCTACCGGTTGCGCGCCCGCGACGACGCGGGGCGCGAGCGGTGGGCGCCGCCCGCGCTCGAGCCGACGCCGGCCTACGCCTACATGGTGAGCGACGGTCTCCCGGCCTCGAGCCTTCCGGTCTATCAGGCGTTCATCAGCGCCGCGTCGCTCCAGGCGCTCGCTCAGCCCACGCGCACCTACTACCCGGCGACGCTGGTGTACGACGGGGTCGTTTACGACCAGGTCCTCCTTCGGAATCGCGGGCACACGAGCATCGGCAACCCGAAGAAGCATTGGCACTTCAAGTTCAACCGCGACCGGCGCTTCCGCGCCTTCGGGGAGCTCAGGCAGCACATCAACCTGAATTCGATGTGGGGCACGAAGGACTACATCAGGGAAGCGCTCGCGTACCCCGTCTTCGGCGATATCCGCGCCCTGCCCTGCGATCCCTCCGCGCCCGGCTGCTTTGCGGTCGGCCCCACCTGCTACACCGAGCACGTGCGCATGGAGGTCAACGGCGCCTTCTGGGCCATGTTCATGCACATGGAGCATCCCGACGGCGCGTACGCGGCGCGCAACGGGCTGCACCCGGACACGGAGATCTGGAAGGCGTACCTGTCCAGCGAGGATCTCGGCGTCAACCCGCAGTCCTACACGGGCACCAGCGGCTGCCACTGCAACTACATCAAGAAGATGAATCCCGAGCTGGGGTTCGGCGCCCTGGCCGACTTCCTGCACGGCGCCAACGCGCGGCTCGGCCAGGCGCACCCCGACATCGTCAGGTACGTCGACGCCCGCATGGATGTGCCGGACTTCGTCAACTACCTGGCGGGCACGGCGCTCATCTGCAATGCCGACCACGCCGCCAAGAATTACCTGCTGGTGCGATTCGGCGACACGGGCCGCTTCAGCATGGCCCCGTGGGACCTGGATCTGGTGTTCGGGCGCAACTACGAACTCGGGGGAGGCGTGTACAACGACACGATCCGCTGGGACAACCACGCCTTCATTGCCACTCAAAGCCACCCGAAGAACGATGGGCCCTGGAACCGCGTCATCACCCAATTCCTGAATCAGCCCAAGTACGCGGAGATGTACTACGCGCGCCTCAATGAACTGCTCGACGCGTACTTCACCACCGGCGTCTTCTACCCCCGCATCGAGGCCCTCAGGGAGAAAATCCAGGCGACGGCCGTCCTCGACCGGGCCAAGTGGGGCGCTTACGGCGACCGGATCTCCTGGGGGGCGAAGATCGATGAGATCAAAACCTGGCTGCCGCGCCGGCGGGACTATCTAAAGACGTACTTCGCCGTCGCGCCGTGCGGCGATCCGGTCGCGACGGTGAGCGACGACGGCGCCGAGCTTCACGTCGCTTGGAAGAATCGCGGCACGTATCCGGAGATCAGGGTGTTCGTCGACGGCCTCCAGGTCAAGCGCCTGGTGGCGAACGAGACGAGCACGACGGTCACCGGCGCCGCGATCGCCGGCTTGTCCGGGCCCCACGAGGTGACGGTGCAGGCCTGGTACCGTTATCGCGGCTGGAGCATGTTGCCCGACAATCCGGCGCCGGTTCCCGGCGCGCCGACCGTCACGGCGGAGTTTCCGCGCGTGGCGGCGCCGTCGGACCTGACGTGCGCGTGGGAGTCGGCGCCGGCGGGAGATACGCGCGCCCCGGCCGTGCGTCTCGCTTGGCGCAACCGCATTGTCGCCGAGCGCATCGAGATTGTGCTGATCAGGGAGGGAAGCGAGGAGGTGGCGGCGGCGGCGCCCGGGGATGCGCGGGAGTTTGTGCTTGTGCTCCCCGACGCGGCGCCGGAGACGCCGTACACCCTCGGCGTGCGCGCGGCCGCGGGCGGGGAGGTCTCGGCGGCGGCGGTCTGCAGCGTTCAGTTTTCCCTGCCGGCGCCCGCCGACATGCTCTGCGTGCCGATGGGCGATGGCGGGGTGGTCATCGTGTGGACCGCGACGGCCGGCATGGATGCCTACGCGTTTTCCGCCGACGGCCGCGAAGTGGGACGCGTGGACGGGAATGAATCGCAGTTCGTGGGCGCGGAGATTCCCTGCGGCGCGGTGATCTCGGCGCGCGGCCTGTGGGCGGGATTCGAGTCCGCGCCGGCTCAGTGCGCCATGCCGCCGTGCGTCGCCTTCATCCGGGGCGATGCCGATGCCGACGGCCGGCTGCAACTCGGCGATGCCGCCTGCATCCTGGAGTACCTCTTCGCCTCGGGCGCGACGCCCGCGTGCCTCGCGGCGTTCGATGCGAACGCCGACGGGCGCCTGAGCGTGAGCGACGCGATCACGATCTTGCGGGCGCTTTTCGGCGGGGGCGCGATCCCGGCGCCGCACCCGGACTGCGGCGCGCCGCCGACGGCGCTGCCGTGCGCCTACTTCGCGCCGTGCGCCGGTTGAGCGGGCGGGTCGCTTCCGAGCTGGATCCTCAGGCGCACGTGCGGCGGGGCGGCCGTGAAGGGCGCCTCGTGCACCGCGTATCCCTGCGCCCGGCACACGATGGTGTATTCGCCCTTGGGCACCGAGAAGGCGAAGGAACCGCTCTCGCGGCGGCGAACCGTCTCGCGCCTGATGGTCGTCTTCCTGTCGGGAGAGAGGACGGCGAGCTCGAAAGACGCGATCGGCGTTCCGTTCGGCGCCGCCACGATGCCGGTGACCTCGCACGTGGAGTCCTCGTCGGCCGGCAGGTCCCCCCGCCCGAGGAACAGACCCGCGAGGGCGACCACGGCCGCCGCGCCGAGAATCCAGATCAGCACGCGCTGGCTGTACTTCGGTTCATCCATCCGGCGCTCCTCCTCGAGGGAAGCGGCGCTGGGCCCCGGCTCACTTCGATTCCTTGAAGGCGGTGATCACGAAGCCGCCGCTCTTCTGGTCCTTTTCGATCTCGATGAGTCCCTGCTCGCGCATGTCGGCGATGAGTTGGGAGAACGAGCCGTAGCCGTAGTACCCCTCGTCGAAGTCCGGGTGTTTGCGCTTGATGGTCTGCTTGACCATCGAGGCCCAGATCACATCCTTGGACTCGCGCACCAGGGCATCGATGGCGTCCATGATGCGCTGGAACGCCTCGGCCTTCTTGGCGGGGAGCTTGGCGTCGATCTTCGCGCGCTTCTGCTTGAGGCGCACGATGTCCTCGTAGAAGATGAACTCGTCGCAGTTCTCCACGAAGAGCGGGCTGGTCGAGTTCTTGACGCCGAGGCCGATGACGGTCTTGTCGTTCTCCCTGAGCTTGGCGACCAGCGGGGTGAAATCGCTGTCGCCGCTGGCGATCACGAAGAGGTTGACATGCTCCTTGGAGTAGCACAGGTCCATGGCGTCGACGACCATGCGGATGTCGGCGCTGTTCTTGCCGCTGTAGCGGCGCTTGGGCACGTAGATCAGCTCCATGCCGGCCTCGTGCAGCGGCCGCTTGTAGTCCGTGTAGCTCTCCCAGTCGGCATAGGCGCGCTTCACCACGATGCGGCCCTTCTCGACGAGGCGCTGGAAAATGGGCCCGATCTCGAAAGAGGGGTAGCGCGCTTCCTTGACGCCCAGGGCGATGTTCTCGAAATCGAAGTAGACCGCGAGCCTGCTTTCGTCCGACATTCAATCCTCTTGTGAAGTCCTATTCACGCGGAAACCTCTTTTCACTGTCGCTGTTATCGCACACGCCCGGGGCCGGCGCAAGCCGTCCGGGCCCGGTCAGTCTCGCCCGGAGCATCAGGAGCAGCTTGCGCCACGCTGGGATCCGGAAGCGCCGCTCGAGCACCGCGAAGCCCCCGCGCTCCATGGCATCGAGGAGCGCGCCGTAGATCGCCGCCAGCGCGCGCGGGCAGGCGGCGGCGTCCGGCGCCAGCAGCGGCCACAGCCTGTTCGCATACTCGAAGTAGCGCCGCGCCCGGCCGGCCTCCAAGGCGAGCAATCGCCGCAGCTCCGCGCCGGTCTTATCGGCTCCTAGCGCCGTTTCCCGGACGCCGGCGCGGGCCAGATCCTCGGCGGGGAGGTACACGCGGCCCCGGCGGAAGTCCTCCTTCACATCCCGGATGATGTTCGTGAGCTGCATGGCGTAGCCCAGCGCGATCGCGTAGGCGCGCGCCTGGGAACCCTTGTACCCGAAGATCTCGATGCTGGCCAGGCCCACGGCCGAGGCGACGCCGAAGAGATAGCGTTGGAGCGCCCGGAAGGATGCGTACCTGGAGACGGACAGATCCATGAGCACGCCGTCGATGATCCATTCCAGGTGGCGCGGCGAGATCGGATAGCGGCGCACGGCGTCCGCCAGGGCGAGGGAGACCATGCGGTCCGTCTCGGAGACGGCGCCCGCGCCCCGCGCGATGCGCGTGAACCGCGCGCGAATCTCCTCGGCGGAAGGGCGCGTGCCGTCCTCCGCATCGACCGCATCGTCCAGCAGGCGGCAGAAGGCGTAGAGCGCGTGCACGGCGCGGCGCTTTTCGGCGGGCAGCGCCATGAAGCCCCAGTGGAAGTTGCGCGCTTGGCGCTTGACGAGCCGGGCCGTGAAATCGAGCGCCCCGGCGAGGTCGGTGTCGGTCATAGAGCACGTGCGGGCTCTGCCCGCGCCTTCGGGTCCGGCGGCGCGCCGCGGCCGCCGCGGCGCGCCGAGCCGATTGTAGCAGATCCCGTCCCCGCCGCGAGGAGCGCCGCCGCGAGCCCCCCCCCTTTTCTCTTTGGCCCGGGCCGCGGGCGGCCGATAATACGGATGCCTCCGCCGGTGCCGGCGGAGCAGGCGCGACGGAGAAAAGGCGATGTTCACACGGTGCGCCGCCGCGGCGCGCGACGCCGGTCTCGCTTTCGGCGGCTTCGGCATGTTCACATGGCGGAGCTTGAGGACCTGCGTGCGCACACCGCCCAAACTGAGACACGTCCTCGTCCAGATGGACCGCATCGGCGTCGATTCGCTGACGATCGTCAACGTGTGCGCCATCTTCATCGGCATCGTCATGACGCTCCAGACGGCGCTGGAACTGGTGCGGTTCGGCGCGCACCTGTACATCAGCCGCATCGTCGGGCTCGCGTTCCTGCGCGAACTCGGGCCGGTGTTCACCGCCCTCATGATTTCCGGCCGGGTGGGAAGCGGCATCGCCGCGGAGCTCGGCTCCATGCAGGTGACCGAGCAGGTCGACGCGCTCCGCGCCATGGGCGCCGACCCCTTCAAGCACCTGGTCGCGCCGCGGCTCATCGCCACGGCGGTGATGGTGCCCGTGCTGACGCTGCTGGCGGACCTGCTCGGCATTGCGGCGGGCATGGTCACGGCGTACGTGGCGCTCGGCATCGGTCCGGCCCAATACATGGCGGGGTGCCTGGAGTCGATGGTGGCCCTAGACATCGCGTCCGGGCTGGCCAAGAGCGTTCTTTTCGGCGGCCTCATCGGTCTCATCGCGACGTACATCGGGCTGTCGACGGAGCGCGCCACCGAGGCCGTGGGGCGTTCGACGACCAAGGCGATGGTCGCCTGCGCCTACGCGATTCTGGTGGGGGATTTCCTCCTCACCAAGACGTTTTTCCTGCTGGTGTGAAGGGCATGGATGGATTCCGGTTCGTCGCGGTTCACAAGTCCTTCGGGAGCAACCGCGTGCTGCGGGGAATTGACCTGGAAGCGGCGCGGGGCGAGCGCGTGGTGATCATCGGCGGCAGCGGGAGCGGGAAGAGCGTCATGTTGAAGCTCATAACCGGGCTGCTGGCGCCGGACCGCGGCCGCGTGTTCGTGCTGGACAAGGAAGTCTCGGCCATGCGCGAGGAGGACCTGGTGCCCGTCAGGCGCCGGGTCGGCATGCTGTTCCAGGCCGGCGCGCTCTTCGACTCCCTCTCGGTGTTCGAGAACGTCGCGTTTCCTCTCCGCGAGCAGGGCGGGCGCTCGGAAGCCGAGATCCGGGCCGCCGTGGAGGAGAAGCTCCGCGACGTGAGCCTGGAGGGTATCGGGGATCGGGCGCCGTCGGAGCTCTCGGGAGGCATGCGCAAGCGCGTGGCGCTCGCTCGCACCATCGCCATGAACCCCGATATAATCCTGTACGATGAACCGACCACGGGCCTGGATCCCGCCAACGCCAAGCGCATCAGCCTGCTTATCAGGAATTTGCACGAAAAGTTCCGCCCGACGACGTGCGTCGTGACGCACGACATGGAGTGCGCGCGCATCGTGGGCGGCCGGTTCGCGTTCCTGTCCGGCGGCGGCATCCTGGTGGACGGCCCGCTGGAGGATATCGAGAAGTACGAAGCCGAGGAATTGCGGGCGTTCCTGGGCGTGGGGGGAGGTCTGGAATGAACGGTTCCTTGGGACTGTCGCCCGCCCCGCGGGTGGGCTTCGTGATGTTCGCGGGCCTCTTCGTCCTGACGACGGGACTGTACTTGGTGGCGCTGCGGCCGACGGTGGTGGGGGACTTGGTGCCCTTCACGGCCTACTTCGCCGAAACCGGGGGCCTGCGCAACGGCGCGCCCGTCTGGATCGGGGGCGTCGAGGTCGGGACGGTCCAGAACGTGGGCTTCACCGATGCGGAGAAGCGCGCCGCGCTCAAGAAGGAGATCGTGGTCACCCTCGCCATCGGGCGGCAGTTCCTGGAACGGATCCGGGAGGATGCCGTCTGCCGCGTGAAGACGCGCGGGCTCCTCGGCGAGAAATACGTCACGATCAAGGCCGGGACGGCAGCGAGCGCCGCGGTCCCCATCGGCGGCATGATCCCATCGGAGGAGGCCAGCGACATCACCGATGTCGTGACCACCGCGGGCGAGACCGTCGAGACGACGGCGGTCGAGGCCGCGCTGCTCCTCAAGGAGCTGCGCCGCCTGGTCTCGGAAGTGGAGAAGAAAGAGGGGACGCTGGGCAAGATCCTCCTGAGCGACGAGCTGTACCGGGACTTGTTCGCCCGCATCGACCGCATCGTCGAAGAGTTGTCCGAGGAGCTGGCGACGCTGAATTCGACGCTGAAGACCGAGATCGGCGCCTTCCGCACGAGCCTGGACGATTCGGTCACCCGCGTCGAGAAGGAGGTCGCCTTGACGGCGGGGGACCTGCGGGAGACATCGGCGCGGCTGCGCGGCGAGCTGGCGGAGGTCGGCGCGCTGGCCAAGGAGGTGCGATCGGGCCGCGGCGTGGCGGGCATGCTGGTGGGGGACGAGGCGCTGGCGCAGAATTTGAGCGAGACCGCCCGAAGTCTCAAGGACGCGACCGAGCGCCTCGCTTCGGTTCTTAGGAAGATCGATGACGGCGAGGGCACCATGGGGCTCCTCGTGAACGACCCCGAGGCGTATGTGAGCCTGCGGGACCTCTTCGAAGGCGTGCAGGAGTCCTGGCTCATGCACCGGGCGATCAGGGAAGCGGAGGCGACGGGCCGCGCGCTGCGGATCGAACGGCGCCGCGAGGCGGGGAAGGGAGAGTGAAATGCGCTACGCGCGGGTATTGGGCGGGGCCGTCCTCGGCGCGGCCGTGGGGTGCATCAGCACGAACGAGGCGCTGCTTCGAAGCGCCGTCGCCGGGGCGGGGCTGCCCCGCGAGATCGAGGGGTTCTGCGCCTGCCAGGTCAGGCTCAAGAAAGCCATGCCGGCGATGTTCCGTTACGTGCGGGCGACGCCGCCGGCCGCGTTCTGGGTGCTGCGCTTCGAGCGCAGTCCCGGCGAGCAGCAGCCGTCGGCCTTCACGGACCTGAACTCGCTCCTCACGACCTTGAAACAGGACAAGCAAGAGTTCGCCGTGGCGGAGAAGGCGAGTTTCCTGGCGGATCGGACTCTGCCCGTCAAGGCGGCGTACTACCGCTTCCAGGAGGACGGCCTCTGGCAGGAGGGTTGCTTCTGCGTTTGGGAGGACCCGGGCGGGGGCCGCGTCTTCGCGCTCAACTGCGTCGCGGACGAGAAGCCGCCGCCGGCGTTGATCGAACGCCTGCTGAAAGCGTGCGGGGCGGAGTAGGCCGCGCGCCTCAGTCCTCCTTTGCTCCGAGGATCCGCGCCTTGAGCGCCTCGCGCTGCTCGTCCGGCATGGGAACCCACTGGGTTGTGTGCAGGCGGCGTTCGATGTCCTCGCCGCCCGCCACCATGCTGGTCACGTGCTTGCCGTCCGCGTTGAAGACGTGGGTGCGGCCCCGCGGGCCGAGCACGATGCAGGTCGTGCGCCGGCGGTCGTTGAAAAAATCCCCCTTGCCGGCGCGTGCCGTGTCGCTCAAGGCGTTCGCGGCCGGGCGCGATGGATCCAGGTGCCGGAGCCGGGCGTGTTTCGTGCGGCGCGATTCCTGGCGGTGGATCTTCTCGAGGCCCGCCGCGACATGGCGGATACAGCTTGCCAACTCGCGTTCGCGCTCCGGGCGGGTCCGCCTGAGCCCCAGATCCTTGATGCGGCTGCGCGCCTTCTGGAAAAGCTCCGCCATGCGCCGGTCGGGCATGCGGGCGACCTCGTCGACGAGGTGCCCGCCCGACGGCGTTCTGCCCACGATGTTGAGCGCCAGGACGGGCGCGCGCCGTCCCGCGCACGTTTCGACGGCTTGAATGGTGACGGCCGTCTTCCGAGCGCTGTCGTTGCCCCCGAGGAGGAAGTAGCCGACGACCGCTTGGCAGAGGATTCTAAACGTCGTGGAGGCCGCCCCGAACTCGGCGAGCTGCTTCTTGGTGAGGAGGTTGCCGTGCATGAAGAGCGTGAAGGGACGCGGCGGCTCCTCGTGAAGCTGGTGGACGCGCGGCGCCTTGGCCGCCAGGCAGAACGACGCGAATTCATCCCAGCGGGGCAGCCCGTTCGGCTCGTAACCGGCGAAGACCGCCCGCGAGTGCGGAGGCGCCGCGTGCTCGCAGCGCGCCGACTCGCACCAGAAGCAGTAGACATGGCCCGGGACGAGCGGGCTGAGAGCCGCGAGGCGCTGCGCGATCTCCTCCTCCATCTGCTCGGTGAGTTGGGCGGCGAACGCCGCCGCGGCCTGCCGGCGTTCGGCGGAATGGACGCTCGCCCGGAGGCGCAGATCGATCTCCGCGGGAACGGCGTCTTTGGTTCGGCGTCTGAGAAGCTCGGCATGGAGCTTCTCGATGCGCTCGTAGATCTCGAGCGCGAGCTGCGCGGCCGCGTCGCGCGCGGAGCGCCGGAGCCTGCGGTGTGCCATGGTCTTCAACGTACCGTAAAAAGGAGCAACCCTCCAGGCCCGCACGGCTGCGCGCCTGGCGCCAACCCGCCCCGTGCGCGCACGTGCCGCAAGCTTGACAGCGCTGGAGGGCGATGTTAAAATAGATTTACAAGTATATCTCAACTGCTGGTGTGACAACACGTTACATGCTCGCGTCAAAGTGCAGGCGGTCGCTGCGCCGCCTGTGAATCGCGGTTGACGACACCGTGGCGCATTCCGGAGGCTCGGACATGATTGTTGACGAGCACAAGCTTCCGCAGCTCATCGTGAAGGATGGGGAAGGCGAGCGTTGCGTCCAGGTTTCGAAGGACGTGACCACCATTGGGCGCTCGGCCGAGAGCGACATCGAACTGAGCGACCTGAGTTGCTCGCGCCGCCACTGCCAGATCGTCAGGCAGGGGACGAAGTGGGAGCTTGTCGACCTGGAGAGCCGCAACGGGACCCTCGTCAACGGGATCATCGTCATGCGGAAAGAACTGGCGCCGGGCGATCTCATCGAGATCGGCCGGACGCGCCTCTTCTTCCATGAGGCGAGCGTCCCGAGCGGGCTGCCCACGTTGCGCCTGGATACGGCCTACTTCCTCGACCCGCTCGCCGGCCTATCCCAGGAGGGACAGATCGAGGCCCTGAAGCGGGAGCGCGAGCTTTTTCTGCGGATCCTGGAAATCGTCAAGCAGCTCAACACCAAGCGCGTCTTGAAGAGCGTGCTGGAGAGCATCCTCGAATGCATCCTGGACATCACGGCGTGCGAGCACGCCGTGGCGCTCCTCAAGGATGACGCGACGGGCGTCTTCACGCTGCGCGCCTTCCGGAAGCTGGAGAGCGGGCACGCCGGCCGCGAGGCCCAACTGGCCGCCCGCTTGTTCGTGCCGTTCCTCATCGAGACCGGGCACGCGTTGATCTGCACCGATGCCCGCCGCGATGAGCGCTTCCTGGGGCTCGACGAGCTGACCGATCTGGCCCCGCGCTCGTTTCTCTGCCTGCCGCTTCTGGTGGGCGAGGAGACCATCGGCATGGTGTACGCCGACAACCACTACGAGGAAGGCGAGTTGGGCGAGCACCACCTGCGCCTCTGCGAGCTTCTCGCGGCGCAGGGCGCCGTCGCCATCCTCAACGCGCGGCTCTTCGAGGAGAACAAACGCCGCGAGCGGGAGCTGGAGGAAGCCAGAACGAAGCTGGAGAAGGTGACCAGCTCCCTCAAGGCGCAGATCATGTGCAAGGCCGAGACGCTGGACGAGGCCATCCGCGTGGCGACCGGCTCGGCGCGGCCGGTTTTCGCGCACCCGTACGACGAGATCGTGACGGCGAGCCCCCGCATGTATAAGGTGCTCGAGATGGTGGACAAGGTGGCCGAATCCGGCGTGCCGGTGCTTGTCGAGGGGGAGAGCGGCACCGGCAAGGAGCTGATCGCGCGCGCGGTGCATTTCGCCGGCGCGCGGGCGCGGGCGCGCTTCGTCTCGGAGAATTGCGCGGCGATCCCGGCGAACCTGCTGGAGAGCGAGTTCTTCGGCCACGAGCGCGGCGCGTTCACCGGCGCGACTCGCGCCAAGCCCGGGCTCTTCGAGCTCGCCCACGGCGGCACGATGTTCCTGGACGAGATCGGCGACATGCCGCTTGCGCTCCAAAGCAAGTTCCTGCGCGTGCTCCAGAACGGCGAGTTCAGGCGCGTGGGGGGCGGCAAGCCGATCAAGGTCGATGTGCGCATCATCTCGGCGACGAACCGGAATATCCGCGAGCTGGTGCGCACCGGGAGATTCCGCGAGGACCTGTACTACCGCCTGAACGTCATCACGATCGTGCTGCCGCCCCTCAGGGAGCGGCCAGAGGATATCCCCTTGCTCATCGCCCACTTCCTCGGGAGGATCGCCGCGCGCACCGGGCAGCCCGTCAAGACGCTCGCGCCCGAGACGCTGCGGCTGCTGCAGTCCTACGAGTGGCCGGGCAACGTCCGGGAGCTGCACAACGAGCTGGAGCGCCTGGCGGCGCTCGGCGCCCAGGAGATCGCCGCCGACCTGGTCGGCGAGAACATCAGGAAGGCGCGGGCGTCGCCGGCGCGCTGCGCCGGCCGGCCGCTCAAGGACATCGTGAAGCTCGCCATCGAGGAGATCGAGGAGGAAGTGATCAGCGCCACGCTCCAGGAGCAGGGCTGGAAGAAGACCACCACGGCGACGCTGCTGGGGATCTCGCGCCCGACCCTCGACAGCAAGATCGAGAAGTACCGCATCCGCCGTTCGCGCTGAGGCGCGGGGCGCAGGAGGAGAACGGCATGGCGAAGATCTACTGGCGCGGCCGCCCGCCGGTCGCGCCCGGCGAGTGCGAACTCGGCGAGACGACGACCATCGGCCGCGCGAAGGAGAACGAGGTCGCGCTCGTCGACGTGCGTTTGAGCCGCCGCCACGCGCGCATCGTGCGTGAGGGCGATGCCTACTTTCTGGAGGATCTCGCCAGCAGCAACGGAACCCAGCTCAACGGCGAAGCCGTGACGCGCGCGGCGCTGGTGCGGGGCGACACCATCGAGATCGGCGACACGGTCATCAAGTTCGACGAGCCGTTCCCGGACGACGCGGCGGCGGGCGCGGAGCCGGCCAAGGGCGCGGAGCCGGCCAAGGGCGCGGAGCCGGCCAAGGGCGCGGCCAAGGGTGCGGCCAAGGGTGCGGCCGAGATGCCGCCGTTCTTGGTGCGCCTGGAGGACGGCGCGGGCGGCGAGGCGCTCCCGCTCGCGCGGGAGCGCGCGACGGTCGGCCGGTCGTCCGACAACGAGATCGTGCTCGCCGATGCGCGGGTGTCCTCACGTCACGCGCTCATCTTCCGGGAGGGGACGACCTGGTGGATCGAGGACCTGAAGAGCACGAACGGCACGACGATCGGCGAGGAGCGCATCGCGCGGGCGCCGCTGGCGCACGGCGCCATCGTCGGCTTCGGAGGGGTCAGGCTGCGCTTCCTGCTGCCCGGGCTGCCCGAGCCGCCGCCGCCTCCGCGTAAGTCCGCGCCGGCGCCGGAGCCGGCGGCGCCCGCGGAACACCGCGCGGTTCTGACCGCGGTGACGCTCGCCGCGCTTGCGGCCGTGTTCTTCGGGGGCTACGGCGTCGCCCAGCACCTCTTCGTCGGCGGCGGGGTCGAGGCCCCGGCGCCGGGGAACCTGGTGGGCCCGCACTTCTCCTTCGAGGAAGGCTCCAAAGCGCCGCTCGGCTGGAACGCGCTCCCAGGAACCGTCTTGGCGCGGGTGCCGGGAGGGTTGCCGCCCGGCCGCTTCGCCGCCAGGGTGTGCGCGGAGGAGGAGCGCCCCGGCGCGGCCGCCATCGTGGAATGCGCCGAGGCGTGCGCGGTGGTGCCGTCGTCCGCGTACACGCTCCAGGGCGTGTGCACCCACGAGGGCGGAGGCGCGAGCGGCTTGGGGGTGGCGTGGCTGGAAGGCGAGGTCGTCGTTGAGGTCTCCTACGGCGACTTATGCGAGAGCGGCGAGCGCCTGGTGGCCGCCGATACGTTCACGTGTCCGCCGCGCTGCGAGCAGGCGCGCGTGCTGCTCATAGGGTTCGGCGGCACGGCGACGTTCGACCGGATCGAGTTGACCAAGAACGATGCCCCCGAGGAGGCGGGCTTGTCCGCCGCCGCCGGCGAGTTCGCCCTGCGCATGGACCGCACGGGGACGTTCGATTTGCACCTCGGCAAGGAGCGGGTGCTCGGCGCCGTGCGGCTGCACTTCGGCGGCGGAGTGCGCGGCTTCAAGGAACTCCCCGGCCAACGGCTCGGGTTCGGGAGCCTGCGTGGGGAGGGCGAAGGCGCGTCGTCCGCGGGGATAGCCCGCAGCGTGTTCGTTCCGGAAACCGGCGCGTGGGTCACCGTGCAGACCCGGAGCACGCTCACGGAGGAGGGCGGCACGATCACGTGGCGCTTTCCCAGGAACGCGGGCTTGGAGAAGGCGCGCGTGGCGATCGTCTTCAAGCTGCCCGAGGATCCGCTGGACGGCGGCAAGCGCTTCACCGTCCACGGGCCCGGGGGGAGGCGGGCGGCCGCGTTGAGCGAGCTCTCGGGAGTGAGCGCCGGAGAGATTGCGATCGGCAACCTGACGTTCCAAGGTTCGGCCGCGCGCAGGCACCGGCTTTGCGTGGCGTTTCCGGGGGTCGGAACGCTGCTCGCGCAGGGCAGCGAACTGGCCTTCCACGTGGAGAAGGAACTCGAACTCAAACTCGCGCAGGAAATGTACGAACTGGCCTTGAGCTGGTCCTTCGAGTCGGCCTACGAGGAACGCGAGGTGGACGAATCCATCGCCGAGGCCCGCAAGCTCGCCCGCCAAGGGAAGGAAGGCCGCGCCATCGTCCGCCTCCAGGAGGCGGCGGCGCTGGCCGGCTCCACGCCGGGCGCGGCCGCGCGGGTCGCGGCCGCGCAGAAGGAGCTGCGCCGCGAGGGCGCGCGCCTTCTCGCCCAGGCCGAGGCGCTGTCGGCGCAGCTCGCCGCGCGGGAGGATCCGGTCGTGGCCCGCGCCCTCCGCGAAGTGCTCGATGAGGCCGCGCGGCGCTACGAGGGGTTCGCGGAGGTGACGTCCGCGGTGGGGGCGGCGGCGTCGAAGCTGTCGGCGCAGGCGCGGGGCACAACCGCGCAGCGCGAGGAGATCCGCCGGGATGACGCGTTGGTCCGGGCGAAGGCGTTGATCGCGAGGCGCAGCTTCGCCTCCGCGGTCGTGACGCTCCGCGCGCTGCTCGAGACGTCCGGCGGCGGAATGGGTCTGCCGGGGGAGGTGCGCCGCGCCGTGACGGATCAGCTCGATGAATGCCTGCGGCATCTGAGCAGCAGGGCGGAACTGCCGCCGGTGCCGGCGGCGCCCGCCAAGGAGGCCGGAGAGTGAGAACGTTGTTTGCCGGCAACAGCCGCGTCGGACTGGATATCGGAGCCGGTATGGTGCGGGTGGCGCAGGTCGCGCGCGCCGGGAAGCGGCTCGTCGTCACGCGGCTCCTGAAGATCCCGCGCGACGAGCTTCCCAAAGACGATCAGCAGGCCTTCGCGCTCGAGTTGCGCGCGCGCCTGGAGGCGGCGGGGATTCCCGTCGCGCGCGTCGTGGTCGGGCTGCCGCCGCAGGCGAGCATCCTGCGCTACTCCACCGCGCCGCCCGCCCCTGCGTGGCGGCTCAGTCTTCTCATTCAGTACGAGGTCGACGAGCTTGCCGAGCGCATGGGCGAGAAGCTCTGCGCGGGCTGGCGCAAGCACGTGATCGGCGGGGAAGGCGCCGAGCGCCCGCTGCTCCTCGTTCTCGGCAAGGAGAAGGAAATCCAGACGCTGCTGGATGCGCTGCGCGGCGCGGGGTTCGGCATCGCGTCGGTGCTGCCTCCCGTGGAGGGGCTCCTCCGAGCCTGGCGCTCCTTCGTCGAGCCCGCCCCGGGCGACGGCCTCGACGCGCTGATCGAGATCGGCGAGAAGAATACGCACATCGTGATGCTGCTGGAAGGCGAGCTGTTTTACGCGCGCCAGGCGGTGTTCGGCGGCCAGCAGTTCAACGATGCCCTGGCGGAGCGGGTGCGGGCGACGCCGCAGGAGCTCGAGCGGGTCAAGCGCGCATCGACGGGGCTGGACCGGGATGGCTCCAAGGTGGACTTCTCGGAGATCTTCGCGCGCCCCGCCGAGCAGCTCGCCAACCTGGTGCGCGGAACGATGCGATGGGCGGAGAGCCAAGTCAAGCTGGGCAAACCGGCCCTGAACCGCGTGTTCCTGTCGGGCGGCGGAGCGCAACTGCGCGCCCTGGACCGCCATCTGGCCCGCGCTCTCGGCGTCGAGGTCCTGCGCGCGGGCGTGAACGACGCGGTGGCCGCGCAGAGCGGCGAGCTTCCCGGCGGACCGGAAGGGTTCCTCCCGGCCATGGGGTTTGCCGCGGCGGGCTTCGCGTCGGAGGATGTGCTCGAGGTGCTCCCCGCCCGGGAGAAGGAGCGCCGCCGTTTCTGGAACGAGAAGGCGTTCCTGTACGGCGCCGCCGGGCTTCTCGTCGGGTTCCTGGTGCTGCAGCTTGCGGCGGGCTTCGCCCAGGCGACCGTACGCTCCTCGCGTCTGGCGTCGCTGCGGGCCCAGGCGGACGCCCTTACGAAGGCGTCGGCGGATGCGGAGGAGACGCGCAAGGAGCAGCGCTCCCTTCAGCGGCGCATCGGCGCCCTCGGGCAAGAGGCCGGGCGCCACGGCTTCACGGGCCGGCTGCTCAGCTTCCTCGGACGGCGCCTCGCGTCGCCGATCCAGTTCGTCGAAATCCGCGAGCTGCGGGCCAAGGACCGGAAAGCGCCGGCGGCCCTCGAGATCGAGGGGCTGGCGGACAACGCCAACAACGAGGCGACCAAGGAGATCGAGGATTTGGAGCGCGCCCTGCGAGGGCAGCCGTACGTGGGTTCGGTCCAACTCATGCAGGCGAGCCCCGAGACGCAGAAGAACGCCTACCGCTTCGTCATCAGGGTGTCGATGGCCGCCTCCGAGCGGCCCGAGGGAGGCGCCGATGCTTGAACTGTGGGAGAAGCACCGCGAATTCCTGACGCAGGTTTTGAGCGGCGCCGGAATCTTCCTCGTGCTGGCGTACGTCGTGATGCGCTTCGGCTCCGAGGGTTCCAAGGAGCGCGATGAACTGAAGCGGCTCACCAAGCGGATCGCCGACTACCAGCGCGGCGCGGCGGGCAAGGATGCGCCGGGGCAAGGCGGCGTCGAGAATCTGCGCCGATCCCTGGACACGCGCGCCGTCGAGCTGTGCGTGGGCGTCCCCGAGGCGCCCGCCGGCGACACGAGCCTGCTGACGAGCTTCTTGAAGGCCAAGGCCCGCGTCTGCGAAGGCCTCGACCGCCGGGCCACCGAGGAGGCCGTCGACGTCAAGACCAATCTGGCGAGCGTCGATTTCCACGAGCGCGCGACCGACGGGGCCGAGGATTTCGCGGAACGATGGGCGTCGCTGGAGAGCTTCCGGCGCCTCATGGAGGCGTTGATCGCGGCGCGGTTCGCCGAGATCAAGGCGGTGGTGTGCGAGCCGCCGGTGGCCGCGGAGATCCCCGGCGAGCCGCAGTGGAAGTTGATGCATTACGGCATCCGCGCCGACGTGTCCGGGGGGTACGGCGATTTCGTCGCCCTGTTCGACGAGGTCAACCAGGCCCAAAAGTTCGTCGCCGTCACGGTGAACGCCCTCAGGTCCAAACCCGGCGGGACGGGAGGCGAGCTCACGGGCACCGTGACGGGACACGGGCTGCGACTGGTCAAATCGCGCGCCGCGGAAGCGAAGGGCGAGCCCGCGCCGGCGCGGCTGAGGAGGTGATCGTTGCCGAGCCTGAATCGCTATCAGATCGTGGCGGCCGCCGCGGGGGTGCTGCTGCTCTTGGGCATCTTCCGGGCGGTGAAGATCTTCGCCGGCTTGTCCGGCGGCGGAGGCGCCGAGATCAGCTTCGTGTCGCGGCGGACGATTGCGCTGCCGGCCGACGAGAAGGAGACTTTCGCCAAGATCGACCGGCGGTGCGAGCGCGATCCGTTCTCCGCGCCGTCGCAGTGGCGCGACCCGCAGCCCGAGGATGTGGACATGCCGCCGCTGGGGGACTTCCTCGGCCTGCAGCCCACGCCGCTCCTCCTCAGGCAGGATGGGCTGCCGCGGATCGGCCCGCCGCCGGCCGCGCGCGAAGACAAGCCTGACCGGGAACTCCTCATGCGCGTCAGGCGGGTGTTTCCGCAAGGCGTCAAGGCGGACGACGCGGGGGCGCCGGGCCGGGCGGCGGCGGAGTCGTCCGAGAGCGCCGAGGCCCGGGGGGGGACAGCGCAATGACGGCCGTTCTATGCTGCAGTCTGTGGTTTCTAGGCGCCGGCGTCGACGAGGAGATCCGCCTCTACGATGAGGTGCGTCTGAAGAACGGCCAAGTGCTCACGGGGCTCATCAAGGAGGACGGCGACCCGAACGAGGTGAAGTTGGCCCTCTTGCGCGCCGACGGAACCGTGCGGGACTTGGTGGGAATCTCCCGGAGCACCGTCAAGGAAATCGTGCCGCGCCGCACGCCGGCTCAGATCTATCGCAATCAGGTCAAGCAGCGCGATCACATGGATGCGGCGCAGCTCTTCGAACTCGCCGTGTGGTGCGCCACGGACCAGGCCGGCCTGTACGACGAGGCGGCCGCCCTCGCGCACCGCGTCCTCCGCCTGGCGCCCGCCATGCGGGCGGTGTATCCGCTGCTGGCGAGCCTCAACGCCAGGAAAGCGGTCGCGGCGCTGACGCCCGAGGAGGCCGACCGCGAGGTCGAGCTCGCGATGCGCGCCCGGGAGCACGGCGAGTTCCTGGCGGGAGCGTGGCTGCGCGCCGCCCGCGTGCTCCTCGACCAGAACAAGGATGCGTGGAACGTCGTCACGGACGAGGCCGTCAAGCTCCTGGCCGAGGTGCGCGCCAAGGGAAACGCCGAGGAGGCCGCCGCGGCCACCTCCGCTCTCTCCAGCCTGTACCTGGCGTGGGAGAAGCTCGACGATCTCCTCGCCCTCGGCGGCGCCGAGGTCGCCACGCCGGAAACCGTTGCGGCGAAGCTGCTCCTGCGGGGCACGGAGAAGGATCTGTCCGACGCCCAGGAGCTGATCGCGAGCCTGCCGGACGGCGGCGGCCGCAAGCTGGCCGAGGCTTCCCTTGCCTGGTCCCGCGGGGATGCGGCGCGGACTCAGACGCTGCTTCTGGAGGCGGTCGAGCTGACGAAGTCGCCGGATGCCGCCCGGGCGCTGGCCGTTGTGCTGGCGTTGGAGGGCAAGACCAAGACCGCGGAGGAACTCGCGAAGATCGTCGCTCCTCAGGGCGCGGACGGCGCGCTGCTGTCCTACGTGTTGGGGGCGCGCGAGGCGCTCGATACGTTCATTAGCGCCCATGGGGCGTTGCCGGCGGCGCGGCTCCTCGCCGCGGAGGAGAAGTACCGGCGCGGCGATGCGGAGGGCGCCGCCGCGGCGGCCTCCGAGCTGCTGGACGGCGCCGGCATGCCGCCGGCGGCGCGGGCGCTGGCGTGGCCGCTGCTGGCGAAGGCGCAGGCGCGGCTGGGTGCGCTGGACGCGGCCGTCGCGAGGTTGCTCTGCGCCCGCGCCGCGCTGCCCGGCGAGGGCCGGGTGTCGCTGGCGCTCGCCGCCGTGGCCGCGTTCCGCAACGATCTTTACGAGGGGCGGAGATACCTGGAGGAGGCGCGGGGCCTGCGGGTTCCGCCGGGCGAGGCGGCGCTGGTCGAGGCGTATCTGGCCTACCGCGAGGGCAACCTCGCCGCCGCGTCGCGGGCGGCGGCCGCGCTGTCCGCCGACGCATCGCTGCCCGCGGCGTGCCGATCCTACGCAGCGCATCTCCAGCGCGCCGCCTGGGAGGCGACCAGGCTGCAGAGCTGGGAGGACACGTTCGAGCGCCCCGATGCCACCGAAGTCCTGAACTCCTGGCACGAGGATGAGAAGTACGGGATCAGAATCGCCCTCGCCGGCAATCGCGTGCGCTTCGCGGGCACGCAGGAAGGCGCGGAGGACGCAACTACTTTTCTCTTCGTGTACACCGAGTACGGCCGCCTTTTCAGGGCGTCCTTCCGCCTGCGGGCGCAGCGCGACGACATGGCTTTCGGGGTGCAGATCGCCGAGGGCGCGAAAGCGGCGCGCATCGAGGCCCAGCCGGGAGGCGCCTGGGCGTACGTGGTGCCGGGCGCGCGGGGCGACCGGAGCGAGGCGCTGCCCCTGGCGTGGCAGCGCGGCGCATGGCACCGCGTGACGATCGAGTTTCCCGCCAAGGGCCGCCCCGTGATCGAGGTGGATGGCCGGCGCGCCGAGTTTCCCCAGACGGCGATCTTCGCGAAGAACGCGAACGTCAAGCTTGGCGTGTTCGCCCGGGGCGGCCGGCAAGGCGCGGAGGTCGAGCTGGAACTCGACGCGGTGAAGCTGTGGCGGCTCTCCGACGAGGAGGTGCGGAAAGGGAAACGCAGTGGATGATTCCCGCGCGCGGAGCGCGGCCGGCATGACCCTCGTCGAGGTTCTGGTCGTGCTCTTCATAATCTCGGTCCTGGCGGCCTTTGTCACGCCGGTCGTGTGGCTGGCAAGGCAGAAGGCCGACAAGGACCTTGTGCGCCACGAGTTGACGCGCATGGCCCTCGGCGTGGAGAACTTCGCCGACCAGGATGCCCGCGCGGACTGGCCGCCCGCGACGCTCCAGGAACTCGGCATCGGCGGCGGCAACGGGCTCAACGAGGGCATCGAGAGCCTGGTTGCGTGTCTGGCCGCGGGACGGGGCGAGGGTCCGTATTTCGATTTCGACGCCGAGCGGCTCACGAACCTCGACGGCGACGAGGGCCCGGAGCGGGTGCTCAAGGAGTCCCTGGCGGTGGTTTTCGGCGACACGCAGCTCAGGGAGTACGTCGATCTGTGGGGGACGCCGTACGTGTACTTCCCTTCCAAGGCGTACGGCACGAAGGCGCGCTACTCGACCCATGACGGGGGCGAGTTCGAGGCCTGCGTGATCAGGGACGCGGCCAGCGGGCTCTGGCCCGCGCCGGCGCGTTTCGTGATCTGGTCCTGCGGCCCCGACGGCATCAACGAAAACGGCGGCGGGGACGACATCTGTTCCTGGCGGTGACGAGGCCTGAAATGCGAGGCGCGGGCGTGCGGCATGGAGGCGGCGTGACCCTGATCGAGCTCCTAATGGTGCTGGCGATCGTGACGTCGCTCCTCGGACTGTCGTTCGCCGGCCTGCAGGCGTGGAAGCGGCGCTCGGCCGCGGAGTCGTGCCTCGCCGAAGTGGCGCTCAGGCTCAGGGAGGCGCGGAACTTTGCCGTGAGCGGCTCGGTCGGGAGCGTCGTCGACGTGAATCCCGACGGCGGCACGCTCGTGTCCAGCAGCTTCGTTCCCGTGGCGCTGCTTGATTTCGATGGCGAGGAGGGCGGCGCGACACGGCGCGGCGCGACGGTGGAGTCGGGGCGCCTGGGCAACGGCGCGAACCTCTCGGGCGGCGACATTCTCTTCGAGAACGCGAGCGCGCTCGTCGGCGCGAACGGCGCCGCGGTGCGCGCGTGGCTGTGCCTGCTGGGCGCGCCCCCGCGGGGCGCCGCGTGGACGCTTTGCGCCGCGGGCGAATGGCTGGCGGTGCAGGTGACGCCGGATCTCGCCCTCACGGTCCGCCTCGGTCCGTGGACCGGGACGACGCGGGGCCGCGCGGTGGCGCCGGGGCGATGGCACGATGTCCTGATCGCGTGGCAACGCGGCCCGCCGGACGAGGAGTTCGCGCTGCAGATCGACGGCATCGATGTCAGGCTCGACGGCCCCGAGCGGCTCGCGGTCCACGATCCGGGCAGCGATCCCTTTGTCGCGGGCCTGAAGCTTGGGCCCCTCGGCGCCGTCGTCGACGAGGTGCAGGTCTTCGCGCGCATCGAGAGCCCGGAGCACGGAATCTCCGACGAGTTTCTCCTGGTGGGACCGCGCCGGCGCATCCATTTCGCGCCGTCGGGCATGCTCGATCTGCGGTATCACGACCAGGCGGTGGCGATCACCATCGCGGAGGCGGCGGAGGTGGAAGCCGCCCTGGGCGGCGCGCGGACGGTGGTCAAGTCGGAGATCGAAGCGCCCGCGCGGGGCAGCGCCCGGGTGTGGGTCGAACTCTCGGGGCGGGTGTGGTCCGAGCGGCTGCGGCCGGTGGAAGAAGCGGCGCCGTCCGGCGGGACGCCGGCTGCGTCGGAGGCGGCGCAAAGAAGCGGCGCGGCCGCCGCCGGGGAGGCTTCCCGTGCTCGGTAACGCCCGTCGCGCCCGGAGAGCGGGAGCCGCCCTCCTGCTGGTGCTCGTAGTCCTGGCGGCGCTTTCCATGTTGGGCGCGCCCTTCGTCGCCTCGATGCTCCTCAGGCGCAAGCAGAGCCAGCGGGCCGGCGCCGTCGCGCAGCTCAGGAACGCCGCCGCCGACCTGCGCAACCGCGCCATGGCCCACGTACGCGCCACGCACGAGGCCGAGGAGCAGCAGGCTTTCGACAGCGAGCACCCGCCCTCGCAGCGGCCGGTTCCAGGGCCGGTCTCCAGGCTGTCCCGCTCCCTGGGCCAAATGGCCGGAGCGGCCGCGTCCTTCGGAGCCTCCACCGGATCCATGCCTCCCCAGGACGTGGACAGCGCCGAGGAGATCACCCCGTCCGATCTGAGATTCAGCGTGGAGCACGACAACGGTCTGCGAATTCTGTGCGAAGGCCGGTTGGACGACGAGCAGGGCAAGGTCGATGTGAACCGGGCTTCCTTCGCGCTGCTGGCCAACATCTTCGGAAGCGGGTTCCTGGCCCGGGATGTCAAGGATCGCGACGATGTGCTGCCGCTGGTGGATGCCTCGGCGTTCCCCAGCGACGGCAATCCGCGCACGCTCGACGGCCTGCTGGTCATTTACCACGATCGCAGCGGCGTCTTCGAGGCCGTGACGTACCGCCACAAGGAGGGCAACGAGCTGCAGGGCGTCGTGCGCGGCGAGCTTTTGTCCCTGCCGATGGCGCACAAGGCCGACGCCATGGTGGCCGACGCCCGGGCTTTGAAGGTTTTCCTGCACCGCCTCTACGGCGCGCCGCCCGCCGAGTTCGCGGCGCTGGCGGGCCTGCGGCGCATCAACGACTGGCCGCTGGCGCGCTTCTTCGCGCTGGCGCTGTGGCATCACCACTTGGACGCGAGCGCGATCCCGGCCACGCCCTTCGTTCTGAGCCGGATCGGCGAGCAGCGCGGGCAGCCGGATTCGGCCGCGGTGGCCGAGGCCGAGAACAAGCTCCTGAGTGCCGGACTTCCGCCCGCGCTGCTTGAGGAGGCGGAGCAGGCTCTCGGCTTGGGGGCCGTCGTCGCGCTGGCCGCGCAGCTCCGGCCGGAGGACGCCGAAAAGGAGCTCGCGGACCTCAAGAAAGAGCTGGCGCGGGTGCGGGAGAAAGCGCGTTCGCGGAGCGGAGTGCTGGGGCCGAGCGCCGCGCGGATGGAAGCGCTGGCGAAGCAGGAAGGCCTCGAGGCGCTCACCGCGGCGGACCTGGAGCGGGTGCGCGATCTGCTCACGGTGCATGCCGAGCCCGTGGCGACGTGGTCGCCCGAGACGACCGTCAAGTGCGGCGTCAAGCTCGGCGCGTTCGGCGTGTATCCCCTTGGCGCCGGGCTTGCGGGCGCGGGCGCGTACGCAAGCCTTGGGGCGTCGGAGAAGGGCGGCGGAGGGAATCTGTATCTCGTGACGGGCGACCGGCCTTTCGTCGAGGGAGCCTATGCCGGGCAAAGCCTCGGCATGACCGTGTTCGAGCGCTCCGCCGCCGCGGGCGCGCCGCCCGCGGGAAACACCTACGCCCGGGTCTTGCTCAGGTCTCCGGTGAACATCAACACCGCGGCTTACAGCACCATCGTCGCGGTGTTGAAAGGTGTGCGCGGAACGTCTGATTCGTCCGATCAATCCGACACGCAGGGGCCGAAGGCGGTGAACGAAGCCCAGGCGCGCGCCCTCGCCGATGCGATCTGGAGCGCGCTGCCCCTGGAGAACCACGCGGCGCTCTGGGGGATCTTCGCCCAAGCTGCGCAAGAAAACACCATCGAAATGCGCCAGGCTCAGAGCTTAATGATCAACAGCGTCAATCCCCTCAGCACGCGGCTCAGAGTCGGCACCTGCGGCTTCACCTTCAAGACGGAGGAGACCTACGGGCTCGCGGTGTTCGGCGTGGCGCGGCGCGGGCCGCTGCGGGAGCTGGCGCGCCTGAGCGCTTTCGAGGTGTTCAAGGCGGCGCCCGGGCGGATCCTCGAACACGTGTGGGATACGGAGGCCGCCTTCGCGTGGCAAACGAGCCTGTTGCGGGGAGACGACGCCCCCGAGGGGCGGTCGCTCTTTACGCTGCCGCTTCCCGGGAGGTCCGGCCACCTCATGGCGACCTACGGCGAGCTCGCCGCGGCGCGGGCGCTGCCCAGTTCGGGCGCGGCGCTGCTCACGTCGCGGACGGCGAGTCTTCCGAGCCTTTCTCCCCGCCGTGATCGCGGCTCGGTCGCCGAGTCGTTTCCCCACCTCGTCGAGGGCGAGTTCCTGGAGGGGGGAAGGAGCCTTACATTCTCCTTCTCCGCCGACCCGCCCTACGCCGTCGACTTTTTCTTGTCGCCGCTGTGGGAAGCGGCGGGATCGGGTGAGATCCCCCTCGCAGCGGTGAGCGATGGCACCCTCGATTGGCCGGGAAGCACGGTGACGCTGGGATACGACGCGGGGACGAACGAGCTGATCCTGCGCGTCATGGGCGGCGTCAGGCCCGATCCCCTGGAGTGGGGCGCCGCCGACGATACCTTCGTGGGCGTGCGCCACCGCCTGCCCAAGCTGCTTGCGCGCGACACGTGGTACCACGTGGGATTCGTGGTGACGAGTCCGGAACCCGGCGGCCAAGTGCTGCTTCTGGACGGCCGGCCCGTGGGCGAGGCGACGTTGAGCGGCACCATGCAGGGCGGTCTGGCGGCGGGGTCCGGCGGCGGATTCGCGATCCGCGAAGAGACCGCCGCGGCGTATTTTCCGCCGCGGGGGCCCTTCTGGGTCGGGGACGAAATCGTCATGTGCGCCGGCCGTTCGGGGCAGGGTTTCCGCATCGGCGCCGTCACCGAGAAGGACGACGGCGAAACCGGCCGCGGCTGCCGCGGCACGCCGATCTTGCCGCACCAGAATGCGACCGTGCGGCCGGTCGGATACCGGGTGCCGATCCTGCCGGCGCTGATCGGTCTGGATCGGGTGGCTTTCCTCGCGAGCCAGAGTCTCGAAGAAGATAGCTTCACCAAGTCCGACGGGTTCGCCCTCACGCGCATCGCCACGGCGACGACGGAGCTGATGCCGGGCGGCGCCACCCTCGCCGGGCCGCTCGGACAGTCCAAACGGGTGGTCGGGGCCATGCCCGAGAACTTCCCGCCCCTGCCGCGCGTCGGAAAAGATTCCATGGTGGAAGACCGGCTCGCGGCCAAGTGGGGCGGGCTGGGCCCCGGGAGGATGCCTGAGCCGGTTCCGTTCACCTACCCGCTTATCATGGCTTTCGTGTTCTATGAGGGAGCCCCCGGGCAGGCGCCGGGCGGACCGGCGCGACGCGCCGCCGCGCAGCCGCCCCTCCCCGACCCCGAGGGCGGCGCCGGGTTCCCCATCGATGCCGATTACCTGCCGGTGCCGGTCGATCCGAAAGACGCCGGCTTCGGCGAGCGCGGGATTCTGCGCATCAGATACCGCTTCGAAGGCAACGCCGGACTGCCGCCGGGTTTCCCGAGGCGCGCCGCCGAGGGGAAGATCAAGCACGCGGCGCAGTACGACCGCATCGTCGAGTACAGCGGAATAGGATTCCAGGCCGTGCCCGGCGACAAGGCCTATCCCGCGTTCACCGGCCTCAGGGAGATCACCCAGGTCGTGTACCATGACCACAACACGCCCATGTCCACCGAGAAGTTCTTCAAGGAGGTCAAGGACAACGGACTCCTCCTCAGGCAGATGCGCGTGTACGGCATCTCGGTGCCGGCCACGCGCGAACTGGCGGGGTACTACCCGCACTCCGGCGTCGTTCAGGTCGCGAACGCCGGCACGTCGCGCGCCAAGTATCCGCAGCTCAGGGATGTGGAGTGGATCCGCTACAACCATCTCTACAAGAATTACTTCATAAGCGGAGTCGAATCCGCGGAAATGGAGGACAGCGGCTTTCGCACCGATCCGGGAACCGAGCTCCATGAAGGAGGCGCCGGCAGCCTGAGGAACAACAAGGTGATGCGCGGCTTCTGCGGTTCCGTCGCCGTGTCTTCCGCGGCGTGGACCGAGGGTTTTGACGCCGGCGGCATCGCCGACCACGGCGGCGGCGCCGAGCTGCGGCCGGTCTACTGGGCCCTCGGCGCCTTGCCGGGGGCGGGGGACGGCGTCGTGCTCTCGCCCCGCGACGATCCCGGTACCATGGAGCGGCACCGGATCCATAAGAAGGCCGAAACCGATCACGGGGTCCTGTTCACCTTCAGCGAGGCGCTCAGCGAGGCGGCGCGACGCTACGAGAACCCCGTCTTGCGCCGCTTCCCCGAGCCGTACGCTCATGCGAGCGGCCCGTGGTCGGGCAGAGCCTCGCGTCGCGGCGAGCTGACCATCGGCCCGAGCCGATTCTCTCCCGGCGCCCTGGTCGCGCTCGTCGACGAGGTGCGCGCGTGCGGGGACAATGCCATCTGGCTGGCGTATTCGCCGGACAATGAAACCTGGCAGGCGTATTCGCACTATACGGCGCATGCGGGGCGCGGCGTCCGGGCGGGCGGCAACATGCTGCCCCCGGGCAAGGAGGGGCAGCACCTACGTATCTTCGGACTGCCGTTCCTGGACCATTGCGAGTTCAGGAGAACGGGGATGTACACGGCGTTTCCGGCGGAGTTCAAGGTAGAAGACTTCGAAAACCTCTTCGCGCTCGGCGCCGAGATGTTGCACGTCAAGCGCGGAAACGAAGCGGCGGTTCCAGCGAGCGAGGTGTTTGCGGCCGGGATGTTCGGGCTCGCCCCGAGCGACGCGCGCGGCGCGCTGGGCGGCGGCGACGCCCTCGGGGCCGCGGGCGCGCTAGGGCTCACGGAGCCGGTGTTCTTCACTCCGGCGCAGCTCAGAGAGCCGTGGCCGCAGGTAAGCCTTGCGGAGGGCACGGTGCCGCCCGGTCTGTCCCAGGGCGGTTATATCGTCGTCAACGGATTCGGCGGGCCGGAGATTTGGAGCTTCGAAAGCGCCTCGGGAAGCCGCCTGGCGGGCGTTCGGCGCGGTGTTCTCGGAAGCACGGTCGCCTTGTTCCTGCACCGCGTTCTGGTGCGGGCCGCCGACGTGCGCGAGCCCCCCCCCCGGGATCAGGTGATGCCTTCGGTCTCGCTGACGGTCGTCCGCGGCGGCTTGTGCGACACCCTGAGCGAGGCCCGGGAGTTGGCGCGGAACCTCGGGTCGCTGGTCCCCAACATGCGGGTCATGGACGGCGCGGTGACGACGGTGCGCATCACGGGGCGGAGCCTGGGGCAGGTGCCGCCCAACGGCGGGTATGTGCGCGTCGACGACGGGCATCCCGAGACGCCCGACCGGATCGTGGCCTATTTGCCCAACGGGAATCTGATCCTGGACGAGGCGGGGCACGAGCCGCTGTTCACCGGTTGCTTCGGAACTCAGCGCGGGCGCACCGTGCGCGGGAGCCTGATCGACCTTCCGTTCCGGTACTTCGACCGCTACGACCTCGGGCACATAACGGCGCACCGGCAGCATTTCACCCGCGCGGTCAGGAAGCCGGGAGCTTTTTGGCGGCGCCTGAGCTGGGAGCCGGGCGCGTGGGCCGATGGCGCCGCCCTGCGGAACGGACCGCCGCCGCTGATCCATGTCCTGGTGCGATTCAACGGCGAACCCGCCTGGCAGGATGTCGCCGCGCGGAATGACAGCGCGCCGGCGAAGAAGGCGGCCGCCGGCCGGGTCACGCTTCTGAGCGATCCGGTGCCGCCGGGGGGCTTCCCGCTGGAGGTCGCGGCGGATGAGATCGAGCTCAGGGTGCTTTTCTTCTGGCCGGAGGGGGCGTACGGCCCCCTGGGACCGGGCCTTTTCTCGGACACGTGGAAAGTCGCCCCGCGCCTGCGATCGCTCGTCCTGGAGTATCAGGACCGGAACGAGGTGCTGCACCGCGAGGAGTACGTGCAATGACGGGTCGCAGGCGCGCGTTCACGCTGGTCGAAGTGCTCGTCGCGCTCGGCGTGTTCACGGTGCTCGGCTTCGGCGCGACGGCGTTCCTGATCATGGGTCTGCGGACCTGGCGCGGCGCGGAGGCGCGGCGCGACATGGCGGAGCGCGCCGAGCTCGTGTTCGCCTTTCTAAGGGCGGATTTCGAGTGCATGTACGCCGCCGGCGACAAGGCCCCGGGCCGGGCGATTTTCCTCTCGGATGAGGACGCGGGCGGGAGGCAGCGCCTGATCCTGACGCGCACGGTGCCGCCGCCCGGAGCCGACCCGCGCATTGCCGGCGCGGGACTTACGGTGCTGGCGCGCGACGTGATCGATGGGGCGGGGGATCTCGCGAGCCTCCGGCGCGGGCTCCTCAAGCCGCCCGGCGATCTCATGTGCGCGGCGTATGTTTTTATCGAGGACGAGAAGCTGTATCGGTCCGTCGTGACGCCCGAGAAGAGCTACGGAGAGGTGGCGGGCGACTGGCCGACCCACGGGGCGCAGCTCCTGGCCGAAGGCGTCATGCACCTGGAATTCAACTTCTGGTCGGACCGGACGACGGCGTGGCGTTCGGAGGCGGAGGGCTTCGGCCCGTCGTACTTCTGGGATTCGACGCAGGGCCTGGCCAAGGAGAAAGCCGCGGCGGAGGAGGGGCGGCGGCGGCGCATCTTCACCGCCGCGGGTTCGCTCCAGGACGCCATCGATGACGACTTTCCGCGCCTCATCGAGACCCGGATCGTCCTGGGCACGTCGGCGGAGGCCGCGTATCTTGCCGGGAACATCGAGGCGGGGGCGACGGCGATTGCGGTGGAGAACGGCGAGAGCCTGCCTCGGGAGGAGGGCGAGCATTTCGTGAAGCTGGGGCGGGAGTGGATCTCCTACGGGCGGCTTCGCGGAGACGTCCTTACCGGTGTCGTGCGGGGGCGGCGGGGCACGCAGGCGGCGTCCCATGAAGCGGGCACGGCCGTGCGCACCGGCACCATGTTCCGGATGGTGGCGCGCCCGCCGTGCGGCCGGGAAGCTTGGCGGGAGGTTGCGCGATGATGCGGCCGGCGCGGCGCACAGGCGGCTTCACGCTGCTGGAGGTCCTGATCTCCCTCGGAATCCTCGCCATCGGATCGACATGCATCGTGGCGCTTTTCAGCGCGGCCATGGAGACCTATCGGCGCAGCGAGCTCGAGTTCACCGCAACGAACCTCGCCCTGGAAGTCCTGGATACGGCCGAGGAGATCGTGCTTCACGGCGGCGCGCTGCCGACGTTGGGAGAAGATTTGAAAAAGCGAATCGGAATCGTGCCCCAGTACACCTACGATGTCGCGGTGGAGGAGCAACCCGGCGACGCGGCGCTCCTCACGGTTTTTATTCGCACCGACACGCGGGGCAAGGGCCGCGCATGGACCTGGCGCCGGACGCTGATTCGCGGCGAGGAGAGCCGTCTGCTGCCGCTGCCGCGCTCGGCGCCTAAACGGTACCCGTGACGAACGCGGTCGAGAGGACGGCGGCCTGGGCGCGGGCGGCCTGGGCGCAAGCGGCCTGGGCGCAAGCGGCCTGGGCGCGGGCGGCCTGGGCGCGGGCGGCCTGGGCGCGGGCGGCCTGGGCGCGGGCGAACCCCCGAGGATCCCCCCTTTTTCGTGGAAAAGTGAGTGCCGGCCCGGGGGGCGGAGGGGGGCGCCAGGCCGCGGCTCCCTTCAGTCGATAGTTCTTACGCCGTTTTTGCTTGGAGGCCTCTGATTGTCTTAGGCGCCCCACGGTGCTACAATCGCCTTTATGGCTCTGGAATGAGGCGTTAGATCGTCGTCCCGGTGGGAAGGCCGTACCATAACTGACCTGAGGTTGTGTTCGAGGTGCGCGGTGCTGCGTTCGCGAAGGAGTCTTGTTGCCGTTGCCGGCCTGTGGGCGGTCTGGGCGTCCGCGGGATTCAATCCGGAGGTGACGGTGGGGGCGGGGTCGGGCGCGGTGAAGGACGCGGAGATCGCCATCGATGGGGCCGGCAACGCCTGCTTGGTGTTCTCCGCGGCCGGGAAGCTCTACTTCGTGAACGGTTTCGATGCCTTCGCGACGCCGCAGCTCATCGGAAGCTCGGACGCGCCGGCGGCGGTGCCTAAGGAACCGTCGGTCGCCACGGACGGCACGGGTGTGACGTACGTCGCCTTTGTGGAGAGAGACCTCGCCGACATGAGCGCGGTGGTCTGGACGAATAACACGGGCGGCCGCTTCAAGAACCCTGTCGCGGTGTCGGAAACCGCCGGCCCCGGCGTGGATCGGCCGACCATCGCGGTCTCACCCACGGGGAGCGTTCTCGTCGGGTGGTCGGCGAACGGCGGCGCGCATGGAGACGACGGCGAGATCTTCTTGTTCGATGGACGCGTGCCGCCGCCGCCAAGCCGCATCCTGGCCGGAAGCGAGGCGTCCTTCGCCGGCGATGACGGCGGCGGCATGCACGTGGCCTATATTCGGGGCGGAGATCTGTACTACAGCAACGGCAAGGGCGGCAGCTTCGCGGCCAACGAGGTGCGTTTGACGACCTCGGGCGCGCGCGAGCTCCGGCCGCGGCTGGCCGTGACGTCGAACGGCGCGCCGATCGTCATGTACTTGTCCGAGAGCGCCGGAGGGCTGTCGCTCTACCTGACCGACGGGAATACCCGCGAGCTGTTGGTGGCGGGCGCCGCGTTTCCGGGCTGCGGCGCGCTTGCCGTCGGAGACCGGAACGTTTACCGCGCGGTGTTCATCGCGCCGGACGGAGTCTGGATGCAACAGGGCATCGTCGGCGCTCAGCGGCAGCGCTCCAAGGTGTGCGACCTGAGCGGCGGCGAGGAGCTCGTTGCCATCGCGGTGGATGCCTACGGGTATACGCACCTGGCGCTCGTGCGTGCGGGCGCGCTCTCTTACATGAACAACGCGCCCATGCCTATTGCGGATTTCGATCTGGAGCCGTTCATGGGCACGGTGCCGCTGGACGTGCAGTTCACCAGCAAGTCGCAGGGGCATGTTCTGCAGCACCGCTGGGATTTCGGCGATGGCAAGACCGGCCTGGATTCCGCGCCGCTCCACACCTACACCCTCAAGGGCACTTACACGGTCACGCTGCGCGTCACGGGTTCCGGGGGCGTAGTCTCGGAGATCGTGAAGACGAACGCGGTCACGGTGCTCCCCAAGCAGGACCATTTCTACATACCGGATGCGTACGTTTACGCGGGCCGGCAGAACGTCAAGCTCCCGCTGAAGGTGACCAACGTGCTCGCCTTTCAGGGATTCCAGGCGGCGGGGCGGTACAACCCGAACGTGATGTGCCTGAAGCCCGGCGATGCGTTCCTCGACTTCGCGTACACGGAGGTCGGGCCGCTGCGCCCCGAGTTCGTGGCCGGAAACCAGAATGCCGAGGAGGGATGGTTCACCATCGGTGTGATCTTCGAGACGTCGTTTCCCGTCGTCGGGAAGTCGGTCCCGCCCGGGCGCAGGATGAACTTCCTCAACCTGGTGGCCGACTTCCCGAGCAAGGTGCCGCACCGCGCCAGCGCGGAGCTGCGCTTCGAGGAAGACGTGGGCAATCCCGTGATCAGGAACATCCTGACCGTGCTGGGCGGCGTGAGCGTGCGGCCCGAGCTGCACAACGGCCAAGTGATCGTCATCAGGCCCGACGTGGAGTACCTGGGGCCCATGTTCCTGCGCGGCGATGCGAACAGCAACGGCGCCGTCGAAATCGCCGATTGCATCTTCACCCTGCAGTACCTCTTCTCGCACGGCCCGGCGCCGCGGTGCATGGACAGCGCGGACGTGGACGACAACGGCGTGGTGAACATCGCCGATGCGATCGGAATCCTAGCGTATCTCTTCTCGGCTTCCTTTCACCCCGCCTTCCCGTTCCCGGATCCGGGGCTCGATGGCACGCCGAGCGATCTGCCGCACTGCGTTTATTGATTCCGGCGTCGCCGCCGAGCGCCGCGCTCCCGGCTCCGCGCCGGGCGCTTGCCTTTCCCCGCGTCGGGCGCATAATAGCGTCGTGCCGGCCATCGGGGTGTAGCTCAGCTTGGTTGAGAGCGCGTGGTTTGGGACCACGAGGTCGCTGGTTCGAATCCAGTCACCCCGACCATTTGTAACTGCTGCCGAATCCCGCAATTAGGGATACCCGCCACAGTGCGGCGCGGCTGTAGCGATGGTGAAGCCCGCCGACGCGGGGTGCGGCGACCACTCGGCCGGCGTTTCGGGCTTCGATCGGTCGCGGAGTCGGCACATTACGGTTTACGCGCCGGCGCGTCCGGTCGTCGTGCAATGGAGGCGGGCGTTTCGGCGGAGACAAGTCCTCAGATGGCACGACGGGAACGGGGATTGGCTCGATACGTAGTTCAGTACGTAGTTTCCGAGATAGTACCTAGTTTTCCAGTTTCTCCCACCGGGCGCCCCGGCCCGTGCCGAGAGCCTTGATCCGCTTCTCCTTTCGGAGCCGAGCGAGAACTCGCCGGATCAAGTCAAGTCCGACGCCGGGACACGCGGCCCGCAGGTCAGCCACGCGGAACGAGCCCACCTGGCGGTTCACCGCGGCGAGGATTGTCTCCGTCTTCTCGCCGCGCGGCGACTTGAGCTGTCCGACGCGTTCCTCGAATTCTTCGTACGCTTGTGTCAGGATGAAGAGCAGAAAGTTCACGGCCGGCCAGGGATCGTGGGTGCCCCCGTGCCAGCGCTGGGAGCTCTGTTCCAGGACCTCGTAGTATCGCTCCTTGTTCTGCTCGATGAGACGTTCGAGGCTGACGTAGCGCCCAGCTTCGATTCCGCAGTGGTAGCAGGAGAGCAGAAAGAGGAGCCGCGACACGCGACCGTTGCCGTCCCGGAATGGGTGGATACACAGGAAATCGAGATTCAGGGCGGCGGCGAGTATCTGCTAAGTCCCGGATTATTTGACGCGGGGATTCCCAGATTATTTGGAACGGGACAGTAAGGGGAACGCCGTACGGGAGAGCCGTATGGCGTTCGGGGAA
>MWEK01000012.1 GCA_002070955.1 Planctomycetes bacterium ADurb.Bin069
CGCGGATCAACGGCTGGGTCGAGGAACGCACGGCGCGGAAGATCCGCGACCTGATTCCCGCCGGAGTTCTCACGCCCGTGACGCGGCTGGTCCTCGCCAATGCCATCTATATGAAGAGCGCCTGGGCCGATGAGTTCGAGCCCGAGCTCACCAAGGAGGCGCCGTTTCACGCCGCCGGAGGGCGCGCGGTCAAGGCGCGGTTCATGCACCGCGTCGGCTCGTACCGTTACCTGGCGGGCGATGGCTTCCAGGCGGTTGCGTTGCCGTACTCGGCCCGCCGCCTGGCGCTGGTGATCCTCCTGCCGGCGGAGGCCGGCGGCACGGCCGCGCTCGAGAAAAAGCTCGCGCCCGAAGCGCTTGCTCTCTGGATCGACGGCATGCAGTACCGCCCAGTGGATCTTGCCCTGCCGCGCTTCACGCTGACTTCGACGCCGCCCGTCGTCAAAGCCCTGAAGGCCCTCGGGATGACAAAAGCCTTCAAGCCCCGCGAGGCCGACTTCGCCGGCATCGCGAAGACGAACGAGCTTTTCATCGGCGACGTCATCCACAAGGCCCGCATCGAGCTCGATGAAAAGGGGACCGAGGCGGCGGCCGCGACAGCGGTCGTCATGGCGGGCAGAGCGATGGCGCCGGACCGGGAAGAGCCGGTGGTCTTTCGCGCCGACCGGCCCTTCATCTTTCTCATCCGCCACGAGCGGACCGGCGCGATTCTCTTCATAGGGCGCCTGAACGATCCGACGGCGAAGGCGTGACGCCTTCCGGGCGCGCGTCAGCTCCCGCTCCCGGCGGATTGCAGCCCCGCTTTCTTGAGAATCCACATCATGGGGCACCAGTTCGTGAAGCCCGACTGAAAGAGGTTCAGGCCCACGAAGGCCGTGAAGAAGAGCCAGTACGGGCTCGCGAAATGGGCGAGGGCGGCGCTCAGAAGCACGAAGAAGCCGCCGATCAGACGCAGTGCGCGTTCAACGCTCATTGGTTCCTCCGAGGAGTTCCACGAGCTCGTTCGAGCTCTTCGCGCCCACGAAACGGTTCACCTCCTTGCCCTTCTCGAAGAGGAGCGATGTCGGCAGGTGCGTGATGCCGTAGTGCGACGCGACGTCGCCCGATTCGTCCGAGTCGATCGTAATGATCCGCGCCGCGGGGCCGAGAATTGCCGCCGCGGCGGCGAGGTTGGGTTCATAGCGCCGGCACGCCGGGCACCACGGCGCCGAGAAGACGACGAGCGCCTTCCCCTGATGCGCGGCTAGGTCCGCCGTGAGCGTCTCGAGCGTCACGGCGGCCGCGGCCGGGCGCGGCGCGGTTTGCGAGGCTCCGGCCGAGGACGGCGCGGGGATGCCCATTGCGAGGGCGAGACCGACCAGTCCGCCGACGACCGCGCCGCGCGTGGGGTTGGCGGTCAAGGGGCAGGCGCCCGTTTCGCAGCTTCGCGTGCCGCCGAGCGCGCCGCCTATGAGAGCGCCGATTCCGGCGCCGATGAGCAGTTTGAGAAGCACGCCGTCCCTCCTTTCACCGAGCGACGCCGGCGTAAGCCTCGACCGCCGTCCGCAAGGTGTGCGCCTGCTGGACGCCCACGAACTGCCGCACGGCTTTCCCCTCTTGGAAGAGGATCAAGGTGGGAATGCTCTGAACGCCGAAGCGCGCGGCAAGCTCCGGCTCAGCGTCGACATTGACCTTCGCGATAGCGGCCGTCTCGCCGACCGCCGCCGCCACCGTCTCCAGAATCGGGAGTTGAGCTCGGCAGGGGCCGCACCAAGGCGCCCAGAAGTCCACCAGGGTGACGCCCGCCGCGATGGTTGCGTTGAAGTCGGCGCTCGTAAGTTCGCGTACTTTGCCGGCCATTCTTGACCTCCTTGTTAGGTTTCTTGTCGGGAGAATGAGCAAGCGCCGTGCCGCGACTTCGGTAAAACGTAAGTGGTTGTTAATTCCGAACATAGATCGAAAAGCCCTGCGGCTGGGTTCATTGCAGGTTGCAATCGTCATATTGCAATGCAAGAATTTGTTGCAATAGTGTTGCAGCTTCCGGTCCAGCTCCCGCTGAGTGGAGGAGGCCCCGTGGACGTATCGCTCTATAGACTCATTTTGGATTCGCTTTCCGAGGGCGTCTGTACCGTCGATCGGGACTGGACCATCACGTACTTCAATCGCGCGGCCGAGCGCCTCACCGGCGTCCCGGTCGAGGAGGCTTTGGGGAGCAACTTCGTCGAGCTCTTCAAGGGCGAGGCTTGCGAGTGCCATGCGCTGCTCGCGCAGGTCATGGAGTCGGGCCGCCCGCTGGCCGAAAAACCGACCGTGATCGTCGACCGCAGGGGGGCGCGCGTGCCCGTCAACCTCAACGTGACCCCCATTCACGCCGGCGATGGGTCCATCGTCGGCCTAGCGGCGAGCTTCCGCGATGTCTCGGCGATGGAACTTCTGCGCAAGGAACTCCGCGGCGAGCATGCGGTCGGGGACATCGTCAGCAAGAACCCCGCGATCCGGCGCATCCTGAATATTCTGCCCCAGATCGCCGAGAGCGGGAGCACGGTCCTCATCACCGGGCCGAGCGGCACCGGCAAGGAGCTTTTCGCCCGCGCCATCCACCATGCCGGCCCGCGGCGCGACGGGCCTTTCGTGGCCGTCAACTGCGGGGCGCTCCCCGATACGCTGCTTGAGTCCGAGCTCTTCGGATACAAGCAGGGCGCCTTCACCGATGCCAAGCGCGACAAGCCGGGCCGCTTCGCCTTGGCCCAAGGGGGCACGCTGTTTCTCGACGAAATCGGCGACGTGAGCCCGGCGCTGCAAATCAAGCTCCTGCGGGTGCTCCAGGAGCGGGAGTACGAGCCGCTCGGCGCCACGGCGACGCAGAAGACCGACGCCAGAATCATCGCGGCCACCAACCGCGATCTGGCCGACGCGGCCATGCGCGGCCTGTTCCGGAACGACCTTTTCTACAGGCTCAACGTGGTTCAGATCGATCTGCCGCCCCTTGCCGAGCGGCGCGAGGACATTCCGCTCCTCGTCGAGCACTTCATCCGCGCCCTCAACGCCGAGAAGGGCCGTAAGGTGACGCGGGTCTCCTCCGGCGCCATGCGGCGGCTCCTGCTCTACCCTTTTCCCGGCAACGTGCGCGAGCTCCGGAACGCGCTGGAATACGCCGGCATCATCTGCCAGGGCGGCGAGATCCAGGAACAGTGCCTGCCGCCGGCGATTCTCGAGCACGGCGGCGCGGCGTGTCTCGACGCGGCGGGAGCGGCGCCCCTGAAGCCGCCCCCGCGCGACGAGAAGGAGCGCATCGCCGCCGCCCTGGCCGCGCACGGCGGACACCGGGCGCGGACGGCGCGCGCGTTGGGCATCAACGCCTCGACCCTGTGGCGCAAGATGCGCAAGCACGGGATCTCCTGACGGCCGGCGGCGCGCAAGGGCCGGCGGCTTCCTCCTTGCCGCGCGCGGGGGCCGCCGGTAAGCTAGGAACCGATGACCTCGCTCACGGACGCTCGTTCCTCGCCGCCCGAAGGATCGCCGCCCGCCGCCCCGCGCCGCCGCGGGTTCCGCCGCTACGCGGCCCGGCGGCTCCTCCTGATGGCGCCGACCTTCATCGGTATCACGCTTGTCACCTTCGTCTTGTGCCAATGCGTGCCGGGGGGGCCTATCGATCAGCTCAGGCTGGAGCTGGCAAGCGGCGAGGGCGGGGGCCGCCTCGAGCTGCGAATCACCGACGAACAGATCCAGGCGTTGAAGGCGTACTACGGCTTCGACAAACCCATCCTCGCCAGGTACGCCGACTACCTCTGGAAGGTCCTGCGCCTCGACCTCGGCGACTCTTTCCGGTACACGATGCCCGTCATCGACCTCATCGCCGCGCGCCTGCCCATCTCGATCTTCTACGGCCTGGCGACGGCGGTCCTCGCCTACGGGGTCTGCATTCCCCTGGGGATTCTCAAGGCGATCCGGCACCGGACCCTGCTGGATGGCGCCACTTCGGCGCTGATCTTCCTGGGCTACGCGATTCCGGGGTTTGCGTTGGGGGGGGTGCTGATCGCCGTCTGCGCCGTGGAGCACGATTGGCTTCCCATCGGCGGCTTCGTGAGCGAAGGCTTCGGCGCCCTGAGTTTCTCCGGGAAGATCGCCGACGTGGCCCGCCACGCGATCCTGCCCCTTACGTGCTACGCCGTGGGGCTCTTCGCCGTCCTGACCATGTTGGTCAAGAACGGCCTGCTGGAGCAGATGGGCGCCGATTACGTGCGCACGGCCCTTGCGAAGGGCCTGACGTGGCGCCGCGCCGTCTTTGTCCACGCGCTGCGCAACGCGTTGATTCCCCTGGCGACGAGCGCCGGCAGCGTGCTCCTCATCTTCCTCACCGGCTCGATGCTGATCGAGCGGGTGTTCAACATCCCCGGGATCGGCCTCTTGTCCTACGAGGCCGTCACGCAGCGCGACTATCCCGTCGTGATGGGGCTTGTCGTGATCTCATCGGCGCTCATGCTGCTGGGGCGTCTCCTTTCGGATCTGTGCGTCGCGGCGGTGGACCCGCGCGTGCGCTTCGGGTGACCCATGCGGCTCCCGGGCCTCGATCCGATCACACGCAGGCGCTGGCGGCGCTTCCGCGCCCTGAAGCGTGGTTATGTCTCGCTGGTCATCCTCCTGGTTGCGATCGGGCTTTCCCTCGCCGCCGAATTCATCGCCAACCACCGCGCGATCATGGTCAAGTACCGGGGAACCTACTATTTTCCGACTTTCCGGTTCTATCCCAAGAAAACCTTCGGGCAGGAGGCCGCCGCCGCCGCGGCGCCCGCCGCCGCGGCCCTGGCGGAGTTCGACCGGTCCGGCGATGCCGAGACCGACTACCGCGCCTTGCGCGCGGCGTGGCGCGGCACGGCCCACCGAGTGTTCATGCCCCTGATTCCCTACGGCCCCTGCGAGTCGGACTTCGACTATGCTTCCTGGCCGACGCCGCCGGACTCGAGGCACTGGCTCGGCACCGATGCCCAGGGCCGCGATGTCCTGGCGCGGCTTCTCTACGGTTTCCGGATCTCGATTTTCTTCGCCCTCGGCCTGGCCGTCGCGGCCCAGGCTTTCGGCGTGGCGGTCGGGTCGCTCCAGGGCTATCTGGGCGGACGCTTCGATCTCCTGAGCCAACGCCTGATCGAGGTCTGGACGACGCTGCCCTTCCTGTACATCGTAATTATCCTGGCGGCGCTGTTCGCGCCGAGCTTCTGGATGCTGTTGGGCATCATGACGGCCTTCTCGTGGATGCGCATCACCTTCTACATGCGTACCGAGATGTACCGCGAGAAGACGCGGGCCTACTGCCTCGCGGCACGGGCGATCGGGGCCTCGCACGGGCGCATCGTGTTCGCGCACCTGCTTCCGAACTGCCTGACGCCCGTCGTGACCTTCACTCCCTTCTTGGTCGTGGGGGCGATCACCGCCCTCGCGAGTCTGGATTACCTGGGCTACGGGCTGCCCGCGCCGACGCCGAGTTGGGGGGAGATGATCGACCAGGCGCTGCGGCCGGAAAACAGGAGGTGCCTCTGGCTGCTCTTGGCGCCCTTCGCGGCGCTGGCCGCCACCCTGACCCTCGTGACGTTCGTGGGCGAGTCGATCCGGGAGGCCTTCGATCCGGTCCGGTACGCGCGGTATGAATAGGCGCGGCATGGAGGTGATGATGCGTTCACGTGTCCTGGTTCTGACGGTCCTGGCGACCGCGATGCTCCGCGCCGGCGGCGTCCCCGCGGATGTCGTCTGGACGACCAACCTGGGTGAGCCGCGCATCGGAGACCCCGCCGCCCTCAAGGGCGGCACCTTCAACTACTTCATCTCCGCCTACCCCCTCACCTTCAGGCTGCTCGGCCCGAATTCCAACGACAGCTTCTCGGCCTGGAACCGCGCCTACAGCATGATGTTCACCCTCGTCGGGCGCCACCCCGTGACCGACGCGCACATACCCTGGATGGCGACGCACTGGTGGGTGGCGGCCGACGGGAAAACCGTGTACTTCAAGCTGGACCCTGATGCGCGTTTCAGCGACGGGACGAAGATCACGGCGGCCGACTACGTCTTCTGCCACGAGATGATGCGCAGCAAGGAGATCCTCGATCCGTATTACAACAACTACGCCGAGACGTATTTCGCCGCGGTGGAGGCCATCGATCCCCTGACCCTCAAGGTCGTGGGCGCCACGCAAAGCTGGCGGCCGCTGGATGACTTCGGGGTGCTCTGGCCGGTGCCGCGCCACATCGAGAAGCTCGGCCCCCAGTGGGTCAAGGAGGCGAACCTCCGCCGGCAGGTCGTTCCGGGGCCCTACGTCGTCACCGAGGCGGTGCCGGGGGAAAGGATCGTCTTCACGCGCCTCAAGGACTGGTGGGGCCGCGACAAGTTCTACTTCCGCGGCCTGTACAACGTCGATAGGATCGTGCTCAAGGTCGTGCCGAGCGCCAACGTGTTCGACTACTTCAAGAAGCGCGAGATCGACTTCATGACGGTGATCTTCGCCAAGATGTGGGCGACCGAGCTGGGGTTCGACGCCGTCGCGAAGGGGTGGGTGCATCGCAAGCAGGAATACCTGGAGGCTCCCGACGGCATTTACGGCTTGCACATGAACCTCGCGGCGCCTTTCTTCGCCAACAAGGATGTGCGCAAGGCCATGCAGCACCTGCTCCCCTTCGAGGAGCTCAACTCGCGCTTGATGCACAACTCCTACGTGCGGAAAGTCTCGGCCTTCGAGGGCACCCGGTACGCGAATCCCGCCTTGAAGCCCTACGAATTCAGCCCGGAGAAGGCGCAGGAGCACATGAAGCGGGCGGGTTTCGCGGCGCGGGGACCCGACGGCATCCTCGTCGATGCCGCCAACCGGCGCGCGAGCTTCACCTTGACCTACGGCAGCAAGCTCGTGGAGCCGTACCTGACCGTCATCCAGCAGATCTACGCCAAAGGCGGAGTCGAGATCAAGCTCGACCTCCTGGAACCGGCCACGGCTTTCAATCGCGCCATAGAGCGGAAATACGAGATGATCCTCCAGAGCCGGAGCGCCACGCTGTATCCCGCGCCTTACCAGTATTTCCACAGCGATTTCGCCAAGGAGTCCGGCAACAACAACCTGTGGGGCTTCGGGCGGGAGGACGCCGACAAGCTCATCGATGTCTATCGCTTCAGCCTGGACGCGGCGGCGCGCGTCGACGCGATGCACAACCTCGATGCCATCATTCAGGACGAGGCCTTCTACATCCCCTTCTGGACCGCTCCGTACCTGCGCTTCTTGTACTGGGACGATCTGTGCTTCCCGAAGACGTACTTTCCCAAGCGCACTCAGCAGCCGGTCCAGTGGCAGGTTTTCTGGATCGACCCGGCGCGAACCGCGGGGCTTAAAGCGGCGATGGCGGCGGGAACGAGCCTGGGCGCCGACACGGTGATCGAAGTCGATCCCTGGAACATCCTTCCCGGGCTGGCGCGTTGAGGAGGGCGGAGGCCCGTGGCGCTCCTCGAAGTCCGGGACCTGCGGACGGAATTCGCCACCGAGGATGGCGTGGTGCGCGCCGTGGACGGCGTCTCCTTCGCGGTGGACGGCGGCCGCGCGTTCGGGCTCGTCGGCGAGTCCGGCTGCGGCAAAAGCGTGACCGCGCTCTCCTTGCTGCGGCTCGTGCCCGACCCGCCGGGAAGAATCACCGGCGGCCGAGTCCTGTGGAAGGGACGCGATCTCCTGGCGCTGCCCGCCGGGGCGATGCCCGGCATCCGCGGCCGGGAGATCGCCATGATCTTCCAGGACCCTCACGCGTCCCTCAATCCCGTCATGACGGTGGAGCGCCAGATGCGCGAGGTGATCGCCCGGCGGTTCGGCGAGCGCGGCGCGGCGGCGCGGCGCCGCGCCCTCGACATGCTGGCGCGCGTCGACATTGCCGATCCCGCGCTCAGGCTCGCGAGCTATCCGCACGAACTCTCCGGAGGCATGCAGCAGCGCATCATGATCGCCATGGCGCTGCTCTGCGCGCCGGGGCTGCTCATTGCCGACGAGCCCACCACCGCCCTCGACGTGACTATCCAGGCGCAGATCCTGGGCCTCATCCGGACGCTCCAGCACGAGACGGGCGCGGGGGTGTTGTTCATAACGCACGACATGGCCGTCATCGCCGAGGTGTGCGACGAGGTCGCCGTGATGTACGCCGGGCGGATCGTCGAGCACGGCGCCGTGGCGGAGCTCTTCGCCCGGCCGCGCCATCCGTACACGCGCGGGCTTCTGCTCGGCATTCCGCGGCGCGGCCTCACCAAGGCGGAGCCGCTGCCCGCCATGGAAGGGGCCGCCCCGGCGGCGCCCGTGGCGGGCTGCCCCTTCGCGGACCGCTGCGACGTCCGCGAGGAGCGCTGCCGCCGGGAGGATCCGCCCCTGCGCGAGGTCGCGCCGGGCCACGGCGTCGCCTGCCACTTCCCCCGCGAGGCGGACCGATGACCCCGTGCCTCGAAGTCCGCGATCTCCGGAAGCACTATCCCCTCGGCGGCGGGTTTCTCGCCGCGCGGCGCGGCATCGTCCGGGCCGTCGACGGCGTGTCGTTCGCGGTGGAGGCGGGGCGGACGCTGGTCCTCGCCGGCGAGTCGGGTTGCGGCAAGTCGACCCTCGCCCGCGCCATCCTCAGGCTCGAGGAGCCGACAAGCGGCGCCGTCCTTTTCGAGGGCCGCGATCTGGCGACGCTGCGCGGGCGCGGGCTTTTCGCCCTGCGCCGCCGCATGCAGATGATTTTCCAGGATCCCTTCGGCGCCCTCAATCCGCGCATGACGGCGGGGGAAATCGTGCGGGAGCCCCTCCGGGTCCACCGCGCCGGCAGGCGCGCCGCGCAGGAGGCGCGGGTCGACTTTCTTTTTCAGCGCGTCGGGCTGTCTCCGGCCCTGCGCGACCGCTATCCCCACGAGTTTTCGGGCGGGCAGCGCCAGCGAATCGGCATCGCCCGCGCTCTCGCCCTGGAACCGCGCCTGATCGTGGCCGACGAGCCCGTGTCGGCGCTCGACGTCTCGGTGCGGGCGCAGATCCTCAATCTGCTCGTCGGGCTGCAGCGCGATTTCGGCCTGACGTACCTCTTCATCACGCACGATCTGACGGTGGCGGAGTACGTGGGCGACACCGTCGCGATCATGTATCTGGGGCGCATCGTCGAGATCGGACCGCGCGCGGCGGTGTTCGGGCGGCCCGCGCACCCGTACACCCGCGCGTTGCTCGAGGCCGTGCCGGTCGCCGATCCCGCGCGGCGCCGCCCGCGCGAACCGATCCGGGGCGAGGCCCCGAGTCCGATCAATCCGCCTTCCGGTTGTCCCTTCCACCCGCGCTGTCCCATGGCCATCGACGCCTGCAGCGCGGTGTCGCCGCCGCTGGCGCAACTGGCGGGCGAGGGGGCGGAGGCGCATTCGGCGGCGTGCCTGCGCGCCGGGGAAGGCGCGTGACGCGCCACTGGACGGATCGCGCGGCATTGCCTACGATGGCCGGCGGCAAGGTGGGCCCGCGACAACGGCGGCCCCGGAAAGGAACCAGCGTATGACGACGGATCAGAATCTCAAGGATGCCTTCGCCGGCGAAAGCCAGGCCAACCGCAAGTATCTCGCCTTCGCGAAAAAGGCGGAGCAGGACAAGCTGCCCAACGTGGCCAAGCTTTTCCGCGCCGCCGCCGAGGCCGAGACCGTGCACGCCCACGCCCACCTGCGCGTCATGGGCGGCATCAAGAGCACGGCGGAGAACCTCCAGGTCGGGATCGACGGGGAGAGCTACGAGTTCAAGAGCATGTATCCCGCCTTCATCGCGGAGGCGGAGGCCGAGGGCAACAAGGCCGCGCTCGCTACGTTCAAGAACGCGATGGCGGTGGAGAAGATCCACCATGACATGTACGTGCGGGCCCTCGCCGCCGTGAAGGCCGGGAAGGACCTGCCCGGCGGGCCCATCTACGTCTGCGCGGTGTGCGGCAACACGGTGGCCGGAGCCGCGCCCGACAAGTGCGCTATCTGCGGAGTAGGCAAGGATCGCTTCTTCGAGGTGAAGTAGCACCGCGCCGGACCCCGCGCGGCGCGCATGGAACGGGGAGGTGCCTGATGGCTCGAGGGACGGGCGAATTCACCCGGCGCCGGTTCGTGAAAGGCGCGGCCGGCGCGCTGGCGGCGCTCACGGCGGTGCCGCGGCACGTGCTCGGCGCCGGCGAGACGCCGCCCAGCGAGACGGTGGGCGGCGCGCTCATCGGCTGCGGCGGCCGCGGCGCCGGCACGTTCAACGAGATGCGCGAGCTCAATCCGCGCCAACTCGCGCTGTGCGATGTCAGGTGGGTGGGCGAGGCGGATGACAAGACCCGGTACACCGATTTCCGGCGCGTTCTGGACCGCAAGGATATCGATGTCGTCGCGATCGCGACGCCGCCCCACTGGCACGCCTTGATCTCGATCGCCGCCATGGAGGCGGGCAAGGATGTGCTCTGCGAGAAGCCCATGACGCGCTTCATCGCCGAGGGCCGCGCCGTCGCCGAGGCCGAGAAGCGCTACGGCCGGGTTTTCCAGGTCGGGACTTTCGGCCGCTTCGGCGAGAGCCGGAACCCGCGGCGCGTGCTCACCCGGAAGATCATGCGCAGCGGGCTTCTCAAGGACTGCCGGGGCGTGCATATCATCAACGGCGGGTTCAAGGTCAAGGAATGGAGCGGACTGGTCAACACCAAGCCCCAGCCCGTGCCGAGGAATCTCGACTGGGATCTGTACTGCGGTCCCGCGCCCCTCAGGCCGTACCACCCGCACCGCTTCGGCGGCACGCACCGCGGGTACTGGGACTACGAGGGCGGCGGCCTGGCGGACATGGGCCAGCACTACCTCGATCCCGTGACTTGGATCTACGGGAAGGATGACACGGCGCCCGTGACGGTGGAGGCCCACGCGCCGCCCGCGCATCCGGAGGCCTGCGGCATGTGGGGCTGGGCCGAGCTCACCTACGCGGACGGCTTCACGCTGGTCCTGGCGAGCGGCGAGTGGGGCGAGCCCTACGGGCGGAAACAGGGCCGCGGCGTCGACCTGAACGATCTGCCCGAGGAGGACCGCGCGAAGATCGCGGCGATGCCCGATCCGGAGCCGCTCCTTTCCTTCGCGCAGGCGGTGCGGGCCCGCAAGCCCGCCGGCGGCAACGCCGAGGCCGCCCACAGGACGGCGACGCTCATGCATCTGACGAACATCGCGATTCGGGTGGGACGGAAGATCGCGTTCGATCCCGTCAAGGAGGAGGTCATCGGCGATCCGGAGGCCAACCGGCTGGTGGATCAGCCGATGCGCGCTCCGTGGCATCTGTGAGAGAGGGGGAAGCCGTGGGAATGCAGGCGCCGGATCCCCGCGTCGCGGAACTCGTCGGGCAGCTTCCGAACTCCGATCAGCCCGATGCGGAGAGCAAGTTCACGGGCCCGCCGTGGGCAACGGTGGAAAAAATGTGCGCCGAGATTTTGGCGGGCGGCCGGGAGAGACTCGTCGCGCTGGTGGGCCTGCTGCGGGATCCGAGCCGGGAGCGCTGGACGAGCTTCCGGGCGGAGTATCTGCTCCACGCCATCGCGCTTTACGTGGGCGCGCGGGAACGGCGCGTCGAGCGCCGGCTGTTCGTCGAGACGCTGGCGTCGCTGATCGGGGACGCCGCGGAGTCCAAGGCCGTCCGGACGCGGCTGATCGAGGAGTTGCAGACGACGGGGGGCTGGGGCGCCCTCGATGCCTTGGGCGGCGCGCTCTTGGATGCGGATCTGTGCGAGCCGGCGGCTCGGGCCTTGGTCGCCCTGCGCCGCGGCGCGGCCGGGCGGGTGCGGGCGGCGCTGCCCAAGGCGCCGGCCGCGTGCCGCGCCGCGTTGGCGCAGGCGCTCGGCGTGCTCGCGGATGCGGAAGCGGTCGGGGCGCTGATCGAGATCCTCGGCGACCGGAACCGCGAGGTGCGGATCTGCGCCGTCTGGGCCCTGGCGCGCACGGGCGATGCGCGCGGCATCGACGGCGTCCTGGCGGCGGTGGCGGCGGACGACGGCTGGGAGAGCGCCCAGGCCGTGAAGGCGGCGTTCCTGCTGGCCGAGAAACTTGCCGCGGCCGGCGCCAAGCAGGAGGCGGCCCGCATCTACACGCACCTTGGCGCGCGCTGCTCCGATCCCGCGGAGAAGCACATCCGCGCGGCGGCCGAGCGCGGCCTGGAGGCGGCGGAATGAGCGCCGCGCGGCGGCGTTTCGTTCTGCGGCTCGCCGTGGCGGCCGGAGCCGCGTTGTTGGCGACCTGCTGCGAGGGCCCCAAGGTCGAGCCGCCGCGCAATCCCGCCTGGGCGGCGCCGGTGGCGGCGGCGCACCTCAAGAACTTCTTCAAGCTCAACGACAACCTGTACCGCGGAGCGCAGCCGTCGGCGAAGGGCATGGCCGAGCTCGCGGCGCTCGGCATCAAGTCCGTCATCAACCTGCGCAGCATGCACGGCGACGAGGATGAGATCGCCGGCCTGGGGCTCATTGAGCACCGGTTAAAAATCGTAGCGATCGACCCGGGGCGCGAGGATGTCGTCCGGTTCCTGAGGTTGGCCGTCGATCCGGCCAACCAGCCGGTTTTCGTCCATTGCGCCCACGGCTCGGACCGGACGGGCCTCATGTGCGCCATGTACCGGATCGCCGTCGAAGGCTGGTCCAACGAGGCGGCGCACGAGGAAATGGTCAAGGGAGGCTACGGCTTCCACACGATCTACGGGGGCATGCAACGGAGCGTGCTGAGGGCCGATGCCGCGGCGCTGAGGAAGCTGGCGGGCCTGCCGCCGCGCTGAGGGCGGCGGGGTTCGCCGAGGCGCTCCGCGCGGCCGCGCTGCCGCGGGCGAAAGGACGGTGCCATGGCGCCTGTCGCGATTCCCATGTTCAGCCTGCGGGCGGAGAACATCCCGGAGGCTTTCTACAAAGCGGTCGAGGCGGTCTGGCGCGGCGGCGCCGAGATCCGGACCCAGTACGACCGCAAGGATGCGAACGGCGTCTGGATCGACCCGCCGAGCCGGGATGCGACCGTGGCCATCGAGATCGCGAACCCCTTTGCGGAGCCGCGCTACCCGGCCATCGCGTTCTCGGAGACGGGCAAGTACATCGCCGAGATCATGGGCGCCAAGGACCACCTTGTTATGCCCTACGCCGAGCTCAAGGAGCTCATCCGCGCGGGCGCCCACGCCGAGGCCAAGCGCTGGCCGTACACCTACAGCCAGAGGCTCAGGGCCTATCCTCTGCCCGGAGGCGGCGTGATCGACCAGGTCGATCGCGCCATCGACCGCTTGTGCCGGAACCACACGACGCGCCGCGCGGTGATGACCACCCGCGTTCCGGACATCGATTCCTATCTCGCCGACGACCTCCCCTGTCTGGGCGAGGTGCACCTGCGCTGCCAGGAGGAAGGTTCCGGGCTCGTCCTGCACATGACGACGTACTGGCGGTCGCGGGATCTGTACAAGGCCTGGTGCGACAACGTCGTGGGGCTGACGTTCATGCAGCAGACGATGGCGCTGGAGCTTCAGCGCCGCGCGGGCAGGAGCGTCCGCGTCGGCACGTACAAGGATGTCTCGACCTCGCTCCACATCTACGGCCAGGACGCCAAGCACCTGGCGGGCGACGGCGGCGCGGTGAAGCCGTTCCTGGAGCGCCACGATTGCGCCGGATTCATGGCCATGTCCATGACCAGCGCTTTCGCGGCGGAGATGCTCGTGCTTCCGCAGCTTGCGCGGCTGCTGGAGGAGGAAAACACGTGGCGTTTCACCGAGGCGTCCAAGGCCGTGATTCGAGATCTTATCGATGGGATCGGGAGCGGACGGTACGCGGCCTGAGCCGGAGCGGCGTGTTCGATGCCTTGTTTTGCATGAACCCGGTGTTATAGTAGCGGCACGGCGGCGGCGGCCGCAAACCCAAGGAGGCGCGCATGAAAGGCGATTCAAAACTCATCGAAACCTTGAATTCCCTGTTGGCGGACGAGCTGAGCGCGATCAACCAGTACATGGTGCACTCGGAGATGTGCGCCAACTGGGGTTACGAGAAGCTCCACAAGCGCTTCGAGACCCGGGCCAGGGAGGAAATGGGGCATGCCGAGAAGCTGATTGCGCGGATTCTGTTCCTGGAAGGCCGGCCGATCGTGAGCGAGCTCAAGAAGATCTACATCGGCGACGATGTGCCCAAGCAGCTCGCTTTCGACCACAAGATCGAGATCGACGCGTGCAAGGCCTACAACGCGGCGATCCAGCTTGCCGGCGAGGTGCCTGATTTCGCGACGCGGGAGATGCTGGAAAAGATCCTCAACGACGAGGACCGGCACATCGACGAGATCGAGGAACTTCAGGACCAGATCTCCCACATGACGCTGGGCATCTTCCTGACGACCCAAGTGGGATAACGGCGCCCCCCCGGAGTTGTCCGGTTCTTCGTCATCCCGTACACTAGTACGCGGGCTGATGAGAGATCTTCCATGACGAAAGCCGGGTTTTGTCTTGCGATCGTCCGCGCACCCGTGAAGTTGACGTGTGCCGTGTGGTCCGCCGTCGCCGCCGCGTTGCTCTGCGGCTTGTGCGCGGGCGCGGACAGTACGCTCGTTTTCAACGAGATCATGTATCACCCGGCCGGCGACGAGGCCGCCCTGGAGTGGGTCGAGCTTCACAACCAGATGGCCGTGGATCTGGATATCTCCTCCTGGCGGGTCGCGGGCGGCATCGGGTACGTCTTCCCCGAGGGGACCATCGTGCCCGGCAGGGGGTTTGTCGTCGTGGCCGTCGATCCCGCGGCGCTCATGCAGGCGACGGGGCTGACAGGCGTCCACGGGCCCTTCACCGGCCGTCTCGACAACGGGGGCGAGACGCTCGAGCTTCGCAACAAGAGCGGCCGGCTCATGGATCTCGTCAGATACAACGATGGCGGGAACTGGTCCGTCGCGGCGGATGGTTCGGGGGTCTCGCTCGCCAAGCGCGATCCGAACGCCGCGAGCGCGCGGCGCACTAGCTGGGTTGCGAGCGGACGAGTCGGCGGGACGCCCGGCGCGGCCAATTTCCTCGCCGCGGACGATCCCCACGCGACGCGCGAGGGCCTGGTTTCGTACTGGAGCATGGACGACCCCGTGATAGGGGCGGGGGTCTACACGGAGGACTTCCAGGAACCGAACGGCGCGCCGGCGGACTGGGCGGCGGCGGACGGGGTGGTGAGCATCTACTCCAACGAATTGCGCCTGCAGGGCGGCGGCGCCGAGAGTTGGGCCTGGGCCGGAATCGGAGGCGCGCCGTTCTCCTTCAGCGACATCCGCGCCGTGAACCTGCGCGTCAACTTCGCCGGCGTGCCGGGCGACGAGGTCGGACGCCACGGCGGCGTCATGGTCTGCGCCAGCGAGCCGGGCACACGCTACTCCGCGAGCGGCTACATCATCGATTGGATCGATCGGACCGGCGACCGCGGCTATCGCATTTACAGGGGTGATGCCGGCAACCACAGTTTTTTCGTCCCCGGGAGCGGGCACGCGCAACCCGGCACGATCTGGCGCATTGAGTTCGATTCGACGACGTTCAGGTTTCTGGTGGACGGCGTCGAGATCGGCCGTTACACCGACGGCGCGTACCGAACGGGATATGTCGGCGCCTGGTGCTATTCCAGCGTCGGCCAGGATCTGCGCATCGACGACGTGCAGGTCGAATACGCCGGGGCGGTGCACGATGCCATCGGCGGCAATGCGGGCCTCGTGGGCGCGGGCGCCGTCCAGGCCGCGGGCCTGGTGGGGGCGGGAGCCCTCGACTTCGCCAACACGCAGGCGGCCTTCGTGGACGTCGGCCCCGGGGTGAAGGACGGCTTCGCGGTGACCGCCGGCATCACCATCGAGGCGCTCATCAAGCCTGGGTGGGCGGGCTCGTCGGGGGACGCCGACATGATCTTCCGCAAGGATGACGGCGCCAACCGCATCCTTCTCGGGTTCCAGCACGACGGCGACGCGGCGACGCGCGACGTGCCGCTCACGCCCGCGGCGCAGCCGGTGCTCGCCTTCGGGATCAACGCCGGCGGCGTGTACCGCGAGTTGGACATGCCGCTTGACGGCCTCAACGGCCGCCCGACGCTCGGGGGGCTCAGGGATGGCCGCGCGCACCACGTCGTCGCCGCTTACGATGGCGTCACGGGGCTCAAAGCGCTGTACTTCGACGGTATCCAGTGCTTCAGCGTGACGTACCCGCCGGGGCGGTTCATCGCCAGCGGCGGGGCGGCCCGCGCCATGATCGGCAACAGCGCCGACGGGACCGAGCCGTTCACGGGCATTATCGACGAGGTGGCGTTTTGGAGCCGCGCGCTCTCGGCCGAGGAAGTCGCGCGCCACTACGCGAACGTCCAGGCCGGGCTCAACTACCTCGTTCCTCCCGGCGAGATCGGAGACGCGGCCCCGCGCCTCGAGTTCAACGAGACTTCGGTCCAGGTCGGCGGCTTCTGGATCGAGCTGACGAACGCGGGCGGCGTTCGGGCCGCTCTGGCGGGCGTCCGCATCGCAGGCTCGGCCGGGGGCGAGTATGTGTTCGGGGCGCAGATCCTCGATCCGGGCGGCTTTCTGGTCTTGACGAGCGCGGAGCTCGGCTTCGGGCTGGCCGCCGGCGACAAGCTTTTCTTGTACGACGCGGCCGGCACCGAGGTGCTCGCGGCGGTCGCGCTGTCCGCGGGTCTCAGGTCGCGCTGGCCCGATGGCACGGGCCGCTGGTTCAAGCCCGGCGCGGCGACGCCCGGCGCGGCGAACTGGGCGCCGCCGGAGTCCCCCGTCGTCATCAACGAGATCATGTTCCACCCCATGGACGATCCCGAGGAGATCGGCGAGTACATCGAGCTTTTTAATCGGAGCGCCGCCGGAACGGACATAAGCGGCTGGCGCTTCGTCAACGGGGTGCAGTTCCAGTTTCCCGAGGGCACCGTGCTGGAGGCCGGCGGCTACCTCGTGGTGGCCCGCGATCCGGGCTGGATCGCGTCCCGGTACGAGATCTCGAACGTCGTCGGCCCCTTCGTCGGACGCCTCGCGAACGACGAGGAGCGCCTGGAACTGGTCGATGCCGCGGGCAACACCGTGAACGAGGTCCGCTACCGCGATACGTGGCATCCCTACGCCGACGGCGGCGGCTCGAGCCTCGAGCTCCGCGATTCGCGCGCCGACAACACGGCGGCCGGCGCCTGGGCGGCGAGCGACGAAGGCGCCAAAGCCCAGTGGGAGACCTATTCGTACCGAGCGGTTGCGGCCGCCGACCGGGGCCCGACCCAGTGGAACGAATTCGTCTTCGGACTGCTGGACGAGGGCGCGTTGTTGATCGATGACATCCACGTCTACGAGGCGCCGTCGGGGGCCCGGATTGAGTTGATTCAGAACCCCGCCTTCGAGACCGGCGCCGCCAAGTGGCGCTGCCTGGGAACCCACCGGCACGCACAGGTCGTCGTCGATCCGGACAACCCCGCCAATCACGCCCTCGCGCTGGTTGCTTCCGGTCCCACCGGCCATATGCACAACCACGTGGAGACGACCCTCGCGAACGGCAGGACGGTCGTCAACGGGCGCGAGTACGAAATCTCGTTCCGCGCCAAGTGGCTCGGCGGCTGCAACCTGCTGCACACGCGCTTGTACTTCAACCGGGCGGCGCGGACCACCGCTCTCGCCCTCCCGGCGCGCCGCGGCACGCCCGGCGCCCGCAACAGCGTCGCCGAGGACAATATCGGTCCGACCTGGGGCCTGGTCCGGCACGCGCCGGCCGTCCCGCAGCCCGCGGAGCCCGTCATCGTGACGGCGGAAGCCTCGGATCCGGACGGCGTGGGGCAGTGCGTCCTGTGGTGGTCCGTGAACGGCGGCCAGTGGCAGCATGCCACCATGACCGAGCGGGAGGGAGTCTTCCGCGGCACGATTCCGGGCGAAGCCGCCGGCGCGACGATCCAGTTCTACCTCGAGGGCCTGGACATGCGCGGCGCGTTTTCGCTGTTCCCTCCCGCGGGTCCCGATTCGCGCGCCCTCATTAGGGTGGACGACGGCCAGGCGCGCCTGGAAAAGCTCCACAACCTGCGCATCATCATGACCAAGGCCGACGCCGATTTTCTGCACCTGGCCACCAACGTCATGAGCAACGACCGGTTGGGCGCGACGGTGCTCTACGACGAGCGCGACATCGTGTACGACGCCGGCGTGCGCTTGAAGAGCAGCCAGCGCGGCCGCCTGAACGATGCCCGCGTGGGCTTCAACGTGCGGTTTCCCCGCGAGCAGCTCTTCCGCGGAGTTCACCGGACCCTGTCCATCGACCGCTCGGGCGGCTGGGGGCTCGGCATTCAATCCAGCCAGGACGAGATCCTCATCAAGCACATCGGCAACCACGCGGGCTACATCCCCACGATGTACGACGATATCGGCCTGGTGATCGCCCCGCGGCGCGCCCAGACGCGGCCCGCGCTGTTCATGATGGCCAGCTACAACGCGCGTTTCCTCGACGGGCAATGGGAGAACGGCTCGTCGGGCGACAAGTACAAGTACGAACTCGTCTACTATCCCACGACCACGGTGGACGGCTCGCCCGAGAGCCTCAAGCTGCCTCAGCCCGACAACGTCACGGGCGTCGATCTCCAGGCCCTCGGGCCGGACAAAGAAATGTATCGGTGGTTCTTCCTCAAGGACAACAACCCGCAGCGCGACGACTGGGCCGGAATCATCGCGCTGTGCAACGTGTTCAGCTCGCCCCAGATCGAGCAGGCCGCCCGGCAGACCATGGACGTGAGCGAGTGGATGCGCGTCTTCGTCCTCTATGCGCTCTGCGGCATCAACGACACCTACATGTACGGCAACTACCACAACAACATTCACTACGTGCGGCCCAGCGACGGGAAGGTGCTCGTTTTCCCCTGGGACATGGACTGGTCCTGGTCGGGGGCGGCCAACGCGCCGCTCTGGGGGAACATGAACCTCCAGAAGGTCATCACCCGCACGCCCTTCACGCGGATGTACTACGGGCACTTCAAGGACATTATCGCGACGACCTTCAACCGCGCGTACATGGACCGTTGGATCCAGCACTACGGTTACATGGCGGGCCAGAACTACGGGGCGGTCTCGGGAATCATCGAGGCCCGCGGAAATTACGTCCTCGGGCAAATTCCGGCCGGCGTCCCCTTCGCGATCACGACGAACGGCGGCGCCGATTTCACCGTCGATGCCGACTCGACGACGCTTCAAGGCACGGCGCCGGTGGAGATCGCCGCGATGTTCCTGGGCGATGCCGAAGTGGCTCCGAACTGGTCGACGACCACGCGTTGGTCGCTGGCCGTCGCGCTCAGGCCGGGCGTCAATCGCCTGGAGTTCAGCGGGCGCGACGTGCATGGGGCGGAAAGGGCCGCGACGGCCATCACGATCACTTCGACGGCGAACTGGCACCCGCCCGAGATCGATATTCTCGTGCCGGCCGAGGGGCCCGAGCGCGGCGGCGCGACGGTCCAACTGTACGGCTCGAACTTCCAGCCCGGCATGCGGGCATGGTTCGGCGCCGTGGAGGCGCGGTCCGTGACGGTGCTTTCGCCCATTCAGGCGCAGGCTGTGACGCCGCCCGGCGTGGGACTGGTGGAGGTCACCGCGGCGAACCCGGACGGCGGCACGAGCGCGGAGGGGCCGGTGTACACGTACATCGCCGCGAGCGAGCCGGAGTTCATCCGCGGGGATGCCAACGCCGACGGGAGGGTCGACATCTCGGATCCCGTGAAGATTCTCTCCTATCTTTTCGGCCACGGCGTCGTCTCCTGCGAGGACGCGTTGGACGCCAACGACGATGGCAGCATCAACATCGGCGATGCCATCTATCTCCTGGGCTACAACTTCACGCACCGCGCGGCGCCGCCCCCACCGTTTCCGGAGTGCGGGCCGGATCCGACGGAAGACACCTTGAGGTGCGACGTCTTCGGGCCCTGCCCGTAGAAGCGGCGGCGCGCGCCGCGCGAGGGCGGTCGAGTTCCTCGCTGTCTTTCCGACGCCGCCTGCGCCTGCCGGCCTGCCCGCGCCGGAAGCACCAAGCCGACAATGCCTGAACGTATCATCGCTCAACTTGCCGGCCTGCCCGCGCGGGAGCATCTCGAGGGTTGCAGCCTTCTTCCGCAGGTCCGCAATGCGCGCGGAACGTCCCTGGCCCGCGATCGCGACGCACAATTAGGGCAATCGCGCGGTGCGCACGGACAAATGGCGTTATATTCGCTGCGCGAACGCCGTCGAGGAGCTCTGCGCCATGCAGGCGGACTCGAAGGAGTGGACAAATCCCGCCGGCGACTCCGCTTTCGCCGAGGTTAAAGCCGAATTGGCGCTTCCTGCCTGCCAAGGACGTCCCGCCCGCGCCGGGCCGCCGCTGCCGCGTTCTCACGTACGACCCCGCGAAGGGCGCGCCGCCGTGGGCGGGGGGGCGGAAGAACCGATCCCGGCCGATTGAACCGCCCGCAACTCCCGGCCCGGGGATCCTGAGCGGAGCGTCAAGCGCGTGATCGACGCGCTCGCGTGAGAAGCACCGGAAGCCGGCGATGAAGATTTCCCGTGGTTCCGCGCGGATTGATCGCCGCGAGAGACGCGATTAGAATCGTCAGGGACGAAAACGCAAAGGGCGACTCCCGTCCGCAGTCGCCGCTTTCAACGAAAGGGTCAAGCCATGAGCGCGAACCACGACCGTGTCCGACCGCTCGGCGCCGATCAGACGCCGTGCGGCGGGTGCTGTGACGGACCGCAGCCGAAGGGCGGCCTGTCGCGGCGGGGTTTCCTGGGGGGGATGGGCGCCGCCGGCGCGGCGCTGACCAGTCTGGCCGCGGCGCCTCCCGGGGCGTCCTCCGCCAAACCCGATTCCTACGGACCGGTGCCCGGGGGTCAGCCCTTTCCGCAGGGCGCCGCCCTCCGCGTCAAGCCCATTCTGGTGTTCGACATCCCGACGCGGGGCGACCGAACCTCTTGGCGCGGCTACGGCGGCATCCATACCCGGGAAGCCGCCGGCGAAGAAGCTGCGCGCATCGAAAAGGAACTCGCCGAGTTAAAGCGGAAGGCCGAGTTTCCGCTGCAGATTGAGTTCCTCGAACTGCTCGACTCGCAAGGCAAACTGGCCCAGGTATCCGTCGATGACGTCGACCTGTGCCTTGTTTACGCCGCCGGGCACTTGACCCAGTGGCCGCTGAAGACGCCGATGGTAATGTTCGTGCGCCACAAATCGGGGCCCTTCTACCTCGGCTTCGAGATCGCCCATTGGCGGTTCTTGCGGGGCAGCGGCGACCTCCCGGTTTTCAAGGAATACGACACCGACGACGTGGTGGTCGACAACTGCGACGAGCTGCTCTGGCGCTTGCGGGCGTGGTACGGCCTGAAGAACGCTTTGGGCACGAAGATGCTCACCATCGGCGGGCTCTGCGCCTACAGCGGTCCGGCCCAGAAAGAGGGGCCGCGCGTGGCCAAGGAAGTCTGGGGCTACGATTTCGCGGACGTCAGCGATGAGGAATTCGCCAAACGCCTGGCCGCGGCGCGTGCGGACGAGAAGGCCGCAAAGCAGGCGGAAGCGCAGACCGCCGAGCTGCTGGCCTTGCCGAACGTCAGGCTGGAGACGGACCGCAGGTTCGTGGTCAATTCGTATCTGGCGATGCACGTCTGCCGGCAGTTGCTGCGGGAGACCGGGGCGAGCAACTTCGGCTTCTCCCGATGCATGGGGCATCAGCAGATCGCGATGCTGGACACCCCGGCCTGCTTCGTGCTGAGCGCGGCCAATGACGAGGGCTACACGGCTTACTGCCACACGGACCTTTCGCACACCATGCCCGGCGTGCTGCTGCGTTGGATCGCCAGCCGGCCGACATTCGTCTGCAATTCGCACTATCCTCACGACGGCTTGTTCTTCGTCGCTCATTGCCAGGCGCCCCGGCGCATGAACGGCCAGGACTTCGAGCCGGCCACGATCATGACGCATTTCGAATCGGATTACGGCGCGGCTTGCAAGACGCACTACACGATCGGCCAGGAGGTCACCGCCATCGTTCCGAATCTGGCCTGCGACAAGTGGCAGGGCTTTCGCGGCAAGATCACCGCGACGCCCTCGTATCCGGCGTGCCGGTCGCAGATGGAGATCCTGGTGGACGGCGACTGGAAGCGGCTGGTGCGGGAGTTGGAGGGATTCCACACCCAAATCGTCTATGGCGACTACCTGCGCGAGGTGGGCTACGCCCTGAAGAGACTGGGCGGCCGGATCCGGTGGCAGTGTTACAGCGACGCGTGAGGGGCGGCGTTTCGGGTTCCGGCGGGGGTCGGCGCTTGCGTGGAAAGGAATCCGGTGCAGGCGCCCAGCGCGCTCAATGAAGCGGCGCTCATGCGTGGAGGGCGCCGAAGGCGACGGCGGCTTCGACAAGACCTCTACCGGTCGGGCTGCAGCTTCACACGCGGCGCATGAGCCTTGTTTCTCTTGACCTGAAGCTGTCTTGGTGCTCTAATGGAAAGCGAGGCTCGGAAAAAGTCGTTCTGACAACGGGTGCGAGCTCCAGCCGGTTGGAGCAAGGGAGGCTAGAGGTATGGCTATCGACACAAGGCTCGCGGTGGCTTTGGCTCTGGTGGTGGCGCTGGGAAGCGCGGCCGCCGGAACGTTGATCGAGGATTTCACCCAGGCCGATGGCCCGCCCGAGGGGTGGGTCGTGACCGGCCCGACGGTGGAGGTCCGGACGGGGCAGTTGATCCTCACGCCGGGAAGCGCCGCCGAGGTCGGCGTCGTCGTGGGCAAGCACGGCCAGCCGACGTGGTTCGACCGGCTCGACGGCATCGAGGCGCAGATCACCTTCCCCGGCAACACCTTGGCGTGGCCCTTCGACCACGGCGGAATCTTCTTCTGCGCGCAAGTCCCCAGAGGCCGGTATCAGACGACGTGTTACGTCGTCGACTACCTGGCGGTGGATGGCGCCATAAGCGAGGCGCCGGGGCGCTTCAGGCTCGCTAAGTTCAACAACGGCGTCGAGGAGCCTTTGGCGCAGACGCCCGCGACGATCGTCGACTACGAGGGCCTCTGGTCCATCGCGCTCACGGACACCGAGATCGTGTTCACCTACGAGGGCCAGGAGATGATCCGCCACGCCAACGCGGATCTGCGCGGGGGCTACATGGGCTTCTGGGCGTACCAGACGCCCAGCCAGAACTTCATGACCGTCGACGACCTCGCGGTCACGTACACGCCGGCGGCGTGTCCCGTGTTCAGGGGCGGAAAGATCGGCCTGGTTTCCGGCCGTGAGAACCAACTGGCCGCCATTAGGATCCCGACCGGCGCCAACGACACGGCGCCGTACGTCGTCACGATCACGAGCGCGAATACCGCGGTGGCGTTCCCTGTGGGCCACACGGGCGGCTCGCTGGCGCACACTTTCGCCGCCGGCACGGCGTACACGCAGTTCGTCCCCATCGCGCCGGGCATCCCCGGCGAGACCGTGCTGGCCCTGAGCGTGCAAGGCGAGGACTGCAGCGGCGTCTCCTTGCCCGTCGAGGTCAACAAGCTCGTCGCCTACGAGGAGCACTTCGATCAACCCGACGGACCGCCCGTGGGCTGGTACATAGCTTCTCAGTCGGCCCTGGTGATCAACGAGGTGCTATCGCTGAGGCGGGGGACCGCCGATCCCTTCGTCTGGTACGCCGTCGATGGCGTCCCCGTTCGGGTGGGGAAGATGGAATCGGTGACCTGCCGGATCAGGTTCGCGGATATCGCCGACACATCCGTCGGCGTGCACGGCGGGTTGGTGCTCTCGCCTGAAGTCACCGCGGTCCGCAGCTTGGGCTACATGATCGATGTGATCGAGCGGGCCTCGGACAACGGGTACCGCATCTACAAGGACAACCTTGCCGTCGTCCAGCTCGGGGGACCCCGCCAGCCCTACGTCTGGGACAACGAGTTCCACGAGTGGAAGGTGCTCTTCACTCCCACCGGATTCACCTTCAGCGTGGACGGGGTGCAACTGGCCGACGTGGAAGATCTGACGTACCGCGGCGGCTATCTCTCGTTCTGGTGCTACACGGCCGTGGATGCGGCCCAAAACATGTTCGTCGATGACATTCGCATCGAGTTCGGCGCAAGCCCGTGCCCTGTGATCACGCCGCCGGCGGCGAACAACCGTCCGCCGAATCCCAAGACGGTGTACACGGTGATCGCTCCCCTGGGATCCAATCTCACCGCGGACTACTCGTTGACGGTGACGAGCACGCAGCCCAGCGTGGCGATACCGGAAGGCGCGGTCAACGGCGCGCTCACCTTGACCTACCCCCGGAACGGCTTGCTGGCCCAAACCTTCAACGCCGTGTGCCTGAGCCCCGGCACGACCGAGTTCGTGGTGACCGCCCCGGGCGTGAGCTGCCCCAGCGCGAAAGCGAGCTTCACGGTGCGGGAACCGGGCCTGGCGGAATTCTGCGATGATTTCACGCAGAACGACGGCCCGCCGGAGCAGTGGACGCCGTTCCTCGGAAACTGGGAGGTCGTGGACGGCGCGCTCACGGTGGGCTGCGCCCCGGGCGGAACCGAGCGCGGCGAGACCTGGTTGTGGCTGGGCAGCCCGCCGGAAAAAGTGGAAGCCGCGAGCCTGAGCTTCACCGTCGACCTCTCGCAGGATGTGGAGGATGCGGTCGGACGCCACGGGGGCGTCATGTTCTTCGCGCGGGATCCGACGATCCGGTGGGATACGAGCGGCTACCAGGTCGATTGGATCGATCGGGAATCGGATCACGGCTATCGGTTCATCCGATATGACAACGGCGTGGCCACGGCGCTCGGGAGCCCGACGTTCGATGCCTACGAGCTCGGCCGGTACTGGAAGCTGGAGATCGACGGCGAGAACCTCCGGTTCTACGCGAACGGCGAACTGATCTTCGACGTCATCGATCCCACCTACCGCGAGGGCTATGTTGGGTTGTGGACCTACTGCAACACGACGCGGGCCCGGTACGACGACTTCGCCATCGGCGAGTGCGGTTTCCTCGCGCCTCCCACGGCGGCGTTCACGGCGTCGCCGCTTTCGGGCGCGGCGCCGTTGGCGGTGAGCTTCGATGCATCGGCGTCGAGCGACGATGGCACGATCGTGTCCTACGCGTGGGATTTCGGCGACGGCGGGACCGGAACCGGGATTCAGACGGCGCACACGTACAGCGCCGGAGGAAAGTTCACGGTGACGCTGACCGTCACCGATGACGACGGCCTGACCGGCAGGGCGACGGCGACGATCACGGTCGAGGGCGGCGCGGGCACACAGTTCAAACGCGGCGACACGAACGCCGATGGCAAGCACAACATCGCCGATGCGGTCTGCCTGCTGGGCTTCCTGTTCGGGCCGGAAAGCGATCCCTGCAAGCAGAGCGTCGCCAACTGCCGCGACGCGGCCGACGCCAACAACGACGGGAAGATCGACATCGCCGACGCGATCAAGATCCTCGGGTACCTGTTCACGTCGGCGACGTCGGGGCCGCTGCCGCAGCCGTTCCCGGACTGCGGCTGGGATCCGGCTGAGCCGGCCGATACGTTGGATTGCGTGGCATACAAGCCGTGTCAGCCTTGAGGGGCTCGCGGCCGGGCGCAGGGAGGAGTATATGAGCCGTTGGGTTCTTGCGTTGGCGCTTTGCGCGGCGCCGGCGGCCTTCGCCGCCGTGCGCTTCGTCGATGATTTCTCCCGGCCCGACGGGCCGCTCACCGAGTGGTTTCAGTCCGTCCCAACGGCGCGGATCGAGAGCGGCCGGCTGGTGCTCGCGCCCAACCCCCTGGATGCCCAGCAGCCCAACGCCTGGGCGGGCAAGAACGGCGTTCCGCTCTTCTTCGGCGCCATGCGCAGCGTCGCGTGCACGGTCGAGTTCGGACCGGCGCCGCCGGACGTTGTCGGCCGGCACGGCGGGCTTATCTTCTGCGGCTCGACGGCGACGCATCGCTACGACACGACGTTTTCGGGCTATTTCGCCGACTGGATCGATCGGGTCGAAGACCACGGCTTTCGCGTCTTCAGGGTCGATAGGGGCGTGCACACCATACTGAGTCAGGGCACGCCGCAGCTTGCCGAGCCGCCCGGCGAGTGGCTGTTCGAATTCACGGACACGGGGTTCACGCTCACCGCCGATGGGGAGCTTATCTTCGACATATACGATACGACCTATCGCGGCGGGTACTTCGGGTGCTGGTGTTATTTGAACGCGGGCCAGCGCATGTATATCGACGACATGGTCCTGGAGCTTGACGCGGGCAGTTGCCCCATGCTCCTCCCCGCGGCCGTGCGGCCGCGGCTCGGCGACCCCGACGTGGAGTTGCTGGTGACCGCGCCGTTCGGGGCCAACGACGCCGGGCCCTATCGAGTGACGGTGACCAGCGGCGATCCGGCGGTGGTCGTGGTGAACGGCGGCGTCTCCGCCGATATCGTGTTCGAGCGCGGCGGCGTGCTGGCGAAAAGCTGCACGCTGGGGGCGCGCGCCTTGGGCGCCACCGAGCTGAGCATCGCCGCCAACGGCGCGCCGTGCGACGCGTCGGCGGTGTCCGTCGAGGTGATAGGCGCCTCGACGACCTCGTTTCGAGAGGATTTCAGCGGAGAAGCGGATGGAGACCCTGAGGATTGTATCGTCGCGGCGCCCACGGTGAAGGTCAGCGGAGAGCAACTGTACCTCGCGGCCACCGCGGGCGTGGAGCCCCACGCCTGGCTCGGGTACCAGGGGGGGCCGCTGGAGTTTTCCGAGATCGCCAGAATCAACTTCACGATCCGGTGGGGGCCGGCGGCGTCGGTCCCCATCCTGCGGCACGGCGGCGTCGTGTTCTGTGCGCAAGCCCCCGCCAGCAGGTGGAACAACCCCGACTACACCATCGATTACCTGGAGCGCGACGCGACCTTCAGGATCGGCCGAGGGCGCGCCGATGGCACCCAGTCGTGGCTGGCGATTGTCGGGAATCGCAGGGATCCGGGACGCCACTGGACGGTCGAGCTCACGGGCGCGACGATAACCTTCATCGTCGATGGCGAGAGGATCGCGGAGGTCGTCGACACCGATCTGAGGAGCGGCTATGTCGGCTTCTGGTGCTACTCCAACGCGGGCCAGGAGATGTTCGTCGACGATATCGAGGTCATCTTCGCGGGCGCCTGCGAGTCCATCGCGCCCCGGTTCGCGGCGGTGAGACCCTGGTGGACGATGCCTGTTTACACCGTCATGATCCCCTTCGGCGCCAATGCCGTCCAAGATTACACGGTAACGGTGAAAAGCACCCGCCCGGACATCGCCACCCCCGTGGGCGCGGATGCCTCCGGGTCCCTGGCGCTTCTCTTTCCGGCGGGCGGAGGTCTGAAGCAGACCTTCGACATCGAATGTTTCGATGTGCCGGGCACGGCGCGTTTGAACGTCGCGGGCGGCAACCCCGCCTGCGGGGATGTCTTCGCGGAAATCGAGGTCTTGCCCGAAGGCGCCAAGACGTTCAGCGATGACTTCGAGCAGGCGGACGGGCCCCCCGAGAACTGGACCGTGGCGTTCCCCGACTGGCAGGTGACGGACGGGAGGCTCGCGAACGTGCCGACGCTGGCGGCGGAGGAGTGGATCTGGGCTGGGAATCCGCCCCTTTGGTTCGAGCTTGTGGAGCGCATCGCCGGCACCTTCGGCTTCGACGCCGCACCGCCCGACGATGTCGGCCGCCACGGCGGCATCATGTTCTACGCGCAGGCGCCCACCCGACGCGGGCTCACCAGCGGCTACGAGTTGGATTGGATCGACCGCGCGACGGATCGCGGGTATCGACTCTTGCGCTTCGACAACGGCGTCGAGGCGGCGACCCTCGCGGGGCCGACCTTCGATCTCTTCCCCGGCCCTGGCAGCGAGTGGGAACTGACGTTCGGCGGCGACGAGATCCAGTTCGCGGTGGACGGGCAGTTGGTGTTCTCGGCCTACGACTCCACCTATCGCGATGGGTACCTGGGCGCGTGGGTCTACAACAACGGGACCCTTATGACGCTGGACGATGTCGTCGTCGGCGAGGGCGATATGCCGCCCGGCACCAAGTTCGTGCGCGGCGACGTCAACGCCGATGGCAAGATCAATATCGCCGACGCCATCACCGCCCTCGGCTTCCTCTTCAGCCAGGGCAAGATCGTTTGCGTGGATGCGGCGGATGTCAACGATGACGGCAAGGTGAACGTCGCCGATCCGATCACGCTCCTCCAGTACCAGTTCGCCGGCGGCAAGCCGCCGCCTCCGCCCTTCGACGCCTGCGGCTATGATCAGAACCTCGAGGCGCCGGAGTTGGGCTGCGTATCGTTTCCGCCGTGCGCCCGGTAGAGACGTTCGGTCGCCTGGGTTGGGCGTGCATGGCCTTTTTCGCCTGGGCCGCGCCGGCGGGGGCGGACGCAGCGCCGGATTCTCCCGTGCGGCTGATCACCCTCGACCCGGGCCATTACCACGCGGCGCTCATCCACAAGGAGGAGCTGCCCGGGGTCGCCCGGGACGTTCATGTCTACGCGCCCTTGGGTCCGGATCTGGCGGCGCATATCGGACGGATCGCGGCATACAACGGGCGCGAGCGCAATCCCACGCGCTGGCGCCTGGAGATCCACGCCGGCGATGACTACTTGGAGCGCTTCCTTGCCGAGCGCCCGGGCGATGTCGTCGTTCTTTCGGGGCGCAATCGCGGCAAGCTGGCCCGCATCAAGGCGGCCGTCGACGCCGGTCTCCACGTTTTGGCCGACAAGCCGTGGCTCATCGAGGCGGCGGACTTGCCGCTCCTCGATGCGACGCTGGCGGCGGCCGCGGCGCGCGGCGTCGTCGTCTACGACGCCATGACGCAGCGCTTCGAATTGACCTGCCTGCTCCAGAAGGCGCTCGTCAACGATCCCGAGGTGTTCGGCGAATGCCTGCGGGGGACGACGGCGGAACCGGCCGTATCCCTGGAGAGCCTGCACTACCTCATGAAGACGGTTTCGGGCGTGCCGAGCCGCAGGCCCGCCTGGTTCTTCGACACCGCCGAGCAAGGCGAGGGTCTTGCCGATGTGGGGACGCACCTGGCCGACCTCGTCGCCTGGACCCTCGAGGAAGGACGCATGCTCGACCCGCGGACCGATATTCGCATCCTCGGGGCGGAGCGGCGGCCCACGCTGCTTTCGGCCGCGGATTTCGAGCGCGTGACCGGCGTGCGCGGGTTTCCGGAGTTCCTGGCCGGGGCGGTGGGGAGGGACGGCCTTGAGTATTTCTGCAACGGGCGCGTGGACTACACCCTCCGCGGCGTGCATGTCCGCCTCGCGGTCGCCTGGGACTTCGAGCCCGCCCCGGGCCAGGCCGACCGGTCCTCGGCGGTGTTCCGCGGTTCGCGCGGGCGGGTCGAGGTCAGGCAGGACGAGGGCGAGGGGTTCGTGCCGCAGGTGTACGTCGTCCCGAACGAAGCCCGTCTCAAGGCCGCAATTCTGGCCGCGGTCCGCCGCAAGCTGGCGAGCCTGGCCGGCGAGTTTCCCGGCCTGGCCGCCGAGGATCTGGGCGAGCGGATCAGGATTGCGATTCCCGCCGCCCTCAGGATCGCGCACGAGGCGCATTTCGCGCGCCTCGTCGAGCGCTTCATCGGGTACGTGCGCCGGCCGGATACGCTTCCGCCCTGGGAGGCCGCGCACATGCGCGCCAAGTATTTCGTGACCACCGAGGGCGTCGCGGAGGCGCGGCGCCGCTCGCCACGGTAAACCGAGAAGGAGTTCTCCATGCATGGATTTTCCCGCCTGGCCTGTTGTCTGGGAGCGCTCGCCCTCTGGGCGCACGGCGTCGGCGCGCAGGACGGCGCCGAGCCGCGCTTGATCGCCAAGACCTACAACTCGGGCTTTCCCCTGGCGCACGACACCTACAACGGCATGGGCGTCGGGAGCGACGGCAAGATCTACTATGTCCTGTCGTCGGAATCCCACGTGACCGGCGCACAGGTCTGCCGCTACGATCCGGCCACGGATGCCGTCACGATTCTCGGCGATCTCACCGAGGGCTGCGGCGAGAAGGGCAAGCAGACCATCGCCCAGGGCAAGGCGCACGTCAACTTCACCGAGTGCGACGGGAAGCTCTACTTCGCCACCCACGTGGGGTACTACACCCTCGTCGACGGCATGGAGAAGATCGGGATCCCGCCGCGGGGCTTCAAGCCCTACCCGGGCGGCCACTTCGTCGCCTACGACCTGCGGACCGGGAAGTTCGAGAGCCTGGCGCTGGCGCCCTTGGGCGAAGGCATCCTGACCATGACGATGGACACCGAGCGGAAGCGCTGTTATGCCCTCACCTGGCCGACGGGGTATTTCATCCGCTACGATCTGGCGCTCAAAGAGCTCCGCAACCTGGGGAAAACGGCGCGGGAAGGCGAGAACGGCGCGGGCGAGTCGTACCGCACGATCTGCCGATCCATGGTGGTCGATCCCCGCGACGGCGCGGTTTACTTCACCAACGGCGACGGCGACATCCTCAGGTACGACCACGCGCGGGAAGACATCGGCAAGGTCGCGGGCGAGGATCTCGTCAAGGACTATTTCGGCCTGTACGATCCCACCTCGCCGGGCCACATGGGCTACAACTGGCGCCAGGCCTTCTGGCACCCCGGCCTGAACAAGATCTTCGCGGTTCACGGCAACTCGGGGTACCTCTTCACCTTCGATCCGCGCGTGCCGCGCGTCGAGGTCATCGAGCGCCTTACCTCCCTGCCGTCCAAGCGCTGCGGCATGTTCGACCAGTTCAGCTACGGGTATCTGGGGTTCGCGCTGGGCCCGGACGGCCGCACGCTGCACTACCTGACCGGCGGCCCGGTGTACGTCGACGGCAAGCGCGTGACGGGGAAGAAGACGACCGCCATGGGCGAGTCGAAGGGCACCGAGAATCTGCACCTGGTCACCTACGATATCGTGACGAACGCGTACAAGGACCACGGCGCCATTTTCTACGAGAACGGCGAGCGCCCCTCCTACGTCAACTCCATCGCCATCGGCAAGGACGGCACGGTGTATACCCTCGCGCGCATGACGGAGAACGGCCGCATGCGCACCGACCTGGTCAAGATTCCGGGGCCCTTCACGAGCCGCTGACGGAGCGCCATCCCCGCGCGTTGTTCGCGCCCCGGTTGTCGGTTATGATCGGGTGAGTTCCACCGGAGATCGGGCGATGAAAATCGAGGGCGCGGCGGCTCTTTTCCTGGAAACGGCGTGCGCGGTCCTGTTGGCCGCGGCGGGCTCCCTCGGCGCCGAGGCGGCGCCGCTTCCCCGGGCGGCGACTTTCGTGTGCGACGCCACGCCGCCCCCGGGCGAGGTTCTCGTCTGGACGACGCCGCTCGCCGAGGTGGCCCAACCTCTCTTGGCCAAGGGCGTCGTGATCGAGGACGGCGGCGAACGCTTCGTTCTGTGCACCTTCGACTGGTGCGAGATCTGCAACGACGGGGATCTGATGCTGCGGGCCTGCCTGGCCGAGGCCGTCGGGATCGATCCGGCGCGCGTCGTCGTCCACGCCGTGCACCAGCACGCCGCGGCCTGGGTCGACATCGGCGCCAATGCGCTCCTTGACGCCGCGCCGGAGCCGCCCCGCCGTCTCACGGACGCCTTCATGGAGGCCTTGAAGGCCAGGCTGGGCGCGGCGGCGAAGGAAGCCCTCGGGCGGATGCGGGCCTTCGACCGCGCCGGTATCGGGCAGGCGCAGGTCGAGCGCGTCGCCTCGACGCGCCGGCTTCGCGCCGAGGGCGGCGGCATCACCGTCAGGTTCAGCGGGGGCGGCAAGGACCCCGCCCTCGCGGCGGCGCCGGAGGGCGATATCGATCCTTTCCTGAAGACGGTGACGCTGGCGGCGGGCGACCGGCCCCTCGCGCGGCTGCACTTCTACGCGACGCATCCGCAGACTTTCGCGTGCACCGGCGTCGCCTCGTCGGATTTCGTCGGCGCGGCGCGCGAAGCCCTGGAGGCGAAGGAGAAGGTCTTTCAACTCTACTTCACCGGCTGCGCCGGGGACGTCACCGCCGGCAAGTATAACGACGGCTCCGATACGGCCCGCGCCGGCCTGGCGGCGCGCTTGCTCGCCGGCCTGGAGGCGGCGGTCGCGGCGACGAAATACGAACCGATCGCCGGCGGGAGTCTGCGCCTGCGAACCTTGCCCCTGGCCCTCGCGTGCCGCGCCGACAAGGGCCACACCGAGGCCGATCTCCGAGCGCGTCTGGAGAATCCCGCGGGCGATCCGGGGTCGCGGGTCTACGACGGCGCCATCGCGCTCGCCTTCGTGCGGCGCGCGGCGCGGCCGCTCCTGACCTATGGCTTGACGCTGGGGGCGGCGGAGATACTGTTCCTGCCCGGCGAGCCGATGCTCGCGTTCCAAAGGTTCGCGCAGGACGCCGCGCCGGCGCGGTTCGTGGCCGTCGCGGGCTACTGCGATTGCGGCCCGGGGTATATCTGCACCGACGCGGCTTTCGCCGAGGGCGGCTACGAGCCCACCGCCGCCAACGTCGGCCTCGGATCGGAGGCGCTTCTCAAGAAGGCGATCCGAGAACTCCTGGCGGAAGGCCGCTGAGCGCGCCGGGATCTCATGCGGAAGAGCGGCGCGCGGCAGGCAAGCGCGGGGGCGCGGCTGGAGCGCATCGCCGAGGCGCTCTGCAAGGAGCTGGCGCCGCTGCGGTTCGCGCCGCCGGTGACGCACGTCTACAATCCGCTCGTCTACGCGCGGGATGTGTACGGCGCGTATGTGCGGCGGTACGCCCGGGCGGGCTGCGAGGCGGTGCTGCTCGGCATGAATCCGGGGCCTTTCGGCATGGCGCAGAGCGGGGTGCCCTTCGGCGATGTCGTCATGGTGCGCGAGTGGCTCGGCCTCGAGGGGGCGGTCGGCAAGCCCCCGGTGGAACATCCCGCGCGCCCGGTTCTCGGCTTCGACTGCCCCCGGCGCGAGGTGAGCGGGACGCGCCTCTGGGGCTTCGCGCGCGACGCGTTCGGAACGCCGGCCCGGTTCTTCGCGCGGTTCTTCGTCATCAACTATTGTCCCCTCGTCTTCATGGAGGCATCGGGCCGCAACGTCACGCCCGACAAGCTCGGCGCGGAGGACAGGACGCGGCTCCTGGCCGCCTGCGACCGCGCGCTCAGAGCCGGCGTGGAGTGCCTGGCGCCGCGCATCGTCATCGGCGTGGGGCACTTCGCCGCCGCGCGCGCGGCCGCGGCGCTCGAGGGCCTGCCGGCGGCGGTGGGGCGTATTCTTCACCCAAGCCCCCAGAGCCCGGCCGCCAACCGCGGCTGGGCCGCGGCGGCGGCGGAGCAGCTTGCGCGGTACGGGCTCGCGCCGCCCTGAGCGTTCGCTCCCGTCCTAAACGCTCTCCGGTTCGGGGTGCACCCAAGGCTGCCGGTACGGCCGGGCCAGGAGCGCGTTGGCTTCGTCATCGCCGGGGACGATGCCCTTGGCCGGGTCGTAGGCGAGGGTGCGGCCGAGCTTCTGGGAGAGGTTGGCGAGGATGCACGCCGCCGTCGAGGTGAAGCCCTGCTCGATGTCGGCCACCGGCCGGCCGCGGCTCGCGATGGCGGCCAGGAAGTCCCGCATGTGCCCGCGAATGGCGGGCGCGCAGTGCTTCTCCAGGCGCGGCTCGGTCTTGTCCTCGGGGTATTCCTCCAGTTCATACACGACGTCGCCGTGCACGGTTTCGCTCTTGCCCTGCTCCTGGAAGTCGTAGGCGAAGACGCTGGCCTTCAGGGTGCCCTTGTCGCCGTAGAAAGTGGCGCTCCAGGGGTAGTTCGGGTCGGGCTCCCGGCCCCAGGTGCGGTGCTGCCAGACGACGTTGAAGCCGTCGTGCTCGAAAGTCGCGATCTGAGTGTCGGTGGTGTTGGCGCGGCTCTGCTTGTCGATGAAAATGCCGCCCGCCGAGGACACGCGCTTCGGCCAGCCGAGGTCGAGCATCCACCTGACCATGTCGTACATGTGGATGCACATGTCGCCCATGATCCCGTTGCCGTATTCCATGAAGGCGCGCCAGCTTCCCGGATGAACCATGCGGTTGTAGGGGCGAAGCGGCGCGGGCCCCGTCCACATGTCGTAGTCGAGGTGCGCCGGCGGGGCGGTGTCGGGCGGGTTGTCCCTGGCGCGCATGTGCCAGTAGCAGCAGATCTCCACGTGCCCGATGGTTCCCAGCTTCCCCGTGCGGATGAACCGGTCGCGGGCCTCGATGAGGTGCGGCGTGCTGCGGCGCTGCGTGCCCACCTGGACGACGCGGCCGTGCTTGCGCGCCGCCGCCACCATGGCCTGGCCCTCGACGACATCGACGCTGATGGGCTTCTGCACCCAGACATCGGCGCCGCTCGCCGCGGCCGCGATCATCGGGAGGGCGTGCCAATGGTCCGGCGTGTCCACGAGCACGATGTCCAGATCCTTCTCCTTGAGCATTTCGCGGTAGTCGCCGTAGGTCCGCGGCCGGCGCTTCGACGCCTGGCGCGAGGCGACGATGTCCGCCGCTTCGGCGAGCATCTTCGCATCGACATCGCAGAGCGACACGACCTCGACGGGCGCCACCTGGATGAGCCGCAGGAGGTCGCACTTTCCATACCAGCCGGGGCCGATGACGCCGACGCGCTTCTTGGCGCCGGCCTCGGCCGCGAGCGCCGGCAAGGACGACATGGCCAGACCCGCGACGCCCGCCTTGATGAAACTACGCCGATTCATGGTTCCTCTCCTCGACAACAAGCCCGCCTGGGCAACAACACCCATAGTATATAAGTATAGGCAGCAGCGCCGCGGGGCGCCAGGCGCCGCGCCCTCGGTCTTCTCACGCTTTCCCGCCGGCGCTTTTCCGCCGGCGGGCGCGGCGGCCCGGAGGAGGCGGCGCCTGGCGCGCGAGGCGCCGCGCCACGCGGGCTCGAAGCTCCGCGCCCAGGGCATCCATGCGGTCGAAGAGACGGCGCGGCCGGCGGGCCTTGCAGCGGTCGATGACGTACGCGGCCAACAGGGGGAACACGGCGCTGTACTCGCCCCAGATCTGGACGAGCTTGGCCTCGTCCGCCGCTTCGTACTTGCCCCAGGTGACGGCCTCGCCGAAGGTGCAGCTCGAAAGGCTGCCTTCCCTGACGTTGGCCGTCGTGATTTGGATGCCCCGCGACGCGCCCTCGTACGGGACGCCGAAGATCTGGCTGAGCGTGGGCCCCGTCTGCTGGATGAAGTTCTTGGGGCCGCCGCCGCCGAGCTCCACGAACCCGAGGTCGTGGTCGGCGCAGGCGAGCGCCGCCGAGAGGACGATGTCGTCCTGGGGCGAGAACCGGAGCGGGAAACCCTCCAGCTCCATGCGGGTCACGTTCATGGCGATGGAGTGGTTGGTGAAGGAATCCCAGAAGACCGGCACGCCCCGGCGCGCCGCCGCGGCGACGAAGCTCTTGCCCGGATGCGGCGCCCGGTCCAACACCCACCGGCCGAGGAGCATCATGAAGTGCGGGCTGGCCAGCGGCGCCGCCCCCAGCGCGGCGCCGCGCTCCCGGACGAACCGGCAGATCAGCTCGTCCTGGGCCTCGAGCGTCTCCTTCTCGCGAATCCCGATGTCGTAGATGCGCGTGTCGCCGCGGCGCCGCAGCTCGTCGTCATCGGCGTGGGGGCTGACGGCCTTGACGGGCAGGCCGAAGGCGAAGTGCAGGTCGTGGTAGGCTTGGGCGCCGGTGGTGCAGATGACATCGACGAAGCCCTTCTCGATGCACTGGATGACGAGGCCGCCGAGGCCGCCGGCGATGCCGGCGCCGGCGATGCCGAGCCAGATGGCGTCGCCGGCGTCGATCATGGTTTTCCAGAGGCGCGCGCCGCGGGCGATGACGCGCGCTTCGAAACACGTGCCCCCCAGGAGGTCCACCAGTTCGGAGGCCGCCGCGCCGCGGCGGTGCCTGACGGGCTCAATGTCCGGACTCAGGCGGAAGAGCGAATGCTTCGATCGTTTCATGGCGGTATTGTACGCCATCGGGGGAGGCATCCGCGAGCAGCTCCCGCGCGGGCCGCGCGCGGACTGGGCGACCGCGCGCACCGGCGTCGCCCGCGGCCTTGCCATTCGCCGCGGCGCTGCGTATCTTGGAAGGCGTGTCCGCGGTTCGCGCTTCCCTGCAAACGAGGTGACCCATGAGGATCGGATCGCTTCCGGCGCCGCGGCGGATTGCCGCCTGCGTCGCGACCCTGTGCTTGTTCGCCGCCGTCGCCTGCGCCGCGGGCGACAATATCGCGCCGGAAGGTTACACGGCCCTTTTCAACGGCGCGGATCTTGCGGGCTGGAAGGGGCTTGTGGCCGATCCGCCCGCGCGGGCGGCGATGACGGCGGAGCGCCTCGCCGAGGAGCAGCGGAAAGCCGACGAGCGCATGCGCGCCCACTGGCGCGTCGAGGATGGCGCGCTGGTTTTCGACGGCAAGGGCGACAGCCTCTGCACGGCGCGCGACTACGCCGATTTCGACCTGTACGTCGACTGGAAGATCGAGGCGAAGGGGGACAGCGGAATTTACCTGCGCGGCTCCCCGCAGGTTCAGATCTGGGACAACCCGGTGGGATCGGGCGGCCTCTACAACAACGAGAAGCATCCTTCCGGGCCGCTCTTCGTGGCCGATCGGCCCGTCGGGCAGTGGAATACGTTCAGGATCATCATGTCGGGCGAGCGCGTGACGGTCTACCTGAACGGGATTCTCGTGGTCGATGACACGCCCATGGAGAATTACTGGGAGCGCGGCAAGCCCATCTACCCCTCGGGGCAGATCGAACTCCAGAACCACGGCAGCAAGCTGTACTTCAAGAACATCTACCTGCGCGAGCTTCCCCCCGCGCCGGCGCGGGCGGCCGCCGCGCCGATCGTGAAACGCGGGTGCCGCGTGGCCGTCGCCGGCGACTCCATCACCGAGCAGCGGCTCTACTCCCGCTTCATCGAGGATTACCTCCTCATGTGTTGCGCGGACTTGGATCTGATGTGCATGCAGTTCGGGTGGAGCGGGGAGCGCGCGCCCGGGTTCCAAGCGCGTTTCGCCGACGACTGCCTCGGCTTCAAGCCCAATGTCGTGACGACCTGCTACGGCATGAACGATGGTTTGTACCGCCCCTACGAACCCGGGATCGGCGCGGCGTACGAGCAAGCCATGCGGGCCATCGCGCGGGCGGCGGCCGCCGCGGGCGTCGGCATGGTCGTGGGGTCGCCGGGCGCCGTCGATCTCTTCACCTTCAGGCGGCCCGACTTGCCGCCGCCCGTCTACAACGACAATCTGGCGCGCCTCCGGGACATCGCGCGGACCATCGCCCGGGAATCGGGGCAGCCCTTCGCCAACGTGCACGACCACATGATGCTCGCGCAGCTTCGGGCCAAGCCCGTTCTCGGCGAGGCCTACGATGTGTGCGGCGGCGATGGCTTCCATCCCCAGCCCAACGGCCACTTGGTCATGGCCTATGCCTTCCTGAAAGCGTTGGGCATGGACGGCGCCATCGGCTCGATCACGGTGGACATGCAGGGCGGCGCCGCGGCGCAGGGCGGCCACACGGTTTTGAGCGCCGAGAAGGGCGCCGTCGAAATTCGGAGCGTCAACTACCCGTTCTGCTTCTTCGGCGATGAAAAGTCGCCGGCGGCGACGCGGAGCATCCTGCCGTTCCTCCCCTTCAACGCGGACTTGAACCGCTTGACCCTCGTCGTCCGGAACCTGACGGGCGCGAGCGCCCGGGTCACGTGGGGCGCGGCCTCGAAGGTCTTCCCGCGCGCGCGCCTGGAAGAAGGCATCAACCTCGCCGCGGAGTTTCTCGACAACCCCTTCTGCGAGGCCTTCCGCAAAGTCGATGCCCTGGTGGCCAAGAAGCAGGAGTTCGAGACCGTAATGATCAAGGAGGCCGTGACGAAGTTCAGGTGGATCCGCGCGGCGCTGGGCGATGACGCCGAGGGGGCGCGCGCCATCGCGACGCTCGTGGACAAGCTCTTCGCGCGGCAGCGCGCCCTGCACGAGGAGGTGCGCGCCGCGATCGCGCCCGTCACGCACAGGCTTGTTGTCGGCGCGCCGTAGCCTCGAAAGCGCGCTGAATCCGCCGCTCCCGGAGCCTTTGGAGCCTGTTTTTCCCCTGCGAGAGGAAAGGAGACCGTCCATGAAAAGCGAAAAGGCGGCAAATCCCGGCACGGCGCTGCTCCTCGCGCTGGCCGTCGCGGGCGCGCTTGCGGCCGCGCCGAGCCCCGGCGTCGATCTTGGGAGCCTGCTTGACGAAATGATCGACCGCGATGCCCTCGCCCGCGTCCCGGACCCGTTCTTTCTCTGCCGGCAGTCAAGCAGCTACGATCGCGACACCGTCGCGCCGGACAAGCCGGGCTGGTTCGCCAACTGGGACCGGAGCCAATTCGTGCGCGTCGAGGAGCGCGAGGGCCGCAAGGAATACGTCCTCCACGACGCCGACGGCCCCGGCGCCATCGTCCGCTTCTGGGCCACGTGGCACGGCCCCGGCGGCGGCCCGTTCTCCAACGGCACGCTGCGCGTCTACCTGGACAACGCCGCCGCGCCGGCCATCGAAGGCCCCGCCGCCGAAGTCATCAGCGGCGGCGCCGTCGTGGGCCCGCCCTTGAGCGATTCGGTCTCGCCGCGCACGCCCTACGCCAACCGCGGCCACAACTTCTACTTCCCGATTCCCTACGCTCGGCACTGCAAGATCACCTACTCGACGGCGGTGCCCGTGGATCGGGGCGCGAAGACCGGCGAGGCGCTCTACTACCAGATCAACTACAGGACCTACGCGCCGGGAACGAACGTGCGGTCCTTCAGCATGGATCAGCTCGCGGCGCTGGGCGGGAAGATCGCGGCCCTGAGCAAGCGCCTCACGGCGCCGGAAGAAAGCCCGGCGCCGAACGTCCTGCGGTTTTCCGGGACCATCGAGCCCGGGAAGCGGATTGCCAGGACGGTCCCGGGCCCGGCCGCGATCCGCCGCCTTGCGGTGAAGATCGAAGCCGCCGACCCGGCCCAGGCGCTACGTTCCACGGTGCTGGAAATCAGTTTCGACGGCGAGCGGCGGGTGTGGTGCCCGGCGGGCGACTTCTTCGGCACGGGCTACTTCGTCAAGCCCTTCCGGACCTGGTACACCCAGGTGGACAAGGACGGCCTCATGCAGGCCTTCTGGATCATGCCTTGCGCGCAATCGGCGGAGGTCGCCTTCTGCAATCTCTGGCGGCAGCCCGTGACGCTGGCGGCCGTCGAGATCGGAAGCGGCCCTTGGTCTTGGGACGACCGTTCGATGCACTTCTGCGCCTCGTGGCGCCAGTTGACGAAGGTCGACACCGGCCCCGACAAGGACATGACGGGGAAGGGCGCCTTCGACGTCAACTACGTCGAGATTGCGGGCGCCGGCAGGTACGTGGGCGACACGCTGGTTCTCTTCAACGGCGCCAATGCGTGGTGGGGGGAGGGCGACGAGAAGATCTACATCGATGGGGAAGCCTTCCCGTCGCACATCGGCACGGGCACCGAGGACTACTACGGTTACGCGTGGTGCCGCCCCGAATTCTTCGAGGCGCCGTTTCACGCCCAGCCGTCGGGCGCCGGCAACCTCACGGCGGGCTTCTCGGTCAACTCGCGCTACCGCGGCCTGGATTCGATTCCCTTCGCCAAGGCGCTCCGCGTCGACATGGAGCTCTGGCATTGGCGCAAGACGCGCATGAACTTCGCGCCGAGCGCCTTTTGGTACGCGCGGCCCGGCGGCCGCGCCAACGTGGCGCCCGATCCCGTTTCCGCGGCCCTGCCGGTGGCGCGGGAGATGGACGATGTGGTGGAGGTCGTGCGCGTGCCGGGCGCCATCGAGGGCGAGACGCTGAAGGTGGTGGAGCACACGGGCGGCTCCTTCGAGGTGCAGACCATCGGCGATTTGGGCTGGAGCGGCCACCGCCAGCTTTGGTGGCTCGACGGCGCCCCGGGCGACAAACTCGTCATCGAATTCCCCGCGGCGGAGGCCGGGCGGTATCGCGTCGAGGCCGAGCTCACGCAGGCCGTCGACTACGGCATCGTGCAGATGCTCGTCAACGGCGCCAAGGCCGGCGAGCCGATCGATCTTTTCGCCGACCGGCTCGCCCATTCCCGCGCGAACCTGGGCGCGTTCGAGCTGGCGGCGGGAGCCAATCGCCTGGAGGTGGTCATCACCGGCGCGAACGCCAAGGCGGTCAAGCGCCACATGTTCGGCCTGGACTTCCTCCTGCTGACGAAACTATAGCGGAAGGCCGGGAGCCGCCGCCGATTTCCCCGCCGAGATCGGCGGCTGCTCCGCGCCGTTCAGGTAGGCGTCGATGGCCGCCGCCGCCTTCTTGCCCGCTCCCATGGCCTCGATGACCGTCGCGGCGCCCGTGACGATGTCGCCGCCCGCGAAGACGCCCGGGATGTTGGTCATGAGGTTTTCGTCCACCACGATGTGGCCGTGGGCGTCGACCTTGAGCTCCGGCCACGACCGCGACAAGAGCGGATTGGCGCCGTTGCCGATGGCGCAGATGAGCTGATCGATCTCGATGACGTGCTCGCTGCCCTTGACGGGCACGGGGCGCCTGCGGCCCGAGGCATCGGGCTCCCCCAGCTTCATGACGATGCATTCGATGCCCGTGACCCAGCCCTCCTCGTCCCCGAGGACGCGCGTGGGGTTCGTCAGCTCCTTGAGCTCGATGCCTTCCTCGAGGGCGTGCTCGATCTCCTCGGCCCGGGCCGGCATCTCCTTGCGGGTCCGGCGGTAGATCAGGTAGACGTTCTCGGCGCCGAGCCTGAGGGCGGAGCGCGCCGAGTCCATGGCGACGTTGCCGCCGCCCACCACGGCCACGTTGCGGCCCACCAGGACCGGCGTTTCGTACTCGGGGAACCGGTAAGCCTTCATCAGGTTGACGCGGGTCAGAAACTCGTTCGAAGAGTAGACGCCCTTCAGGTTCTCGCCGGGGATGTTGAGGAAGTAGGGCAGTCCCGCGCCCGTGCCGATGAACGCGGCCGCGAAGCCCTCCCGGAGGAGGAACGGCACGGTCAGCGCCGCGCCGATGGGCTGATTGCACTTGAACTGGACGCCGAGATCCTCCAGAAACTCGCACTCCCGGTGCACGATCTCCTTGGGCAGCCGGAACTGCGGAATGCCGTAGACCAGGACGCCGCCCGGGGAGTGGAGGGCCTCGAAGATCGTGACGCCGTAGCCCCGGAGGGCGAGATCGGCGCCGGCGGTCAGGCCCGCCGGGCCGGCCCCGACGACGGCCACGCGCTTGCCCTTGGGCGCCGGCCGGGTCTTGGGCTTGATGCGCCCCTGCGCGGCCTCGAAGTCGGCGACGAAGCGCTCCAGGCGCCCGATCGCGATGGGCTGGCCCTTCTTGGCCAGGACGCAGACGACCTCGCACTGCGTCTCCTGCGGACAGACGCGCCCGCAGATGGCGGGCAGGTTGTTGGTCTCGCGGATTTTGTGGGCCGCCTCCAGGAAGCGGCGCTGCTGGATGAGCTTGATGAAGGCCGGAATGGCGATGTTCACGGGGCAGCCGCCCACGCACGGCGCCGTCTTGCACTGCAGGCAGCGCATGGCCTCGGCGACGGCCATCTCGGGCGTGTAGCCCAGCGCCACCTCGTTGAAGTTGCTCCGGCGCTCGTGCGGATCCTGCTCGGGCATCGGCACGCGCTCCTTGGCCTTCGCCGGGCGCGGCGCGCCCCGTTTGCGCGCGAAGTGCTCCGCCGCCCGGGCTTCCGCCTCCTTGTAGGTCCCGAGGCGCGAGAGGAGCAGGCCGAAGTTGACCTTGTGGCCGTCGAACTCGGGGCCGTCGACGCAGGTGAATTTGGTCTCGCCGCCCACCTCGACGCGGCAGCCGCCGCACATGCCCGTGCCGTCCACCATGATGGTGTTCAGGCTGACGATGGTGGGGATCGCGGCCGCGCGCGTCGCCTCGGCCACGGCGCGCATCATGACGGCCGGGCCGATGGCCACCACGCGATCGATGCGGCGGCCGGAGGCGATCATGCCGGCCAGCGGCGTGGTGACGAAGCCCTTGGCGCCGTACGAGCCGTCGTCGGTGACGACGATGCACTCATCGCTCGTGGCGCGCATGCGGTCCTCCCAGAAGAGGAGGTCTTTCGTGCGGGCGCCGATGATGCTCACCACCGTGTTGCCGGCTTCCTTCAGGGCGCGCTGGATGGGGTGGACGGGCGCGATGCCCAGACCGCCGCCCACGAGGACCGCGACGCCGAAGTTCTTGATCTCGCTGCGGTGTCCCAGGGGGCCCATGACGTCGAGCAGGCGGTCGCCGACCTGGAGCGCATCGAGCTTGCGCGTGCCCGCGCCGACCAATTGAACGACGAGGGTGATCCAGCCTTCGGCGCGGTGGAAGTCCGCGATGGTGAGGGGAATCCTCTCGCCGTGCTCGTGCCCCCGCACGACGACGAACTGTCCCGGTTCGCAGTAGCGCGCCAGGACCGGCACGAACACCTTGAAGCTGACGATGTCCCGGGCCAGGGGCAGCTTCTCGATGATCTTGTTGAGCTCGGCGTCGGGGGTGTCCAGGATCGAGAAAAGCTTGCCGGGCTGGGCGTGGCACGCGCCGTGCGGCGCATGGGGATGATGGGCGGACGCGGCGGCCATGCGGTTTCTCCTTGCGCAATGCCGGGCCGCGCCGGCGGCCCGGCGAGAGCTTTCTCAGCGGTTCAACGGGAGCCGTGGCCGGCCGGAGCGTGGAGTCCGGCGGCGGGCTCGGGCTCGCCGAGCAGCTTCCTGACCTCGACACGGATCTGCTCGGGGCGAACGGGCTTGTCGAGCACCTTGTCGGCCTTGATCCACGACCGCGCCTCGGGCGACCGGGCGCCGAAGGAAACGCCCGTCGTGGCCGTCACCGCCGTGAGCATGATCACCGGCGTCTCGGGATAGAGCTTCTTCAGGTGGTGGCAGAGGACGAAACCGGAGTCCTTCTCCTCCATCATGAGGTCGAGGATCGCCAGGTCGGGCCGCACCGTGAGGAGGGTCTCCTCGGCCTCGACTTGGCCGCCGGCGCTGACGATGTCGTAGCCCCGCCCCTGCAGGGCGAGAGTGAGCTGGTCGACGATGTCCGGATCGTCGTCCACAATCAGGATCTTCTTTTTTGCGTTCATCGTTGTCCTTGCGGGTTCCTGTGCGTTGCGGGTTCACGCGCCGAAGCGTCCATCATAGCAACACATCGCGCTGGGCGTAATGCGTGTGCAGCAAGCGGTGGCTCGTCTCGCTGAGCGGCTTGCCGAGAAACTCCTCGTAGAGCCGGAGGACCCACTTGTTGCGGTGGCTCACCCGGAGCTGCTCCTCCCGGTCGATCTTGTACAGCGCCTGCATGCGGGACTTGACCGCCTCCAGGTCGGCCTTGAGCGGCTGGCCGCCGCCGTTGATGCACCCGCCGGGACAGGTCATGACCTCGATGAAGTGCAGGTCTTTCCGGCCCGCCTTGATCTGATCGAGGAGCTTGCGCGCCTGCCCGAGGCCGCTCACGACGGCGGCGCCCAACTCCAGCCCGTCGATGTTGAGGCGCACCTCCTTGCAGCCGTGCATGCCGCGGATCGGCTGGATCTTGAGATCGGGGTACTCCTTGCCCGTGATCAGGAAGTAGGCCGAGCGCACCGCCGCCTCCATGACGCCGCCGCTGGCGCCGAAGATCTTGCCCGCGCTGGAGCGCTCCCCGAAGGGCGTGTCGGCTCCCTCGGGCTCCATGGCCGCCAGGTCGATGCCGAACATGCGCAGGAGTTGGCCGAGCTCGCGGGTGGTCAGGACGTAGTCGACGTCGGGGATGTGGCCGGGGGCCATCTCGGGCCGCGAGCACTCGAATTTCTTGGCCGTGCAGGGCATGATGGAAACGCTGACGATCTTGGCCGGATCGACGGCCTCGCGCTGGGCGAAGAAGCTCTTGATGACCGCGCCCATCATCTGCTGCGGGCTCTTACAGGTGGAGATGTTGGGGATGAACTCGGGGTAGAACTCCTCGACGAACTTGATCCAGCCCGGCGAGCAGCTCGTCAACATGGGCAGCACGCCGCCCGTCTTGATGCGGTGGACGAGCTCGGAGCCCTCCTCCATGATGGTCAGGTCCGCCGCGAAGGAGGTGTCGAAGACGCGGTCGAAGCCCACGCGCCTCAAGGCGGCGACCATTTTGCCGTCCAGATCGGTGCCGGGCTTGACGCCGAACTCCTCGGCGAGGCTCACCGACACGGCGGGGGCGTGCTGGGCGACGACCAGCTTGTCGGGGTCCGACAGGGCCGCGACGACGTCGGCCAGCGAACTCGTTTCGCTGAGGGCGCCCGTCGGGCAGACGAGGACGCATTGGCCGCAGTTGACGCAGCTTGAGAGGTTGAGCCCCGTGTCGAAGGCGGTGCCGATGAAGGCGCGCGAGCCGCGGTTGACGAAGTCGATGGCGGAGATGCCCTGGACCTCCTCGCAGACGCGCACGCAGCGCCCGCAGAGGATGCATTTGTCCGGGTCGCGCAGAATCGAGGGGCTGGAGACGTCCAGCTCCCTGGTCGTCTTCTTCCCGCGGTACAGGCGCTGGCGGATTCCCATCTCCATGGACAGAGTCTGGAGATCGCACTTGCCGTTGCGCGCGCAGTACAGGCAGTCATCGGGGTGGTTGCTCAAGAGCAATTCCACGTTGGTCCGGCGCGCCTCGAGCACCTTGGGCGAACGGGTCTTGATCTTCATGCCGGGGGCGACGGGAAAGGAGCAGGCCGGCGTCAACGTCGGGGAGCCCTCGACCTCCACCACGCAGAGGCGGCAGGCGCCGCTGGGCGGCAGCCCCTCCATGTGGCAGAGCGTGGGCACCTGGATGCCCTCGCGCTTGAGCGCCGTCAGAATCGTCTCGCCCTCGTTGGCCTGGATCGTACGACCGTCAGCTTCGAACGTGATCATGTTGCACCTTTATCCTTTTTCTTTCGGCCTCACTCCGGTTGCGTGAAATCGAGATCGCACCGCAGGCACCGGCGCGCCTCGCACACGGCGGCCTCCTCGCTCACGGCCAGCTCGACCTCGGCGAAGCACTTCGCGCGTTTGGCCACGGGCAGCTCCGGCGCGCGCACGCGCCCCGCGGGCTCGGCATCCTCGTCCGGCAGTTGGACCGGCTCGATGTACACCGTGGGCAGCGTCACCTTCGGCAGGGTCCTCATGAGCTTGCCCTTGAGGAACCGGTCGATCATGAGGGCCGCGTTCTTGCCCGCCGCGATGGCCGCGACGACGGTGCTCGGGCCGGTGACCATGTCGCCGCCGGCGAACACGCCCGGCCGGTCCGTGGCGTAGGACTCGGGGTTGACCGCGACGGTGTTCCACTTCGTCTTTCTGAGGCCGTCGAGCCCCTCGGTTTCGGCCTCCTCGCTGATGGCCGCAATGAGGGTGTCGAGCTCCACCTCGAACTCGGAGCCCGGCACCGGCACGGGCTTGGCGCGGCCGGAGGCATCGCGCTCGCCGAGGCGGTTGCGGATGAGCCGCAGGCCGGTCAGGGCGCCGTTCTTGGAGAGCACCGCCACCGGCGCCACCAATTCCTCGATTTTGATGCCTTCCTTGAGGGCCCCCTCGATTTCCTCGGCGTAGGCCGGCATCTCCTGGCGCGTGCGGCGGTAGAAGACCGTGACGCTCGTAACGCCCTTCTCCCTGAAGGCCACGCGGGCGGCATCGATGGCGGAGTTGCCGCCGCCGACAATGCCGACCCGCCCCTTGGCGGTCTCCTTGCCGTGGAGGTTGTAGTCCTTGAGGAAGGTCACGCCGGGCAGGACGCCCTTGACATCCTCGCCGGGCACTCCGAGCTTCTTGCTCCGGTGCGCGCCGAGGGCCAGGTACACCGCCTTGTAGCCCTCCTTGAACAGGCCGTCGACCGTCACGTCGCGGCCCAGCGCCGCGCCGTACTTGATCTCGACGTTCTGGTTGAGAAGGGCCTCGATCTCCTTGTTGAGCGTTTGGCGGGGCAGGCGGTAGGCGGGAATGGCCGCGACCAGCATCCCCCCCGCCTTGGCCTCGCGCTCGAAGACCGTGACCTTGTTTCCCAGGAGCGACAGATAGTGGGCGGCCGCGAGGCCCGAGGGGCCGGCGCCGACCACCGCGACCTTGGGCGCGTTCTCGGCGGCCGGAATGGCGACCGGCGCCCCGACGGAAGGATCGACGCGGTCGACGACGAAACGCTTCAGCGTGCGAATCGCGATGGGCTCGCCGCCGGTTTGACCCGCGCGGCAGGTGCGCTCGCAGGGGTGGTGGCAGACGCGGGCGCAGGCCGACGGGAAGGGGTTCGCGGCCCGGATGGCGCGGTAGGCGTCCTGGTACTCGCCGCGGGAAATATGGGCGACGTAACGCCAGACCTCGGTGCCCACCGGGCAGCCGTTCTGGCACGGCGCGCCGACCAGCTCCTTGCAAGCGCCGGCCGGGCAGCTCCGGTCGAAGATATGCGCCTCGTACTCGTCGCGGAACCACTTCAGCGTGCTGAGCACCGGGTTGGGCGCGGTCTGTCCCAGGCCGCAGAGGCTCGTCGTCTTGATCGTCTCGCCGAGCTGCTGCAGGTACATGATGCCCTGGACGCGCAGGAGGGCGTCGATGTCCTCCTCCCGCTTACGGGGGCGGCACACGGCTTGGAGGATTTCCAGCATGCGCTTCGTGCCCTCGCGGCACGGGATGCACTTGCCGCAGCTCTCGCTCTGGATGAACTCCATGAAGAACTTGGCGAAGTCGACCATGCAGGTGCCCTCGTCGACGACGACCATGCCGCCCGAACCCATGATCGTGCCGAACTCCTTGAGGGCCTCGTAGTCCGTCGGGAGGTCCAGATGCGCTTCGGGGACGCAGCCGCCCGAGGGGCCGCCGATCTGAACGGCCTTGCACTTGCGGTTGTTGGGGATCCCGCCGCCCGCCTCGAAGACGACGGTGCGCAGCGTCGTGCCCATGGGCACCTCGACCAGGCCGGTGCGCCTGACCATGCCCGAGAGCGCGAACACCTTCGTGCCCTTGCTGCCCTTGGTTCCCAGGGCCGAGTACCACTCGGCGCCGTGGTGCAGGATCAGCGGGAGGTTCGCCAGGGTCTCGACGTTGTTGATGACGGTGGGCTTGCCGAAGAGGCCCTTGACCGCCGGGAAGGGCGGGCGGGGCCGAGGCATGCCGCGGCGCCCCTCGATGGAATGGATCAGCGCGGTTTCCTCGCCGCAGACGAAGGCGCCGGCGCCCATCTTGAGCACGATGTCCAGATCGTTGCCGGTGTCGAAGATGTTCCGGCCCAGGAGGCCGCAGGCGCGGGCCTGGGCGATGGCGTCGGTCAAGCGCTTGATCGCGAGGGGATACTCGGCGCGGATGTAAATGTACGCCTTGGTGGCGCCGAAGGCGTAGGCGGCGATGATCATGCCCTCCAGGAGGCGATGGGGATCGCTCTCGCCGACGGCCCGGTCCATGAAGGCGCCGGGGTCGCCCTCGTCCGCGTTGCAGATGAGGTATTTTTGATCACCGACCGCCTGGCGCGCGAACTTCCACTTCCTCCCCGTGGGGAAGCCGCCGCCGCCGCGGCCGCGCAGCCCGCTGGCCTCGACGCAGTTGCACACGTCCTCCGGCGTCATTGTCTTGAGGGCCTTGGTCGCGGCCGAGTAGCCGCCCCAGGCGATGTACTCATCGATGCTGCTCGGATCGATGATGCCGCTGGCCGCCAAGACGACGCGGTACTGGGGCCGCAGGAACGAGTGGGCCTCGAGGGCCGGGACGCCGTCCCAAGCTTTGGCGCCGACGTTCCGGAACTGTCCGATGACGCCGTTGCCCGCGGGAATCACGCCTTTGCCGAGGACCGCGGCCAGGAGATCGGGAACCTTCTCGGCGGTGACTCCGCCGAAGCTCACGCGCGTCCGGCCGGGCAGGTGGATATCGACGATGGGTTCCTCGGAGCACAGGCCGATGCAGCCGGTCTCGAGGACCTGCGCGTCGCTTTTGTGCGCCGCCACCCATTCCTTGATCGCCGCGAGGGTCTTGCCCGCGCCGGCGCCCAGGCCGCAAGTGCCCGCGCCCACGAAGACGACGGGCGTCGCGAGCGTTTCGCGGCGCAGCGCGGCGAGCAGTTCCGCGATCTTCCCGGGGTCTCCGGTGCGCGCGGCCGCGAAAGAGCCCGCCTTGAGCCAGCCCAGGAGATCCGGCGACGGCGCCGGCGGCTCGGCCCAGCATTTACCCGGAGACACCGGACGAACGAAATCACCTAGGCGCATTGACGGCCTCCTTTTCACGGCAGCTCTGAATGATCTGCGCCAGCTTGCGCGGCGACACTTTGGCGTAGAATTCCCCGTTGACGTTGACGACGGGCGCCAAACCGCAGGCGCCCATGCAGGCGACGACCTCCAGGCTGAACATCCGGTCGCGGGAGGTCTGGCCGGGGCTGAGCTTGAGCTGCTTCATGACGGTCTGCAGCACCTTGTCCGAGCCCTTGACGTGGCAGGCCGTGCCGCGACACACCATGAAGTGGTACTTGCCCTTGGGCTGGAAGCGGAACTGGTTGTAGAAGGTCGCCACGCCGTAGATCTTGCTGGCTGGGAGCTTGAGGTGCTTGCTGATTTGGATGACCGCCTCCCGCGACAGGTATCCCTCGGCTTCCTGCACCTCCTGCAGGATCGGGATAAGCGCGTCGCGCGAGGCGCCCTGATGCTGCGTCAGGATCCTTTCAACGGTTTGGGCGCTCATGCGTGTTTCCTTTCCATCTGCTGTCCCCGGCGCGCGAAGAACGCGACCTTCTCGAGGGACATGGCCAGATCAATATCCTCGACGAAGACGTGGTCTGGAACGCGCAGCGTCACCGGGGCGAAATTGAGAATGCCGCGCACGCCGGCATCGACGAGCAGGTCGGCCGTCGCCTGGGCGGCGGCCGCGGGGACCGTCAGCATGGCGACCTCGATGCGGGCGGCGGCGGCCACCGTGCGGAGATCGGCGACGGGATAGCAGCGGCAGCCGAAGGTGACGCAGTTGGTTTTCGCAGAATCGATGTCGAAGGTCGCGACGACGGCCAGGCGGGACCGGCGGCCGGCGAAGAAGCTCAGAATGGCGCGCCCGAGGTTGCCCAGGCCGACGAGCGCCACGTTCTGGGTGCCGGGGCGGTAGAGGAATTCCTCGATTCCGGCGAGGAGCTCCCGCCGGTCGTAGCCGCGGTTGGGGCTGCCCGCGCAGCCGACGAGCATGAGATCGCGGCGCACCTGCGCCGAGGAGACGCCGCACATGGCGCCGAGCTCATAAGAGTATATGAACCGTTTTTGGTGTTCGTGGGCGCCCGAGAGGCGTTTTCGATAGAGAATCAGACGGCTGACCGTCCGCTCCGAGATTGTGCGCTCGGATCCGCCCTGTTGCTTCTTCATGATCTAATTCGTTACACGCGTAGCGCTGTGAAATATCTCACGTATTATGGCGCATCCCTCGGCGGTTGTCAAGGTGGTCGTAAGGCGGCTCCTTGGCATGATCGTTGCGGGGAACTTGACGCCGGGTTGTCTTGACGTTAAGCTGTGAATGGTTTCACAATGTGATTGGCTTTGCAAGGCTCCCGGGAGCTTCATGGTCACCGATGCCGCCTTCTGAACGGACAATCGGCCGCCTGAGCCTGTACCGCCGCCTGCTCAAACAGGCCGCCGCCGCGGGACACGAGCACGTGTACTCCCACGAGCTCGGCGCGCGGGCCGGAGCGACGGCTTGCCAGGTCAGGCGCGACATCATGGGGCTTGGCTGCGCTGGAAGCCCGAGCCGGGGGTACAAGGTGAAGACGCTGCTCGACCGGATCGAATTTTACCTCGATGCGCCCGTGGTCGAGCGCGTCGCGCTGGTCGGCGTCGGGAATCTGGGCCGGGCGATTCTGTCGTTTTTTCAGCGCCGCCGGCCGAAGCTCGAGATCACGGCGGCGTTCGACAGCGACCCGTGGAAGACAAACCGCGTCGTCCAGGGCGTGCGCTGCCACGCCATGGCCGAATTGGAGCCGGTGGTGAGGGAGCAGGGCATCAGGCTCGCCGTTCTGACCGTGCCCGCCGCGGCGGCGCAGGAGGCGGCCGACGCCCTGGTGGCGGCGGGGATCACGGGGATCCTGAGCTTCGCGCCGGCGCCCCTGCGCGTGCCGCTCGGCGTTTTCGTCGAGGACATGGATTTGGCGATGTCCCTGGAGAAAGTGGCGTACTTTGCCCGGCGGCACGTTCGGGCGCCGCGGCGGGGCGGGAAGTGAGGGCCCTCCGATGAAATGCGCGGGCGACATCCAGCTCGTACGGACGATCAAGGAGCGCTGCCGCATCTGCTTCACCTGCGTGCGGGAATGCCCCGCCAAGGCCATCAGGATCGTCGAAGGCCAGGCCGAGGTGGTGCCCGAGCGCTGCATCGGGTGCGGCAACTGCATGCGGGTGTGCAGCCAGAACGCCAAGCAGGTGCTCGACGGGAAGCCGGACACGGCCGCGCTGCTAGCCTCGGGCGCGCCCGTCGCGGCCCTGGTCGCCCCGAGTTTTCCGGCGGAGTTCGTCGAGTGCGGGTGGCGCGAGTTCGTGGGCATGTTGCGCGCGCTGGGCTTCGCCTTCGTCAACGAGGTCGCTTTCGGCGCCGATATCGTCGCCGAACGCTACCGGCGCCTGCTCGCCGAGCATGACGGGAAGCGCTACATTGCCACGACCTGTCCGGCGATCATCTCCTTCGTGGAGCAGTACCACCCCGAGCTGGTCAAGTTCCTGGCGCCGGTGGTCTCGCCCATGGTGGCGGAGGCGCGGGTGCTGCGCAGCATCCACGGCGACGGGGTTAAGCAGGTCTTCATCGGCCCCTGCATCGCCAAGAAGGGCGAGGCGGCCAGCGAGAACGTTCCGGACGAGGTCGATGCCGCCCTGACCTTTCAGGAGCTCCGGCAGATGTTCGCCGAGGCCGGCATCACGCCGGAAAACGTGCGGCCGAGCGATTTCGACCCGCCGCGCGCCGGTCTCGGGGCGCTCTTCCCCTTGAGCCGCGGCTTGCTCCAGACCGCGGGGCTCGACGAGGACCTGCTCACGGGCCACGTGGTCGTGACGGGCGGACGGCAGAACTTCGTCCAGGCCCTGCGCGAGTTCGAGAAGGGCGACCTCAACACGCGGCTCCTGGAGATTCTGGCCTGCGAAGGCTGCGTGATGGGGCCCGGCGTCACGAACGATACGCCGCTTCTGACCCGGCGGGCCAACGTCAGCCGCTACGTGCGCGAATGCCACGCGACGCTGGACCTGGCGCGCTTCCGGGCGGACCTGGACCGATGCGAGAAAATCGATTTCACGCGGGGGTTCAAGGTCTACGATCAGCGCATGCCGGTGCCGCCCGAGGAGGAGATCAGGAATGTGCTGGAGCGCATGGGCAAGGAGGAGCCCGCCGACGAGCTGAACTGCGGCGCCTGCGGCTACGACACCTGCCGCGAGCACGCCGTGGCGATCATCGAGGGGCTCGCCGAGCACGAGATGTGCCTGCCGCATTCCATCGAGCGGCTGCACAAGACGGTGAAAGACCTGGCCGCTTCGAATCGACAGCTCGCCTCGACCCAGGAGGCGCTGCTCAACTCCGAGCGCCTCGCGAGCATGGGGCAGCTCGCCGCCGGCATCGCCCACGAGGTCAACAACCCCCTGGGCGTGGTGCTGATGTTCGCGCATCTGCTCCGCGAGCAGCACGCCAAGAACCCGGCGCTTGCCCAAGACCTGGCCCTGATCGTCGAGCAGACCGATCGCTGCAAGAAGATCGTGGCGGGCCTGCTCAATTTCGCGCGCCAGACCAAGGTTCTCAGGCAGCCCTTCGATGTGCGCGAGCTCGTCAACCGCACGCTTCAGACCATGCCGCCCCCCGCGGGCGTCAAGGTGCGCGTCGAGCATGGAATCGAAGACCCGGTCGCCGAGATCGACCGCGATCAGATCGCGCAGGTCCTCGTCAATCTGATCACGAACGGGTACCAGGCCATGGCGGGCGGGGGCGTGTTGAGCGTGCGCACCCGCGGCGATGCCGACACGGCGGTCATCGAGGTGGCCGACACCGGCGTGGGCATCCCCAAGGAGAACCTGACGAAGATCTTCGAGCCGTTCTTCACGACCAAGCAGATCGGCACGGGCACGGGCCTGGGGCTCGCGGTGAGCTACGGGATCACCAAGATGCATAACGGCGGCATCGCCGTGGAATCCAACATCGACCCCGCCCGGGGGCCGACCGGAAGCACGTTCACCGTCACGCTGCCGCGCCGGGGGGCCGACGCTTAGCGCGGAAGGAGAGATTCGTGGGAGCAACGACACTGAAAATCCTGGTGGTCGATGACGAGCCTGGGATGCAGATCGGCGTCGAGCGCGCCCTCAGGGACTACGCCGTGCATGTCGCCGAGGTGAACGAGGATGTGCGCTTCGAGGTCGAAACCGCCGGGAGCGGCGAGGATGCGCTGGCGCGCATCGAGAACGTCCCGGCGCCGCCGCACCTCCTGCTGCTGGATCACATGCTGCCCGGCATGACCGGCCTGGATGTGCTCGACCGCCTGGCGGGCAGGGATCTGGAGCTCCTCACCATCATGATCACGGCGTATGCGTCGCTGGAGACCGCCGTGACGGCGACGAAGCGCGGGGCCTACGATTTTCTGGCCAAGCCCTTCACGCCGGCCGAGCTCAAGAACGTGATCCAGAAGGCGGCGGCCCGGCTGCTCCTGGCGCGCCAGGCGCGCGCGCTGGCCCGCGAGCGGCACCAGGTGCGCTTCCAGTTCATATCGGTGCTGGCGCACGAGCTCAAGGCGCCCCTGGCCGCCGTCCAGGGCTACCTGGCCATCATGCGCGACCGCGCCGCCGGCGATACGATCGACGATTACGACGAGGCGATCGGGCGCTGCCTGGCCCGGGTGGAGGGGATGCGCAAGCTGATCCTCGATCTGCTCGATCTCACGAAGATCGAATCCGGCCAGCGCGCGCGGGAGATCGCCCCGCTGGATCTCTGCGACGCCGTGCGCCACGCGCTGGACACCTACCGGCCCGAGGCGGATGCGCGGCGGATCACGCTGGAGTTCGCGCCCGCGGGGCCGGTGCCGATGGAAGCCGACCGGAGCGAGATCGAGGTGATTCTCAACAACCTGCTCTCCAACGCCGTCAAGTACAACCGCGACGGCGGGAGCGTGACCGTGGAGTGCGGGGCCGAGGACGGCACCGTGACGATCGGCGTCGCCGACACGGGCATCGGCATGGGGCCTGAGGATGTCAAGAAGCTGTTCGGCGATTTCGTGCGCATCAAGAACGAAAAGACCCGCAAGATCTCCGGCAGCGGCCTGGGCCTGGCGATTCTCAAGAAACTGGCGCTCTTGAACGGGGGCGACGTGAAGGTGGAGAGCACTCCTGATGTCGGGACGCGCTTCACCGTGACGCTCAACCAGCGTCAGACAAGCAAGGAATAGACGCGCGCCCGGGCGCGCGAAGCGGAAGCGAGGTGCATCCATGTGTGCGCTGCCGGCCATGCGCGTGAGCGCGGGCTGCATCGATTTCATCAACGAGGCGCGTTTCAACGCGCTGCTGGCGCCGAGCCGCCCCGACCCGGGCCGCGTGCGCGAAATCATCGACAAGAGTCTCGCGAAGGAGGCCCTGTCGCTGGAGGAGACGGCGGTCCTGCTGGGGGCGGAGGATCCCGGCCAGATCGAGGCGATCTTCCAGGCCGCGCGGACTCTCAAGGAGCGGGTCTACGGGAACCGCATCGTGCTCTTCGCGCCGCTTTACATCGGCAACCATTGCGTCAACGACTGCGCCTATTGCGGCTTCAAGCGCTCGAACAAGGAAGCCGTTCGGCGGACGCTGCGCGGCGGGGAGCTCGAGGCCCAGATCCGGGCGCTCCAGCGCGCCGGGCACAAGCGCCTGATTCTGGTCTTCGGCGAGCACCCCGCCTACGATGCGGAGTCCATCGCCGAGGCCGTGCGCACGGCCTATCGCATCAAGGAAGGCCGCGGCGAGATCCGGCGCGTCAACATCAACGCGGCGCCCCTGGATGTGGAGGGCTTCCGCGCCGTCAAGGCGGCCGGCATCGGGACGTACCAGATCTTCATGGAAACGTACCACCGCGCCACCTACGCCCGCCTCCACCCGGCCTACACGCGCAAGGGGGACTACCTGTACCGCCTGGATGCGTTGAATCGGGCCCTCGAGGCCGGTTGCGACGATGTGGGCATCGGCGCCCTTTTCGGACTCTACGACTGGAAGTTCGAGGTGCTCGGGCTCGTCGCCCACGCGCTCCATCTCCAGGAGCGCTTCCGCGTGGGGCCCCACACGATCAGCTTCCCGCGCATCAAACCCGCCTCGGGCGTGTGCCTCGACGATTGCCACGACGTGAGCGACGAGGAGTTCGCCCGCGTCGTGGCGATTCTGCGCCTGGCGGTGCCCTATACGGGCCTCATCCTGACGGCGCGCGAGCCCGCGGCGCTCAGGCGCCGCCTCATGGCGTTCGGCGTGTCGCAGATCGACGCGGGCACGCGCCTTGAGATCGGCGGCTACACCGAAGCCGGCGATGCGCAGGTCATGGAGCGCGAGCAGTTCAGCCTGGGGGACGTGCGCTCGTTGGACGAGGTCATCTTCGAGCTGGTCGAGGACGGCTACGTGCCGAGCTTCTGCACGGCGTGCTACCGGCTCGGCCGCACGGGGGAGCACTTCATGGAGTTCGCGATTCCCGGCTTCATCAAGCGCTTCTGCACCCCGAACGCGCTGACGACCTTCAAGGAATACCTGATCGACTACGCCTCGCCGCGCACGCGCGCGGCCGGCGAGCGCCGCATCGCGGCGGAGCTGGCCCAGTTGCCCGACGATCCGCAGAAAGCGGCGCTCATGCGCCGGCTGGAGGCGATCGAAACCGGCACGGCGCGGGATCTGTACTGCTGAGAGGGGGGAATCCGCGCCGCGGCGCCGCGGCCGCGCCTCTCTATTCGATGGCGCGGATCGCGGCGTCCGCCGACCATTTGGCGCGGGGTATCTGCGCGATTTTTCGGAGGGCGGGCAGCGCCGGCGCGGCGGGCTTGCCGATGGCGCCCAGCGCCGCGGCGACCGAACGCAGCACATGGACCTGCTGGCCCTCCGCCGAGGCGGCGTCGATCAACGCCGGGACCGCCGGCGCGGCCTCCCGGCCGATCGCCGCGAGGGCGTTGGCCGCCATCATCCGAACGCCGGCGTCGGAGTCCTGGAGCGCGGCCGCCAGCATGTCCAGCGCCGCGACGCTCTCCTGCCCCCTGTCGCGCAGCGCCAAGGCCGCCAAGCCGCGGGTGATCGGATCGGGATCCGACAGGGCGCGGCCGATGTCGGCAATGCTCCCCGCGGGCCTGCGCGGTTCGGTCACCGCCGCGGCGGCCGCCCACGCCTCCGGGCCCGTCTTGGCGAGAATGATGCAGTCGACGCCGAGGTTGTAGCCCCCGGACGCCTCGCGCTTGCCGAGGCACACGAACGTCAGGGTGTGCCGGCCCTTCGCGAGGCTGGGCCAGCCGACCTGGTAGGCGAGGCCGACGTAGGTCTCGGGAGCGTATCCGTCGAACTGCGTCCGCTCGATCACGTCGGCGCCCGGCTCGTGCTCGAGCTGCGCCGCGCCGGGGGCCTTGCCGTCGAGAAGCACGGTGTAGATCCCGTAGTCGCCCGCCTGGGCGACTTCGGTGTACACCTCGTAGACGCCGTCCTCGGGCGCGTCGAAGGGGATTTCGAGCTTGGCGCCCGGGCCCTCGGCGGCGAAGAAGATCACATCCTTGGACCAGAAAAGCTCGGGGATGAGGGACGCCTCGCCGCCCGCGGCCTTGACCTCGGCGAGGGATTGCTCCACCTCGATTTGCGCGGCGTTGCCGTGGGGCAGCCGCGCGGAGCCGTAGGGCACGGGGGGAAGATCCCGCGCGATGCCTTCTTGGTACCAGAAGGCGACGCTCGCGATGCAATCGGTGCGCTCGCCGAAGCACGATTTGACTGAGCCGTCGGCGTTGTAAGTCCAGCCCCGGTGCTCCATCTCCGCCTTGAGCGCGGACGTGAAGGGAATGGGATCGGTGAGGTGCCAGCGGTAGGCCGTCATTCGCGCGCCGAGCCCGGTGCCCTCGGCCACCGTGACGCCGTACAGGGGTCCGTCGTTGACATGCAGGCCCCAGGCGTCGTTGAAGTAGTCCTCGCTGCCCGTGCCCACGATCTCGGGGCGCCGCCCGTCCACCCAGAAGAAGTCATCGCCTTCCCCGAACCAGCCGGCCTCGGCCTGGACGACGGACATCACGGTGCCCACGTAATGCCCCCGGCCTTTGACGTTCAGGAATTCGTACCTGGAGCCATCCGCCGGTGCGGGCAGCGCCTGGCGGTACCACGCGTGGAAGTAGCGCGTGTCCCGCGGGAGCGACGGCACTTTCTGCCAGTCGACGTGGTAGTAGAGCATGGTCACGCGGCGGCGGCCCTCGTTGGTGATGGTGATCTTGCACGACTTGTGGAACGGCATCGGCCAGTAGCAGTTGCGGGCGCGGCCCGCGGAGCTGTTCCGAACCATGAGGGACTCGACCTCGGCCTCGACGCCGTTGCCGACGGCGAAGAAATCGCCCACCGGCGCGTCGACGCTGGGGGTGGGGCTCCCGTCGTAGTACACGCGCAGGCGCAGGAGCCGCGGCCAGCCGTACTCGTTGTCCGCGATGGTCAGCCAGATGTGGGTGACGACGCCGGGGCCTGCCAGGTCGGCGAGGACCGTCGTCTCGCCGGGGATCGGGCGCGCGCTGTCGTCGTTCGAGTCCCAGTCGGGATTGTTCGACGAGGCGCGCATCGCCGTGAAGTCCTTCGGCCGGGTCAGGCCGTAAGGATCGGGGTAGGCGGGGGCCGCGCGGTCGCTGCAGCCGGACGCCGCGGCGATGAAGAGCGCGGCGGGGAACCACGAGAGCAGAAGCTGTGTTTTCATGGGTTCAGTATACCTCATGAGAAGGAGGCCGCGCGGCGGCGCGGGAACTTCGCGCGCGGCGGCGCGGCGGGGGATTCGGGCGCCTTCGCCGCCGCGGCCTGCCGGACTTTCGCGGCGGCGCCGCCCTTACAACTCGACCCTCGTACAGCGCAGAAGAGTCAAGAGCGCAAAGGCCGTTCCGTACTGCTGGTGATAGTCGTAGAGGGGATAATCCCACCAGGAGCCGTCCTTCTCCTGGAGCCCGACGAGGAGCGCGGCCATGCGGTCGCGATAAGGCGCCGCCACGGAGGGGTCCAGCGCGTCCATGCAGAGCGCGGCGTAGTAGTGGCCGTAGTAGAAGAAGTAGCCCGCCACCTGGAACCAGGCCTCGTGCGGAATGGGGCGCTTGCGGCCGATGCTCAGCCACCCGTTGCGCGCGAACAGCCGCTCGAGCCAGGTCCGCAGGACCTCGTCGGTGACGGCGCCCCCCCACAGCCTGAGGGCGACGTTGCAGGCCTGGGAGCGGCCCAGGCTCCCCGCGGGGCGGTTGACGAGGCGCATCGGCCGCCACTTGTGCGACTCGGCGTACAGGTAGGAGCTGTCCGGCTTGCGCTGCCTCAGGATGGATTGCATGCCGCGGGCGACGAGCTCCGGCGGAACTCGAATCCCCGCGTCGGCGGCCTCCTTCAGGGCCACCAGCACCGTCGCCGTCACGAAACTCGGCGAAGCGTCGCTCGGGCGCTGCGTGCGAGCCTCGAAATCGTAGTAGGCCCACCCGCCGGAGATGCACTCGTACCGCGCGAGGTAATCGATCTGGCTCGCGATCAACGCCTGATAGGCCGCCTGCTCCTCAGCGTCGCGCGTCCGGGCGCGCAGCCTGACGAGGGCCTGAATTGCGTAGGCGTGTCCCCACACGTTGTAGGTCGTGTCGGCCGTGGCGCGGCGGAGCTTCGGAAGCTGGGCGCGCATCCAGCTCCCGCCCCGGGCGATGGCGTCCCGGACGGCCGGCCGGTCGTCCGCGCTCTCGATCAACGCGGCGAGGCACAGCGCCGTGGTTCCCGTGCGGAAGGCGTCGTGCGCGCCGGGGACCGGCGCGTAGATGTTGAGGTTTTTCGTGTTACGCGGCGAGCCCCAGCAGCCGTCGCGCTCCTGGCGCGCGATCAGAAAATCAATGCCGCGCCTGATGGCCAGGCGCACATCCTCGGGATTCGCCGCCCCGCGCGCGGGCGGCGCGGCGGCGAGCAGCACCGCCGTGCAGAGAAGCGTCCGGAGCATGCCGGGCCTCAACGCCCCTCGGGGGGCGCGAGGAGGATGCGGTCGCCCTCGACGAGACCTTCCAGAATCTCGATCCGATCGCCTGAACGGGGGCCGGTCTTCACCGCGCGCTTGACCGGGCCTTCCGCCAGGAGGAGGTAGACGCTGCGCGCGTTCGGATCGAAGGGATCGGCGGCGACGGCCCGGGCCGGCACCGCGATGGTCTCTCGCTTTTCGTAGGCGTTGATCGTCACGGCGCAGCGCATGCCGGGCGCGATGCATTCCCTGTCCTGGGGGATCGACACCGTCAATTCGGCTCCGAACGTCTCGGGCGCCAGGGGAATGGCATCGATGCGGCGCAGGATGGCGGTGCACGCCGTCTCCGGCGCGGCCGCCGGCCGGGCAAAACCCTGCATCCCGGCCCGCAGATGCTCCAGATCCTTCTCCGCCAGCTTGGCGACGATGCGCAGCGGCCGCGGATCGACCACCGTGAAGACGACTTGGCCGGAGGCGATGGTGCCGCCGCGGCGCAGCTTGGCCGCGGCCTGGAGCGCGTCGCCCCATTCTCCGAAAACGCAGGCGCCGTAGTAAACGATGCCGCTCATGGGCGCCTTGACCTCCATGATGCCGCGGTCGGCCTCGAGCCGGGCGAGCCTTTCCCGGGCGCGGCGGAGTTCCAGGCGCGTCTTCTCCGCCGCCAGGCGCTGCTTGTTCAGGGAGGCGGGGACGGAGGTCTGCGCGCGCCGCCAGGCGATGTCGGCGCGGGCGGCCTCATCCTCCAAGCTCAGGAGCTGGCGCGGCAGGGAGACTTCGAGGACGCGGGCGCACTGCAGGCGCGCGCGCTCGAGGGCGAACTCCGCGCGCTCGACGCTGTTGCGCTGGCGCGTCAGGACGATCTCCTCGGTCTCTTCGGTGAGTTCGTCGGCCTTGTACATTTTCTCGAGCTGCGCGAGCTCCTCGCGTTCGTACTGGAGCACTTGAGTCGCGGACTTGAGATCGAACTGCGCCGACTTTTCCCCTTGAGGCCGGTCGATGCGGATGTAGCGCTCGAGGTTCTCCTGCGCGTGGCGGCGGGCCTTCTCCGCCCCCGCCAAGTCGAGAGCGGCGGTTTTTTCGGCCGCCTGCAGCGCGGTCTCGGCCTGGGCCGCGTCGATCTCCATGGCGCGGATCTCCGCTCTCAGGTCATGGATGGCCTTGTCCAGATCGTCGACGGCGAGCCGCAGGAGCAGATCGCCCTTCCCGACCCGCGTCCCGTGAGCGACGGCGTCGATGACCTCCAGCGTCCTCCATTCCTTGGGCCGGAGGACGACTTCGGCGGCATGTTCCGCCTCGAAAACGCCCTTGAGTTCGCTCGTGATGACGAAGGGCCCCTTGGCGACCGTGTGGGTCGCGGGGGGGTCGTCCGCCGCGCAAGCGGCCGCCGCGAGGGCCAGACAAGCCAAGGTGCCGATAATGCGTTTAGGCATAGAAGTTTCTCCTCTCGTGGGCCGCCGGAACGAGGGCGGTATCAATCATCTTCGAACGGCGCGGGCGCGCGGGTGAAGGCGATTTCGGGCCGCGCCGCTCCGGTCCGATTGTACGGCCCGCCGCGGAGGGATACCATAGATCGTTCCGCGCGGGGGTTCGGCGCGCTCGCGGCCGCGCGGGGCGCTCCGGACCCGCGGAGGGCGACGCATGAAACAAACACCCAAGGGGCTCCGGCTCCACATCGGTATTTTCGGCCGGCGCAACGTCGGCAAGTCCTCGCTCCTGAACGCGCTGACGCGGCAGACGGTTTCGATCGTGTCCGACGTCGCCGGAACCACCACCGATCCGGTGGAAAAGCCCATGGAGCTTCCGCCGATCGGCCCGGTTCAGTTCATCGACACGGCGGGCATCGACGACCCGAGCGCGGTGGGAGAGCAGAGGGTCGCCCGCACGCGCCAAGTGTTCGATCGGACCGATGTGGGCATCCTGGTGGCCGAGGCGGCCGTATGGGGGCCTTACGAGGACATGATCCTCGCCGAGCTGGCGCGGCGCCGCGTTCCCGCGGTGGTGGTGTTCAACAAGGCCGACCGCGGCGCGCCGTCCCCGGAGGCGTCCGGGGCGGCGGCCAAGGCCGGCGCGCGGACCGTCACGGCCATCGCCACGCGGGGCGAGGGAATCCTCGACCTCAGGAACGCCCTCATCGAGGCCGCGCCCGAGGAGTACATCGACGCGCCCCCGCTCATCGCCGATCTGGTCGCCCCGGGGCAGTGTATCGTGCTCGTTGTGCCCATCGACAAGGAAGCCCCCAAAGGCCGCCTCATCCTGCCGCAGGTGCAGACCATCCGGGAGATCCTCGATTCCGATGCGTACTGCCTGGTCGTCAAGGAGCGCGAGCTTGCCGACGCGCTCGGGCGCCTGGCGCGGCCTCCCAGTCTGGTCGTCACCGATTCGCAGGCGTTCGCCAAGGTCGCCGCCGACACGCCGGCGGAGATTCCCCTCACGTCCTTTTCGATCCTCTTCGCCCGGGCCAAAGGGGATCTGGGCGAGTTCGCGCGGGGCGCCATGTCCATCGATTCCCTGAAGCCCGGCGACGCCGTTCTCATCGCCGAATCCTGCGCCCATCACCCGATCGGGGACGACATCGGCCGCGTGAAAATTCCCCGTTGGCTCACGCGCTACGTGGGAGGGGCGCTGCGCTTCACCACGGTCCAGGGGCACGGCCTGCCCGACGACCTGGCGCAGTACCGCCTCGTCGTCCACTGCGGCGCGTGCATGTGGAATCGCAGGGAGGTGCTCGCGCGCATTATCCGCTGCCGCGACGCGGGGGTGCCGATCACGAACTACGGGACGGCGATCGCCTATTCCCTCGGCATCTTCGAGCGCGCGCTCGGGCCGTTTCCCGCGGTGCTCGCCGAGTACCGCGCGGCGCGGGCCGCCGGCGGCAGCCGAGTTTGAGGTTCGCCATGATTAGGACGTTTTGCGGCGGCCGCTGCGCCTGCGCGGCCCTCGTGTGCGCGGTTCTGAACGCGGCGGACGGCCGGGACCTGACGGTGCCGCTGCCCGCCGGCCGAACGGCGCTTACCGACATCGGGCTCTACCGCGTGATTTGGCAGTCCTACGGGAAGGCGCCCGTGGCCATGCCGGATTCGTGGGCCGGCCACTTCGAGCCCTCCACGGGCATCTCGGTGGCGAAGTGGGGGCGCGTGCTCGGGCGCGAGGCGCTGCTGCTCCATTCGCCGTGGCGCGTCGCGTCCGGCTTGCTGCGGGTGGAGTACGAACTGGCGCTTCCGCGCGCCAAGCCTATCACGCTTTCCTTCGGCATCGCCATGGGGCCGGACGTGGCGCAGCCCAACAAGAGCGACGGCGTCACCTTCGCGTGCACGCTGGCCGCGGGGGGCGCGAAGCGCGAGCTCATGCGCGTTCACCAGACGAAGGCCGAGTGGCGCGACTTCGCCTTCGACCTGTCCGCGCACGCGGGGACGACCGTCGTCGTGGCGCTCCAGGTCGAACCGGGCCCCGCGAACAACTCCGCGTGGGACTATTCCTTCTTCGGCGACGCGGCCATCACGGCGGGGGACGCGCGGCCGAGCCGCGCGGAGACGCTGGCGCGCCTGACGGGAGCGCGCGCCTACAAGGCCGCCGCGGGCGCTAGCCTCGCCGCGCTCGCCAATCGTCCGGGCAACGGCGTTGTGCCGTCGAACCTGCTTCCCTGCCGAAACTCCGTGCGGGCCGATGGCTCCGCCTGGCGCTTCGCCTACGAGGGCGCGGACTGCCGCGTCGTCTATACCTACACGCCGGCTACCGGCACCCTTGACGATTTCCTCGCCTGGGTCGATGCGGGGCAACCGTTCCGGCCGGCGGCGAGCGGCGGCGTCCTGGCGGAGGAGGTCGACGGCGGGCGGCTGCCCGTCCGCGGCGGCCGAGCGGCGGAGACGACCCTCTCGGGCAACACGCTCAAGGTGGTCTGGGACTACGAGCTCGCGGGCGCGCCGCTGCGCGTCGTCTGGACCTTCGGCATCGAGGGCAAGGCGCTCACCGTCGCGGCCGAATGCGCGGCGCCGCGCCTGATCGGCTTCTCCCTCGGCGAGGCCGCGGCGCCCTTGCGCCGGACGTTCGACGTTCCCTATTTGGCCGGCGCCGTCGCCTATCTGTCGGTCCAGAACGCCTTCGCGTGCCGGTACCTCGACTGGACCTTCTCCAACGCCTCGCAATGCCCTCAAGGGACGGCCGCCTACGACCGCATGACCGACGGCGCGCGCAATCCCCTTAGGGAGCGGGGTTACATCGCGGTCTCGCCCGATGTGGGCGAGGTGCTTCCCAACATTCCCCACGCGCCCTCGCCGTACCTGGCCGCGCTCGGCCCGCGCATCATGCTCGACATCTGGAGCCACCACCAGCACAGTTTTGCGGGCGATGCCGAGAGGCTCAGGGAGCTTGCTGACAACGGCGTCGATCACCTGGCGATCATCCAGCACGTCTGGCAGCGCTACGGCTACGACGTCAAACTGCCCGACCACCTTCCCGCCAACCCGCGGTACGGCGGCGAGGAGTGCCTGCAGATCTTCGGCCGCGCCGCCAAGGAGTGCGGCTGCATCTGGGCGCTCCACGAGAACTACATCGATCTCTATCCCGACGCGCCGTCGTACGATCCCGCCGCGCGCGTCCTGCTGGCCGACGGCCGGCCGTCGCCCGCCTGGTTCCACCCCGATACCAAGATCCAGAGCTTCGGCCTGAAGTGCAACCTGGCGCTGGGCTTCGCGCGGCGGAACTCCCCCGAGATTCACCGGCGCTACGGCACCACCGCGGCGTATCTCGATGTCCACACCTGCGTGGTGCCTTGGCACCAGCTCGACCACGAGGCCGGCCAGCCCATGGCGGCCATGGCGCGGGCCAAAGTCCGGTTCGACGGCGAGCTTTTCCAGTACCAGCGCGACACGCACGAAGGCCCCCTCTTCGGCGAGGGGTGGAGGCACTTCTACTGGGCGGGGCGCTGCGACGGCGTCGAGGCTCAGGTGGCGGGAGGCGAGGATCACGCGCCGTTCCTGGATTTCGATCTCTTGAAGCTGCATCCGCAGATGGTGAACCACGGCATGGGCTACTACGAGCGCTGGTTCCGCCGCGGCTACGACGCCGTGTGGGGCTTCGATGCCGGCAGCGTCCAGCAGTTGGACAAGTACCGGGCCATGGAGCTGGCGTACGGCCACGCGGGGTTTCTAGGCGCGCGCTTGGTCCACAACGTCAACGCCGTCGTCAGGGAGCACCACCTCATGCACGCCGTGCAGCGGCTCTACGGCACGGCGCGGGCCGTCGCGATCCGCTACGAGGTCGACGGCGTCCTCGTGACGGCGAGCGCGGCGTTGGCGCTGGACGACACGCGACGGCAGCGCATCGAGTACGATTCGGGCTTGGTCGTGTGGGTGAACTGGCGCGAGGAGCCGTGGCGCGTCGAAGGACGCGTCCTGCCCCAGTGGGGGTTTCTCGCGCGCGGGCCCGAAACGGAGGCGTCCACCGAGCTGCGCGCCGGCGTCATCGCCGACTACGCCGAATGCCCGGAGTATATCTTCGCCGACGCGCGCACGTGGTTCGATCTGCCCGCGGCGAGTGTTCGGAAGAACATCGAGCCCCGCCTGAGGGATTTCACGGACCTGGGCGGCGGACGCGTGCGGGTCACCTACGAGTGGGTGGTCAACGACGCGCTGGAACAGGATTTCCGCTGCTTCGTCCACGCCGTGAACCCCCAGTACGCGGGCGGCGAGAGCATCGTTTTCCAGCAGGATCACGCCCTGTCGCGGCCGACGAGCGCGTGGCGCAAGGGCGAGGTCGTTACCGACGGCCCGTGGGAGTTCACGGTGAGCGGGAAGTACGACGCGTACGACCTCATGATCGGGCTCCACAAGGGCGAGCGTGTGTGCCTCAAGGGCGTCGATGGCGGCGCGAATCGAATTCTGGTCGCGCGGTTGAAAGTGGTCCGCGAAGGCGGGCGCGTCGCGGCCGTCGCGTGCGAGAAGGCGGGGCCGGGGGCCGCGCCGGCCGAGGGCGTGCGCGAGGCCGACTTCGCGGCGCATCGCAACCCGCCGGGCACCTGGGTCGATTTCGGGAAGGTCGCGACGGACGGCGCGGTCAAGGTCGACCGCCGGCCCGACCGGCTGGTCGTGTTCCCCTATCCGCGGGCGAGGGAGTTCCGCGTGAGCCTGGCGCTCCCGCCGGGCGCGGAGGCGGCGCGCGTGCGGCTGCGCGCTCTGGCCGCCGAGACGCGCGAGGATCTGGGTCCGGTTCCCTTCGCGTGGGACGGCGCCGGGCGGCTGGCCTTCACGGCGGGCATGCCCCGCGCGGGCCGCTACGTCGTCGCCTGGGACGCGCGCTGAGGGCGGGCGCGCCCATGCCCGGAAGGAACTTCCGCCTCCAGGACTACGCGGCCTATTTGGCCCGAGTGGGCGATGCGACCTACGTGGATTGCACGCGCCGCACCGATCCCGCGCGGGCGCCCCGGGTCTGGGAAAACCTGCGCGCGGTGGCGGAGGCGTACGGGCCGCCGTGGATTCTCCAGATCTGGACCAAGAACCCGCGGGGCGTCATGGAGTTGGGCGGCGCCCTGCTGGAGAGGCTGTGCGCGGGCGGAACGACGATTACCTGCCAGCTCACGGTCACGGGGCTGGGGGGGACGGAGCTGGAACCCCGGGCGCCGGCCGACGCCCTCGGCGAGGCGGGCGAACTGCTTGAGTGCATCGGCGGGCCCGCCCATTGCGCGTGGCGCTTCGATCCGGCGATCGCGGGGCTTGACAATACGGCGCGGTTCGAGGCGCTTGCGCCGAGAGCCGCCGCTCTGGGCATCAAGCGGCTCGTCGTCAACTTCGCCTGCGACCCCGGCGTGTATGCGCGCGTCGACGCCCGCCTCGCGGCGGTCTTTCCGTACTGGCGTCCCGGACTTCCCGGCATCGAGCCCGGGTGGAAGGAGCGCACGGCGCGGGAGATCGCGGCGCGCGCGGCCGCCCTAGGGCTGGCGGTGTTTTGCTGCGCGGAGGGCAAGGCGCTCCGCGAGGCCGTGCCCGACCTGGAGCCTCCCGAATGCGGCAGCTTCACGTGGTTCTGCGCGCTCTCGGGCAGGACGCCGGGGCGCCGCAAGGGCCGTCCGTCGCGCCGCGGCTGCGGCTGCGCCGACTACTTCGATGTGGGCTGCTACGGGAATTGGCGCGCCTGCCACGGGTGTCTTTACTGCTACGCGGGGTGAGGCCGGCGGGCGTGCGGCGCAGCTTTGACGATCCCGCGGCCAGGCGCTACTATCGGTGTTCCGCGGCGTCCGCCGCGGCGCCGCAGGAAAGGAAACCTCCATGCGACCCGTGATCCTGATCATACGCGACGGCTGGGGCCTCAACCCGCGAACCGAGGGCAACGCCGTCGCCGCCGCCAAGACGCCGAACATCACGGCCTACAAGGCCGCGTACCCCTGGACGACGCTGGAGTGCGCGGGCGAGCCCGTCGGGCTTCCCGACGGGTACCAGGGCTCCTCCGAGGTCGGGCACCTGAACATGGGCGCCGGCCGCATCGTGATCCAGGAGCTCAAGCGCATCGACGACGGCCTCAGGACGGGCGCGCTTTTCCGCGTGGAGAAGTGGATCCGACTCATCGCGAGCTGGAAGGCCAACCGGAGCGTTCTGCACCTCCTCGGCCTCCTCCAGGACGAGGGCGTCCACGCGCACCAGGAGCATCTCTTCAAGATCATGCGCCGCGCCCGGGAGGAGAACCCGGAGGGCGCCATAACCGTCCACCCCTTCCTCGACGGCCGCGACACGCCGCCGCGCAGCACGCGCGAGTACATCGCCAAGTTGAACCTGGTCATGCGCGAGGTCGGCAACTGCCGCATCGGCACCGTCATGGGGCGCTACTACGCCATGGACCGCTCGAAGGACTGGGCTCTCACCGACACGGCCTACCGCTGTTTGGTGAACGCCGAGGGCCGCCGCGCGGCGTCGGCCGAGGACGCCGTCGCGGAATCGTACGCCCGGGACAAGACCCCGGACGGCGTCGACATGTTCGACGAGTACGTGCCGCCGTACTGCATCGGCGATTTCGCGGGCATCAAGGACGGCGACTGCGTGCTGCACACCAACTACCGCCAGGACCGCGCGATCCAGCTTTCGATGGCCTTCGTCGACCCGGCCTATCCGGGGACGCTCCCCGCCAAGCCGAAGGTGGTCTTCGCCGGCCTGACGCGCTACTGGGATGCCTTCACGGAGTACCTGATGGGTCCCATCGACGAGGGCGGCGGCATGGAGAACCTCCTCGGCGAGGTGATCTCGCGGGCCGGCCTCGCCCAGCTCCGCATCGCCGAGACGCAGAAGTTCCGCCACGTGACGAGCTTTTTCAACGGCAAGTCGACGACGCCGTATCCGGGCGAGGATCAGGTGGAGGTCAAGAGCCGCTTCGATCCGGCCACCTTCGCCAGCCACCCCGAGATGGACGCCTACAACGTCACCCGGGAGCTGCTCGCGCGCTGGGAGCGGAAGCAGTACGGCTTCATCGCCGTCAACTACGCGAACGGCGACATGGTGGGCCACACGGGCGACTTCGAGGCGGCGCGCCGGGCCATCGAGGTGGTGGACGAGTGCGTGGGCAAGCTCGTGGAACGGATGCTCGCCGCGGATGCGCAGATCCTCATCACCGCCGACCACGGCAATTCCGAGGAGATGATCGATTACGAAACAGGCATGGTGAAGACGAGCCACACGCTGAATCCCGTCGAGTGCATCTACGTCGCGAGCGATTCGCCGGGCGTGAAGCTCAGGGAACGCGGTAAGCTCTCCGACATCGCGCCCACCGTCCTGACGCTCCTCGGCCTGCCGATCCCGGCGGAAATGACCGCCGACAACCTGCTCGCGGCGCCGGCCTAGACATCGAATTCCGCCGCGAGGAAAGTGTGGTCCGAGGGTTTCGGGCCGAGGCGGGGCGCCAGGTCGACGTAGGCGGCCGCGGACTTGGCGGCGAGGGGCGCCGTGGCGAGGATGTGGTCGATGCGCCAGCCCATGCCGCGCTTGGCGGCGTTCGGCGTCCGGTAGTCGAAGAAGGTGTACTGGCCCGGCTCGGGGCGGTGCTTCCTGAACACGTCGACAAAGCCCCACCGCACGACGTCCGCGAAGGCTCGGCGGACATCCACGTGGTAGCAGACGTGGTCCTCCTGCTCCTCGGCGTTGTGGATGTCCATGGCCTCGGGAGCGACGTTGAGATCGCCCAGCCAGACCAGCGGCGTTCGAGGGGTGAAGTGCCGCGCGAAGTACTCCTTGAGCCGCGCGAACCACTGGAGCTTGTATTGATACATCGCGTGCTCGATGTCGCGGCCCTGCGGGACGTAGGTGTTGACGATGTGGATTTTGCCGACCTTGGCGTGCACGAGGCGGGTCTCGTCGGCCGGCCCGCCGTCGTCCAGGCCGAAGCGCACCTCCGCCGGCGCGCTCTTCGCGATGAGCGCGACGCCGTTGTACGCCTTCTCCCCGCGGTAGACCACCGCGTAGCCGGCGCCTTCGATCGCTTCGGCGGGAAAGGCCTCGTCGACCGTCTTCGTCTCCTGCAGGCAGAGAACGTCGGGCGCCTGGGCGGCGAGCCACGCCGTGACGACGCCGATGCGCGAGCGGATCGAATTCGCGTTGAACGTTGCAATCTTCATGTGAGTCTGCTCCACTGTGAGGAGCCGCGGCGCGGACCGTTCCGGCGGTTGAGTGTACCCGCCCGCGCCCGCGGCTTCAACGAGTCGAGCCGCGCATGACCGCGCCCCGCGTCCGCAGCGTTCTCCCCGCGTACAACGCCGCCGCGACCCTCGGCCGGGCGCTGGCCAGCCTTGCCGCGCAGACCTTCGCCGACTGGGAATGCCTGATCGTCGATGACGGATCTACCGACGCCACGGGGGCCGTGGGCGCGGAATGGGCCCGCCGCGACGGGCGCATGCGCATGCTCGCGGCGCCCCGCGGCGGCATCGTCCGCGCCCTGAACGCCGGGTTCCGCGGCGCGGACGCGCCGCTCCTCGCCCGCATGGATGCCGACGACGAGTCCCTGCCCGACAGGCTCGCGCGGCAAGTCGCGTTCCTCGATGCCAATCCCGACATCGGCATCGTTTCCTGCCTGGTGGAGCACGTGCCCGCCCACGGCGCGCAGCAGGGTTTCGGCTTGTACGTCGATTGGACCAACGGCCTGCGGACGCCGGAAGACCATGCCCTGAATCGCTTCGTCGAATCGCCGCTGGTTCACCCGACCGCCGTGTGGCGGCGCGATTGCGCGCCCGGCGCCGCCCTCTACCGCGAATCGCCGCGTTGGCCCGAGGACTACGACCTGTGGCTCAGGCTCATGCACGCCGGCGTCAAGGCGGCCAAAGTGCCCGCCGTGCTCTACCGATGGCACGATCCGCCGGGCCGGCTCTCGCGGACCGATCCGCGCTACTCGGTGGAATCGTTCTACGAATGCAAGGCGCATTACCTCGCCATCGGGCCCCTTGCGGACCGGAGCGAGGTGGGCGTCTGGGGCGCGGGCCGGCCGGCGCGCCTGCGCGCGGCGCTGCTTGAGCGCCACGGCGTTCGAATCCGGTTCTACGTGGATATCGACCCGCGCAAGACGGGCAAGAAAATCGCCGGCCGCCCCGTGCTGGCCCCCGAAGATCTCGCCGCGGCGCCCCCCGTGCCGCTCCTGGCTTACGTCGGTTCGCGGGGCGCGCGCCAGCGGATCCGCGCGTTCCTGGCGAGGATGCGTCGGCGCGAGGGCGTGGATTTTTGGTGCGCGGCCTGAGGGCGGTGCGCGCGCCAAAGCGCGGGCGGCGTTATTTCTCCGGGACGCCGCCGCGCCAACGCGCGTGAAGCTCGAGCGCCTCGCCGTGCCTGGCGAGCGTCGCCACCGCGGCGCGCAGGCGGAAGCGCGCCGTCTCGCCCTCCGCGAGATCCTTGCCCCCGAGGCTCAGGTACAGCGAGTTGTGGCTCGCGACGGAATCGTGTCCGCCGGGCCGCGTGTACGTGCTCTCCAGCGCGAAGCAATCCTCGGCGCGGGCGAAAAGCAGCACCGCGACGCCGTTCTCGGGATTGCGCGAGCCGAGGAGCGGCGCGGCGTAATGCCGGCCGGCGGCGAAGTGGACCGGGTTGGGCGGCTTCTCCCACCGGCCGTCGAAGATGAGCCGCGCGGCCGCGTCGTCGCGGGGGAAGGCGAGGTAACAGCCCTCGATGAAGGGCGCGGCCGTGGGCTCGTAGAGCACGGGGTCGCGCCCGCCGCCCTGGTGGAGCGTGTCCTTGAGGAACAGGAAATGCCGGAGCGCCATGGCCGGGTAGGAGGAGACGAAGATTTCAAAGGCGGGCAGCGGGGCCTTGGCGACGCACTCAAGCGCCAGGTCCAGCGAGCGCGCGTCGCCCAGCGTGAAGCGCCCCGTGATGGAGTAGGGCCGCTCGGGCGCCGCCTCCCACAGGATCGAAAGCTCGGTGCGCGCGGCGTTGAGTTGGGCGCGGTGCGGCGCCGTGCGCGCGTCAGGGAAGCGCGTCGGGCCGGCGAAGACGCGGTACAAGCTCAGGAGGCCCGGAAGCGGCGGGTCGTTGGCAAGCTCCAGCCCCGTGGCCGCGTCCGTGAGCTTGACGACGCCCTGGGACCGGCCGTCGGCGCGGATCGTGCCCCGCAGAGCGCCGGTGTCGAAGGAAAAATAACCCGGCGCCGCCGGCGTGAAGGTCAGATCGGCGGCGCCTGCCCACGCGACGGCGAAAAGCACGATCGTGCTCATGGCGGCGGTCCTCCCGGACGGCGCGGCGCGCTCAGAACGACAAGAGGCAATGCCAGATATACACGTAGGCCAGCGCGTCGTTCTTCTCCCAGATCGCCTTGATCAGGTCCTCGCGGGTGATCTGCGTCGGCAGCTCCTTGCGCTTCTCCTCCCAGGGAATGCACACGCCGGGCGGACGTTGCCGCGTTTTCTCGGCCATGGTCGTGTTCCTCCCGATCCGCTTCTCAGTACTGCCCGTATTCGCGCGCGGCCTCGGTCATGGCCCGCATGTTCTCGACCCGCGCGTCGTCCTGGACGATGGCGCTGGCATCCATGATATAGCCGCCGTCGCGCGCGACGCCCTCGATGACCTTCTTGACGCAGGCGCGCACCTCGTTGGGGCTGTTGTAGGCCAGCATGGCGTTGGGAATCCCGCCGCTCAGGCAGAATTTCCCCCCCAGCGCCTTGTGAGCGTTGAAGATGTCCCCGCGGTCCACATGGTAGATGATGCTCTTTTCGGGCAGCTCGGCGAAGGCGCCCAGGTGCGCATCCCAGCTTCCCTCGGCGTAAAAGAGCACCTGGTGCCCCTTGCTCCAGATCTCCTCGATGATAGGTTTGAGCGTGGGCCAGTAGATGCGGTCGAAATGCTCGCGCGACACGAAGGGCACGCAACCGCGGTGCATCCAAATGGTGATCGGCACCTCCTTGGCGGGGTCGGCTCCGGACAGGGCCACCCACGTCAGGTGCGGCATGAGCGCCTCGCAGGCGGCAAGCACCTTCTCGGGCTGCTCCATGAGATCGTTGATGAGGCCCAGGTAGCCGCGCAGCTTGTCCGCCAGGATGTCCATGGGCGCCTTGAGGATGCCGGCGATCGCCGAGACCGTGCCGCATTCGGTCCGGAGGCGCTGGTTCTGGCCGCCGAAGCCGAAGAAGTAGTTCAGCATGGCCATGCCGCCCTTCAGGAACGAGAGGTTGTTCCTGAGGGTGGCGGGCGCGCCGATGGGGACCACATCGGTCGAGACCCGCGGCAGCCAGACGTTCAAGAGGAATCCCGTGGGGTCCTCGATGAGGGCGTCGTACTCGTCGGCGCGCATGAAGGCGCGGTCGGGGGGCGGCTCGCGGTACTGAAAGCCCGTGTCGGGCGAGATGTCGACGCCCGGCACGGCGTAGTACTTCAAGCCGATGGCCTGGGTAAGGCCGGTCCAGACGTAGACCATGTTGCCGACCACGGCATCCCAGTCGAACGCGGCCGCGCACTTGCAGGCCGCATCAAAGGCTTTCTCGTAGTCGTGCGTCACCTCCTGGCACGTGTAGCCGGCGTACTTGGCGGTGAACTCGGCGACGAAGGGGCGGATCGGCACCATGTCGGGCTTCTCGTTGCGCATCGCCGTCGTGTAGCGCGCCAACCGCGCTTGGTAGAGCTTCTCCATCTCGTTCGCCATAGCCGCGCGCTCCTTTCGAGCAAGGGGGCGATCTCCTATGCCTCCACATGATACTTAAAACCGGGCGCGCGTACCAGCCATCCCGCCGCGATCGGGGCGGCCGCGGGGAATACCCGCCGGCGCGGCCTGGCGTTCGGTTACAATCGACGGGGGAGACCTCGCCGCCCATGAACCGCCGCGTTCTCTTCCTCTACCCGCCGCACGCGCGCAACACCGAACCGCCCCTCGGCGCGGCGCTGCTCGCGGCGTTTCTGCGCTCCTGCGGAGGTGAGGCGCGCGTCCTGGACCTCAACGCGGGGGCGGCCCCCGCGCTCGCGCTCGGCGCGCCCGACGCGCCCGACGCCCGCACCCACCGCGCGGCACTGCACGTCGCCGGCGCGTTGCGCGCCCTGCGGACGCCGGAAGGCTACGCGTCGCCCGCCCGGTACCGCACGCACGTGGCGCACTACGCGGCGGCCCTGCGGGCGCGCGCCCGGGGCGAGCCCTGGGATTTGACGCCGGGGGATTTCACGGACGGACGTTGCCCGGACTTCGGCGCCGCGGCCGTCGAGCCCTTCATCGACGCGCCCGAGCGCGTGCCCTTCCTGGCGCGCTGCGCGGAAATCGCCGGCCCCGTTCTGCGGGAGTTCGAGCCCGACACGGTGGGCATCTCCGTCATCTTCCGCTCGCAGCTTCTTCCCGCCGCGGCGCTGGGCGGCTGGGTGCGGCGCCAGCGGCCCGGCGCGGTGGTGATGCTGGGCGGCGGTTTCCTGGACGCCCTGCCCGCGGGGACTCGCGCCATGCTCGAGCGGCGCCTCGGCGCGGTGGTGCTCGGCGACGGCGAGCCGGCCCTCCGCGCGGCCTTCGGGCTGGAGCCGCCCGAACCGGACTTTTTCCGCGATCCCGATTTCGGCGATTTCGACCTGGACGCATACCTGGCGCCCGGCCGCGTGTTGCCCATCGCGGCGAGCCGCGGGTGCTACTGGCGGCGCTGCGCGTTCTGCGACGAAGGGCGCCGGGATTTCGCGCAGGACCGCCCCCGCGCCTTCGCGGCGCGGCTGGCGCGCCTGGCCGCGGCCCATGCGCCCGCCTGCTTGCACTTCACCGACAACGCGGTTCCCCCCGCGTGCCTGCGCCTGCTTGCCGACGAGGGGAGCCCGGCCGCGTGGTTCGGGTTCGTGCGGGCGCGGCCGGAGTTGCGGGACCCGGGTTTTGTGCGAGCCTTGGCGGCCTCGGGTTGCCGCATGCTCCAGCTCGGCCTCGAGACGCCTGTCCCGCGGCTGCTTGCGGCGCTGGGAAAAGGCGTCGATCCCGGGGACTACGGCCCGATTCTGCGGAATTGCGCCGAGGCGGGCATCCGGAGCTACGTTTACCTCATGTTCGGGCTGCCGGGGCAGACGGTCGCCGACTGCGAAGCGGCCCTGCGGCTGATCGCGTCGGAGCCCATGGATTTTCTCAATGCCTCCATCTTTCGCTTGCCGCCCGGCGCCGCGATGGGCGCCGATCCCGCCCTATGGGCCATCGACCGCTTCGAGGCGGAACGCGCCACCAGCCTCTACCACGCGTGGAGCGCGCCCGGCATGGACACGCGCGCGGTCAGGCATTGGCTCGCGCGACGCTTGAGGCGCGAGCCGCGGGCGCGGGCGGCCCTGGCGCGCACGCCGTCGTACTTCAAGTCGAGCCACGCGGCCTTTCTTTGACGCCCGGCGGAGCTGCCGCGAGGGCGCGCGCCAAGAGGGCCCCATAACGGTCAAAGACCGCCTCGAGCCGCGTGTTGCCCATGCGGGCGAGAAGCGCCTCCAGCGCGCGCGCGAGCACGGGGGCCTGCGCCGCGAGAAGGAGCTTGTGGCGGGCGTGGAAGTCGAGGAGAGCGGCGCGCGTTCCGCCCCGCGCGGCGAGATCGCGCCAGCGCCGCAGGGCGAAAACGCGGCGGCAGAAATCCTCCCGCGCCGCGCGGGTGCGCAGGCGGCCCTCCTCGGCGACCGGCAGGAGCGGAAAACGCGCCGTGAAGGCCGCGGCCCACAGCCCCGCGCCCCTGCGCGCGACGGCGCCGCTCCGGCTGTGGATCTCCACGCACTCCAGGCCGCAGCTCGGCGAGCGGGCCTTGAAGACGAAGCCGCCGAGATTCTCGGCGCGGAGCGCCGCGAGGCGTTTCCGCGCCCACGCCTTCATGCGGCCGGTGAGGTCGACGCCGGTTTCGAGCGTTTCCAGGCGGACGCCCCCCCGCGCGGCCACGAGGTGGATGGGCTCGCGGGGCACCGGCAGGCCGCACTCGACCTCGGGACAGACGGGCACCCACCGGACGCGCTGCCCGAACCCGTCCCGCAGCCGCCGGTCGAGCTTGTGCCGCCCGTCGTACCTGACTTTCTCGCCGAGCAGGCACGCGCTTATGCCGAGCGCGATCTTGGGGTCCATTCGAAAGCCTCCCTCGCCGGGCCGCCGGCGGCGTCACGACCTCCGCACGAACCAGTCGGCGTAGCTGCGCACTTCCCGGCCGTTCAGGACGTGGACGAGCCGGAGTTGCCTGAGGGTTTGGCCGCTGAAGCGCGCGGCCGGCAGGTGGACGAGGCGCCGGCCGTACATGCGCGCCATGCGGCGCCACACCGCCGTGGGGGCGACCGGGCTCAGGAACGCGATGCGGCGGTGGCGGCTGTAGGCGCAGGCGGCGGCGATGAGGCGCTCCTCCAGAGTGTCGGCGAAATCGAAATGCGGGTCGGTCCAGATGTCCGGCATGATGCGCGGCGGGTAGATCAGGAGCACGCCGCCGTACTGCGCGCGGCCGATGCCGGGGCCCACCATGTCGTCCAGGTAGTTGCTCGCGTAGAGAATGAGGGTCGACTCCTCGGCGTACTCCGGATACCAGGTGGTGCGCCAGGGGTACTTGCGCGGGTCGGCCGGCGTGTCGAAGAGCATCACAACGCAGTCCAGGCTGCCGCGCGCCGGCGGGTTGATCTTGACGTAGATGTCGCCGCTCCAGAAACGCCTGACCGTCTCGCGGATGTCCAACCCGTCCTTGAGACTGGTCGTGAACTTCTCGCTGCGGGCCAGGTCCAGGCCGGCGAGCGCTTTGGCCTGGCTCACGACGTGGCTCCGGAAGCGCTCGATGGCTTTGTCCTCGGGGATGAAGGAGCACATCGAGCGCGGATCCCAGAGGATGCGCCACTTGCGCCGATCGCCGGCGGGGGGCCGCGGCGTGAGCTCGAGGGTGCGCCAGACAAGCGGCGGTCCCGGCAGGCGGCTCACGGCGCGCACGATCCGCCCGTCGGGAAGGCGCGCCTTGTCGATGCCGAACTCGATGTCGGGGTGCGGGAGCGGGCGCTGGTAGGGATAGGCGCGCGAGGTTTCCACCAGTTGGAGGGCGAAAGAGTCGCCGGCCATCTGCTTGGCCGCCACGGCGAGGGTGTACAGGTCCGGCGTCAACCGGTGTCTCATGAGGCTGAGGTTGCGCACGTATTTCAGGTAGAGCCCGAGGGCGTGGGGGCTGAGGTCGGCGCCGAGCGCCGCGTGGCGCGTCCGATAGCGCCGGCGCGTCTCCAGCAGCAAGTCCTTGACGCCGTCGACGGCGAGGTTCGCGTCGTCCTCGATCTCCGCGCGGGCGCGCTCGTACAGGCCGGTGATGTAGGGCAGTTCGCCCAAGACGAAGAACAGCGTCGGCCCGCTGACGCGGAAGGTGCGCGTGGGCTCGACGAGATCGCTCTCCGCCGGCCGCGCGTCCGGATCGAGATACGCCTGCCTGAGCCACGGCCACTCAAGGAGCGAGCACAGGCACAGGATCGCGCCGAAGCGCGTCTCGAGGCTCCTGAGGGCCGCCGCCATGGCGCGGACGCGATTGCGCGGCTGGCCCTCGGGAAGGGGCGGCACGGCGGGGAGGCAGGCCGCGGCGAAGCGCGCCAGCGGCACGCGCTTGAGGGCGTAGGCGTCGGGGAAAAGCGCCCCGCGGGGCTCGAAGGCGTCGACCTCCAGGTCGATGAACGCCCGCGGGATGCGTTCCTCCCGCGCGATCCGCAGGGCCGCGATCACCGCCTGGCAGGGGTCGATGGGCACGAAGCTGATCGTTCCCTCGGAGGCATCCTCCTCGCGGTCCGGGGACCAGGCGGTCGCTTCCTGGGTCACGACGGTGATGGCGGGAAGGTGGGCGATGGCGTCCTCGACATCGCGCTGGAAGGACGGAGGCAGCGGCACGGCGAGACAGTCGAAGCGCTCCTCGAGCATGAGACGCCGCGCCTCGAGGGCGAAGTCGCCGTTCCCGTGGACGATGGGCGCGAGGGTGATGCGGGGGCTCAGGCGCAGGACCGGGTCAATCATCGTCCGCGGGGCGCTCGGCGCGCCCGTCGCCGTCGGCATCGTGGGATCCCGGCGGCTCGTCGGCATCGGGATTGAGGGGGTCGTCGGGCCTGAGGAAGAAGTCGCCCAGGCCGAGGGGCGGCACCTCGCTGCCGAGGCTGCGCTGCCTCGCCTCGGACAGCGCCTTGAGGTCGAGGGCATCCTCGCCCAAGCAGCGCTCGACGGCCTCGCGCCACACCGCATCCTCGGCGAGGGGATGGCCCCGGCGCTGGGAGAGGCGCTTGACCGCGTACTTGATGATGTTCATGCCGTCGCGGGGCGAGAAGTCCAGGCGCAGCGCGTGCGCCCGCTGCAGGAAATCCACCGTGAGGTCGAGAATCTGCCCGGCGGCGAAGGGCAGGTGGTAGGTGAGGATGGCCATCTCATCGGCGCGGGACGGGAAGCCGATCTTGAGCGTGGGCTGCAGGCGGCTCAGGATGTAGTCGGGAATCTCGTAAGTCGCGTCGTCCTCGTTCATCGTCACGGCGCAGCGGAAGTCCGCGTGCGCCCGCACGGCGATGCCCGCGATGATCGACTCGACGAAGCGGCGGTGGTCGAGAAGGGGCGCCAGGCTCGCCCACGACTTCTCGTTCATGCGGTTGCCCTCGTCCAGGACGCAGACCCCGCCGCGGATCATGGCGGTGACGAGGGGCGAGGCGTGGTACGCGATCGCGCCCTTCTCGGCCAGGACCGGCGTCACGAGCAGGTCCTCGGGGCGCGTGTCCGCGGTGCACTGGTAGATGTAGACCTCCTGCTTTCTAAGGGCGCCCGCCGCCGTGGCCAGGGTCGTCTTGCCGATGCCGGGAACGCCCAGAATCCGCGGCGTGAGGGGCAGGTCGTCCTTGTCGGTGACGAGCCAGCAGGCGAGGAGCTGGGTCAGGGTCTCCTCCTGTCCGATCCAGCGACCCGTGAAGGGCTGCGGCCGCGCCAGGGCGAGCTTCACGCCCTGGATGACGACGGTCTGGGTCGGGGCGTCCGCGGCCGGCGCCGACGTGGTCGGCTTAGAAGTCTGCATTGCGTGGCGTCCTTGGGAAGGGGATCACGTCGCGGATGTTCTGCATGCCGCTGGCGAACTGGACCAGGCGCTCGAACCCGAGGCCGAACCCGGCGTGGGGGACCGAGCCGAACCGCCGCAGATCGCCGTACCAGGCGTAGTCGGCGGGATTCAGGCCGGCGTCCCGCATGCGCTCCTCGAGGACCTCGAGCCGGTCCTCGCGCTGGCTGCCGCCGATGATCTCGCCGACCTGGGGGATCAGGACGTCCATGGCGGCCACGGTCTTGCGGTCGTCGTTGAGGCGCATGTAGAACGCCTTGATCTCCTTGGGATAGTGCATCACGATCACGGGGCCCTTGAAAACCTCCTCGGTGAGGTGGCGCTCGTGCTCGGACTGCAGGTCGACGCCCCAGCGGACGGGGAACTCGAAGGCGACGGAGGCTTTCTGGAGGATGGCCACGGCCTCCTCGTAGGTGATGCGCTTGAAGGCGCTCGCGGCCAAGCGCTCGAGCGTCGCGCGCACCGAGGGATCGATGCGCTGGGTGAAGAAATCGATGTCCTCGCCGCAATGCTCCAGCGCGAACGAGAAAAGATGCCGCAGGTAGTCCTCGGCCAGGTCCGCGTCGTCATCGAGATCGGCGAAGGCCATTTCGGGCTCGATCATCCAGAACTCGGACAGGTGGCGGCGGGTGTTGGAGTTCTCGGCGCGGAAGGTCGGCCCGAAGGTGTAGACGTTGCCCAGGGCGCAGGCGTAAGCTTCGGCCTCCAGTTGCCCGCTCACGGTGAGGCCGGTCCGCTTTCCGAAGAAGTCCAAGCCGTAGTCGACGGGCCCGCCCTTCCCGGCCAGAGCCGCCAGGTCGAGCGTCGTCACCTGGAACATCTGGCCCGCGCCCTCGCAGTCGCTCGCCGTGATAATGGGCGTGTGCACGTAGAGGAAGCCGCGCTCCCGGAAGAAGGCGTGCGTGGCGAAGGCCAGGGCGTCGCGCAGGCGCGCGATGGCGCCGAAGGTGTTCGTGCGCGGCCGGAGGTGCGCGACCTCGCGGAGCAGCTCGAAGGACATCTTCTTCTTCTGGAGGGGGTAAGTCTCGGGATCGCAGGGGCCCACCACCTCCACCGCCGCGGCCTGGACCTCGACCGCCTGGCCCTTGCCCTGCGACTTGGCGAGGGCGCCCGTGACGCGCACCGCCGCGCCCGTCGTGAGGCGCAGAATCTCCCCCTCGTAGTTGGGAAGCGTGTTCGGCGCGACGATCTGGAGGTTGGCCAGGCAGGAGCCGTCGTTGAGCTCGATGAACGAAAACCCTCCCTTGGAATCGCGCCGCGTGCGCACCCAGCCCGCGACGACGACCTGGGATCCGTAGGCGGCGCTTCGGAGCAGCTCCTTGATCAGGCGGCGTTTCATGCTGTCGAGATCCTTTCGAGGCGACCCGGCGAGCGCCCGGGCGTGAACGCTTCTCAGACCGCCGGACACCCCTTTGTAGTCCGTGGCGCGCGTTTTTGCAACCTCGCGCGGAGCGCGTCAAGGACGCCGGGCGGGAGGGCGCCGGCGAAGCCGTCGGAAAGCGGCGTTCCGCGCCGCCCGACCGCGGCCTTCACGGCTCGCCGCCGTACTGCTTCAAGCGGTAAAAGAGCGTCCGCCGGCTGATGCCGAGGAGCGCCGCCGCCTCGGTACGGTTGCCGCCGGTCCGGCGCAGCGCTTCGCGGATGGCGAGGCGTTCCGCTTCCTCCACGCTCACGACGGGCGTCCGGTCGGGGCGGGCGGGGGGCGGCGCGGCGGAGGCGCGCAGCTTCTCCGGCAGGTGTTCGGGCAGGATGACGGCGCCCGCCGACAGAATCGCGGCGCGCTCGATGACGTTGGCCAGCTCCCGCACGTTGCCGGGCCACCCGTAGGCCGCAAGGAGCGCCTGGGTCGCCGGCGACAGGCGCGCCTTCTCCTTGCCGGCGCGGCGCAGAAACAGGCGCGCGAGTTCGGGAACGTCCTCGGGGCGCTCTCGCAGGGGCGGCACGCGGATGTGAAACACGTTGAGCCGCCAGAAGAGATCCTCGCGGAAGCGCCCGGCGGCGGCCTCCTTCTCCAGATCCCGGTTCGTGCAGGCGATGATGCGCGCATCGGCGCGGCGGGTCCGGGACTCGCCGAGCCGCTCGTAGGCGCCGTCCTCCAAGACGCGCAGGAGCTTCGGCTGCACGTCGAGGGGCAGTTCGCCGATCTCGTCCAGAAGCAAGGTGCCGCCCGTCGCCGTCTCGAACCGGCCGCTGCGGTTGGCGTCGGCGCCGGTGAACGCGCCCTTCACGTGGCCGAAAAGCTCGCTTTCGACGAGGGTGCGGGGAATGGCGGCGCAGTTGACCGCGACGAAGGGCCCCGCGGCGCGGGCGCTCCGGGCGTGGATCAAGGCGGCGATTTTTTCCTTGCCCGAGCCGCTCTCCCCGGTGATGAGCACCGTGGCGTCGGTGGGCGCCACCATGTCGGCCTCGCGCACGACGCGCGCCATGGCCGGGCCGGCCGCCACGAACCCCTCCGGGAGGGGCGGCGGCGCCTCCTTCCCGCGCTCCTCGCGCGGGCCGGCGAGATCTTCGATCACGGCCATGAGCTCGTGGAGATCGACGGGCTTTTCCAGGTAGTCGGCGGCGCCTTTCTTGATGGCCTCCACCGCGTCGCGCACCTCGGCGTAGGCGGTGAGCAGGATCACGGGCAGCGCGGGCAGCCGGGCGCGCATGCGCGCGAGGCCTTCCAGGCCGCCCATGCCGGGCATGCGCACGTCCATGAGGACGAGGTCCGGCGCCTCCTCCTCCAGGAGCGCCAGCGCGCCTTCGGCATCCCCCGCGGCCCGGACGCGCAGCCCGCGGCCCTCGAGGAACTTCGCGATGATCTCGCGCTGGCGCGCGTCATCCTCGACGACGAAAATCAAAACGCTCATGGGACGGCGGTTCCCCTGATGCCCGCGATGCGCACGGTGGTGCCCGCGCCGACCGCGCTCTCGATGGCGACCTGCCACCCGTGGGCCTCGGCCAGGCGCCGAACGATGGCCAGGCCCAGACCCGTCCCGCCCGGCCGCAGGGAGTAGTACGGCCGGAAGACTTTGCCGAGCTCCCCGGCCGGAATGCCGGCGCCGTCGTCGGCCACTTCAATGGCGACGGTTCCGTCGTCCGCCGCCGCAGCGCGGAGCCGGATGCGGCCGCGGGGCCCGATGGCCTGCGCGGCGTTGACGAGGAGGTTGAGCAGAATCTGCCTGAGCATGCCGGCGTCGGCCAGAACCGCGAGGGGCTCGCCCTCGATTGCCACGGCGCCCTCCCGCGGCGCGAGGTCCGCCTCGATGAGCGCGGTCATGTCGGCGAAGAGGGTGGGCAGGGGCACGGGCGCGAGCGCGGGCTCAATGGGACGCGAGAACTGCAAGAATTCGTCGACCCGAGCGACGACGCGGTCGATCTCCTCGACCATGCGCCGGGCGGCATCGCGGTGGCGGTCCGGCGCGTCGGCGTCGTCGGCGAGCTGCTGCGCCAACCCCCGCACGACGGAGACGGGATTCTTGGTCTCGTGTGCCAGGCCGGCGCCCAGCAGGGCCCATTCGCGGTGCTGCGCGGCGCGCGTCTCCGCGACGGCCAGCTCGCCGCGCAGGAGCCGCGTTTTGCGGCCGCTCTGAAGGAGGAGGAAGAGGCCGGCGAAGGCGGCGCCCGCGGCGGCCACGATACCCGCCCGCAGGAGCAGGTCGCCGCGAATGCGCCGGTCGGTTTCCGAGCGGTCCAGAAAGAGAAGGAGATCGGCGGGCCTGGTTTCGGGGATCTCTTCCAGCGCGGCGCGCCCGCGGCCGGCGGGGCCCGGTCCGTACGGAGGGGCGTGGGGGCCTGGGGCGCGCCCCGGCCCGAGGCGGCCGCCGAGCCGCATCCCGCCGACGTCGATTCTGCGGGTCATGATCAGATCGGCGTCCGTCCAACACAGGGGCGCGACGCGCTTGGGGAGGGGCTGGGATTCGACCGCGCCGGCGGCGGCGATGCGCGCGCCGTCCATGCCGAGGATGATCGCGCCCCGCACCTGCGGGATCTGGAGGACTTCGTCCAGCGCGCCGTTCATGAACTCGGGGACCTCGCGCCGGCGCGGCCCCATGGAGCGCAGGGCGGCGTCGAGCATGTTGAGGTAGGCGCCGCCCTCGCGCTCCAGGCTCTCCCGGTGGCCCCGCGCGGCCAGCTCGTGCTCCAAGGCCTGCCAGACCAGCAGGCCGCCCCACGGGAGGGCGCACCAGAGCGCGAGAACGACCGCGGCGCTTGCGTCCAGGGCGGGCCGGGCGCCGGCGCCCGGCGCGGAGGAAGGCGGGGGTTCGCGCATGAGGGCTCCTTGCGGCTTTCAGTGTGCCACGGCGGAGCGGGGTTGTCCACCGGCCGGGAGGCGCATCCTTGCATCGGGCCCCGCGGAGGGGTACACTCAGGCCTCCGCTCTTACGGGGAAGGAGAAAAATGAACCCCTCGGACCGTTCGCTCGCCGTGACCTTCCTTGAGCTTCCCGCCACCGTCGATGGCAGGCTTCATGGTCCTCAATCGCGGGACGTGTACTCGCTGTTCAGGCTGCCGGCCCGGTCGGCGGATCTGCTGGCGGCCATCGCCAAGCGCGCCGGCTACGGCAATGCCGCGGCTTTGACGCCCGCGTTGCGCAAGGGCGGGCGGCTTTCGGCCGAGGACTGGCAGCGGCTGCGGACTTCCGACGTGGTGGGAATATCGGTCATCACGCGCACGGCGCCGCCGTCCTACGAGGCCGCCCGGCTGATCCGCGCCGCCAACCCCCGGGCGACGATCGTTTTCGGCGGGCCGCACCCTTCGGCGCTGCCCGAGGAGGCCCTTCAATTCGGCGACGTCGTGGTCATGCGCGAAGGCGACCGCACGCTGGCGGAGCTTCTCGAGCGCTTGGCGGAGTCGCGGGAGCGCCCGCACCTGGCCGACGTCAAGGGCATTGCGTACAAGGACGGCGGGCAGGTGGTGGTGACGCCGCCCCGGCCGTTCCTCACGGGGGCGGAGCTCGACGCCCTGCCCTTCCCGGTGTTTCCGCGCTACGTCCTTAAGCGCATCACCCACCAAACCGTGTGCACCTCCCGCGGCTGTCCCTTCGGCTGCGAGTACTGCTCGGTCATCGAGAATTTCGGGCGCGGCTACCGCTGCCTGTCGGAAGATCGGACCATGGAGCTTCTGCGGCACCACCTCGCGCAGTCGCGCGCGCCGATCTTCTTCGCCGACGACAACTTCACGGCCAACCGGGCGCACACCAAGTCGCTGCTCGAGCGCTGCCTGTCCGAGGGGCTGACGCTGCCCGCCTGGAGTTGCCAGTCGCGGGTGGAGGCGGCGTTCGACGACGAGCTTCTGGACCTCATGGTCAAGACCGATTTCAGCACGATCATGGTGGGGTTCGAGTCCGTCAACGACGAGACGCTCAAGCTGTGGCACAAGTCCTCCACGCTGGAGAAGAACATGGAGGCCGTGCGGCGCTTCCACGCCAAGAGGATCTCGGTTCACGGGATGTTCGTGCTGGGCTCCGAGGCCGACACGGTGGAGACCATCCGCCAGACGATCGCCTTCGCCAAGGGCATGAAGCTGGACACCGCGCAGTTTTTCGCCATCACGCCGTTGCCGGGGCCGCCGCTGACGCGCAAGCTCGAGGAGCAGGGCTGCATTCTGACCCGCGCCTGGCACCTCTACGACGCGCAACACGTGGTCGTCAAGCCGGCGCGCATGACGGCGATGGAGCTCCAGAACGGCATCATGCGCGCCTTCCGCGAGTTCTACAGCCCGTGGGAGGGCGTGAAGCGGCTCTTCGCGCGCGCCCCGCAGCGCCTCGAGAACTGCGTGATCAGGTTTTTGGGCCGGCGGCTCGTGCGGCGCGTCGCCAAGGAGACGCGGACGCATCGGCGGGGCCTGGAGCGGCTCAACGAATGGATCGGGCGTGTCGATGCCATGTACGCGAGCTCCAAGGAAAACCTCAAGGAGCTCCGGGCGTGGATCGAGGCGTCGCGGGAGGATTTCTCCAAGGCGCTCGATCGCGGCCGCGCGGAACTCGCCGAGCGCAAGGCGCGCCTGGTGGCGGGTTTCGAGGCGCACCTGAAGACCCTCAGGGAGAGCCTGGCTTCCCTGGGCGAGAGCTACCATCCTTTCTGCCAGCGGTTTCTCGACGAGCTCTACGCGCGCTTCCGCAAGGAAGCCGAGGCCGTGCTCGTGCCGGCGTAGCGCGGGCGCGCGCGTCGAGGGGCGGGCGCTAGAGCTCCCAACCCGGGCGGTAGGACCGCGCCAGGAGCCGGTTGGCGGCTTCCGAGTTCGTGAACCGGCGCGCCGCCGCGTCCCACGCGAGCTTCTTGTCGACGCGCAACGCGATGTTCCCCAGAAGAATCGTCTGGCTCCAGGGCCAGGCGCGCTCGAAACTCGCCTCGGTGGCCGGGCCGCCGCGGCAGGCCTTGATCCACTGGTCGACTTCCGGGAGGGGGCGGGCCAAGGTGGCGGGAGGCTTGGCGAAGGCGCGCATCTTCCGGGACGGAATCAAGCGGGGGTTGTCGCCCATGAATTCGGCCAGCAGCTTGCCCTCGTCGCCGACGAACATCATGCCCTCCGCGGGGAGGTCTTCGCCGTCCTCCTCGAGCTCGGCGGGCAGCGGCGGCCGCAGGCCTCCGTCGTACCAGTAGAGGACGACGGGCGGCATGCCGTCGCGCGCGGGGAACTCCCAGCGGATCGCCGCCGCGCGGGGGAAAGACACGTTGTTCTCCTGCTTGACCCACAGGCAGTCCTCGATCTTCCAGAACTGGTCGCGGCCCGCCTCGACGGCGGACGGCGCGCCGAGGTTCAGGATCTTGAAGATCTGCGAGAAGCTGTAGTGGCCCATGTCGCCGAGGGCGCCGCTTCCGAAGTCGATCCAGCCCCGGAACACGGCGTGGGTGTAGGCGGGGTGGTACGGACGCGGCGGCACGGGGCCGAGCCAGAGGTCCCAGTCCAGGCCGTCCGGCACCGGCGGCCGTTCGCGCGGCAGTTCGGTCATGCCCTGTGGCCAGAAGGGGCGCGTCGTCCAGTTGTGGACCTCGCGCACCGCGCCGATGGCGCCGGCCTGAATCCATTCCCGCATGAGGGGCGTGGAGTGCTTGTCGGCGGCGCAGAAAAGATGCGTCGCGAGGCCGGTGGCCTTCGCCGTCGTCATGGCCAGGTGCGACTCGGAGAAGGTGTTCGCGACAGGCTTGTGCGTGATCGCGTGCTTGCCGAGGCGCATGGCGGCGACGACCACCGAGCCGTGGAGGTGGTCGGGCGTCATGTTGTAGACGGCGTCCAGATCCTTCTCCTTGGCGAGCATCTCCCTGAAGTCGGCGTAGGCGGGGCATTTCCAGCCGAGCCCGGTCTTGGCATAGTGCCGCTCGACCAGCTCCGTGCCGACTTCGCGGCCGCAGCGGCAGCCTTTCGCGTCGGCGCCCCAGGCCGGGTCGTCGAGGAAGCGCCTGACCTTGTCCCGAATCTCGTTGCGGCCCCACTCGACGTAGTCGTCGGATCTGCGGTTGGGGTCGCACATGGCGGCGACGCGCATGTCGCCCCGCGGCAGCGCCTCGATCAGTTGGCGGATGCCCTGGGTTCCCGCGCCGACGAAGGCGACGTTCACGCGGTCGCTGGGCGCGACGAATTTCGCGCCGGCGATGACGCGGCGCGGCACGGCGGTGAGGGCCGCCCCCGCGGCGGCGGCGGCCAGAAAACGGCGTCGGCTGGCGGTGTGCATGGTTCCTCCTGGGAGAGCGTGATGCGCGACGGCTGCATCGTACCCGGCGTGCCGCGCGCCTCACAAGAGCCCGGCGCACGGGCGAACAACGAAAACGCGGCGCGCGCGGAAGATTCGATCCGCGCGCGCCGCGCGCAGGCCGGCCGGCTACTGGCGGTAGTCGCAGATGCCGTCGTTGTTCCGGTCGACGAAACCAGGCCCGCGTCCGCGTCCCCAACCGGGGCCGGCCTGGGGCTGGGCCGGGGGATTACCCATCGGTCCGCGTCCGCGTCCCCAGCCGGGAGCGCCCTGGGGCTGGGCCGGGGGATTGCCCATTGGTCCGCGCCCGCGTCCCCAGCCGGGGCCAGCCTGGGGCTGGGCCGGGGGATTACCCATCGGTCCGCGCCCGCGTCCCCACCCGGGGCCAGCCTGGGGCTGGGCCGGGGGATTGCCCATCGGCCCGCGTCCGCGACCCCAACCGGGGCCGCCCTGCGGCGGAGCGGGAGGATTACCCATCGGTCCGCGTCCGCGTCCCCAACCGGGAGCGGCCTGCGGCGGAGCCGGAGGATTGCCCGCGGGACCTTGCCTGTAACCCCAGGCGGGGCCGCCCTGGAACGGAGCGCGAGGAGGCGGTCCCCACGGCCGGTTCCAGCATGGGCAGCCCGCGCGTCCCCGGAAGCCCGCGGGGGGCGCCGTCCCCTGAAGCCGATCGCAGACTCCGTCTCGGTTGCGATCGACGAACCACCGGCCGGGTCCGAACGCGGGGCCGACCGGCCGCCCGAAGGCGCGGCCCGGTCCCGGCTGAAAGGCCGGAGCGCGGGGCGCCAAGCCTTGGATTCGGTCGCAGACTCCGTCTCGGTTGCGATCGACAAACCACGGACCGCGTCCGAACCACCCGGGCGGCGCGGGCGCGGGCGAATCGGGCGCGACCTGCGGTTGTGCCGGGGCGGGGCTTGCCTCCTGCGGCGCCGCCTCCTGCGCCATCGCGGCGCCGCAGGCCCAGAAGAACATGGCCGCGAACGCCAACGCCGTCAACGTTTTCGAGCTCAACATGCGTCACCTCCTGTGTGATCCACTCTGGCTCGCCGGACTGAAGCTGCGTGACTTTTAGCAACAACCATGCCAATGCGCGTTGAAGCTCTTTCGGCCCTCGCGAGCCTGGAAAAGGCGCCGCCGCCGCGCCGTCGCGCGTGGCAACGGGTGCAAGCCTTGCACTCCACCGGAGGCGGTGCAAGATCTGCCCGCGCCGCGCGGTTGCCGCCCCGGGCGCGCGGTGGTACAAGAAATGCGGCGGACGAATCGTTCCCGAGAGACTGTAATGAACGCGGAGGCGCTCCTTTCTTTTCCGATTCTGGTCCTGGCGGCGCTCTGCCTGGTCGGGTGCGCGGAGCCCGCGCCCGCGCCCGAAGCGGCACGGGCGCCGGAGGTGATCGCGATAGGGCGTTCGGTGCGCGGCGCGCCGATCGAGGCGTGGATGTTTCCGGGGCGCGAGCCCGGCTTCCTCATCATCGGCGGAGTGCACGGCGATGAACCCATCGGCGCGGAGCTTGTCGAGGCGTTCGCGGAACGTCTGCGGGCCGACCCCGCGGCGGCGGGCGGACGGCTTCTGGTTCTCGTGCCGCGGGCGAATCCCGACGGTCTTACGGCCGGAACCCGCGGGAACGCCCGAGGGATCGACCTTAACCGCAACTTCCCCGCGCCGAACTTCACGGCGGCGGCGCGCCACGGGAGCAAAGCGGCCTCGGAGCCGGAGACACGCGCCCTCGTGGAGCTCTTGGCGACGCACGCGTTCGCCTGCGTGATCGCGGTTCACGCGCCGCTTCGCTGCGTGGATTTCGATTGCGAGGCCGCCGGGCCCATCGCGGAGGCGATGGCCGCGGCGGGCGGGCTTCCGCTCCGGCGCCTGGGAGCCTTGCCGGGTTCGCTGGGGTCGTATGCCGGCGTGCACCTGGACCTACGCTTGGTGACGTACGAGCTGGGCCGCCGGCGCGCGCCCAGGGAAAAGACGGCGGAATACCTGGCGCCGCACGTCGAGGCCTTATGCGCGGCGGTGCGCGCGGCGGCCGCGCTGGAATGAAGATGCGGCCGCCTGAGAAAAGAGGTTGGGCGGGAAGGAACCGCCAGGGCCGGCGGCTTGGCGCCGGGCTCCGGCTGCCTTGTGGCATCGAGAATTCGACCGGGAAGGTTCGGCTTCGGGGGTGAGGTGCGCCGTGGGCGGCTTGGCGTTGAAGCATGGGACGGTCGTGTTTCTCAGGGGCTTCGGCCAAATCATGCTCCAGCCGAGCGCGCTCACCGGCGCCTTGTTTCTCGCCGGCATCTGCACGAACTCCTGGTTGCTGGCTGCGGGCGCGCTTGCCGGCGCCCTGGCCGGCGTGGTCACCGCCATGCTCTGCGGGTTCAAGCCGGCCGAGATTTCTCAGGGAATCTACGGTTTCAACGGCGCCTTGGTGGGCATCGCACTGCTCGTTTTCCACGCCCCGGGCGCCTTGTGCTGGCTGCTGATCGCGGCCGGCGGCGCGTTGTCGACTCTCATCATGCGCGTAATGCTGCGCCGGGCGGAGTTTCTGCCGCCCTTTACGGCGCCCTTCATCCTGGCGGCTTGGGCCATGCTGGCGCTTGCCCATTCGGCCGGAATTGAGGCGGCCGCCCTGGGACGCCCGCCGAGCCATCCGGGCGATGTCTTCGCCGTTTTCCGCGGCCTGGGACAAGTGATGTTTCAGGAATCCTGGATCGCGGGGGCGGTGTTTTCAATCGGCCTTCTGCTGCATTCACGCCAGGCCGCGGCGTGGGGGGTGATAGGCTCGGCGGTCGGGCTGCTCGCCGCCCGCGGCCTCGGCTGCCCCGAGGCCCTCCTCGACGCGGGGATTTTCGGTTTCAACGGCGCGTTGGCGGGCATCGCCCTGGGCAGCGCCTTTCGCGACAACGCCATGATGCCCCTTGCGGGCGCCGTTCTGTCGGCGGCGATTACCCGCGGCTTTCAGTTGGCTGGAATTCCCGCCCTGACAGCCCCCTTCGTCCTTGCCACGTGGGCGGCGATCTTGGCGGATCGCGGCTGGGCGCGGGTGTGCCGCGCGCGCAGCTGATCGACGCCGACGAGGCGCGCGGCTCGGGGTGGTTGCGGCCTGAGGGACGTCGAATCCGCGGCAACCGACGGCCCGTGGCGGTTGCTTGCGCCGTCCGTCCGGGAGCCTACAATAAACCTTGGGTGGGCACGAGGCACCCGTGGTTGACAGGAGGCGTTCCGTGCACAGACTGCGGTCGGCATTGGCAATTGCCGTATTGTGTGGGTCGGCGGCGCGGGCGGCTGATGCCGTGTACGCTGTCGCCGACACGGGGATCGCGCCGGGGGCGAAGGGCGCCCGCGTTCCCATCGCGGCCATGTTCCCGCTACCGACTCAGGGTTTTTCGATGGCCCTGCGCCACGACTGCCCGGCATGCGCCGTTCGCGGGGTTACCACCGACGGCACGATCGCGTCCGAGGCGGATTTCGTGGAAATCCTCGTGGACGCGCAACTCCGCACGGTGGTCGTCGGGCTGCTGATGGCGGCCGCGCCGCCCGGCGGTCTCAAGGCGATCCCCGCGCTTCCCGAACCCGCCCCCGTCGTGGCGCTGGAAGTGGACGTGGATGCCGCCGCGGCGCTCGGCGAATTCGAGTTCCGGTTCGAGCCCGCGGGCTTGCCTTCGGGCGGCGCATGGGTCTACAACACGTACGCCGCCGACAACCGTTCCTTCCCCGTGACGCAGCTTCGGCCCGGCGTGGTGACGGTGGCCGAGGCGCCGCCGCCGGGGTTCCCCCGCTTCATCCGCGGCGACGCCAACCAAAACCTCGAGCTGGACCTCTCCGACGTCATCTACATGCTGAACGCGCGCTGGATGCGGCCCGGCAGACCGCCGTGCCTCGATGCGTGCGATGTCAACGATGACGGCAAGCTCGACGTCGCCGACCCGATCTATCTCCTGAGCTACCTCTTCGGCAAGGGCCCGCGGCCGCCCGTGCCCGGGCTTGTGCCCGGCATCGACTGGACGCCGGACTCCCTGGACTGCGAGCACCCCGCGGCAGGCTGGCTCACGGACTTCTGGCCGCGGTGACGCGGCCTCAAAGGGCGCCGTAACGGAGCCGCAAGTCGGTGGCGGCGGACTGAACGCTCTTCTCCTGGTTCTTCGTGTCGTCCGCCGCGCTGCGCGGCGTCGCCGTCACGGCCCCGCGTGGATCATGGGCCAGGCGCCGCCGGCTTCCTCCGCGGCGAGGGCCGTTTCGCGCTCTTCCTCAAGCAGTTGGTAGTGCCCGCGTTCCATGCGCGCCAGGTAGTCCAACATGCGGGCGGTGTCCGTGTCGGCGCGCACGCGGTCGGCGAGGGCCTGGTAGAAATCGCGGGCCGCCTGCTCGGCGGCCATGGCCTGCCCGAGGACCGTCGAAAGCGGCGTCGCGTCGTCGGGAATGTCGAGTTCCGGGAGGGGTACGGGCGAAGCGTCGGGCGGCGTCGCCGCCCGCCCCGGAAACTTGCCCTGGTGGATTTGCGTGAGGATCGCCGCGTGCTTCTCCTCCTCGGCGGCGAGAAACAGCAGTCGGTCGCGGAGGAGAAAGTTCTCGACCCGCGCGGCCACGGCGGAATACACGCGGTGGGCGTCGATCTCGCTCCTGATGCCGGCCAGGAGCAGCTCTTCCAGGCTGAATGCGGTCACGTCCATGAGGTTGTTCTCCCTCGTGTGCCGAAACGGCGGCGATTATAGCATGGCGCGACGGTTTCGCGCGGCCGTATCCCCGGCCGCGGGGACTGTGCGCCGGGGCGGCGGCCGCGTAAAATGGCGTCCCCCGGGGAGGAAACACGTGGTTCCTCTTGGGCTCGAAAAGAGGCGCGCCATGGAAAGCTCGCGGATCGAGGCGGCGCTGGCGAAAGCCGCCGAGACGAAGGTCTTCAAGACGGGGGCCGGCGTCCTCGCCGAAGTGCCAGCCGTGTTCAAGGCGTGCTTCGCCGGCCCGGCCGCCGTCGTCGCGGATGAGAACACCTGGCGCGCGGCGGGGGCGCGGGTCGATGCGGCCCTGAGGGCGGCGGGCATCGCCGCGGCGCCGCCCATCGTCTTCCCCGGCAGCCCGGTGCTTGCGGCCGACTACGCCCACAGCGCGGCGATCCGCGACCGGCTGCGGCCGACGGGCGCGACGCCCGTGGCCGTCGGCGCCGGCACCATCAACGACCTGGTCAAGCGCGCCGCTTTCGAGCTGGGGCGCCGCTGCATGGTCGCGGCCACCGCGGCGTCGGTGGACGGTTATTCGTCCTTTGCCGCGGCGCTGGCGGAAGACGGCTTCAAGAAGAGCATGGATTGTCCGGCGCCGTACGCCATCGTGGCGGACACGGAAGTTCTCCGCGCCGCGCCGCCCGCCATGACCGCGGCGGGCTACGGCGACCTCGCCGGGAAGATCACGGCGGGCGCCGACTGGATCATCGCGGATGAGCTCGGCCTCGATCCGATCGATCCGGTGGGCTGGGACATGGTGCAGAGGGATCTGCGCTTGTGGCTGTGCGGACCGGGAAAGCTGGCGGCCGGCGATGCACGGGCGTTCGAGCTTCTCTTCGAGGGCCTGACGATGAGCGGCTTCGCCATGCAGGCCCTGCGCAAGTCGCGGCCGGCGTCGGGCGCCGAGCATCTCTTCAACCACATCTGGGAGATGGAGGGCCTGGCGAAGGACGGCACGACGGCGTCGCACGGATTCTGCGTCGCCATCGGCACCCTGGCCACGGCGGCGCTGATGGAAACCGTGTTCGCCGGCGGCGCGGGCCCGCCCGATCTCGCCGAGGCGGCGGCGCGCTATCCGACGTGGGAGGCGCGCGAGGCGGCGATCCGCGCCGCTTTCGGCGGCACGCGAATCCTGGAACGCGTCTTGGAGGAAAGCCGCGCCAAGTTCCTCGATCCCGCGGGGCTGGCCGAGAGGCTGCGGCGCATTGAGGAGCGCTGGCCCAGCATGCGCCGCCGCGTGTTGGCGCAGCTCTATTCGTACCGCGAGCTCAGGCGCATGTTCCGCGAGGCCGGCTGCCCGGTCGCGCCCGAGGAGATCGGCCTCACGCGGGAACGCGCCGCCGGCGCCTTTCGCCTGGCCGAGAAGATCCGCAACCGCTACACGATCCTCGACCTAGCCGTCGAGCTGGGCATCCTCGACGCCTGCGTCGAGCGCATCTTTCGGTCGCCGCACTACCTGCGCTGAAAGAGCGGCGCGCGGAAGGCGTGTGTTGCGGGACGCCCGGGGCGTTTCCAATAGCATCGTCGGCGATGAAAACGCCAACGAGAAGTCCTATGGGTCGGGTAGCTGGCCACGCGAGCCGAGGGGCTCTACAACGTAAGGCCGAGGCAGCGGAACCGCTGACCTGCCGGGATGGCCGTCGGCCGGATAACGGCCGACGCCACGTGGCGTGCCGACGACGCTCCTGGCTTCTATTTTGCATTCTGGTATGATGTGAAGCAAGAGGCACACTGTGTCAACGGATTCGTAACCATTGTCAGATAGTGAGTCTCGGTCATGATGCTTCCACGGCGAGAAGTAGACCGGAGATGGGTGGGAGGTGCGAACACCGCCTCAAGTGAAGTGATAGGAGTGTCGGCTGAGGGGGAGTTCGCGCCTCCCCGCGCGATGCTTCGCTGGAGGGGATAGTTTTCCTCTTCGGTCTCTCTTTGACTGGTAAAGGGAACGGAGTGGATGGACATGCGCGCCTTGAAGAACACAGAAGAGTCAAAATGTACCGATGTGGCAAGGGCCTACCGTCGAGCAGGAGTGCCAAACGAAGCAAGGCGAAGCCCCGGACTCTTACAGCACATTGTACCGACAGAAGTCAGAGATTCCGAAGTTGGAGTCGTCCTTCTAGGTGTAACCCTTCTTTTTCTGGGGAGTATTCTGTGGGCCGAGGAGTCAAGAGACGTTTCGTCGCCTTCTGGGGAAGGGGAGCCCATCGCGAGAAACGCTGAGCTGAAGAAGACTATTTATGAGTTACTGGAAACGTTAATCGAGGCGAAGACCGCGAAGGAGAACGTGGACGCTTTTGGTTCCCTTGTCGAAATGAACGAAAAAGGGGTAACGCCCACCCTCCTAGCGATCTTCGAAGAGGCGGAGGACGATGTGGTTCTCCAGTGCACGATTCTGCGGGTACTCGGGGCAAGAAAGGACGAATCTGCGCTTCCAGCGTTACTGGCACTTGTCAAGGTCGGCACAGAGTCTGAAGAATTCAAGGTTCATCCCGATGTGATTTTTGTCGCATGCACGACTATTGGCATGATAGGGACTGAGAAAGAACTTCCCGAACTTATTGATATGTTCATTGCCACGGACGGGGCCGAGGCGAATCTTTCGCGTGCAATAGATTCAATACTGCACAGGCTCGAGGGCGCGGGCGAAAGCCCGGTCGTCGCGGGAGTGGGCCGAGCTAAGGGGTGGGCCAAAGCTAAGCTGCTCGTGCTACTGCGCTTCTTTCCAACCGAGACAGCTCTCCAGACCGTGCGTCAGTGCCTAAGTGACCCTGACCCCGTAGTCGTCAGTTGGGCGATACACGCTCTTGGGTATTGGCAAAATCGCGAGCCTTTGCCTGACTTACTGAGAATTGCTGAAGATAGCAGCAACCGTTCGCGTCAACGACTGGCACTGAGCTGCTATATCGATCTGCTCATAAGGCCCGCGTACGACAGGCCTGCAGCCGAAACAGTGAAGCTCTTAGAGCAGGCCTTCCAGCGGACAGCTTCGCTGTACGATAAGGAGAGTATCATCAACTCGCTGCGCACATTTGCGTGCAAAGAGGCGCTTGTCCTTGCGCAGAGGTGCTCGGACGACGGTGAGTTTGGCAGCTCGGCAAAGGAGAGTGCGAAGAAGATCAAGGAGGTTCTTCAAGACACAAGGTGCTCCGTCACCGCATCCCCTCATCCGGAGGATGCAGAGAAGGCTATTGACGGTGATATTACGACACGGTGGAGCACGGGGGAGATCACCCGCACTGGCTGCGGGCCCGTGCCCTTCTTCCAGATCAACTTGGGGGGAGAAAGGGCATTGAAGCGGATCATTCTTGACGGTGGAGACTCCTCAGACGAGTATCCAAGATCGTTCAAGGTGTCTGCTTCATTCGATGGCGTTTCGAGTGCACCAGTACTCTCGATCACGTCCGAAGGAAATCCGACTTTGCTCGCATTTTCGAAACCGATTTACGCGCGCTACGTGTGGATATCGCTGACAGGAGATTCTAGGCATTTCCCTTGGTCTATCCATGAGTTACTGGTTGAGCATGACTGATGCTTTATGCTCCTTGCCCCCCGTGTCAGGATGGTTGTCGGGCGGGGTGAAACCGCTGGGACGCCATCGACGTTCCGGCATCGGGCCCAACCGCGCTCTCCCCGCCCGCCAGGCGGCCAGCGCATCTCGGGCCTGCTCCAGCTTGGGATCGTTGATTTCGAATCGTCGCTGCATCGGCGGTCCTCCCTGATGTCAAAAGGTCCGCCGTAAAGGTTACAGCCCGGACGCCACCAAAACACGCAGGCTTGCCGAAAACTCACTTCAGATCCGCGAGAGGGCGGCGAGGCGGGGGCGCGAACGAGCGCGTAGACCGGCCATGCGGCCGGAGCCGCGGGCGAGCCTGACCAGGTCTACGACATCCACGGCGACTCATTAAATTCCGACAATGGGTGTCTCAAAGTCATTGACACATACCGCGTCTTCGTGTTAAGGTGCTATCAGCTTTGCTGACCGCGTACTGCAAGAAACGCTCGGCTGCCGAGTAATCTCAGTCGCCGTTCTTAGTAGCAGTGAGTCTCGCATGGCTCTTGACTTTGTCTATTGGGCGTCCTCTCTGCGTTCCAGGGAGGACCCACGCAGGGGCCCTACCGTGCCGCCTTCCTTTATTCGTCGCTTGAAGAAGCGCACCTCAATTCGTCTCTGGGGGGGGGGGGGCAATACAACGTCATCTTCACGCGGCTTGTCGGCCCCGTATCACGTATAGCCGGCGTAGTCCAGTAGACGTCTTCTGGGGGGTGTTTCGGGTTCGAGACCCACCTTCTTCACAAGAAACTGCTATTCGTGGCTAAGTTTAAGCTCATAGCATCCAAGAAGAAGGTGGATGTATTGTATGAGGCATTTCGTTTTCGCCATCTGTGTCGCTGCGCTGCTTGGCAGCTCCGCAGGCACACTCCTCGCACAGACTAATTGCTCGGATCTGACGATGTCCCTGCCATATGGCGGCCCACACACCACATGGTGGTGTCGGCCCGCGCCGCATGAGTTTCACTGGGATACCGCGCTTATCCGTGTGAAGAACGACGCCTACGGCAACGGCTACATCTGCGTCTGGGCGGATGTGTCTAGCATGTGGAATGTGAAGAGCTGGGATATCTTCTCTTACACACCGTCTAGGGACGACTGCATCAACACCCCTGCTCGTGGGTACACCGAATGGGGGTACACGCAGTTCCGGAATGACTGGAGGGCGAGCGCAGCCGCCACCGTGTACATAGCATTCCCTTGCACGGCTGCACAGAGTCAACAAGAGGGGAAACATCTCGACCTTTTGTGGACGGAAACAAGGCCCTAATTGACGCTACCACCAGGGCCCCGCTGCCGTACGGGTTTCGGGGCCCTGGAGACTTGTGCGCAGCAACAAACGGGAAAAAACGCCATGCACAGGAATGTTCTTCTCGCGGGGGTGGCGATCGTCGCCTCGGGGCTCGCGCTCTTTCTTCTTGTCCGTGTACAACGCTGCGACCACGAGACGCCGCGTACGCCGCCCGATGAGTTCGTACGTGTAGAGGAACTTCCACGGCGACCTCCAGACGAGAACCGGCACACGGAAACGCACGGATCCGAAGCGGCACCGGCACTGATCACGGTATACGATTTCTTCACCAAGGATCCCATTTCGAGCGAGCTGACAAGCGCCGACCAAGTGATTCGAACGTCACCTGCGGGCGACGCTGTCCTCATGTTGTTGCAGCCGCCGCACGAGGTAATCGCCAAGGCCGACGGCTATGTTCCGGGGAGGTTCATGCTTCCCGATGAAATCCGGGAGGCGCGCCTTCCTCTGGTGCCGGCGGATCCCCATCGAGTATTCGTCACGGACACAGACTCCCATGATCCGGTTGTGCATGCCCAAGTCCGGCTGTGGTTGGATGGGGCTGTGATCGCGGAGGCGAGAACGGACGAAGGCGGCAGGGCGATGGTCTCGCGTGGCGAGATCTTCTGCGATTTGCGAGCCGGGGAAACCGGCGACGTTGCGTTGAGACGACTTCGGTGGAACCGAGAAACCACGGCCATGGGCTACATGCCGGATGAAGAACTCGAGACAGTCGTCTCGTTCGGCACAAGGGAGGGAGACGCCCTTGTCGAACTGGAGCCCGTGTGGACTCTCCAGGGGCTGGTTATCGATCCGAACGGGCGCCCTATGCCCGACGCACATGTCTTGTGGACGTGGAATCTGGTCAAAGGACTTGGTTCCGTATTTCGCGACGGAGAAGCGGTCACCGATTCGCAAGGGCATTTTACCTGGGAGGGGCCGCGGACTACCCAGCAGACGATGGTACTCGCCTGTCATCCCCAATACGGCTACACCTGGCAACAGGTACGCTATCCCTTCACGCATTCCGAAACAGGGCTCGTTCTGCGTCTGAACGACGCCTGCTCGCTGGAGGGCACCGTGACCCAGAACGACAACTTGCCCCTGGCGCAGGCAATGATCATGCTGGAGCCGCTCGATCATCCGAATCTCCGCAGGTCCGCAGTCAGGTGTATTCTGCGCTCGTCGGCATTGCGGTCCTTCAGCGAAAGCACGGGTCAAGAGGGACGGTTCCTCTTCCGGGGCCTTCCGCCCGGGCGCTATCGTGTTGTCTGCATGCACCCAGGACTCGTACTGGACATGGAGACTCCGATAACCGTCACACTCCCGTATGCAGGCCCTGTCACGATTAGGATGCGGCCCGGAGGAATGCGGATACGGGGCTTGGTATTGTCGACCGAGGGGGATCCCATCCCGGGCGCCATCGTCGATGTCATGAGGCGCAACGTAAACAGCGGGACGCCGGCCTTCTTCAAGCTGCCCGTTCACGTCGACGGGAGCTTCGAGTTGTCGGACCTGGAGGATGGGCCCTACCTCGTGGGCGCTTCGGCCATAGGTTTCTCCGGCGATCCCGTTGAAGTCAAACCCGGAAACACCGATGACGTGCTGGTGGTTCTGGCCAGGACCACGGGACCGGATCCGACCCCCGGCGAAGAAGTGTCTCTCCCGATACGAATCGACTACCAGGGTGCGTTGCCCACGCTGCAGTTCCTCGAGATAGCGGTGTGCTCGGCGTCACACACGTGTCGACTCGTGGCGGTACGCGTTGAACGAGGGTCGGCCGAGCTGCGGCTTGCACCAGGTACATGGGATATCGTGACGAGCGCGTATGGGTTCGCTCCCGAGGTTATCCGCGGGGTGACCGTCCCCGCGCCGGAACCGCTTTCTGTCACGCTACGGCCGGCACCGACATGGGCGGGCAGGATCGAGGCAGAAGGCCCCGAAACACCGGACCTGCTTGCGGTGATCGACAGGGATGGCCGCCGTTTGCGACAGGTGGCGCTTGGGCCCGATGGCGACTTTCTCATCCACGGTCTCCCGCCCGGCCTCCACACGTTCAGGGCATGGACGAACCTCGGACGCCAGTGGCGCGGAGAAGTTAATCTGGAGCGCGGTTGCGAAGATGAGGTTGTCGTGACCCTGAAGAGGGCCGATAATTGACCGAGCGAGGACAAATATGCTAGTCATGCCGAAGTCGAAGCTGGCCTGGAGGATCGGTGGTGTGCTGCTGCTGTCATTGCCGCTCGCGCGCGGGGAGTCCTCGCTCTGGCCTTTCGCATTGCCGGCGGTCCCGTCGATGGAATCGTCATCGCATCTCACGGGCGTGCCGGTGGGGGATTTCGACGGCGATGGGTTTACCGATTTCCTGTTCCTGAGGGACAGCCGGTCGCGGATGCCGTTCACCTTGGTCTACGGCGGGAACATCGACAGCCCCTGCATGGACATCGAAGCCGGCGAGCTCCGGTCGACGGAATTCACGTGGGGTGGCGGCGGATTCGATGTTTCCTACTCCCTGGTCTACGGACATGGCGACATCAACGGCGATGGCATGGAGGATCTGATTCTCGGGTACTTCTTCGACTACGTGGATCCCGGTGCCATGAAGACGTTCGTCGTCGTCGTCTTTGGAAGCGACCTATCGGCCGAGAGCGTCGTCGACCTTGCGCGGGTCGAGGCGAATGGCACCGGCTTCGTTCTCTGCCTGGACACCTCCTCGGAGGTCCTCCCCGACATCTGGACGTGCAGCGCGACTCACGTTCCTGCCGTGGGAGACTTTAACGGCGATGGCATCGATGATTTCGCGCTATGGCGGCCGACATGCTTCGAAAAGGGAAGCGCCGTGAAGCTCTTCCTGTGTCTCGGCCAGGCACGGTGGCCGTCCCGGGTGTCGATCGACGAGTTGGTGTCCGCGGGGAAGGCCGTTCTCGTCGATTGCGTCGATGCGGCGGGATCGGAGGGGCTCGGGTCGGCGAAGTACCATCGGGTGGTTCCCGTCGGCGACCTCGACGGCGATGGCCGCGCGGAGCTCGCGTGGGCGGTGGCGGATTCCATGTACGAGGAGGGAGGCGGCATGAGCGCCGCCTCGTGGATCATATGGGGTTGCGCCGATCTCTCCGCGCTGGTGGGGACCGCATGGATCGACCTTGTGGCCCAAGGGCGGGCGTCGTCCTTCAGGAACCTGGTTCTGACGGGTTCGGCCGGAGACATGGACGGGGACGGGTTCGGCGATGCCCTCGCGTTCACCGTTCCCGAGAAGGATCCCAATCAGGCGACGTTCGACTCCGGGCAAAGCGAAGGAATCGTGATATACGGAGGGACGCGGCAGTCCATGTCTCCGGCCGGTGGCCTGGAGTGGCTGAATCCGGGCGTCAACTGTACGAGGCTTCCCCCGTTGCCCGCGACGCCGCGGTACTTCCCCGCGGGCGTGCGGCACATGGCGGGAGGGACGGATCTCGACGGCGACGGCATTCCCGATATTGCCCTGGCCAACAGTTCTCTCGAAATCGCCTATGGCGAGTTCCGTGCCGGTAGGGCGGGGCAGGTCCTCCTGGTCGCAGGAGTGAGGGGCAGGCCGGTGACGATCGCGGCAGACGCCGGCTCCGGCATGCTGTGGGCCGGCACGGACCACTGGGAACGCCTTGGTGCTCCGCTGTCCTTCTCATCTCGCCGGAGCAACGGCGCCGAACCCTTTCTCTATGCGGTTGCGGGGGCGAGGCTGGACATCCATGGATACGCCGACAGCCTCTCGTCGTCGATGCCGTTACGTGTCGCGTGCGTTCCCCAGGGCGCAGGCGTTCCGGCATCGCTTGCCGTCAGTCACTGGCGCGGCGTTTCGAGCTACAGAATCATGATCGTCGGTGCCGGATTCTGCGAGGGGGTCGAGGTGTTCTTCGGCGGAGTTGCGGGACACGATATGGTGATCGTAAGCCCTTGCTGCCTGCTTGTCACCGCACCGCCGGGCACGGCGGGCGAGGAAGTCGACATCACGGTGCGGCAGAGCGGCAAGGACATAGTCCTGCCAAGCCTGTACGTGTATCCGGTCACGTCTCCGACGCGTTCCCTGTCGCTCGACCGGCTCGTCTCCGCGGGCAAGGCGCATCGGTTCGCATTCGAAGATGCAAGCGCCGACGCATACACGTGCATTCCCGTCGGAGATGTGAACGCCGACGGCGTCGAGGAGATCGCCATCGGCGTCGCGCGCGCGGATACGGACGCAATCTGGCTTCTGCCGTGCGATGCGCGGCTCGCGCCATCCACGGCGGTGTTCGCTTCCGAGGCGCCTGTCGTGGCGCGAGTCTCGGGGGCGACTCCCGGGATGCGCCTCGGTACGCCTGTCGCCGCGGCCGATCTCGACGGCGATGGGGTCTCCGATATCGTATGCACGGGGTGGACCAGTGCAGAGGGAGGTTTTGCGTGCGTCGTGTTCGGCGGATCGCATCTGCAAGGCGATGTCGCGATCGACTCCGGCATGGGAGTCTTGCAGCTCGGGCCAACCGCCGGCGTGTCCTACCCGGTGGTGCAGCTCGCAGGCGACATCGACGGCGATGGGACGGCTGATCTCGTCCTCGGACTCGTCACACGAGGCGTCAACTCTGTCTTCGTGCTGTACGGCGGCGCTCAATTAAGGTCGCTGGGGCGCATTGGTCTCGATGCTGTGCCGGCGGCGTCCGCGGGCGCGAGGATCCTTCCAGGAACCGCGCTCGTCATGTTCGGCGATCATCTCGGAGACGGGAATATCGGCGCCGGGCTGATGTTCGCCGACCAGTTCGGCGTCCTTGCGTGGGGGGAGAAGCTGACGGGCGAGTTGGAGGCGTCGGAGCTCTGCGTCGAGCGAAGGGTGTCTTCGCCATTCTACATCGATCATTGCGGGGGGCTCACGGGTATTGCCCCCGGTCCTGTCGACTTCGACGGAGATGGACGGCCCGATCTCGTGGCCTGCAAGCCGTCCTTCTTCACGGAAATGGTGGGCGCTTCCCTTGTCGGCGTGGTGGGTTTTTTCTCCGGAGAGTTTCTCGACTTCCCATCCGGGCGCTTCGATTTGGGCACATACCTAGGGTGGCTGGTGCAGGGCATGGGGCAGATGACGGGTACGCCTCGATACTATGTCGGGGACGCGGTCACATCGGTCGGCGACCTGAACGGAGACAGTCGTACCGACTTCGTGGTCCTGTGCGCCGACCGATTGGATGCGGAGAAAGGGGCTCGCGGCGTCGCGCTGCTGCTCCTCGGCGACGCGAGTTGGTCCGGTGGCGTCTCGTGCGATGTGGAAAGCGTGGGCGGCGTCGGGGTCTTCCTCGATACCGCCTCGCGACTGAGCGCGCGGCCGCTGTATCAGACCGCCTCGCGCGACGTGAACGACGACGGGCTCGACGATTTCGTGGTCGCGTTCAGCGCGGGTCCCTACAGCAAGTGGAACGCCGTGCCTCTCTCCGAGGCGTATCTTGTCCTGGGCTCCGTGACCCCGTACTGGGATCTCGTCCGCGAGATGTTCCAGCGCGCCGATGTGAACGACGATGGCAAGGTCGACATCGCCGACGCCATCTTCATCCTGGGCTATCTGTTCGCTTGGGGCGCCGTTCCGGGGTGCGTCGATGCGGCCGATGCCAATGACGATGGCAAGGTCGACATCGCCGACGTCATCGCCATCCTAGGGCATCTTTTCGCGAACAGCGGTCCTCTGCCGGCGCCATTCGGCGAGTGCGGAACCGATCCCACGGACGATACGCTGGGATGCTTTGAGTACTCCCACTGCGAACCGTGATGTCGGAGGGCGGCTTCAAGGAGAGTCCCGTTCTCGGCGCCCCCATGATCCACGTGGTCCCGCGACGTTGCGCGAGCCCGGCGTGGAGGTGTCCCTCCCGAAAATCCCATCCGCTGCCGAGGTGCGGGTCGGCAGAACCCGATGCGGAAGCGCGTGTGGGTGAGCGTGATCTCGCGTATCCAGGGTGCCTTGAGCACCGAATGCCATGGCTCTTCGCAGCGCCTGCGCGAGCTTGCGCCGCCTCCGGTCCCGCCTTAGGATGGCGCCCATGAACGACGAGCGGAAGAAGCCGCGCAGCGGGGGCGATTCCGCCGCCGCCGCGCGCGCCTACGTCTTTTCGCCCTGGAAGAAGGTCCTCTGCGTCCTGGCGGGGACGGCGTTGGCCGGCGGGATCGGCCTGCGCGTTCACGGCGCGCTGAACGCGCCGTCTTCCCCGGCCGGCGCCGAGGGGAAGCCGGCCGCGCCCGCGAGCGGAGCGGCGTTCCTACCCGGCGACTTGCCGACAGGCCGGCCCGGCGCCGGCGCGAACCACCCGGCCGCCGCCGTGGAGGACGAGTCGCCGTGGTCGCCCTTCCTGATCAAGGGCGGCGGCGGCTTTCTCATGGGGTTCTGCATCGGATTCGCCCTGCGGAAGTTCCTGCGCATGAGCATGTTTGTCGGCGGGGTCGTGCTCGCGGGGCTTTTCGCCTTCCAGTACCTCGGCGTGATCAGCGTGGACTGGGCCGCGATTCAAGGGCAAATCGATGGCGCGGGGGCGTGGCTCAAGACCCAGTTCGACAGTTTTCAGACCTTTTTGGCCGGAGCGCTGCCCGCCGGCGGGCTGGCGGTTTTCGGCCTGGTCGCCGGTTTCAAGTCGCGCTGAGAAGCTCGACGCGGCCGCCGGGGGCGCCTACGGCCTGCGGCCCCAGCGCCGCGCCCGCCGATAATGTATCCGAGGGCACAGCCGGGATTCGCCGCGCCCGAGGCTCCGGGCCGGGAGGGTGAGTTTTTCGCGCCGCCGCCGACGAGGGAGCGCGGCCGCAAAGGGAGAGACAACCATGGCGAAGGAGAAGAAAACCGACCCCGCCGCGCCCGCGGTGGTGTCCTGCGAGGACGCGCGCACGGGCACGAGCCTGGACGCGCTCAGCCGCGCCATCATCGACAATCTGAAATACGTTCAGGGCAGGCATCCCGCCATGGCGACCCGCAACGACTGGTACATGGCCCTGGCGTACACCGTGCGCGACCGCATCCTGGACGACTGGGTCAAGACGATCGAGCGGCACAGCGCCGGGGACTGCCGCATCGTGAGTTATCTCTCGGCGGAGTTCTTGATGGGGCCGCACCTGGGAAACGCCATGGTCTGCCTGGGCCTCACGGACCGGATGCGCGCGGCCGCGGCGCGGCTGGGGATCGACCTGGATGAGGTCCTGGCGCAGGAGGAGGAGCCGGGGCTGGGCAACGGCGGGCTGGGACGCCTCGCGGCCTGCTACCTGGACTCCTTGGCGACCCTCGATGTTCCCGCGTTGGGGTACGGCATCCGCTATGAGTTCGGCATCTTCGACCAGGAAATCCGCGAAGGCTGGCAGGTCGAGGTCACCGACAAGTGGCTCGGCCCCGGGAACCCCTGGGAAATCCCCCGGCCCGAGATCGCCTACGAGGTCAAGTTCGGCGGCCACACCGAACAGCGCTACGAGAAGGACGGCGGCATCAGCGTGAACTGGGTCCCGAACCATGTCGTCAAGGGCGTCGCCTACGACACGCCCGTCCCCGGCTACCGGACTCAGATGACCAACATGCTCCGCCTCTGGAAGGCCGAGGCCGTGGAGTCCTTCGACTTCCAGGCCTTCAACGTCGGAGACTACTACCGGGCCGTCGAGGCCAAAGTGGCCTCGGAAACCATCTCCAAGATTCTCTACCCGAACGACAATCCCTTCCAAGGCAAGCGGCTGCGCCTGGAGCAGCAGTACTTCTTCGCCTCCTGCTCGCTGCAAGACATGCTCTGTCTCCACCATCGCATCGGCGGCGCCCCGGAGAAGTTCCACGAGAAGTTCGCGATCCAGCTCAACGACACGCACCCGTCCATCGCGGTAGCCGAGCTGATGCGGCTTCTGGTGGACGAGCACCGCCTGCCCTGGGACACGGCCTGGGATGTCACCCGGCGGACCTTCTCGTACACCAACCACACGCTCATGCCGGAAGCCCTGGAGAAGTGGGCGCTGCCCCTTTTCGCCAGCGTGCTGCCGCGGCACCTCGAGATCATTTACGAAATCAACCGGCGGTTTCTGGACACGGTCAGACGGCGCTATCCGGGGGACGAGGACCGCGTGCGCCGCATGTCCCTCTTCGATGAATCGGGGGAAAAGTACGTGCGCATGGCGCACCTGGCCGCCGTGGGCAGCCACGCCGTCAACGGCGTTTCCGCCCTGCACACGGAGCTTCTCAAGCGCGAGGTCATGAGCGACTTCCACCAGTTCGCGCCGGAGATGTTCCTCAACGTGACGAACGGCGTGACGCCCCGCCGGTGGATGGTTCTGAGCAATCCCGCCATGGCCGCCCTCATCTCGAAGCGCATCGGCGACGGGTGGCCCAACGCCTTGGAGGAAGAGCTGTCCCGCCTGGAGCCTTACGCCGACGACCCGGCGTTCCTGGAGGAGTGGCGCGGCGTCAAGCGCGCCAACAAGCGCGCCCTCGCGCGCGCCATGGAGGAGCGCACCGGCATCGTCGCCGACCCCGACACGATGTTCGACGTGCAGGTGAAGCGCATTCACGAGTACAAGCGCCAGCTTCTCAACATTCTCCACGTGATCGCGCTTTACCACCGTTTCAAGAACGACCCCGCCGCGGCGGCGGTGCCCCGCACGGCCATTTTCGGCGGCAAGGCCGCGCCGGGCTACTTCATGGCGAAGCTGATCATCAAGCTCATCAACTCGGTGGCGGAGGTCGTCAACGCCGACCCTGATGTCGCCGCTCGGCTCAAGGTCATCTTCATCCCCGACCTCAACGTCAAGATCGGCCAGATGGTCTATCCCGGCGCCGATCTTTCCGAGCAGATCTCGACGGCCGGGAAGGAGGCCTCGGGGACGGGCAACATGAAGTTCGCCTTGAACGGGGCCCTCACCATCGGGACGCTGGACGGCGCCAACGTCGAGATCCGCGAGGCCGTCGGCGCCGAGAACTTCTTCCTCTTCGGCCTGACGGTGGAAGAGGTGGGCGCCCTGAGGGCGCGGGGCTACCACCCGCGGGACTACGTGGAGGCGAATCCGGAGCTGCGCGCCGTCATCGAAGCTATCGACTCGGGGGCGTTCTCCCGGGGGGATCGCAAGCTCTTCAGGCCCCTTATCGACGCGCTGCTTGCGTACGACACGTACATGGTCTGCGCCGATTACCAAGCCTATGTCGACTGCCAAGACCGGGTCGACGCCGTATTCCGCGACGAGCGGCAGTGGACGCGGATGTCGGTGTTGAACACGGCGCGCATGGGCAGGTTCTCATCGGATCGCTCCATTCGCCAGTACTGCGAGGCAATCTGGAACGTGAAGCTCGCGTGCGGATACTACCGCGCCTAGGCGGGAGGGCCGCGCGCCGGCGCCGCCCTCCGTCCGCTGGGCCCGCCGGTTAGGGCGCGGTGCGCTGGTCCGCCGCCAGCTTCGTGGCCGAATGCCGCGCCGTGGCGCGGTAACATTCCACGAAGCGGTCGGTCTCCGCGGCGCCGCGCCCGGCGAGGTTGTGCGCCCAGCGAAAGCCGATGGACTGGTACCAGAGCGCCGCCTCGATGGTGAAGGGCGCGCCCGCGGGATCGACGGCCGCGGAGTACCGGACCTTGTCGCCGCCGTCCTTGAAATCGGGGTCCTCCGCCGCGGCGCCCCGCACCGCGATGTCCTTGCCCGCCGCGGCCTTGTCGAACCCCTCGGGCAGCAGCCGGTTGTCCTTGACGTAACCCACCGCCGACAAGAGGCCCGTCGTGACGGCGCCCCGCTGATCCGCCATGATGGTCTCGTAGATCTGGACCTGGTCCGGCCGGGTCACCTCGCGGTAGTGGGGCTCATAGCGGCCGCCGTCCGCATCGTTGTCGTTGCCGGCGATCGAGCCGTCCTCGTTCAGGGCGCCCGAGGCGAACACCGTCTTCCCCGTTCGATCCCGCACCGTCGTCATCAACCAGGCCCGGCGCGAGGGGTAGGCGGTGGGAAGCTTGTGGCCCGCGAGGTTCTCGACGACGACCTCGAAATCGAGCCGCTCGGCGGACAGGACCGGCGCGCCGATGCTCACCCGGGCCGCGTAGGCGGACAAATGCTCCAGCGTGGCGTGCTCCACGGCGGCGAGGCTGCCGGGGGCGGCCGCGACGTTCAGCTCGCGGCGATACAAGTTGAAAATCCGCGCCATCTGGAAATTGCCGCCTCGGAAAACGTGCCGCGAGACATCGGGGTGCGGCCTGGCGAGGACGGAAGCCACGGGCGCGGGCATCGCCACCTCGGGCATATGGCAGGACTGGCATTCCTGCGCGTCGCGGTAAGCGCTGTGGCGCCATTCGAGGTAGGGAACCTGCTCGGGGAACACCGCCAGGACCTCGCCGTCGGGTCCCAGCGACTCGGTGAAGAGCGTATGGCACACGGCGCAGAAGGCGGACTTCTGAAGGTGTGCCGCCTCGACGGGCTCGAAGGTCGACGACGAGCGCATGACGCGGGCGCGGCCGCGGTCGATTTCGAAGGGGCCGAACACGGCGTCGGCGCCCGAGGGCGCCGGCGCCCCCGCGGTGAAGCCCGCGGAGAAGCTCTCTCGGGTTCCCAACTTGGCCGCCGTGATCTGGTGGCACATGGCGCAGGAGACCCCGTCGACGGCCAGCGCATCCTCTTCGCCGCACCCCGGCGCGAAACGCAGGTGCGCGAACACGGCGCCCGCGCGTCCCTCCGCCGCGGCCGTGAGGCGGGCCATGGGCATGTGGCAGGCGGCGCATTTGTCCTCGATGGCGGCGCGCGCCGCGGGATGCTCCATGACCTCGCGGCGCACGGTGGCCTGCCAGTAGGGATCCCGCGCCGCATTGGCCATCATCGAGCCTTGCCACGCGGCGCCGATGGAGATGTCCTCGCCCGCGGGCGTGCTCACGCCGTTGTGGCAGGCCAGGCAGCGGTCGGAGGCGGTGAAACGCGCCTCCGCGGGCGGCGTGGCGGCGGATCCGGCGCCCGCCGCCAGCGCGGCGAGCAGCCAAGCGGTGATGCGCGTCATGGGTAACCTCCTACCAGCCCTCGAAAAGCCCGCCGTCGAAGGTGTCCCAGAGGAGGTACACCATGTACGCGGGCACGCGCTCGTCCCTGTGATTCAGCGGCAGGCGGGCGCCGACGGCGAGGCGCACATGCTGGCGCGTGCTCAAGGACACCTGGATCTGGGGCACGATGTCCCAGCGCACGTCGCGGCTCTTCTCGAGGTTCCGCGATCCGAGCATCTCGACCATGGGCGACCAGCTTCGCCCGTAGGTCCCCGTGGTGAAGGTGTGTCCGATGGCGCCGCGCCAGAACGCCTCGTTCTGGACGACATGGTTCTTCACGGGGAACTTGAAGCCTCCCTGAAGCTGCGCGAAGCAATCCGCCGGCAGGAGCTGCCCGAAGGCCAGAAAAGGCTCGAAGACCGTGGTGTTGTCCCCGAAGCCTTCGTCCTCATCGCCCGTGGGCAGGATGACTTCGCCCCCCGCCGAGAGGATGGAACCCGTTCGCATGCCGTGGAAGAGCACCTGCTTGCCCTCCAGGGCGATATCGCCCAAGGCCGAGGTCCACTCCGAACGGCCGCCGCTTTTTCGCGTCGTGTTCCAACCGAAGGGCAGGGCGACCTCGAGCTGGCTGCCGGCTCCGATCCGGCGCTCGAAAACCAACTTGTTGGCGATCTTGTCGGGGCCGTCGGTCGTCACGGCCGTGCTGAGGACCGCCTCGTCCTCCGGGAACGCTTTGGTCGTGAAGAACGGGCGGGGCAGGTTCAGCTCGCCCTGGGGCCAGGAGCCGCAGTCCCCGAAGCTCTTGAGATAGCCGACGATCGCGCGAAGCTGGTCGTCGGTCAGGGCATCGCCGAAGGCCGGCATTATTTCGGAGAACCCCCGCGCGAGGCCGCCCTCGGCGGCCACCACGACCCAGTCGTCCTCGGCCTCCCGGGAGGCGAAGTCGCAGTCGGTGAAATCCGGCAGAGGGACGTCGAAGCCGACCATGCCGGCCGGAGCGCCCCGTCCGTCCGTTCCGTGGCAGGCGGCGCAGGCGGCGCGGTAAAGCTCGGCGCCAGAGCCGGGCAGCGGCGGAGCGGCGCTCTCCGCGCCGGCCGAAAGGGGCAGAAGCAGCGCGCCCATCAGCGCGGCGCGGGCCGCCGGCGCAAGGCAGGCTCGAGGGCGGTGGCGTTCGGGCGTCATAGGGCAAAATCCTCGTATGGGCGCCGCTCTCGCCGCGGCGGCGGCGCTTTTCTTATTATCGTTGCTCCGGGGATGAAGGTGAAGCGCCCCGCCGCCCTCGGCGTCATTTCACCGGGGCGCCGCGCGCATCCACGGGGTCCTCGATTCGGAGCTTCTCGCCGAGCATCGCCGCCAGATCGGGGAGATCGTACACGGCGAGAGCGCCGTGGACGGCGTTGACGAGCTGATCGCGGTGCCGGCCCGCGGCGATGACGTCGGTCCAGGAGGACAGTGCGCGGGCGATGCGAACCGACGCGAAGAGCCGCGGCTCGAGCGCCGCCGCGTGCAGCGCCGGAATGCCCGCGTTGCCCACGGCAACCAGATCGACGCGGCCCGATGGCGCGAACCGCGCCGCCGCCCGCGCGCAGGCGAGGATGTCCTCGGCGCGCATGGCGACGTAGGAGTCGCCCAGGAGATACGCCATGAGGCACTCGCGCAGGTTCGGGCCGAAGTCGGGGGCCCAGGGCCGATCGGTCTGCCGGGTCTCGCCGGTGCCGCGGATGTCGACGGCGCAGACGGCGCGGGGGCCGGCGCCGAGGGCCGCGCCAGGCCCCCCGGCGGCGAGCAAGGCGGCCTTGCCCTCCTGGTCGACGTAGAGCGCGATTCCCCCCGCGGCGGCCTCCTCCGGGTTGAAGACCAAGGCGGGAAGGCGCACGCCGTCCTCGCGGGTGACGACGTAGCGCCCCGCGCCGAGGTCCTCGATCTCCGGCTCCGGAATCTCATCGAGGGGCCGGATGCCCGTCACGGCCCGCACCTTTGCGCGGCGTTCCTCGTCGGAGGGCGCGGCCCAGGCCGGCGCGCGGCGCGCCGCCAGCTCGGCGGCTTCCTCGGCGATGAAGTCGTAAGTCGAGCGCGCGCCGGGAAGCAGCATCACCTGTCCGCCGGGCGTCACGCGCAGCTCTTCGTCGGTGAAGGGCGCGATGGCGCCCTCGGTGAGGGGCGCATCGTTGCCCAGGAGCCAGCGCGCCAACCATCTGAGGCAGCTCTGGCGCTGAAGGACGTTGTAGTTGTGCGGGGCGTCGTTCTCCATGATTTCCACGCGCTCCGCGAAGCCCATGCGGGTGTACAGGCGCTTGGCGAAGCGGAAGGTGTCCCAGGTGCCGGCGATGTCGAAGAAATCCTTCGTGGCGGCGCAGATGAGGAACGGCGCCGGCGCCCGCATCATGACGTAGTCGGCGTGGTCCATGCCGAAGTCAAGCTGCCCGAAAATATTTTGCTCCCCGTCCTGGGGGCCGATGGTGTGGAGCAGGGCCTGCATGCTGGTCAGGTAGCAGCTCGGCGCGGCGACCTTGATCCGCTCGTCCAGCGCCATGAGGTACGAGGACTGCGTCCCGCCTCCCGAGTTCCCCGTGATACCCAGGCGCTCCGGATCGACCTCCGGCCGCGACGCCAGGTAATCCAGGGCGCGCATGCCGTCCCAGATCTCGAAGCGCGCGACGCTGCTTCCCAGCAGGACGCAGCCGACGTCGGTCATCGTGTGGGCGGTGGTGCCGCCGATGACCGGCTTGCCCGCGGTGTCGAGCAGTTGGAAGCGCTCGCCCTGGTCGATGGGGTCGAACACGAAGGCGGCCATGCCGTGGCGCGCCAGCGCGGCGGCCATCGTCTGGTACGTCTCGTACGCCTTGGCGTTGTCCGCGTGGCCGCAGGGGATGAGCACGCCCGGGTAAGGCGGCGGCCGGCGGGCCGGATCGGGCAGGAACAGCGCCCCCGTGACGAAGAACTTCGGCCGGCTCTCGAACAGCACTTTCTCGACGCGCCAGTCGTCGCGGGCGAGGACGCCGGTGACGCGCGGCGCCAGCGGTGTGCGCTCCGGCAGGCCTCCGATGGCCGCCAGGAACTTGGCGCGCAGGCGCGCTTGACGCGCGGCGATCGCCTCGGGCGTCACGGCCGCGGCGTAATCCGCCTCCCAGCGCGCGCGCGCCGCGTCGACCCGGCGCAGCAGCGCCCTCTTCACCATGTCCTTGGGCGGCGGCCCGCCCTCGGGCAGCACCCGCGCGACGCCCGCCAGGGGCTTGCTCGTCAGGAGTCCGATGCCGCGCCCCTTGCGGCCCACCGCGCAGTAGTGCATGTAGAAGGTGTCGTTCGCGGGGTTGTAGGTGAGGGAGATTTTGTGGGCGTAGGTCGCGTCCAGGCCCAGGGGATGGCCGCCCGCCTTGTAGAGCGGCTCGGGGTGCGCGGTCCAGTCCAGGAGGTTGCGGGAGAACGCGCACATGATGTGGGCGCCGCCCCGGCCGACGCCGAAGTAAAACATCGTGAAGTGGTCGCCGTCCCGGAACACCTTCGGGTCGGAGCAGAACCGCTCGTCGTAGCCCCCCGGCCGGTTGCGGATGACGGGGTTGCCCCCGTGGCGCGTCCACGCGCGCAAGTCGCCGGAGACGGCCAGCCCCGTCTGCTCGATGCCGCCTTGGGCGGCGTTGTAGAAGTTGTAGAAGACACCCTCGTGGGCGATGAGCCAGGGCTGGTAGATGCAGTCTTTTTCCCACGTGCCGACCTCCGGCTCGTGGACCGAGAGAATATACGTGTCCTTGCCTCGCGCCCATGTCAGGCCGTCCGCGCTGGCCGCGAGCCCCTCGTATCCCGGCCTGAGCTCGTAGCCTCCCTGGCGCGGGTAGCAGCCGTAGAGGGACCAGAACTTGTCGTCCCGCCGCGCCAGGCGCCGCGGCGCCTTGATGTCCCACGATTCGTAGAGGTACGCGCCGAGGACGCACCCGCCGTGATCGAATTCCCCCGGGGGGCCGAATCCCATGGCCAGGCGCGCGTTCGTCCACCGGACCAGGTCCGTGCTCTCGGCGATGAAGGAGTTGTAGCCCCGGCCGTCGAAGGCGATGAAGGACATGCGCCACTTCTCTTCGCCGGGAAGCTGAAACACCGTCGGGCAGTCGGTGGCGGCGAACTCCTCCAGGCCCGGCACCTTCGGTTTGGCGGGAATCACGTGGTCGGGGTAGTAGTGCCAGTTGCGGTAGGGCGCCGACCAAGCATCCAGGAGGGCCGCGTCGATGGGCTCCGGAGGTTGGGCCGCCGCCGCCAGGGCCGACAACGCGAGAGCGGCCGCGCGCGCCAAATTCACCCTGCTCATGTGCTCACCTCGTTGCTCTCATTATGCGGGGCCGGGTCCGCGCCCGGCAACGGGCCGCCGTCCCGCTCCGGCGGCCGGTCCGCGGCTCCTCGGCGCGGTAGGCGCGTCCCCGCCAGCAGCGCCCCGGCGATTGTCACCAGCGCCCCGCCCGGCACGTACCACGGCCAGAAGACTTTTCCCACCACGGGGAGCTCGACGAAGGCGAGAAGGACCGAGAAACCCACGCCGAGGAAGAAACCGCAGAGGACGGGGGGGCTCCCGAGGCGCGTGAAGCGCGAGAGGAGAAAGATGCCGAGGATGCCGCCGTAGGTGACGGCGGCGATCTCGAGCACCCGGTCGACGACACTCTTGTCGGCGGGGGCGAGGAAGGCGCAGGCGCCGAGGGCCAGCGCCCAGGCGAGGGAGAGGAGGCGGGCCGGGCCGACGCTCCGGGCGCGCTCGCGCGAGAAGCCGAACAGCGCCACCGCCACGTCCTGGAGCGACGAGGCCGCCAGGGCGTTGATGGTGCCCGAGAGGGTCGACATGGCCGCGGCGAACACCGCGCTCAGGATGAGTCCGCGCACCCCGGAGGGCAGATCCTCGGCGACGAATTTGGCGAAGACCGCGTTGTTGTCGGCGAGCTGAGCGTCGGGCCAGAGCGCGTACAGGCAGGCGCCGAGGAACAGGAAGAGCGCGAACTGAAAGAGCACGAAGAATCCGCTGCCGATGAGCACCTTGCGGGCGTCGGCGTCGGTGCGCACCATGAGGTAGCGCTGCGCCATGAGGTGATCGGTGCCGTGGGAGGCCAGGCTGAAGGCGCTCCCCCCGATGATGCCCGCCCAGAGGGTATAGCCGTTCAAGTTGAAGCCGAAGTCGAACACGCGGAAGATGCCCTCGTCCCAGAGGCGGTCCAGACCGGCGCCGAACCCGTCGGGAATGCGCCCCGCCATGACGGCGATGGCGATGACGGCGCCCGCAAGATAGATGCAGAGCTGAATCGCGTCGATCCAGACGATGCCGCGGATGCCCCCCAGCAGGCTGTAAACCGTCGTGGCCGCCAGCGTGATGGCGATGGACCACGGAATCGAGAGCCCCGTCGCCAGGGACAGGGGCAGCGCGGTGACGTAGAGCCTGACGCCGTCGGCCAGGCAGCGCGTGACCAGGAATACGCAGGCCGTCAGGGCCCCCGCCGTGGGGCCGGTGCGGGTGTGGATATATTCGTAGACCGAGGTGACGCTGCCGCGCCGAATCTGGGGCACCAGCAGCCAGGCGACCAGCGCCCTTCCGATGATGTATCCGAACGCCATCTGCAGGAAGGTGGCGTTGCGGTGGAAGAACACCATGGCGGGCACGGCGACGAAGGTGATGGCGCTGGTCTCGGTGGCGATGAGCGACAGGCACGCCAGCGGCCAGGAGATGGAGCGCGAGCCCGTGAAGAACTCGGCGGCGTCGCGCTGGCGCCGCGCGATCGCGCCGCCGATGGCGAAGGTCACGCCGAAGCTCAAGGCGATGATGGCGGCGTCAAGGACGCTCACCGTCACTCCTTCACCAGTTCAAGGGCGAAGCCGGTGGCCTCCTCGAAGCGGCGCTTAAGCTCGGCGGCCCGCTGGGGCGCGACGACATCGCCGGTGGCCAGGCGCAGGAGCCGCTGCGGGCCGAAGTAGCTCGGGTTTTTGCGGACGGCGATGCGGAATTCTTGGGCGAGGGTGGCGGCGACCTCCTTGATGCGGTGCTGGTTGGGCATCGCCGCGATCCTGATGGGCCAGCCCGTGGCGCGCTCGAGGGCCTCGAGCCGGTCGCGGCAGCGTTCGCCCACGGCGGGCGAGATGAAGGCGAGCTCGATCGCGCCGCCGTCGGCGCCGTGGACCAAGCTCTTCTTGTAGGGCGTGTGAGGGGCGCCGGCGAAGCCTTCGTCGACGGCGTTGAAGGCGGCGTTGATTTCCATGCGCCCGTCGCTGCGCCGCGCGGTTTTCGGCAGGCAGTAGGAGGGCCGCGCCTCGATGACGAGGGTGAAGGCGGTGTCTCGGGCGAAGGCCTCGCGCGCGGCCGCGGCATCCGCGGGGGCGAGCTCGCGGGCGACGCGCACGACCACCTCGGCGCGCTCCATGTGGACCCCGGCTTTGAGGGCGGCTCCGCCGCGGTCTTCGACGGCTTGCTTGGCTCGGGCCAGCAGGGCCTCGAGGTTTGGGGCGGGGTGAATCGTCCAGGTCCAGCCCAGCGGGCCGAGAACGGCGTCCAGCTCCGCCGCGAAGCGCTCGCGCGCGCGGGCCGGAAAGTTGAAGCGCAGAGACAGGGTGCGCTGGGCGCGATCGACGCTGTGGCGGCACGGACCGGCTTCGGCGCTGATGCGCGCCAGAACCGCTTCGACGGGGTCGGCGGCGAGGCTGTCGACCGCCGCCGGCAGCGGCTTGAGGCTGAAGGGCCGGCGCGGGTCGGCGGCGAAGCGTCCGCTTGCCAGGAGCAGCCGCTGCGCCTCCTCCGCTCCGAGCCCGGTCTCGCCCCAGAGGCGCAGGAGGTGGGCGATCTGCCACGCGGCCTGGCGGCCTCGGAGGGCGATGGCCTTGTCGGCCAGTTCCCCGGCATGGTCGCCGAGAGGTCGGCCGGCGCCGATGGGCGCCGCGCGGACCGCCCGCCCGCGGCGCCTTCCCTCCAGTTCCAGCGTCTGACCGGCGCGAGGCAGGTGGATGCGGCCCACCGGTTCGGTGGCAAGCTGCCGCGCCAGCGAGACGCGGCTCTCGTCGCCGCCGTGAACCAGCACGGTGTCGGCGGGTTTCAGGCGCGCGGCGAGCCCGACGAGCTCGCTGGCGTCGGCATGGGCCGAGAGCTGATATTTCTTGACGGCGCACTTGAGCTCGCAGGCGGTCCCCTGGAGGGCGAGCGTCGCCGTCCGCCCCTCCGCCGCGGCCAGGAGTTGGCGCCCGGGCGACTCCTCGTCCTGGTACCCCGTGACGGCGATGAGGGCGGCGGGGTCGGCGGCGAGGGCCTGGGCGTAGAAGACGCTTGCGCCGCCCGACAGCATGCCGGAGCTGGCGATGATGGCGCACGGCGGCCCCGCGAGAATTTCCTGGCGCTGGGCGGGGGCCGCCACCGGCTTGATTTCCTCCAGGTCGCCGAAGAAGGGATCGCCGACTTTCGCGACGAGCTCGCGGAGCTTCGGGCGCAGGAAGGCGGCGAAGCTCGTGTACAGGCCGCAGACGGGCCTGACGAGGCCGTCGACCCAGGTGGTGAAGCGCGGAATGCGCCCCAGGCGCATGGCGCGCCTGAGGATGAGGAGCACCTCCTGCGCCCTCCCCACGGCGAAGGCGGGGATCAGGACCTTGCCGCCCTGGGAGATGCGGGCGGCAACCTCGGCGGCGAGCTGTTGCTCCTGCCGGCCGCGGTCGGAGTGCAGGCGGTCGCCGTAGGTGCTTTCCAGAACCAGCGTGTCGGGCCTGAAGTGCGGGACGCCCATCCCCGCCACCGTGAGCTGGTCGGTCCAGGAGATGTCGCCGCTCACGAGGATACGGCCCTCGGGGCTCTCGATGCCCACCGCGGCGGCGCCCAGGATGTGGCCGCTCAAGAAGAACGTGACGGAGACTTCCGAGCCGATGCGCTCGGGCGTGCCGGGCGAGGCCGGCGTCATACGTTCCAGGAGGCTCGCGATCGTCTGCGCCGAGTAGAGCGGCAACTCCTCCTCGCGCTCCTGCGCCATGATCTTGGCGGCGTCGCCGAGCATGACCCGCGCCAGGGCGATGGTGGGCGCCGTGGCGTAGACGGGCACGTGGGGGAGGCCGCGGTGAAGGACGGGCAGCGCGCCGATGTGGTCCAGGTGGCCGTGCGTCAGGACGATGGCGTCCAGGCCGCCCGCGGCCCCGTCCAGCTCGGGCAGGGGGCTCCGGCCGCCGAGCCGGATGCCGCAGTCGACCAGAATACGCGTGCCCGCCGTTTCGACCAGCACCGCGCTCGCGCCGATTTCATCGGCGCCGCCCAGAAAGGAGATCTGCATTCGCTTCATGGTACCGGGAAGCCGGCGGAGGGCAAAGACCCGGGGCCGGCATTGCCGGTTGCGCGGCCGCGGGGTAGCATCGCGCTCCCATGAGGATCAAGTTCTTCACCACGGGCGGCACCATCGACAAGATCTACTTCGATGCGAAGAGCGAGTACGAGGTCGGGTCGCCGCAGGTCCGCGAGATCCTGGAAGACGCCCTCGTCGGGTTCGAGTTCGGAATCGAGTCGGTGCTGAAGAAGGACAGCCTCGAGATGACGGCGGAGGATCGGCTCCTGATCCGCCGGACCATCGAGAAAGACCCTTGCTCCTTGGTGGTCGTCACCCACGGCACCGACACGATGATCGAGACGGGGCTGGCGCTGGCGGGAGTTCCCGGGAAGACCATCGTGCTGACGGGCGCCATTCAGCCGGCGCTTTTCCGGGAGACCGACGCGGTCTTCAACATCGGCATGGCCGTGGCCGCGGTTCAGAGTCTCCCGCCCGGCGTCTACATTGCGATGAACGGGACGATCTTTCGGCCGGAAAGGGTCCGCAAGAATACGGCCCTCGGGCGGTTCGAGGAGGTCGTCTAAAGATCGGCGGCGCGTTTCGCGGCGGCGATGTCCGCGGCGTAGCGCCGCCACGCTTCCATCGACGCCGTCAGGGTGTCGCGCGCGTCGCCTTCGATCCCGTAGCATTGGAGCCCGATCGGCCCCGTGAAGCCGGAGCGCAGGAGGGCGGCGAGGAAGGCCCGCGTATCGAAGGAGCCGCGGCCGAGAATTTGGAGATAGCGCTGCCAGCCTTCCTGGGGATCGCGCTCGTCGGCGCCGTTGATCGAGACCGCGAAGAGGCGTTTCCCGGCGCGCGCGATGAGCGGAGCGTAGTCGCGGCTCTTGTCGGTGCGCAGCCAGTGGCAGAGGTTGAACATGACGCCGACGTCGGGGCGATCGACCTTGTCGGCCACGCGGATCGCATCCTCGACCCTGGCCAGCCAATCGCCGGCATGGTGGTAGAGCGCGATTCTGACGCCTGATCCGGCGGCCAAGGCGGCGAGCTCGCGGAGGAGCGCGACGGCGCGGGGGTCTTGCGTCTCATCCGACGGAGGCGCGCCGGCGATGATCGCGGCAAGCATGGTGGGGCGGCCGCGCAGGAGCGGGAGCACGTCCTCGAGCCGGGGGTCGTAGGGGCGCGGAGCCGCGGGGTCGAGATCCAGGCGGATGTAGATCTGGAAGAGCGCGAGCCCGGCGGCGTCGAGGGTGGCGAGCCGTTCGGGCACCTGGTCCAGCCAGAGATGCCCGGCGCCGTCGTAGCCCAACTCCGCGAGAAGCCGCGCCTGTTCGGCGAGCCCGCGCTTCTTGGAGTCGTGGGTGTCCATGCAGAACGCGAAGAATTTGTTGGGGAGGGCCGCCGCGGACGCTTCCCCTTTTGCGGGGGGAGGAGGCTCGGGGTGCGCGCGGCAGCCTCCGGCGAAAGCGAAACCTAAGGCTGCGGCGGCGACGGCACCGAGCGCGATGCGAAGCATGTGCGACTCCTTTCGTGAGGGCGCATCCTATAAGGAGGGACGCCGCGGCGCAAGCCCTGGCGCGGGGTTCCGCGCGAACTGCGGTCCGATTGATCGGCGCGGCGCCGTGCTGTAAACTGACGGCCTGAAGGCGGGCAGGCCGCGGGCGCGTTCGCGGCGCAGACCGCCGCCGCCGCGGCCCAATGACACGACGAGGTGAGGCATGAACTCGAGCGAACGACTCGCGCGCATCGCCCGGGGCGAGGCGGTCGACCGCGTGCCGGTCCAGCCGATCAACATGATGTATGCGGCGCGCTACATCGGCGTTCCCTTTCGAACGTACGTGCGCGACTATCGCGAGCTTGCGCGCGCGCAGCTCAAGGTGCTCGAGGACTTCGACTTAGACATCGTGACCTTGTGCTCGGATCCCTGCCGCGAGGTCGAGGATCTCGGCGGCGCCGCCCGCTACTTCCCCGACCAGTCGCCGACCCCCGACCCCCTGGAGCCCCTCCTCAAGGACAAGGCGACGCTCGCGCGGCTCAAACAGCCCGATCCCCTCGGCGGCGGCCGCATGCACGACCGCGTGAAGGGCGTCGAGGCCCTCGCCCGCGCGGTGGGGAAAGATGTGCCCATTCTCGGGTGGGTCGAGGGGCCGATCGCGGAGGCGGCCGACCTGCGGGGCCTGAGCGCCATCATGTACGACGTCGTGGGCGATGAGGACTTCGTGCGGGATCTTTTCGCCTTCATCAACGAGATGGAATTCAACTTCGCCCGGGCGCAGTTCGAGGCGGGCGCTGATTGGATCGGCATCGGCGATGCCGCGGCCTCGCAGATCGATCCGGACACCTACGAGGCGATGATTCTGCCCGCGGAGATCGAGCTCGTGGGGCGGATCAAAGCCTTGGGCGCCAAGGTGCGCATGCACATCTGCGGCAAGATCAACCACCTGCTTCCGGGGCTTGCGCGCCTCGGCGCCGACATGGTGGACATCGATTCGTTGACGGACATCGGGCTGGCGCGGGAGCACCTGGGGCCGGACGTCATGATTCTGGGGAACCTGGAGCCGGTGGAGTTTTTCCTGAAGCGGGGGCCCGCCGACATCATTGCGGAGCTGGAGGCCTGCGCCGCCAAGGTGGGATCCAAGTATGTGATCGGCGCCGGCTGCGAGATTCCGCCCGGGACGGCGGATGCCAACGTCAGGGCCATGGTCGAGGCGGGGGAACGAATCGCCGCGGCGCGGAATCGCTGAGAGCCGGCGCAAGTTCAGGCGGCTCGAGGGCCGATTTCAGGGGTTGCGGGGGCGACGGACATTCGGATTACCGGAACGGCCGGCGAGGGAGAAAACGCATGCATGCACCAACGTTGTCATGGCGGCGGAGCGCGGTCTTGAGCGCCTGCGCGCTGGTTTTCGGCGGCGCCGCGTTCGCCTGCACATCCATCATGGTGGGCGCCAAGGCTTCCAGGGACGGCTCGGTGATGACGTCGCACACCTGCGACAGCCACCAGACCGGCTCGGACATCCACGTCGTGCCGCGCGCCAAGCATCCCAAGGGCGCCGAAGTTCTGATGACCAGGCGCGAGGATGACCGCACCGGACCCATGGAGCGCTACAGCCGCAAGGCCGTCGGGGCGCTCCCTCAAGTCGAGGAGACCTTCGGGTACCTGGCGCCCGCCTACGCCGCCATGAGCGAGTTCCAGGTGGCCATCGGCGAGTCCACCTTCACCGGCCGCCCCGAGCTGGAGAGCGCCAAGGGTCTCATCGATTGCGAGACGCTGACGCGCCTCATGCTCGAGCGCGCGCGGACCGCCCGGGAGGCGATTCGCCTGGGCGGCGAGCTCATCGAGACCTACGGCTGGATCGACACGGGCGAGGCGCTCACCATCGCGGACCCGCGGGAGGTCTGGCTCATGGAAATCATCGGCCCCGGCAAGGATTGCGTCGGCGCCGTGTGGGCCGCGCAGCGCGTGCCGGACGACCACGTGTCGGTGGTGGCCAACGCCGCGCGGATCGGCGAGCTGCGCCTCGATGCGCCCGACTTCTTCATGGCCTCGGCGAACGTGGCGAAGGTGGCCGAGGAGCGCGGCTGGTGGGACCCGCAGAGCGGAGCTCCGTTCCGGTTCTACGAGGCCTACAACCCCGACGGCCGTTTCGGGTTCGCCTCGACGCGGCGCGAGTGGCGCGCCCTCGACCTCCTGGCGCCGTCGCTGAAGCTCAATCCGAACGCGAACATCTTCCCCTTCTCGGTAAAGCCGGAGCGTCCCGTCGGGCCGGAGACGATCATGGAGATCTTCCGCGACACCTTCGAGGGCACGGACTTCGACATGGTCAAGAACATCACGGCGACGGACGCCGCCGGCAAGACGGTGAAAAGCCCCCTCGCCAACCCCTTCATGCCCTACGAAATGAACCCGCTCTTCAAGATCAACGGCGGTTGGGGGGCGCTGGGCGAACGGCCGATGGCGCGCTGGTACTGCATGTACGCCACGGTGACGCAGTCCCGCGCGTGGCTGCCCGATGCGGCGGGCGGCATTGTGTGGTTCGGGTACGCCAACACGGCGATGACCACCTATGTGCCTCTTTACGCCGGCATCACGGCCTTGCCCGAGGACTTTGGCACGGACGGCCGGACCACCGGCTTCAGCCGCCGGGCCGCGTGGTGGGCGTTCAACCGCGTGGCGACCATCGCGGCGCACCGCTGGGGCGACATGCGCAAGGATGTGGCGGCCGTGCGCGATCCCATGCAGGAGCGGTTCCTCGCGGAGCAGAAAGAGGTCGACGAAGAGGCCGCGAGGCTCTTGGCGGAAAATCCCGCCGCCGGCCGCGCCTACCTGACGCGCAAGAGCGCGGAGGCCTGCGGCGCCGCGGCGAACGCCTACTGGAACCTCGGCGACCACCTCTGGACCAAGTACGACGAGAAGTGGTGAGGCCCGCGCCGCCCGGCGCCCTCCCGTGACGCGGGAGCTTCCCCCGTATACAATGGGGTGATTCGCGAACCTGCGGGAAAGGAGCGTCCTCAATGAGAGCACGCATGGGCAGGCGGGCGTTTTTGGGCGCGGGAGCGCTGGGAGGTCTTGGGTGGACGTTTCTGCGGAACGGAAGCCTCGCCTTCGGCGCCCGGGCCAACGAAAAGTTGAACATCGCCGTCATCGGCGCCGGGGGTCAGGGTGAAGGCAACGCCGGCAACGTGGCGAGCGAGAACATCGCGGCGCTCTGCGATGTGGATCAGCAGCGCTGCGCGAACACCCTGCGCCGCTTCCCGAACGCCAAGAAGTTCACCGACTTCAGGAAGCTGCTGGAGGAACTGCAGGCCAAGATCGATGCGGTGGTCGTGAGCACGCCCGACCACACCCACGCCGTCGCGGCGGTGGCGGCCATGCAGTTGGGATTGCACTGCTACTGCGAGAAGCCCCTCAACCGCACCATCCTTGAGGCCCGGACCATGCGCGCCGTCGCGTCGTCCCGCAAGGTCGTCACCCAGATGGGCAACCAAGGATCGGCGAGCGAGGGTCTCAGGCGCGGCGTCGAGTTGGCGTGGGGCGGAGCCATCGGCGCGATCGGCGAGGCGCATGTTTGGTTCGGCAGCGGCAACAGCGGCGCCGCCGCGCCGAAGGACACGCCGCCCGTCCCTCCGACGCTGGAGTGGGACCTCTGGCTCGGTCCGGCGACTTACAAGCCCTATCACCCCGAGTACGCGCCGGGCCGCTGGCGCAACTGGCGCCATTTCGGCACGGGGGTGCTGGGCGATTTCGGCTGCCACTCGATCAACATGGCCTTCCGCGCCCTCAGACTCGATCGGCTGTGGAGCGCGCCCGCCGGCGCGGCGCCCGCCCCCGTGATCCGCGTCGAGGGCGAGGCCGCGGAGATCAACCCCGACAGCTACCCGCGGTGGTGCAAGGTTGTCTACCGGTTTCCCGCGCGCGGCGACCTGCCGCCGGCGCGGCTCACGTGGTACAACGGCGGCCCGCGGCCGCCCGAGGACCTTCTTCCCGGCCGCCCGCTGAGCGAGCACGGATCGGCGCTCATGGGGGAGAAGGGCGTCATCTTCAGCGATTGCCCCTGGAACACGCGCTGCGCGCTGCTTCCCGAGAAACAGTTCGAGGGGTTCGACGCGCCGCGGACGCTCCCGCGTTCGCCCGGTCACCACGCCGAATGGATCCAGGCCTGCAAGGGCGGCCCGCGGCCGTTCTCGCCCTTCGAACTCGGCGGTCCCATGACCGAGCTGCTGCTGCTCGGCCACATCGCCATGATCGTCGGGCAGCCCATCGAGTACGACCCCGTAAGCGGCACGATCGCCAATTCTCCCGAGGCAAGCAGACTCCTTCACCGCGAATACCGGGAAGGGTGGAAGCTCTAACCGCCGGCGTTTCCGGCCTGCCGCCGGCAACGGCGCGAGAAAGGAAGGACCCAATGAGAGCTCTTCGTCGTCGGAGCGCGGGCGTCTCCCGCCGCCAGTTCCTGGAAAAGTCCGCCGCCGGCGCCGCGGCCGCGACGCTGGCGGCCGCGGCCGTCCCCAACGTCCACGCGGGCGAGGACAACGTCATTCGCCTGGCGCTCATCGGCTGCGGCGGCCGCGGCAACGGCGCCGTGGCCAACGCCATGTCGGCGGGGGGGCTGGTTCTCGGGGCTGACTCGGGCGCGCCGCGGGCGGCGGGCGCGGGCGGGCCGGTCAAGCTGGTCGCCATGGCCGATCTGCTCCCGGAACGTCTCGAGGTTTCACACCGCGCCCTGACCGAGCAACTGGGCGATCGGATCGATGCGCCGCCCGAGCGGCGGTTCCTGGGTTTCGATGCCTACCGGCACGCGATCGACTGCCTGCGGCCCGGCGATGTCGCCATCCTGGCGACGCACTGCGCCTTCCGCGGGCCGCACCTTGAGTACGCCGTGGAGAAGGGCGTCAACGTCTTCATGGAGAAGGATTTCGCGGCGGATCCCGGCGGCGTCAAGCGCATCCTCCGGGCGGGCGAGGCGGCGGAGAAGAAGAACCTCAAGATCGGCGCCGGCCTCATGTGCCGCCATTCCTCGGCGCGCCAGGCGTTGATCCGTAAAATCCGCGAGGGCGCCATGGGCGAGGTGCAGTTGATCCGCGCCTACCGCATGGACTCCGGCTACCAGATGGGCCCCTTCCCTCGGGGCGAGAACGAGCTTCTGTGGCAGCTCAGACCCGGCCGCCCGTACCAGTTCATGTGGTCCTCGGGGGGCGTGTTCATCGAGCTCATGATCCACCAGATCGACGAGTGTTTCTGGATCAAGGATGCCTGGCCGGTGGCGGCGCACGGCGTCGGCGGGCGCTTCGCCGGCAGCAAGGACTGCAGCCAGAATCTCGACAGCTACTCCATCGAGTACACCTTCGCGGACGGCGCGAAAGCCTTGGTGACGGGCCGCTACATACCCCAGTGCCACAACGACTTCGCCACCTACCTTCTCGGGACCAAGACCGCCGCGAAGTTCTCCGGCGATGTCCACCGTCCGGACACGTGGATGTACCGCGACCGGCGCGTGGCCCCGGACAACATCGGCTGGAAGCCGGAGCGCGAGGCCGTCAATCCGTGGCAGGCGGAGTGGGACGTCCTTCTGGATGCGATCCGGAACGACCGGCCGCACAACGAGACCCGCCGCGCGGCGCTCTCGAACCTGGGCGCCATCATGGGGCGGGCGGCCGTCCACACCGGGAAGATCGTCACGTGGGAGGAGGCCATGGCGTCGGACTTCCAGTTCTGCGCCAACGTGGATGCGCTCACCGCGGCGAGCCCCGCGCCGGTCCAGGCCGACGCCGGCGGCCGCTATCCGGCGCCGATCCCGGGCATAACCGTGGAGATCTAGGCGCGCGAGGGGCGCGGGAAGGAAACGCGGCGCGCCGGCTCCTATCCCGGACCGGCGCCCGTTGCCTTTCCGCCGTCGGAGGCGGCCTCCGGCTGGAATAGGATTTTGTCGATGCGGAGTTTCCGCTCCCCCGCGGGCACTTTCCAGCGAATCGTTGCGCCCACGCGATAGCCCAGGATCGCCGTGCCCACGGGGGCCAGGACGGAAATCCGGCCCTCGGCGGAGTTCGCGTCGCGGGGATAGACGAGGGTGTAGATGACGCGTTCGCCCGAGTCCAGGTCCCGGAGCGAGACCCGCGAGTTCATGGTCACGATGTCGGCGTCGATCAGGTGCGACTCGACGACGGTGGCACGTTCGATCTCGCCCTGGAGTTCCTCGAGCCGTTTGCGCTCGTCGGCTTCCGACGCCGCGATTCCGTCCAGGAGCAGGAGCAGAAGCTCCCGATTGTCTTTCGTGATGGTAATGGCGCCTTTCATGATAACCTCCTTCGAAGGCGATGCGTGCGCAGCGTTTCGGCGGTTTCTCTCCCGGCGGCGGGGAGAAGGGGGTGCGTCTCTACGCCGCGCGCGGCGGGGGCCGCCGCGTTTCAATGCAGGGACCGGACGTCGCGGCCGTCATGCGCGCCCCTTGTCGCTCTCATTATCGCCGTTGTCCCCATAAAAACAACTCGGTAAGCGCCAACCTCGGAGGCTCTCTCTCGCGGGCCATGCGCTGTCGGCCCCGCCGGAAGGCGTTGCCTCCTTCTATTCCTTCCCCTGCCACGCGAGCCGGGCGGCCAGCTTCAGCGCTTCGGCGGCGCGCGCCGCCTCCGGCGCGCCCCGCGTTCCGAAGAGCGCCTCGGCGAGGGGCGCGAACTCGGTTCCCGTCATGGCCAGGCAGCCGAGGAAAAGCGGCGTGCGCTCGCGCTGCGCGCCGCTCCAGAGGGCGCGCACGGTTTCCGGATCGGGTCCCGGGCATGCCAGGGTCTTGAAGCCCTCGCGCTGGAAGCGGGCGAGCGAGGGATAATCCGCGCGCACGGCGGAGTGCCGGTCGCAGATGATAATGTCCCGGGGCAGGCACGCCAGCGCTTTCGCCGTTTGCAGGTCGCCGCCCTCGAACTTGGCGTACCCTTGGGCCGCGGCGTCCAGCAGCCGGTCGCCCCACATGAGCGCGGTGTTTTCCTTGCCCCGCAGGAAGGCATGGTACTGGAGGATCGCCGCCGCGAGGACCTCCCAGGCGGAGGAGCGCCCGCAGCGCGGGCATTCCTCATGGGCGAGAAGGAAGGCGCCGTCCAGGCCGATGTGGAAGTGTGTCGAGCCGAAAGCCTTGGTGATGTCGGACCACAGCGGGAACAGGATGTCGGGCAGGGCCGGATGCCGCGGGCACCACGAACGGCTCGGAAGGCGCGGGTCGCCGAACTTCAAGCCGGGCGTCTCGTCCAGCTCGGGATGGGCCGCGAGGAGGGCGTGGTTGCGCGCGGCGCCGGACTGGTTCCCGATGCTCTTGAATTCCGGGATCGCCCGCATGCCCCGCGACGCCAGCAGCGCCGCCAGCTCCGCGCAGAACTCGGCGGGCTGCGCCAGGGGATCCTCGATCTCCCGGCGGCTCCGGAATTGCATGCGGTAGTTCACCTCGATGACGGCGAAATTGATGCGGCCGGGCAGAAGGACCTCGTCGACGAAACGGGTGAACTCCTTGAACTGCGCCTGCGAAGGCAGGCGGCAGTGGACGCCGCGCCAGGCGGCGTCGGGCCAGTCGCGCACGAAGCAGGAGGGGATGAACCGCCGGCCGACATCCATGGTCTCGCGCAGGCACAAGAGCCCCCACTGGATGCTCTGCGCGTCGCGTCCGAGGACGAGGAACCCCTTGGGGGACACCTCGAGGACGAATCCCTCCGCCCTGGGCGGCACTTCCAGAACACGCGCCTCGACGGCCGCGTCGCCCACCGCCACGGCCTCGACGCCGGCCGGCGCGATGGTGGCGACGCGAAGGCTGAGACTCGTCCCCGCGAACTTCTCGGCGAGGACCCAGAGTTTCTCCTTGGCCTTGGCGGTGCTCCGGATCTCGAGGTCCGCCGGAAGCGTGTAGCCGCCCCGGCCCGGCTGCATCTCTTTCGGCCTGATGGCGAAGGGCGCGAAGTCCTCGGCGCCGCGGGCCGCAAGGCACGCGGCGAGCGCCGCGCAGATCGCCGCGAGGTCAGCTCCGCGGCGGAATTCCATCCTCATGTGCGAACCTCCGGCACAGCGTCTCGACGAGATAGTGGAAGATCACGTCGTGCGCGGCTTCGGCGGCCCCCATGTTGTCGATGGGCACGCGGAGGTTGTGGCGCGCCAGCTTGGCCAGCGCGCCGCCGTCGAAACCCGTCAAGCCGATGGTGATCATGCCGTGGTCGTTGGCCCAGGCCGCCGCCGTCGTGACGTTGGGGCTGTTTCCCGAGCCGCTGATCGCCAGCAGGAGGTCGCCCGGAGCGGCGTACGTGCGAAGCTGCTCGACGAACACCCGCTCGTATCCCTCGTCGTTGGCCCAGGCCGTGATGGCGGGCGTGTTGTCGGTGAGGCTCAACACCTTGAGGCGGCGCTGGCAGTCGAAGTCGCGCAGGGTGCCCTTGACCAGGTCCTCGCAGAAGTGCGAGGCGTTGGCGGCGCTGCCACCGTTGCCGATGACGAAGACCGTGCGTCCCTCGGCGCGCGCTTGCGCAAACAGATTCGCGACGGCCTCGACGGCTCCGGCGTCGACGCGCGCGAGCATCTCGGCGAACCAGCGGCAATAAGCGGCGAAGTCCATATCCGCGACTCCCTTCTCGGCGGCGCCCTAGGCGGCGAACATCCAGGCGCACAGGCGCTCGTGCTCGGCGAAGTTCGGCACGATGGCGTCGGCGCCCGCCATGATCAGGCGCGCGCGCTTCCACCGGTCGATCTCCCGGCAGGCGGGCTCGTCCGTAGCGACGCCGATGGCGGCGCCGCCCGCCTCCTTGATGTTCTCGATCTCGACGTACCCGTCGCCGAACCCGATGAGTTCGGCGGGGCGCAGCTTGTGTTCGGCCATTATACGCCGGATGACCAGGCGTTTGGAGTAATTCCGGTAGTCGTCGATGGCGCCGTACACCTTGTCGTCCAGGTAGGGCGTGAGGCCGAGGAGTTCGGCCTCGCGGGCGGCGTACTTCTCGTCGGTGCCGCTGGCCACGAAGATAAGCAGCCCGCGGGCCTTGAGGGCCGCGAGCAGGGCGAGGCTGCCCGGCACCAGATAGTCCTCCGCCCGGGCGCGGCCTTCCTCGAGGGCCCGCACCCGATCGGCGATCTTCTCCCAGAGCCGGTCGAGGTAGTCATGCTTGTACTGAAGCGGATCGCGGGGCGTGCCGCCGCGGCGGCGCACCTGCTCGGCGAGCTCGATCATCTGGTAGATCGTCTGCTTGCCCGTGAGACGGTACACGAACTGCGTCACCACGGCCGTCAGTTCGGCGGCCGACTCCCCCGTGCGCAGCTCCTGGAGGATCGCCACCATCATGGGGACCATGACATCGACCCAGCCGCTGCGGATGAGGGACAACGTTCCGTCGAAGTCGAAGAGCGCGGCGCGGGCCGCGCCCGCCTCCGCGGAACGGATCGTCTCGATCGCCGTGCCCGGCAGGAACGTCCCTCCGGCGATGTCCAGGTCGGTGATTCGGGTCCAGTCCATGGCGGTCATGGCGGCGCGGGCGCCCGGGCGTGCCGCGGCGGCTCAGGCCTGCGGCACGGGCGCGGTCTCCTCTCCGCCCGGCGCGGCGAGCGGCACCAGGAAGTTGATGACGACGAAGGCCAGGAGGGGCATGGCCGCGATGCCGAGGGTCAAGGCGATCTCGGCGGGGGCGGGAGTGTACGCCACGACCCCCCGCAAACTCTTGCTCACGAGCTGGCCGCCCACGATGATGTTCCAAAGCAGCGCGAAGCTCTGCAGGACGCCGAAAACTCCGGCGGCCATCGCCGCCAGCTTGAGCGGCGCGCCTCGGAGCCGGAGCGCGAAGGCGCAGGCGAGCACGGCCACCGGCAGGCACGTGCCCAGCCCGAGGAAGACCGTGAAGAACATGGTCGCGAGCGGGCCGCCGCCCGCGAAGAGCGTCTCGATGACCGTGGCCGAGTAGCCGTCCATATAGGCGATCTCGACCACCTCCAGGATGGTGAGGGCGGCCACGGCGAGCACGGCGGCGACGAGATAGACGCCGAGGGCCTTGACCGTCTCGTCCCGCAGAACCGCGGGCTTGAAGATGGCGCCCAGAAGCAGGGTGAGGGAAGCGCCGGTGACGATCCCGGCCAGGAGCAGCACTACCGGTCTGATGGTCGAGTTCCACTCCGGGTTGCCGGGCACGGTGGCGAAGATGAAAGCCACGTAGCCGGTGAGGAGGGCGTCGGCGGGCAGGGCGACGATCTTCAGGAACTTCGCCAGGCCGCGGTCGATCCGCTCGGCCTGGGGCGTGACCTCGGTCACGCCCAGGACGAGGATCCAGTAGACGCAGCGCATGAAACCCGTCTTCTCCCGGGCGCGCGCCGCCAGGTCCTTCCGGAAGACGAACCAAGCGTGCAGCGCGATCACGACGGCCACGAAGGTGAAAACGAAGCCGAAAACGGCCATGGGGGAGCAAAAGCGCGGCGTCGCCATGATGTTGAAGGCGCGCACGGGCTGTCCCAGGTCCAGCAGGATCGGCAGAAACACGAAGGGCAGGAAGCTCAGGCCCACGGCGAGCCCCAGCCGCGCGACAGGCTCGAGGGCCTTGCGGCCGAAGAGCGTCGGCAGCGCCGACACGAACATGCCGCCGAAGATCGTCGAGGTCATGAAGGGATACAGGACGATGATCAGCCCCCAGAGAACCGATTTCTCCACCTCGTTCGGGAAGAGGAACTGCGTTTCCATCAGAGCACCTCGCGCGCAAGCTGGGCGTAGCGGACCTGGGGATCGTTGCCGGTTTCCGGTCGGAGCGTGTAGACCCGGTTGGCCCTGATGTACGCCGTCACCGGGTCCTTGGGGTCGCTCAGCACGCCGAAGCGCCGCGCGCCCGTGGGGCAGGCCGTGACGCAGGCGGGCATGAGTCCCTTGGTGATGCGGTGGTAGCACCAGGTGCATTTCTCCGCGACGCCGCGGCCGAGCCGCCGGTCCAGGTGGCGCATGCCGTAGGGGCAGGCCTGGATGCAGTAGCAGCACCCCACGCAGCGCTTGTCATCCACCAGGACGACGCCCTCGGGCGAGATATAAGTCGCCGAGGTGGGGCAGACCTTCACGCAGGAGGGCGAGGCGCAGTGGTTGCAGAGCTTCGGCACGAAAAAGCCCTGCAGCACCTTCGCGTCCACGGGGGGGTAGCCGTGCTCGCCGCCCTCGGGGGCATCCACGCGCACCGCGACGCCCTCGGGCGTCTCGACCTGGAGGTAGCGCTCGACCCAGGTGCGGAAGCGGGTGGGTTGCGCGGCGTCGTTCCGCGCCTTGTGCCCCTCGGTGTAGAGGTAGCGCGCGAGCAGCGAGCGCTCGTCGGGCGCGGCGGCGGGTTCCGCGGTTTTCTGCGCCACGTTGTTTTCGGCGCGGCAGGCGCGCATGCAGTTGCCGCAGCCGATGCACTTGGTCGTGTCGATCAGGTAGGCCCAGCGGGCATGGGCCGGGAAGCCCGCGCACCGCACGAGCCCCTCGGGCGGCTTGACGTCCTGCCCGAGCACCACCCCCACGAAGACAAGGCCGCTGCCGGCCAGGAACTCTCGTCGCCCGAGCTTCGATTGGTTCATGACGCCTCTCCTCACATGGCGGGCTTGTGGGCGTTGTGGCAGGAGGTGCACCCCGCCTCGCTGCCGTCACCGTTCTGTTTGCGGTGCCCCTCGAAGCTCGCGATCTGCGGGAGCGACGCCGGTTTCCCGGCGAGCTCCTGGTGGCACCGCATGCAGAATCCGATGTGGAACGCGGCGCGGGCGTCCTCGAGCTTCTGCTGCTCCTCTTTCGAGAGCTTGGCGAATTCCGCATCGCCGACGCGGATTTCCGATTTCCAGATCACGGGGCTGTCCTTGACGCCGCCGGCGGCGACATGAGCCTGTCCCGGGCCGTGGCAGGCCTGGCAGCCGATGTTTTTATGGCCGCCGCGCAGAGTCACGTTGAGGCGCGACACGGGGTTCTCGCCGCCGTGGCAGCTCTTCTGCCCGCAGCTTTCCTCGGCGGCGTAGGCCAGGGGCGGAGCGTCGGCGTTTTCCTTGAGCGAGCTCTCGCGATAGGTCCACCCCGGCGGAAAGGTGCCGAAATCGCCGGGAACGAGCGCCAGGAGGACGACGACGGAGACCGCGCCCAGGGCCAGAGCCGCGACCGCGACCAGGAGGATGTGGCGGATGTGTTTCATGTGCCTCCCTGTGCCGGAAGACCCGCGGACACGCGCCCCCCCGGGAGCGCCGCGGCGCGGGCGCCGTGAAACGCCGCCATTATGAAGGCTGGGGCGGCCGAATGGAAGAGGTGCCTTCGCCGCCGGTCGCCGCGGCTTCACGGGCCCGGGGCGCACATTGAGAGCGGCGCCTGGGCTCGTTATAATTCAGTACGGGTCGTTTAGCCCCACGGGGCGCTCCGCGCCGATCTTCAGGGAACAACCTTTCAGGAGGAAGCCATGAGCCGCGCGTTCCTTTTCGCCGGCGTCGTTTTCGTCCTGAGCCTGCCCGCGGGAGAGCCAGCCGGCGCGCAGGATTTCGACATGAGCTTCTGGTTCCTTGACACCGGCGCGCAGGCTCTCGACATGAGCTTCGCGTTCCTTGCCGCCGGTGTCGTTTTCGCCCTGAGCCTGCCCGCGAGAGAGCCCCCCGGCGCGCAGGATCTCGAAGCGCCTTTCAGGAGGAAGCCATGAGCCGCGCGTTCCTTGCCGCCGGCGTCGTTTTCGCCCTGAGCCTGCCCGCGGGAGAGGCCGCCGGCGCGCAGGATCTCGAAGCGCCCCCCGGCGCCAACCTGGCCCTCGTCGCCGAGGCGACCACTTCCTTCGTGTCCGGCCACGAGACGATCACGGCGCTCAACAACGGCGCCGTGCCGGCGCATTCCGACGACAAGCGCCGGGGCGCCTACGGCAATTGGCCGCGGCGGGGCACGCAATGGGTCCAGTACGAGTGGAGCCGGCCGATCGCCACCACCCGCACCGATGTCTACTGGTTCGACGATCAGCGCGGCGTGCGCCTCCCGAAGGCCTGCCGGCTCCTATACTGGGACGGGAGCGGTTTCGCCCCCGTCCCGGGCGCGACAGGCCCGGGGCTTGAGAAGAACCGTTTCAACGCCGCCGTCTTTCCCGAGGTGACGACGACCAAGCTGCGGCTGGAGATGGATGGGGAGGGCGATTTCTCCACCGGCATCCTCCAGTGGCGCGTCTACGACTCGGGCCGATCGCCCAATTTCGCGCCTCTCGTGGCGGCCGGCGTCGACCGGGTCGTCGTCCTCCCCGGGCGGACTTTTCTGCGCGGCGCGGTGCGGGATGACGGCAAGCCCGCGCCCGCGCTGTCGGTGCGCTGGACGAAGCGCTCGGGCCCGGGCGCCGTCGCCTTCGCCGATCCGGCGGCGGCGGTCACCACGGCGCGGTTCGCGGAGACGGGGAACTACGTGCTGGAGCTCGCCGCCGACGACGGCGAATTGCGCGGCTCCGACACTGTCAGGGTGCGAGTGGACGGACCGCCTCCCGCGCAGCCCCTCGAGCCCCTGTGGGCGGCGGCCTACGCGGTCACGAGCCCGTTTTGGCGGGCGCGGACCAAGAGCCTCATCGTGAACTGGATCCCGCACTGCGTCCGGAAGATCGAGGAGAAGGATCTGCGCGAGGGCGGCCTGGAGAACTTCGTCGCGGCCAGGCGCAAGCTCGACGGCGCGACGGATGTCAAACACGTGGGCGCGCCCTTTTCCAACGCCTGGGTGTACAACACCGTGGAGTCCATCTGCGCGGCGCTCATGCTTGACGCCCGGGGCGACGAGGAGATCGCGCAAGCCCAGGCCGCCATGCGCGCCACGCTGGAGAAGTGGATCCCCGTCATCCTGGCGGCCCAGGAGCCGGACGGCTACCTGCAGACCATGTACACCATCAACGGCGCCCGGCGCTGGTCGAACAAGTACGACCACGAGGGCTACAACGCCGGGTACTTCATCGATGCCGCCTTGGCGCATTGGTGGGCCACGGGCGGGAAGGACACGCGGCTTTACGACGCGGCGCGGCGCCTGGCCGATTGCTGGTGCGCGAACATCGGCCCCGCGCCGAAGCGCAGGTGGTACGAGGGCCATCAGGCTCTCGAGATGGCGCTCATGGGGCTCGCCCGCTTCGTCGAGGCCCAGGAAGGGCCCGGCAAGGGCCGCGCCTACGCGGCGCTGGCGAAATTCCTGTGCGACAGCCGCGGGGGCGGCGAGGAATACGATCAGAGCCACCTGCCCGTCGTCGAGCAGTACGAGGCCGTGGGCCACGCGGTGCGCGCCGTGTACTCCTACGCGGCCATGGTGGACGTCGCCATGGATACGGCCGATCTGGACTACCACAGCGCCGCGAAGTCGCTGTGGCACAGCATCGTCCACCGCAAGTACTACGTAACGGGGGGCATCGGCAGCGGCGAGACCTCGGAGGGGTTCGGCAAGGATTATTCCCTGCCGCACCACGCTTACTGCGAGTCCTGCGCCGGCTGCGGCGAGGTGTTCTTCCAGCACCGCATGCAGCTCGCCTACGGCGAGGCCTGCTACGCCGATCTCCTGGAGGAGACCCTCTACAACGCGGTTCTCGGCGGCATGGATCTCGAGGGCCGGAACTTCACCTACACCAATCCGCTGGATTCCAGCGAGCGCCGCTACCCGTGGCACGTGTGCCCCTGCTGCGTCGGCAACCTTCCGCGGACGCTTCTCAGACTTCCCCTCTGGATGTATTCCAAGGGCGCCGGCCGCCTGTACGTGAATCAGTTCGTCGGGAGCGATGTGGCGCTGGGCGAGGTTGAGGGCGTTCCGATGCGCATCGTCCAGACCACCGACTATCCCTGGAGGGGAGAAGTTTCCATCGAGCTCATTCCGGCGGCCCCGGCGCGCTTCACTCTCCTGATCCGGGTTCCTGACCGCGGGGTGAGCGCGCTTTACCGCCAGACGCCCGAAGGCGGCGGCCTGGAGGCCTGCGCCGTCAACGGCGTCCCCGTGACGCCGGCCCTCGAAAAAGGCTACGCCGCGATCGCCCGGGAGTGGAAGGCCGGCGACCGGGTGACGCTGCGGTTGCCCTTGCCGGTCCAGCGCATCAAGGCGAGCGATTTGGTCGCCGCGACGGCGGGACGGGTCGCATTGCGCCGCGGCGCGCTCATCTACAACATCGAGAGCGTCGATCAGGATATCGACGCCGTGCTTCCCCCGGAGGCGCCCTTGACGGCGGAATGGAGGGAAGGGCTGCTGGGCGGCGTCGTGGTCCTGAAAGGCGTCTTCGCCGACGGGAAGCCCGTGCTCGCCGTTCCGAACTACGCCCGGTTGAACCGCGGGGGACGTTCGCTCGTGTGGATCAAGGATCGTTGAGCTCGGGGCTTGCGTCCCGCGCCGCGGCCTTCTACGATGCCGCCGGCGTGGCGGTGTGTCCCCGGGAGAGAGGCGCGCGCACGGACGCGCGCGAACGTTTCGGCGGCGCCGCCACGCGGGCGTGAAGGAGATCTCGCATGGCCGAGCAGGGTTCCTCGAAGTTGCGCGCGGTCCTCTTGGAGTGGTCGGATGTGCCGCTGCGCGCGGCGCTGGCCGCGACGTTCGTTTACCACGGGTGGAGCAAACTTTCCGGCGGCATGGACAGCTTCACCCAGCTTCTGGGATCGTTGAACGTGCCCACGCCCGTGCTCATGGCCTGGGTGGCCGCGTTGACCGAATTCGTCGGCGGCTTGTTTCTAGCCCTGGGCTTGGCGACGCGGATTGCCGCCCTCGGGCACATGGGCGTCATGACGGTGGCGATCAGCCAGATCCACTGGGCTCAGGGGTTCGAGACCCGCGCCGGGAACGGCCATGTGGTGGGTTTCGAGTGGCAGGCGGCGCTTTTCTGCATGGCGCTGTGCCTGGTCATGCGCGGGGCCGGTCCTCTGTCGCTGGACCGTCTCATCTCCCGGTGGCGCGCCAAGAAATCCTGACCGGCGCCATCGAGCGGGGCGAGGCCCGCCTCACGGCGCGACGGAGAGCACCGCCTGGACGAACTCGTCCGCCGCGACCACCAGAACCTCGAAGGTCCCCTCCGCCGCGGCCGCCGGCGGCGCGATGCGCGCCTCCCAGGGACCGGCGCCGGACCCCGGCGGGAGCGACACCGTTTCGGCCAAGACGGCGCCCGCGACGGCGGGCGGCGCCGCGGGGAAAGCGAGCGTCCCCCTGTCCACGAGCAGCGCGAACACCTCGCCTCTGAAGGCGTGTCCGGCGTCGGCGTTGTCCAGCGCCGCGCGCACGACCAAGGCGCCGGGCGTTTCCCAGCGCGCCGACGCGCTCAGCGCGCACTTGATGCGCGGGCGCTTTTTCGCCGTCCGAACCGCCGCGTCCAAAGCGTCGGGATTCGCCGCGCGGGCGTAGTCGACGAACGCCGCGGGCGCGGCCGGCGTCGCGAGTCCGGGCCGGATGAAACCCGAGGCGCGGTAGCCCACCACGATGAGTTCGCCCGGCGCCGCCTCCGCCGCCCGCAGCGCCGCGGCCGCGAGCTTCGCGGAACCCGCGCTGTCGTCCAGGATCAACTCGCACAGAACAGGCACGGACGCGTCCTCAGGTGGGACGCCCATGACGGAAGAGGCGGGACGCGCGGCGTACACGCCGAGCCCTAGCGCCGCTCCGGCGAGCAGTGCCGCGGTGCCCAGGGCGAGCGGCGGGCGCCGGCCGCCTTCGGGGCGCACGAAAGCCAGGGCGGCGGCCATGCCGCAGAGCAGCAGGGCGCCGATCGCGGCGGTGGCGGCATCCAGGCCGCAGGCCTCGCGGAATCTCAAAAGCGTTCCCGCGCCGAGGAGCGCGCCGGCGGCTCCGCAGGTTCTGCGCAGCATCGATCACCTCACGAGGAACGGCCCGGCGAGGAAGCCGAGGGCTATCGATCCGGCCAGGAACATTCCCGCGTAGAAGAGGAGCAGACGCACGCGGAAAAGGCTTGCCAAGAGGACGAAGGAGAACAAGCTCACACCGGGGCCCGCCAGCAGGAAAGTCACGATCGCGGCGGGATTCATGCCTTGAGCCATGAGCGGCGCCGTGATGGGAATCTCGGCGCAGGTGCAGATATAGAGGGGTGCGCCGGCAAGGGCCGCGAAGGGCACGGCCGCGGGGCCGGTCAGATGGCGCGCGACCCACTGCGGTGTTGTCGCCGCCGCGATTGCCGCGCCGAGCACGATTCCGGCGGCGAGGTAGGGCGCCAGGCCGACGAAGAACTCGCCGGCGCGGAGCCATGCCAGGGCGAAACGCGCCGCGCCGCGCGTGGACGGCGTCGCCGCCCAAGCGCAGGGGCAGATGCGCTCCACGGGGCGCAGATCCCGTTCCAGTCGGAGCCATCCGCGGCGAAGCATGACCATGGTGAGCGTTCCCGCTCCCATGGAGAGGGCGAGGGTGCACACCAGCCGCGCCGCCGCGATCTCGACGCCGAGCGCCCCCGCCGTCATGCTCAGCACCGCCGGATTTATGCTGGGGCCGGAGACCAGAAAAGCGATGGCCGGCGCCAGGGGCACGCCGCCGGCGATGAGCGCCGTCACGAGGGGCACGATTCCGCAGGAACACGCCGGGATCAAGGCCCCGGCAAGAGTTGCGAGGGCCACGGCTCCCAGGCCGTCGGCGCGCAGGCGCAGCCGGTACGCGCCGCCTTTGCCGTAGACGTCGAGAAAACCCGCCAGGAGGACGCCGAGGGCGAAGTAGGGCAGCACCATCACCGTGAGGCTCAGCGCTTCCCAGAGGAACAGCCGCGCCGCGTCCATCAGCGCTCCCCCGGCCCGCCGGTCGCGCGCACACCGATGGCGCGGGTCCGGGTGAGGACGAAAGCCGTTCCATCGCGCGCCGCGAGAATCGCCTCGATGGGCTCCTTCGCGATCGCCGCGCGGGCGAGCTCAACGCGCGCCGCGCAATCGACCGCCGCGGCTTCGCCGTTGGCGAAGCCCAGGAAAAGGAGCGCCGCTTCGGGCGCCAAGGCGCCCGCGGAGGCCGCGGCATGGGGAAACGCGGCGCACGCCGCGTCGCCGAGCGCGATCCGGGCGCAGGATTCCTCGGCGCTCACCAGAAGAGCGTGTCCGTCGGAGGAGGGACGCGCGTCGGCGATCTTCCCCGCAGCGGGTCGGGCGCGCCATAGTACGGCGCCGTCGCCGCCCGCGCGCCGTTCGACGGCGCCGGTGGGAAAAAGGAGGACGACGCCGCGGGGCTGCGGGAAGGCCGCGTGCGGCTGCATGGGGACGGCGGCGGACCAGAGCGTCGCCGCGGAGCCCGAGGCCGCCGCCCGCACGGCGTGGAGCGTGCCGCCGGCGAAGACGAGCACCTCGCCGCGGCCGTCGCCGTCCAGATCGCCGGCGTCCGCGGTCCACCAGCTTCGGCCGCTGATGGGGTAGTGCCAGAGCACGGCGCCGGAGACCGATGACACGCACACGACGGAATCGCAGCCGCTCGCCACCGCGTCGCGAACGCCGTCGCCATCAATGTCGGCGACGATGCTCAGGGCGAGGGTGCAGGCGGTGCGTTCCCGGTGCCTCCACAGCACCCGCCCGCTGGAGAGCGTCAGGCCGTGAATCTCCGTGGAGCCGATGGCGATGACGATGCCCTGCCCGGGGCGGAGCGCGACGACCGCGACTCCCTGGACTCGGGCGGGCATCTCCAGCCCGGCGCGATCCTCGGTGAAGGCGTAGCGCCAGATCTCTTCCCCGGTGCGGGCGTCGAGGGCGATGACGCGCAGCCCGCAGGGAAAGAGGACGACCTTCTCGGCGGCGGCCGGCAGGCCCTCGGAGCGCAAGGCGGTTTCCCAGAGTTTCTCCAGGCGCGGCCCGGCGCTCGCATCGGGAGCGCGCCGCCCGTCCGCGGCGTCCTGGGCGGGCACCGGCAGGGCGGCGAGGGCCGCGGCGAGGGCGAGGAAGCGAAGCTGCATGCGGTTTTCCTTGGGGCGACGGCGCCGAGAATCTCCCTTCGGCGCGGCGCGTTCGTCCATTGTAACCGCGGGCGGGCGCGCGCCCACCCCGCCGGCGCGGGGCGTCATTCGAACCGGAGGCGTTTCTGGGGCGTCGAGCGCACGACGCGCGCCTCGCCGAAACACGCCCAGTCGGAGTTCGAGTTGTCGGCCGGCCCGACATCGGTGACCAGGCGCAGGAAGATGCGCTTTCCCGCGAACCGCCCCAGGTCGGCGCGGAAAGGTTTCCAGCCGGGGCGGTTCGCCGCGGCGCTCCCTACCGCGATCCACTCGCCGCGGACCTCGGCGGCCAAGACCGTGAACACCACGCCGTCCGAGATGTCGCCGCCGTCGGCGATGCCGACGGAAGCCTCGAAGACCGCGCCCCGGGCTGGCACGTCGATAGGCCACAGCTCGGCTATCGTCGCGCCCACGCCGCCGATATAAGGGGGGTGCATGAAGAGGCAGACCTTCTTCTCCCCGCCGCAGACCTGCTCCGCGCGCTGGCAGGTGGCGCCCGTGTCGGCGCGGCCGGGTTCCTCGTCCTTGCCTCGGAAGGCGATCAGCCACTTGCGCGAGAGCTCGGGCGCCAGGAGATCCTGGACGACGACGGGAAACTCGCTCACGGTGAAGGCGCGGCCGAAGAGCGTGCCCGCGGCCGGCACCTCGGCGCCTTCCTTGACCGCGCACCTGAGCACCGCGACGGGATCGGCGGGGAGCGCCGGCACCGCCAGCCACGC